>DATMNI010000134.1:0-19698 GCA_035570275.1 Candidatus Acidiferrales bacterium | reverse complement strand
GGTAGTAGACGACCGCACGGCATTAATCGGTTCACTGAACTGGGACCAGGCGAATTTCGAGAGGATGCGCGACTATGCCGTGATGACCTCAGAGGTAAGGGAAGTCAGTGAAGTGATTGAGTGCTTCGAGGCGGATTGGAGCCGGAAGCCCTTTGCGCCGCCAAAATCTTCTCGCCTCATCTGGTGTCCAGGGGGCCGATCAGCCCTCGCGGCGTTCATCGAGAGTGCAAAGCATTCCCTCTATATCCAAAACGAGCGGTATCAGGATGCTCTCATCACCGAGCATATCGTGCGGGCCAAACTGCGGGGGGTCAAGGTCCACGTGTTGACGCGTCCGTCGCATTCTCTCAGGACGGATAAGTTAGTTGAGGGAGTCGGCGACCTTCGAATTATGCACGACATCGGGATCGGCATTCACAAGCTCAAGCACCTGAGATTGCATTCGAAAATGATTCTGGCCGACAAGTCACGGGCCATCATAGGCTCCATGAATTTGTCTCCCGGTAGTCTTGACACCCGGCGAGAGCTTGCCATCGAGCTGAAGGATCATCACGTAATCAGCAGGCTATGGAGCATCGTATATCACGATTGGAAAAACTCGCATCCTCTCGATCTCAGTGACGAAGGCCTCCGGACGGACCTGGCAAAGCACACCGACCCGCGAGTGAGAGAATTCGTGTCTGCCCGGCAGACCACGATATAGTTCGGAGACACTGATCCGGCTGCGGCAGACTGGTTTGCGCGTGAAGGTCGAGTCGCCGCCGTCGCTGGCCGCATCTACAATCACACACCGCAGTCCCGTGCCCCGCCTGTCCATGGCGAATTCGTAGAGTCACGCGGCGATTGGAGTCTGATAGCTCTGCCGCTACAGCGGCCACTTTATCTGTAAGTATCCGGTAAGTCACACTGACAGATCCCAGCCCGCGCAGCGAAACCTCCTTCATCCTGCTAGACTCAGGGGAGAAGTTGGAGGTTCCATGCCCGACGTCTTCACCCGAAAGCTGATCGCTGCCGTGGCTTGGACCGCTCTCGGCGGTGCCGCCCTTGCCCAGCAGCAGGAGCGTTTTCCTCAACTCAAGCTCGAAGATACTTCCGGGGCGCAGCGCACCCTTGCCGAACGCATGCTCAAGGAAACCCGCACAGGCATGGGCGGTCCCTGGAACGTGGCCTTGCGCAGTCCGGTTGCCGGCCAGGCGCTGATGGATCTCTACAACTACTACCGCTATAACTCCTCTTTGTCCGCGCGCCTGGTCGAGTTCGGCATTCTCATTACCTCAAGAGAATGGTCATCGCCGTTTGAGTGGCAAGTCCACTACCCATTGGCGGTGAAAGAAGGTGTCTCGGTGGAGGCGCTGGCGGATCTCAAGGCGGGCAAACGCCCGGCCGGTCTCAAACCCGATGAACTGGCGATGCACGATCTCGCGACCGAACTCCTGCGGCAGCATTTCGTAAGCGACGGCACGTATCGCCGCGCGAAGGCGGCGCTGGGCGCCCAAGGCGTGGTGGATGCCGCGACGCTGGTGGGGACCTACGTGGCCTTTGCAGCGCTGCTCAATGTCGGCGAAGTCTTTGGGCCGGACAGCAAGGGGCCGGAATTCCTGTCCCGCCCCGGCGATATCTCCGCCCTCCCGCAGACCCCGGGCGCCAAAGGCGATCAGCAGCGCCACTACCGGTTTGAAGAGGCGAAGCAGGAGATGCCGTACCACCTTTACGTGCCTCAGAAGTACGACGGAAAGACTCCCATGCCTCTCATCGTCGCCCTGCACGGAGCCGGCGGCCAGCAGGATTATTTCTTCCGCACCAATCCCAATACCCAGGAACTTTGCGAAAAGTACGGCTTTATCCTCGTGGCCCCGCTCGGCTATCACGCGTTTGGAGGGTACGGCGCCGGGCTGTTGCGGCGACCCCCGGGAGCCACGGCAACGCCCCCCGACCCGCGCCGGCCCGACTGGTCTGCGGACGAACTGAAGCGCGTCAACGAACTCAGCGAAAAGGATGTCCGCAACGTACTGGCGATTGTCGAACACGAGTACCGCATCGACTCCGCCCGTGTCTACCTGATGGGCCACTCAATGGGCGGCAACGGGACTTGGTATCTGGGGCAGAAATACGCGGAGAAATGGGCGGGCCTGGGCGTGCTGTCGGGCGGCTTCGGTTACGTCGATTATCCGGCCGAACGCATCAAAGGCATCCCGCTGTTCACCTCCGCGGGTTCCAAAGATACGGCCATCCATGGAGATCTGGCCCGTGCCGCGCTGGATAAGCTCAGGGCGGCAGGCCTCGATCCCGTCTACGTGGAAATCGGTGATGGTACCCACATGTCGATGATCCCAGGCGCCCTGCCTCAGGTGCTGGAGTTTTTCGCTACCCACCATCGGTGACCTCGATCCGCCGGTGGGCGGCGTCATAACAATACGCCACTCCACACGTATAGGGCGATGCACATCGCAGATCGTGGCCGACGGCTTCATAGACCTCTCGATGCCGCCAACGTCACCCGTCTCTGCGCGCCACGATCTTCAATCACAATCTTGCCGTTTTCCAGTCTTACGTCATCCACCTTCCTGAACCCATCCGGAACGCGGGTGTAAAAAAGCAGGAAATGCGACTCGATCGTCGACTTCGCAGGCAGCCACCGGTAGGTCGGCGTACCGAACATCGGGCCGTTCGCGATCACTTCACGCCGGGGAATGTCATAAGGTTGCGTGGCGAACTCCATGCCGCGCACCACCTGAGTCTCCGCCGGATAGTTGCCCCAGTGCTGGACCCATGGGTATTCCTCGCGTTTGAAAACGTACCCATAAACGGTCCGTTTGCTGGAATTGAATGCGGCAACCCATTCAAGCTGCCGCGCGGGATCGAGCAGTGTGGCGGCATGATCTATGTAATGAGGATTATCCGGAACCGCGGACATGTCGATCGGCTTTCCGTCCAGCCCCGGCGCCATCGGCCACGTAAAGTCCTGCCCGGAGACGAGCCTTCGCTGGGTCGCTGGCTGGGTCGCTGCCGGTCCGCTGCCGCCGCGACCTCCGGCCGCATTGGGCGCACCGCCGCGGCCCGTCCCATTCGTCAGATAATCGCGATCCTGCGAGCGTGAGCCGGAAAGTGCCATCGTGGTGATCCCCGGCTGCAGAAACGGCGCGGCGACGGTGGCGTGCTCCGCCCAATTCACCGGCCGGTCAAAACCCATCAGGTTCTCAAGCCGGCTGTCCACGTACATCACACTTTCGCCGTCCACGATGTGAAAAGTCCGGGTGAAGGCCTCTTGCACGATCGGGAGCTTTCCCGAAAGGGAAACCGAACTGGTCGCGCCGTCCTTTCCCATGATGATGTCGAATTTAGTGATATGGGCTTCACCGTGTTGCGGAAGGCCGGCGGCCCGCTCCTCGGCAGACGGTCGTCCGAACCCATCGACGCAAACAAAATGGCCGAGCGTCCCGTTAAACTGGGCCTGCCTGCCGGCTTCCCGGGCAAGCCGCATCGGATTCCACAACGGGTTCATCTTCTCGGCGTCATCGGTCATAACGACGTTTGAGATAGCGCTCCCCTCCACCATTACGGTGACCTGCAGCTTGTCGTTACTCAACGTGATGGAAGGCTGCCCCTCGAAGGTGCCGTTCCGCGGCCCACCCTGCTGTTGGGCGACCGCGGCGGCGGCAACCAGCACCACCAGAAGCCGGGTCCATGTAGGGCGCAGCCCGCGCCGCGCGATCTCGAGCGGACCGCTGGGCCAACGCATCGGGACTGCATCCCGGCTCAACCCCACCATGTCTCGCCCTTGGCCATATGTTGCCGCAGCCAGTCTTCGTTGATTTCCAGTCCCAGGCCCGGGCCCTCGGGGAACTGCATCACGCTCTTGCGAACGACGGGCTCTTTCCCGGCTGCCATTTTCTCTTTGAAACCACGGAACTCTCCGAGAACATTCTCAATCTTGAAGAAGTTCTGAATCGCCCCAGCCAGATGAACGGACGCATAGAACCGGATCAGCGAACAGGGGCCGCTGTGCATACCGACAGGCGTTCGGGTCAATGCCGCGTAGTCCGCGATTTTCCGGCAGCCGGTGATGCCGCCCGAGTAAGCCACGTCGGGGTGGACCATGTCCAGCACCTGGTTATCCAGGTAGGGCCGGAACCCACGCACTAACTCGACCTTCTCCCCCGCCAGCAGAGGTACCCGCGTCGAGCGCTTTAACTCAAGCCAGGCTTCCGAGTAGTTGACCGTCAGCGGGTCCTCAATCCACAGCGGGTCCACCGGCTCGATAGCCTTGCACAGGCCGATGGAACTGCGCGTGTCGAACTGGCCGGTGCAATGCATCGCCAGGTCGATATCGTCGCCCACCGCGGCGCGAAGGTTCGCGTATCCCTTGGCCACGCTGCGGAAAACCGAGCCGTCGAGGGTCTCTACGAATGGATCCCGGCCCCCGCCCTCGCCGCCGCCACCAGCGCCACCACGCCCGCCGCCGGCGCCACCGCGGCCGCCCCCGCCGCCGCGGCCTCCGCCGCCCACCCCGATACCGAACTTGAAGGCCGTGAAGCCTTCGGGCTCCTGCTTGACGCGCTGCGCCCAGGCCCGGCACTCGCCGGCATCCAGCATGTTGGCGATATTCCCGTGCGAATAGACCGGAGCCGCGGCGCGCATCGGTCCGCCCAGCAACCGGTACAGAGGCTTATCCAGGATCTTCCCCGCCAGGTCCCACAGCGCAATATCGATTCCGCTGATCGTCGGGATATGCGCGACGAACGAGTATTGCAGTGCGCTCATCATGTAGAAATGGCGCTCGATCGCCAGCGGGTCCTGGCCGATCAGGTTCCGCTGGATGGTCTCGATGCGGTCGCGCGCCATTTTCGAGCTGATCCCCGATTCGCCATAGCCCACCAGGCCGGCATCGGTCTCGATCCGGATCAGACAGCCGTCGCCGACGTTGTCCAGTTGCAGCGTCTTGATGGCCGTGATCTTGACCATCTTGGTATACGGCGCGGCCAGCACCTTGTAGTTTGCCAGCCACCCTCCCGCCGGCAGGGCCAGCGCGGTCTTGAAGAAATCCCGGCGCGTCCAGTTCATAAAGTCATTTTCCTCAAAGAGAATCCTGCTGCGAAAATAGTTCCCCGTTTCCCCTTCCGAAGGACGAAGCCCGAGCCCCTGCATCCCGGCCCAAGCCGGGTCGGGACAATTATATCTATTCTCGGTGACAGACTTACCATCAATCCGATTCCACTTCGACCTGCCCACAAGCAGCGGTTTGGTGCTAATGTTGATCGCTGGGCCTAATCATGAATCTCCAAGCCCGTACAGCCACGCTGGGGGCTGTGCTTGCCGCCACCTCCCTTGCCTTTGCGCAAAGCAACCCGGCTTACATCCGGTTCACTCCGTCCGCTACCAAGGGTGCACTCTATAAGCCCGATTCCGGGCCGCCGCCGCAGGCAGGAATCCTGATCGTTCACCGCACCGCGAACTTCATGGCGCATCTGGGCGCCACCGAACTCTCCCAACGCGGATTCCTGGTGTTGGCCATGAATCCTCGCTCCGACAATAACGAGGCGGCCGTGCGATTTGAAGAGAACGCCCTCGACGTGAAGTCCGGTGTGGAGTTTCTCAGAAAGCAGCCTGGCATCCGAAAGGTCTTTCTATTCGGTCACAGCGGCGGCGGCCCCGCCACCAGCTTCTATCAGGCTGTCGCCGAGAACGGGCCGGCGTATTGCCAGGGTTCGCACAAGCTGGTCCAGTGCGGCACCGATCTGGCCCGGTTGCCGCGCGCCGACGGCGTGGTCTTCGTCGACGCCCATCCGGGGGTTTCCGTGAATGGCCTTCGCAGCCTGAACCCGGCGGTAATGAATGAGGCCGATCCTCGCCAGATCGATCCCGCCCTCGATCCTTTCAGCCCCCGGAATGGTTTCAACCCTGACGGACCCTCCCACTATTCCGATGACTTTAAGCGGCGGTACTTCAAGGCGCAGGCCGTCCGGATGAACCGCTTGATCGATGCCGCGCTCCAAAAAGCCCAGGCCCTGAAAGGCGATGATGATGTTTTTCTGGTGCCACGAAGTGAAGGAGCGCGGTTGATGCAGATGGACCTGAGCATCCACCACGGCACCGTCAAGCCTCGGAAGCTCTTGAAAAACGATGGGACCGTGGTGACGCAAATTGTCGAAAGCGTTCGCCGTGCGGGCAGCGCTACGGCTGAAGACAATGCCTCATTCGAACGCGGTACACGCCTGCTGACGGTGAAGTCCTTCCTCAGCGCGAACGCTGTGCGGGCCACCGACTCAATGGATGGAATCGATTGGTGCTCCAGCAATAACTCCACTCCGTGCGCCCTTCAGAAGATCTCCGCGCCGATTCTCATCACCGCCATGGGAGCGCACTACTTCGTCCGCGACAATGAAATTCACTTCGAAATGGCGGCGAGTAAGGACAAGGAGTTCATCGTCATCGAGGGAGCCACCCACGGAATCCAACCGTGCAAGGCTTGCGAGGAAACGCCGGGCCAGTATTCAAATACAGTCAGGAACTTTTTCGATTACGTGCAGAAGTGGATCAATGCGAGACTTTAAGGTGCCCCATTCCGTCCAGCCTTCCCGCCGCAGAGCGCTGCAATTGGTGAGCGGCCTTCTGGTTCCGGCAGGGGCTCTGCCTCAACAACCGGCCAGCGGGGATCCAATGTCTACGCTGAGCACTTACATGAGCGAGGCCGCCGGCCGCAAATTGCCGGACGCTGTGGTCGAGAAGACCAGCCAGATGATCCTCGACACCCTGGCCGCTATGATTTCGGGTTCTCAGCTTCCGCCCGGCCGTTTTGCTATCCAGTTCGCCCGCGGTTATCGCGGTGCGCCGGTAGCCACGGTGGCTGCGTCGAATGTGGTTTGTGGACCCATTGAGGCGGCCCTCGCGAACGGGATGCTCGCCCATGCCGACGAAACCGACGACACGCACCCGCCCTCGCAATCGCACCCTGGCTGCTCGGTCGTCCCGGCGGCGTTGGCTGCGGGAGAGCGCTTCGCTGGCGATGGAACGCGCTTCTTGCGCGCCGTAGCGCTCGGCTATGACATTGGCACGCGCGTGACCATCACTCTGGGCAAGTTGCAATACATGGTCGAGACGCACCGCAGCACGCATAGCATTTCCGGGAACTTCGGTTCTGCGGCGGCGGCTGGTTGCATGGCGGGTCTGAACACCCGGCAAATGCGCTGGCTGCTCTCCTACGCCGCGCAGCAAGCATCCGGCCTGGCGTCCTGGCAGCGCGACACGGAGCACGTGGAAAAGGCCTTTGACTTCGGCGGAATGCCTGCCCGCAACGGTGTCACCGCCGCGTTGCTGGTGCAGGCGGGGGCCAGCGCTGTCGACGACATTTTGTTCGGCCGCGACAACTTCTGGCAGGCGTTCGTTCCCAGGAACGACGCGGCCCTCATGGTGGAGAAACTCGGTGAGCGTTACGAGATCATGCGCACGAATGTCAAGAAGTGGAGTGTGGGTGCGCCCATTCAGGCGCCGCTCGATGCTCTGGACAACCTCCAAAAACGCTGGCGCTTCGAGCCCGAACAAGTGAAACGGGTAGTCGTGCTGGTGGCCACCGACGAGGCCGCCATTGTGAACAACCGCGAGATCCCGGACATTTGCCTGCAGCACCTGATCGCCGTGATGCTGATCGATCGAACCGTCACCTTCCAGTCGGCGCACGCCAAGGAGCGGATGCAGGATCCCGCCGTCCTCCGCCACCGTGCCAAGGTCGAACTCGTCCCCGACGAAGCACTGGAGCGCCTCATGCCCCGGCGGGAAGCGGTCGTTGAATTAACCCTCATGGATGGGAGAGTGCTAAGCGAGCGCGTCGGAAACGTGCGTGGAACCGCCGAAAACCCCATGAGCCGCCAGGAACTCATCGCGAAGGCGACCGACCTGATCACGCCTGTTTTGGGACCTGCGAAATGCCGCAACCTGGTCGACACGATATTTGGCCTCGAACGAGTCGCCGACATCCGCACGCTCCGCCCCCTCATGCAGTCGGCCTAGCTCAGGCCAGGGCGGACGCAATCCATAGACCGAGCGCCGTCCGATTCGCGGGAGCGCCCGTATGATATGATACGGTCGAAATCCCTACAGCCCCGTACTGCCGCAGCCAAATTTCGCGCAGTTCGTTGGGGTCTCGATCGGGATACGCTGCCGAAACGGTTCGGTCAGACACCTGGCTGCCTCTCCAATGATTTGCAAATGGTGTAGTACCCACACCTGGAGCATGTCGTCGGAACCAAAGGAATTCCGTCCTGGCTGTGTCTTAATTAGAATCTGGTCAATGGCTTTCAGGATGTCCCGAAGCCTTTCCGGATCGTCCCTCATAAGGGTACGGCATCGCGCAACGCCTGCAAGAGGACTTTCGGGCGGAGCATAGCCTCGGTAGCCACATCGACAGACGCTCCCAGCATTGACTGCATCTCCATCAGCAGGCCGCCGAGATCCATCAGGGTTCGTTCCGGATCCAGATCCACCAGGAAATCGATGTCACTGGCTTCAGAGCTATCGCCGCGCGCTACCGACCCAAAAACCCGGAGATTGCGCGCTCCATAGCTATCGGCCAGTCGAAGGATCTGATCCCGTTTTGAACCGCGCAATTCTTCCAGCGTCACAGCTTCATTTTACTTCGAACCGCACCACCGCCTGCCCGAAGTGGATCTCGTCGCCCGGTTCCAACTTGAAGCCGCGCGAATCGCGATGCACTTCCTGGCTCATGCCGTCGCGCACAATCCACGTGCCGCACTCGGCGGCTGGCTGGCGAACCTGGCGCGGCCCGCCCCGCGCGCCACCTCCCGCGCCACCTCCCGCGCTACCTCCCGCGCCACCCCGGGGATACCAGCGGTCGTTGAACAAACGGTAGTCGCCCGAGACCTTGTCGAACAGGATGTGGGCATGCTCCCGCGAAACCGACCGATTGATTTCGGAGTCTTCCACGAAAGCCAGATCGTTGCGCCGGTACAGACCTTCGGAGCGATAGACATCCACCACGCGCCCGATGTTCGTCCTCGGTTTATCCAGGCCGATTTCGGCGGTGTTGGCGCTGCCCTCGCATACCACCAGCCTGGCCGCGGGCCTGGGCGCGCCTCCCTCCGGCTGCTGCGAAACGGCGTCGACAATCAACCACTCCTCGCCCCGTTTCGGCAAGCCGGCGGAGGCTTCTACGGCGACCCGCAGGTATTCGGGGAATCGGCAGCCGGCGCCCTGCAGCGCGTTGTGGACCTCCTCCTCCAGGTATTTTCGGAAGAAGCGGCCGGTGAATACGCCGAGCCGGCTTTCGTCCACGCCGCGCAGCGTCACGCGCAGCAAATCGTACGGGAAGACCTTCTTGCCGCCCGACCGGTAACTCTTTTCGTGGACCTGGTCCATCACCGCCAGGCGAATCTCCGCCAGTTCCGGCGGCTCGTCGGGATCGGGCGCGGTGGCCAGCGGCGATTCGAAAAGCGTGCGGCCCCATTTTTCGAGATAGTCTCCAAGGTTCATAGCTTCCTTCCTGCAAAGCCGCTTTTTACATTAGCCCCAATTGTTTCGCGGCCTCCATTACTTCTCTGGCGATAGGCGCGGCCACCCGTCCGCCGTAGCCGCCGTGTTCCACCAGCACCGCGAACGCCAGCCGATGCGACGTGTCGCCGTCATACGGAGCGAAGCCGGTGAACCAGGCGTGTGGCAACCCCTGGTCAAGTTGCGCGGTTCCAGTCTTGCCCGCGAATTCGATCGCCGCGCCCGCCATCACGTGACGCGCGGTGCCTTCGGTAACCACTCGCCGCATAGCCGCGGCCAGAAACGCGGCCTGGGTGACGGGCAGAATTTCCACCGGCGCATCGTCGCGCGGGTTGCTGGCATCCGCGATCCAGCGGCCCTCCGGCATCCGTCCGCCGGCGGCGATGGCGGCGGCCACGCGCGCCATCTTAAACGGCGAAATCAGCACCGGGCCCTGGCCGTAAGCGGCGAACGGCAGCGCCTGCTTCAACTCCGGCAGGTCGCCCGTGGAGATCCCCAATTGCGCGGCGGTCTCGGCCAGCCCCTTGGAACCCACATCGTGAACGCCCAGTTGCGCGAAGTAGGCGTTGCAGGAAACGGCGATGGCGCGCTCCATATCCAGGGTGCCGTGAGCATGGTCGCCGATATCGTCTTTAATGGCGCGGTTCCATCCCGCGATGGTGTTGCCGGCGCGTCCATCGGGCAGGGTGTGGCACTGGTAGGTGCGGTGCTTGAGGCCCGGGTCGGCCCGCAAAGCCGCCATGGCGGTGACCAGCTTGAACGTCGAGCCCGGCGGGTACTGGCCATAGCGCGCCCGGTCCAGCAATTCGTCGGGCGCCGGCGCTGCGGTGCGGAGGCCCGGCGGGTCGGGCGCTGGCGTGCTCACCAGAGCCAGCACACCGCCGGATGCCGCGTCCATTACCACCACCGCGCCGTGGCGGGTCTGCCGCTCCAGAATCGCCTTCGCCTGCAGTTGCAGGCGGATGTCCAGTGTGAGCCGGATGCTGCGGTCGCGGGCCAGCACGGCCGCGATGCCAGGGTTGCCGGGCCGGTGCCGGTAACGCACCAGCCGTGCGAGTTCGGCATACTGAAATCCCTGCAGCTTCAAATTGGAATCATGCTCCACCAGCGAGGCGTTGGTGGCGTGGAAGTTCTCGCCCGTACGCAGATCGCCGACTAGCTGGGCGGTGGCGGCGCCGAACGGGTAGTGGCGATTGTCGAAGCGCGAAGCCGATTGGTCCAGCGAAATGCCGAGGGTGTCATAATCGGCGCGGTGCTGCTCCAGTTCCTTCCAATTGCTGGTGGCCAGCGGAATGCCGTTGCGGTCGTAAATGCCGCCGCGCGGAATTTCGCGCGCGATCGAGTTCATTCGCGGATTGTGCTGCGGCCGCTTGACGCCGTCGGCTTCGAAGGCGTGGGCGTCGCGGGCCAGATAATCGCCGTCGTGCAGCACCTGGTATCGCACCGCGAACCCAATCAGTACCAGCCCTGCACAGGCCAGAACAGCCTGAAGACTTCGGGTGGAGTGGGGCAGCCGATTCGATCCGTAACCGGGTTCCGCGGCAACGTCCCCGGCCTGCCAGCTGCTAATCGAAATCAGCAGCCCGAAAACCAGAAAATTCGCCAGCATGGCCGTGTTGCCCGAACTAAGGAACGGCGACACCACGCCCGAAAGCGGCAGCGCCCCCAGCACGCCCGAAGTAATCAGCATCATTTCGAAGGCGATCAGACTGGCCAGCCCGAGCCCCAAAAAGAATCCAAAATGGGTGCCGGCGCGCACCGCCACGCGCAGGGCGCGCCACACCAGGAACCCGAATAAGAGGAACACCAACGCCACCCCAACGAAGCCCCACTCTTCGCCGATGGCCGGCAACACCAGGTCCGTGTTGCCCGCGGGAATCATCTCCGGGTCGCCCCATCCCGGCCCCGATCCGGTAGGCCCGCCGGTGGAAAAAGCCCACAGCGCGTGCGCCAGTTGATCGCCGCCGTGGACGTTGTTGTCCCAAGGGGCAAGCCACATATCGATGCGCTGCACTACCGTGTGCGGCTGGCCGAGCCGGTAGCCCACGGCAACCGATGCCACCATCAGCACCAGACCGGCGATGGCCAGACCGGGCTTGCCGCGCGCCGCAGCGAACATCGCCAGAAACACGAAGAACGTAACCAGCGCCGGCCCCAAATCTTTGAGCACGAAGAACAGGCACAGGGCGATGGCCACGGCCACCAGCACCGGCGTTACGTGCTTCAGACGCGGCAGGTCAAGGCGGCGGAACAGGCGCGGGGCGATCCTGGCCAGGCGCTTCTCGCGAAGATCGCGCAGCCGTTCCCAGTTGCGCGTGAAGTACCCCGCCAGAAACAGGACCAGCAGAATCTTGATCAATTCCACCGGCTGAAACGGGCCGAGATTCACCTTGGCGTCGTTGCCGGCCGGGCCTTTGCCGAAAGCCATCAGCAGGCCAAACAGCGCCAGCGCCCCGAACAGCGGGGTGTAACACCAATCCGAAAGCCGCTGGTAGTTGCAGATCTTCAACACCGGCAGCACAAGCAGCAGGCAGCCCAGAAACACGCCCACGGCGAACTTGTGAAACTCCAGGGTGTCGCGCAGCGGGTCGCGCAGGCTGATCATCAGGATGAAGCCGAACGCCGTCAGCAGGTGGAGCGCTGGCAGGAATGCGCGGTCGCCACGGAAGGCGGTGAAGCGCCACAGCAGCGCCACCAGATAGAATCCGGCGAAATACAGCAGCGCCGACTGCACCAATTCCATTTGGAATTCGCGCGTGCCGCGGACCGCCATCAACGGCTTCAGTCTGGCGACCGGGAAACGGTTCAGGCGGGCCGTGGAGATCCGCAGGCCCGCCAGCGCGCCAACATTGCGTAACGGCCGATGGCGTTGCAGAAACTCGAACATGGTTTCAGCCACCTGCGCCCGCTCGGTGCGGTCCGCGAACGATTCCAGCAGCGGCAAAAGTTCCTCGGGTGACGTTACGGTGTTGAGGTTGACCAGTTGGACGTTGACCAGTTCGTGGCCGATCCGTTGCATTTTGGCGGTGTAGACCATCGCCAGCCCGATGGCAACCATCGCCGACGCTGCCACCAGCCAACCGGGTCCACGGCGCGCCGGGCGAGGTCCTGCCACCGCGATAACCGCCGGTTTGGCGCCGGCCGCCGTCCAACTGCGGGTTACCGCCATCGTCTGGCCCTCCGCTGTTTCCTGACCACGGTTGCGTGCATCGCATCCAGTTCGCTCAAATGTTCGTCGGCCTGGTCGAAACCCGGAATGCGCAGGTAAAGACCGCGCGCGGTCTTGCCATCCAAAAGTGCGGTGCGCAGGATGGCAGGAGCCCGAGGGGAACCAGCCGTCGTCTTCAGTTCGCCCTCGGCGCGGATGCGGTAGGCGTCGGCCTGTTGTTCGATTTCGCGCCGCCCCAGCGTGGCGCCAAGCTGTTCGGCGGCGGTGAATTCGGCCATGGCCTGCTCCACGTTGGGCAGCGAGTAGACATACACCCGTGCCAGCGCCAGTCGCGGCGCCGCATCGTGCGGCATCTTGTGCGCCGCCACGGCGAACTCGTCGCGCGCTTTCAGGCGCAGTTGCCGGGCGGCCTGGTCGGAATACTGCGCGCCGTTGAGCCGTTCGAGCGTGGCGTAGCCGCGGCTGAGCGCCAGTTTGCCCAGGGTTTGATCGTTCACGGCTCCCAACTCCACGGCGTGCTCCAGCAGGATCTCCGCCTTCTGCCAATCGAAATCGTAGAGCCAGGGGTCGGCGCTGGTCCGGTACGATTCCAAAATCCCATCGGCGGCGGTGACGTACAGATCCGGCATCGGATCGATCGTAGTTTTGGCGGTCCGCGGGATTTCGCGGCTGCCGGGCGAGGGGGAGGTAGCGGCCGTGGCGCGCGTCTGCAACAGTTGCCATGTGTAGCTGCCGCCGATCCACAACAGCATGCCTGCCCCGAACCATGCCAGGGCTCCGGCCAGCCGCAGCTTTCGGTTGACCCGCACCCCGCTCCGCGTCACCTTCTTCCATGCGGCGCGCGCTGCGTCCAGGGTGGCGGTGGCGGTCCAACTGGCTTTCCGCTCCAATTCGGCGACGGGCGGCCGGTGTTCCAGAAACGCCTGCAGGTCGGATTGAAACGCTACCGCCGAACCGTATCGCTTGGCCGGCACCGGCGCCAGGCCTTTGGTAACGATGGCGCGCAACGCCGGCGGGCAGCTTGCCGGCAGCGCGCGCGGCGGGCGCCTGGAGCGAATCAGGCTCTCCAGTTTCCGCGTGTTCTCGGCCTGGTACGGCGGCACGCCGGCCAGCATCTCATACAAGGTGGCGCCAACGGCCCACAGGTCCGATTGCTGGTCCACCTCCGATCGCGAAAGCCTCTCCGGCGAGCAGTAGCCCGGGCTTCCGAAGTTGTGAATGGTGGCGTTGCAATCGGCGCGCAGCGTTTTGGCGATGCCGAAATCCAGCAGCCGCACGGTGTTATTGGGGCTGAGGTGAATGTTCGAAGGCTTGATATCGCCGTGCACCACGCCCGATTCGAAAGCATGGAACTTGGCGAGTTGCTCGCAGATTTCGAGCGCGATGACGGCGGCGCGGTAGGGGTCGATGGCGTGATCGTCCTGCAGGACTTCGGCCAGGTTGCGGCCTTCCACATATTGCATGGCCACGAAGAAATAGCCATCCAAGTCGCCCGAGTCGTAGATCTGGACCATGCGCGGGTCCACGTGGTGCAATTCCTTTTGGATGGCCGCGCCGCGGCGCTCGGCTTCCAGCACCAGTTTGGTGACCGGGTCGCCATCCAGGCGCACCAGCTTGAGGGCCACGCTGCGGTCGGCCGCGGTGTCGAGCGCCAGATAGACATCCGTCATGCTCTTACCGAGCCGGCGGACAATTTCGTAGGGGCCGATTCGCCCAGGTATAGTGATGGCAAGTCCAGTGATAGCGGGTCCGTTCATTTCATCCTCTGGTTCTCAGCACCGCCCAGAGCAGCATGCCCAGAAGCAGTCCGTAGGTGAGAAAGGCCATGCGGCCGGTGAACACGCGCGCCGGACGGCGCAGACGAGTGGTGGAAAGGCGCGGGCGCGTGGCGCCGGAGCGTTGGCGGAAATCCGGGCCGGCTATGAACAGCGCGGTGATGTTGTCTTTGCCGCCGGCCTCATTGGCCGCTTCCACCAGGTTGGCAGCCGTGCCCCGGGCATCGCCATCGTACCGCTCCACAATGTCCTGCACTTGCGCCGCGGTGAGTTGGTCGGTGAGGCCGTCGCTGCAGAGCAACAGGGCCGCGTCCGGCCGGAAACGGCACTCGCGGATTTCGATGAACTCGCGGTCGCCCGCCTGGCGCCAGCGCGAGCCGACATCGCGAAAGACCTCGTTGCGGCGCGGGTGCAGCATGGCTTCGGCTTCGGTCAACTCGCCCGAATCTTCGTCTTCACCAACCGGCGAATGGTCGGATGTAAGCTTGCGAATGGCGCCGTTCCAGATCAGGTAAAGGCGCGAATCGCCCACGTGGCCGATGGTAACGCGGCCGTCTTCCACCAGCGCCAGGGTGAGGACGCAGGCCATGCCGGCCAGGCCCGCATCGTCGCGCGCCCGTTCGAAGATGCGGTTGTTGGCCTCGGTGATGGCGGTGCGGACGCGTTCGTCGGCGGGCTTCCGGGGGCCAGCGGCCGGGGGCCGGGGCACGACAGAGCACGAAAGACGATGGTCTGTCCCACTTTGGGGCTGGGCGTCAGGCATCGCCAGGCATTCGCGAATAGTTTCCACCGCAATCTGGGCCGCCAGTTCGCCCGCGGCCTGGCCGCCCACGCCATCGGCCACCAGGAAGACGCCGCAAACGGCATCCAGGAAGTAGCGGTCTTCATTGCGGTCGCGCAGCCGGCCGGTGTCGGTGGCCGCGCCGGTCGAAAGCGTAAGCTCTGGTATGCCGCCTGTCGCCACTTTGCTCATCACTTTCTCACTTCGAAGGCGAGCTTAAGCGCTTCGGACACACCGATTTCGGCGCGGTCGGGCACGGGTATTTCCACGTCGCGCGCCAATCGGCGGCCGTTGAGCCAGGTGCCGTTGCGGCTCTTGTCCACGATGGTGAAAGCGCCGCTGGCGGCATCGCGCCGCAAGCGCATGTGTTCGCGCGAGACTTCGTCGGTGGTGTAAAGCGGCAGATCCACCCAAAGGTCCTCGCCGCCGCGCCCGATACTCACTTCGTTCTGCGTGATGAAGTAGGTCTGGGGGCCGGAATCGTCCCGATAGCGGATTTCGCCGAACACCTTGTCGGGCTGCCGGCGCGTGCTTTCCCGGTCGCGGGCCACCCGCGCCGCCGTAACGGAAGGCTCGCGCTCAATCAGCGTAGTCTTGGCGCCGCGGTAGCCAGGTTGCACCACGTCATTCAGTTCCGAATGGATCTCCACATCGCCCGGCGGCACCGCGTTCTCGGCGTCGGCGAAGAGTTCGATCCACCAATCATTTTGAGCGATTTTGTACGATTTGCGCGACCCGCCGCGGCGGAAGAGCGACCCCTTGGCATTCCACTCGGCCATGCGCGCGGTGAGTGCCCGCTTGGCATCTTCCTTGATCAGGTCCTCGACGCCTGCCAGGCGGCCGTAGTCGGTGGGGTGCAGGTAGACGCTGAAGACGCAGGGCAGCAAGATGCTGTACCCCATCTCCAGCAGGCCTAACTCCATGTTGCGAGTCAGTTCGTTGATGATAATCTGCCCGCTGATGCGGGGCTGATGCTGTTTGGTTCCGCTCTGCGCCATGCTCTCCCCATCCAGAATGCACCGGCAAGGCAAACTTCATCCAGGACGGCCGCCACCCTTGCCACCGTGGTCAACCGCACAGACGCGGAACTTAATTTTAGACGAAAAAGTTGCCCACTGGTTTCAGCGGGAACGCCGGGTGGCCGGATCAGCGCATTAAAATTCGGTAAGACGTGCCGGGAGCAGTCCGAATCGCGGCTGGCAATCTTTGCTAACAGTTGTACAATGAATTGACCGAGGAAGGAGCCGCCATGCCGACCCGCAACGTCAATTTGACAGACGAGCTTGATCGCTTCGTGCTCGCCAAGGTTAAGAGCGGACGCTACGAGAATGCCAGCGAGGTGGTGCGGGCCGCATTGAGGACCTTGGAGTGTGAAGAACAGCAGCACGAGGCGAAGCTTACCGCCCTGCGTGTTGCCATTGACGAAGGTGACGCCAGTGGCATTGCCGAGGAAAACGTGTTTGCCCGTGTCCGGAAGACACTCAAGCTTCCCCTGCCAGGGCTCTAGTTTGTGGCCGCGTTTCGCTTCTCGCGTCGGGCTGAGGAGGACTTGCTGAGCATCGGCGCTTATACTCTTCGGGTCTGGGGCGAAGCACAAACTGATCGCTACCTCGGCGAGCTTGAGGCATGCTGCCAGCTCCTTGCCGAAAATCCCGGATTGGGTCGGCCGTGTGACTATGTTCGTACCGGCTTGCGTCGCATGGAGCACGGTAAACACGTCGTGTTTTACCATCCGGAGCCCGGCGGCATTCTCGTCTCTCGGCTTCTACATCAGGGTATGCTACCCGGAAGCCACGCCATTGACGATTAAGCGGACTGGCGCGTTAAGAGCGCCGGCGCATCAAGAATCGGTAAGGCGCTCAATCGTGAGCCGAAAATGCGCTCAGGCGAAATCGGTTTCAGCGGCGTCCAATACCTTATGCGAATCCTGTTCCTTCTGGGGTTTCTGGCAGCGCCGGCCTGGGGCTGCTCCTGTTCGGGATCGTCGACGGGCACGCCGCCATGCCAATCCGCCTGGCAATACGACGCCGTCTTCACCGGAATGGTCACGGAGATCACAGACCCCGGACTGCCGGTGGTGCCGTTAGGGGCGCCCGTCGGCCCAACCGCCGCCTCCCCGGTCTCCTTCCCACAGCGCAGAGTACGGATCAGAATTACCGAAGCGCTGGCCGGCCTGGACCCCAAGCAACAGGAGATCGTAATCGAAACCGGTTTGGGCGGCGGTGACTGCGGATATGGCTTCCGCCGCGGGCTCGACTACATCGTGTACGCATCGAAGAAACCCGGCGGCGCCTTCTCCACCATCATCTGCTCGCCGACCCGTCCGGTGGAGAGCGCGGCCGATGACCTGAAGTATTTCCACCAACTGGCCCACCTCTCGCCGGCTGCCGAAATCCGAATCACCGCTTTCGACATCCACGGAAGCTGGGGTTCTCAGGGCGGTGGGCTGGGCCAGATGCCAGTACTGGCGGGCGCGCGCGTTACCATTGACGGCGCGGGCGTCCATGAATCGTCGACCACCGACGCCGCCGGGCGCCACGTCTTCTCCGGCCTGCCGCCCGGCGAGTACCGGGTGGATGCATCGCTCGAAGGCTACGCCACCGCCATGGGCCTCAGGCCCGTCCAATTGCATTCCAAAGGGTGTGCCGAGGTTGGGCTGCCGTTGCAACTCGACCGCCAGGTGAGCGGCCGCGTACTCAGCCGGGATGGTCTGCCGGCAGCCGGCGTGACGGTGGAAGCTGTGCCCATGCACCCGCGGCATGAAAACGACCTTCCCTTTGCGGCCGATTCCTCCACGACCGATGCGGACGGCCGCTACGAACTGCGCCAACTCACCACGGGTGACTACTATCTCGGGATCTCGCTGAGCCGCTCTCCAACCTTGCAGAATCCGTACACGCGCTGGTTCTATCCCGGCACGGAAGACCCGGCCGCGGCGGGAATCCTGCACGTATCCGACAAAGCCGAGGTCCTGCGGTTCGACCTGACGCTCCCTTTACCGCAGCACGATCGCGTAATTCAAGGCGCCGTCTTCTGGCCCGACGGCCGCCTGGCCGAAGGCGCTAATATCTCTCTGGAAGACCCGCGCTGGACGTGGCAGGCTTTTACCAACGTCGCGGCCGCCACGGACAAACAGGGCCGCTTTGCCGTGCATGTTCTCGACGGCACGCGATACCGCATCCACGCCGCTGCCTTTGCGAACGGTACCGCTTCCGCCGAGCCGGTCCAGATCGACACCGGCGGTAATCCGCTGGACCTGAAGCTGGTCCTCACACGGAAAGGCTATCCTCCGCGTAACGGCATCGACAAAGGGTTGGACGATTGGCGCAAAGGCCTCGGCCTGCGGTAAAGCCCACGGCTGGAAGCTAGAACCTGATTCCCAATTTTCCTTTTGACGCCCGCAGCCGGAATTGAATATCTCGGCGCCCAGACGGGCAAGATCCTCGCCTTCGCGGCACGATGGTGAGATCCTGTTCGAGATCTGTGGATTTGCAGTCTACCAACGTGGATGCGCCGAGGAATAAGATGGAGACTCGCTACGAAGCATTCCGGCGGCACCTGCAGTCCAATCCCCGTCGCCTGCCGGCTCGCGTGTGGTTGTCCACCGCCATTTGCGCATTGATCCAGCGGAAGTTGGAACTGGTGGCTCCAGATCGTGGCGCCACGTGGGGAAAGACGAGCGCGTGAAGCGGGTCATCTGCTCCACGGTCATGTAGTAGACTATGAAGAAAGAACCATCAGGCCGGGCGCAGAGTCGAAAATGAGCATCACTATCCATCCCGAACTCGAAGCCCGAATCCGCGAAAAGGCGGATACCGAACGGCTCACCGTTGAAGCGTATGTCGAGCGGCTTTTTCGCTCCGACCAGCAAGCAGACGTGGAGCTGGAAGCTCTGGCGCTTGAAGGGCTGAAGTCTGGGGATCCGATCGAAACAGGCACGGAGTACTGGGAGAAAAACACCGCCGCCTTGATGAACGCCTCAAGAAGACCGGCGCTCGGTGAGCAGCCGTTACGTGGTTCGACCAAAGGCGGACCAGACCTCGACGCTCAAGCCTATTACTACGCGACCGAAGGAAGCCCGGAACTAGGACACCGTTTCCTGGTTGCCGCTCATGAGACGTTCGCCCTTCTCGCAACGCAGCCCGAAATGGGATGGCACTCGCGGCTGAAACGTCCGGCGATTGAATCGCTGAGAGTCTTTCGGGTGTCGGGATTCGAGAGAATCCTCATCCTAGTTACTTTTCTGTCGCGAAACTCGGTCTCCACCCGTAAACCGCTTCCTAACGGTCGCGGCTCCTATGCGAAGGCTCGTGATGTCCACGAGGCCATCCGAGCCACGACCGTTAGAAGGCGTGAAATATTGTTCGTCAGGACCGAGGGGGCATAAAAATCAGATCCGCAACTCCGCAACTCAATTATTGTCGCTTACTGCCTCGGCCCCACCTCCTTGAAATGCCGCCCAGCTCAGGCGA
>DATMNI010000133.1:0-24312 GCA_035570275.1 Candidatus Acidiferrales bacterium | reverse complement strand
GCCTCGGTGACCATGGCGGCCGCCGCGCCAAACAGCACTCCAGCCCGCAGCAGAGAGTCGCGCAAAGCTCATTCTACTGCGCGCCTGCCCATGTGAACCGAACGGCTGTGAACCGAAGGGCTGACCATCCGCATCTAAGTTGGTTAGACTCTTCTTACGGAGGCATCCATGTCCATACGGCCAGTGAAGCGGCTGATCAAGTCTAAACCAGCCCTGGAAGGCGCTGGCGTGCATCTGCGCCGCGCGTTCGGTTTCGGCAATACCAAGGAATTCGACCCGTTCCTCCTGCTCGACGATTTCCGCAACGATGTTCCGGACGACTATCTGGCGGGCTTTCCGTGGCACCCCCACCGCGGGATCGAGACCATCACGTATGTTCTCGCCGGCAGCGTGGAGCACGGCGACAGCATGGGGAACCACGGCGCCATCGCCGCCGGCGACGTGCAGTGGATGACGGCGGGCAGCGGCATCATCCACCAGGAGATGCCGAAGGGCGACCAGTCGGGCCGCATGCACGGATTTCAGTTGTGGGCCAACCTTCCCTCGTCCCTCAAGATGACCGCGCCGCGTTACCAGGAGGTCAAAGCGCCCGACATCCCGGAGATCAAGGACGACGACGGCACCGAAGTTCGCATCGTATGCGGAAATTTTTGGGGCAAGGCGGGCCCGGTTGATGGGATCGCCGCCGACCCGATTTACCTCGACGTGTCCGTGCCGCCGGGCCGGAGGAGAAGTCTTCCGGTTGAGACCACTCGCCACGCCTTCGCTTACGTGTTTGCAGGGTCCGGAAAGTTCTGCAACGCGTCTGGTCCGCTGGCGGTGCCCACTGAAGGGGTCGGGTGGTCGGACACGGCGCCTCCCGCGGAGGCGGACAACCGCTCGCTGGTGCTATTCGACACCGGCGATGAAGTCACGGTCCAGGCCGGGGATGACGGCATCCGTTTCCTCCTGGTGTCGGGCAAGCCTCTCGAAGAGCCGGTGGCCTGGTACGGACCGATCGTGATGAATACCCAGGAGCAATTGCGGAACGCCTTCCAGGAACTGGAGCGCGGAACGTTCTTAAAGACCGAGAAAAAGAGCTGAAAGCGGCACCCAGCCCCTTGGCTCCGACCCCCGGGATCCCCGGCCCCCGACCGCTGGCCCCTGGCCCCCGACCCGTGGCCCCGACCCCTGGCCCCTGGCCGCCGACCCCTGGCCCCCGACCCTCGCCCCCGAGCCGGTCCCTTGTCCCGCCGCCGCTTGGTGTTATGGTAGCGGTGGATGGCTGAAGGCTACATTCGCGCGCGCGATTTGACCAAAAAGTACCGGTCCGGCAACGCGGACCTGGTGGTTTTCGAAGGCCTGAGCCTGGACGTGGAGCGCGGGGAAATGCTGGCGCTGGTGGGCGAGTCGGGCGCTGGGAAGTCCACGCTTCTGCACCTGTTGGGCGGTCTAGACAGTCCTTCGAGCGGTGCGATATACTACGGAGGTACAGAGATCTCAGGGCTCACTCACTCAGAACAATCGGACTTCCGCAATCGGGAAATTGGGTTCGTTTGGCAGATTCACTATCTGTTGCCTGAGTTTTCGGCGTTGGAGAATGTGATGATGCCGTTGCTGATTCGGGGCTTGCCGCACGCCAAAGCGGCTTCCGAATCGCTGGCGAGGTTGGATGAAGTAGGGCTTCATGCGCGGGCGTCGCACCGCGCCGGTGAGCTATCGGGTGGAGAACAACAGCGGGTGGTGCTGGCCCGGGCGCTGGCCGGCACACCGTCGGTGCTGCTTGCCGATGAGCCCACGGGGAACCTGGACTTCCGGACTGCCGAAATGATATTCGAACTCCTGGAAGGCCTGCACCGCTCGCATCGGCTCACTTCGGTCTTCGTCACTCACAATTTGGAATTCGCACGGCGTTGCGATCGTGTCTTGAGCCTGGATAAAGGCGGCCTGGTACCAGGTATGCCACCAATTAAACCACCGGCCAACCCAATTGGTTCGCAACCGGGAAGCCAATCGGAGTATCTTTAAGTTATAGGGGGCGTCACTTTTATATGTTCGAGCGTTACACGGAGAAGGCGCGAAGGGTGATCTTCTTCGCGCGGTACGAGGCCAGCCAGTTCGGCAGCCCGTACATTGAGACCGAACACCTGCTCCTGGGCCTGCTGCGCGAGGATAAGGCGCTGGCGAACCGGTTTCTGCGTTCGCATGCCGCGGTAGAATCCATCCGGAAGCAGATTGAGGGCCACACTACCATCCGCGAGAAGGTGTCCACGTCGGTGGACCTTCCGCTCAGCCACGAGTGCAAGCGGGTGCTGGCCTACGGAGCCGAAGAGGCTGAGCGTCTGAATCACAAGCACATCGGCACCGAGCACCTGCTGCTGGGTCTGCTGCGCGAGGAGAAGTGCTTCGCCGCGGAGATTCTGCACGAGCGCGGGCTGCGCCTTTCCACCATCCGCGAGGAACTGGCGCGCTCGCAGAGCGAAAAAGTGGCTTCGGCGCGGCCCAAGGAAAGCTCCCTGCTGGCCGAGTTCAGCCGCGACCTCACCCAGGCCGCCATGGACAATACGCTCGACCCGCTGATCGGGCGCGATTACGAACTGGAGCGCGTGGTGCAGATCCTGTGCCGCCGCACCAAGAACAACCCGGTGCTGATCGGGGAGCCGGGCGTGGGCAAGACCGCCATTGTGGAAGGGTTGGCGCAACGCATCGCCGAAGGCGACGTGCCTTCGTTCCTGGCCGATAAGCGCATCCTGGCGCTGGACCTGTCGCTGATCGTGGCCGGCACCAAATATCGCGGCCAGTTCGAAGAGCGGCTCAAGACCATCATGAAGGAGCTGATGGAAAACCAGAACGCCATCATCTTCATCGACGAACTGCACACTCTGGTCGGCGCCGGCTCGGCCGAGGGATCGCTGGACGCCGCCAACATTCTGAAGCCGGCCCTTTCGCGCGGCGAAATCCAGTGCATCGGGGCCACCACGCCGGCCGAGTTCCGCAAGTCCATCGAGAAAGACCGGTCGCTGGAACGGCGCTTCCAGGCCGTGAAGGTTCCGCCGCCCAACGAGGGCGACGCCATCAAGATCCTGTTCGGCATCAAGGACCGGTACGAAAAATTCCACGCCGTGGCGTACACCGACGACGCCATCGAAACCGCGGTCTACACCTCCAGCCGCTACATTCCGGACCGCTACCTGCCGGATAAGGCCATCGACCTGATCGATGAGGCCGGCGCGCGCGTGAAACTGCGGCAGACCACGCTGCCGGCCGACCTGGCGGACATCCAGAAGCGCATCAAGTTTATCGTGCACCGCATGGAGAACGCCATCGCCAATCACGAATTCGAGAAGGCGCGGTTCTATTCCGACGAAGAGCGCAAAGAGCGCGAGAACATGCGGCAGCTCCGGGAGAAGTACAACCTGGACGATTCCTCCACTGGCTGCGTGACCAAGGACGATATCGAAGACGTGGTGGCGCGCTGGACCGGCGTGCCGATGACGTCGATCAAGGAAGAAGAAATCGCCAAGCTGCTGCGCATCGAAGTAGAGCTGCACAAACGCGTGATCAGCCAAGAGAAGGCAATTTCGGCTCTGGCTCGGGCCATCCGCCGGTCGCGCGCGGGCTTGAAAGCGAGCAACCGGCCGGCCGGCAGTTTCCTGTTCCTGGGGCCGACGGGCGTGGGCAAGACCGAAGTGGCGCGCGCGCTGGCCGGGTTCCTGTTCGGCAGCGAGAAGAGCCTGGTGCGGTTCGACATGTCCGAGTACATGGAGAAGCACTCCATCTCCAAGCTGATCGGTTCGCCCCCCGGCTATGTGGGTTACGAAGAGGGCGGCCAGTTGACCGAGCGCGTGAAGCGCAATCCGTATTCCATCATCCTGCTGGATGAAATCGAAAAGGCGCACCCCGATGTTTACAACATTCTGCTGCAGGTGTTCGAAGACGGCCAGTTGACCGACGGGCTGGGCAACCAGGTGGACTTCAAGAACACGATTATCATCATGACCTCGAACCTGGGCGCGCGGTTCCTGGAGAAGCGCGGCCACCTGGGGTTCTCGGCGCCGATGGGCGAGGGCGTCTCTTCGAAGATTGAGGAAATGGTGCGGTCCGAGGTGAAGAAGGCGTTCAACCCCGAATTCCTGAACCGCCTGGACGAAGTGATCCTGTTCACTTCGCTGACCGACGACGATCTGCTCCAGATCATCGATCTGCTGGTGACCCAGGTGAACCTGAACCTGGTGGCCAAGCAGATCAAGCTCAAGCTGGCGCCGGATGCTTCCAAGTACATCCTGGAGAAGACCTGCGGCGACCGCAGTTACGGCGCGCGGCCCTTGCGCCGGGCGTTGCAGAAGTATATCGAGGACCCGCTCAGCGAGGCGCTGATCCAGGGAACCTTGCCGCGGCCCGCGGAGCTCGAGGTATATCTCGGGGACACCGGGATCTTCTATCGGCAGATCAACGCGGAGGGTGAGGCGGCCGGCGAGGCGGCGGTGACGGCCGGCGGCCCGGCGGAAATGGCGCCGGGGACGCTGTTGTACACGTTCTGAGCGGCTACTCGCTCACACCATCCCGCCGCTGCCGGTGGACTTTGTTTGAATCAGCCAGCCCGGAATCACAGCGGCCGCTGCGAAGCGGGCTCCACCGTGTTACGATGGAACTTCCATCCGTCTGAGGTTTTCGTGTCTAGAATCACCCGCAAAGAGCTTAAAACCGATAAGTTCGCCCTTGAAGTCGAACACACATTTACCTTCTTTGGGCATCACCAGAAGGACATCGCCCGGTATGGCGCGCTGGCCGTCGTAGTCGTGGTCCTGACTATCGGCTTCGTGTACTACCAGCGCCAACAGCACGCCGATCGCGAACAGGCGCTGGCCGCGGCCATTAGGGTCCAGGAGGCGGGAGTGGGTCAATCCGCCAACGGCGGCCTCGCGTTTCCCACCGAAGACGCCAAGAGTCAGGCGGCCCTCAAAGCGTTTGGCGACCTGCAAACCAAATACTCGGGAAGCGCTGAGGGTGAAATCGCCCAGTACTACCTGGGTTCCATCAAGGCCGACCAGGGCAAACTGGCGGAGGCCGAGAAGATCTTTCTCGACGTGTCCCAAAAGGGAGACGACAAGTACGCTTCCCTGGCCAAGCTATCGCTGGCCCAGATTTATTTCGCCGATGGCCGCGAAACCCAGGGCGAAAAGATCCTGCGCGATCTGATGGCCAGTCCCACGATTTTCGTTTCCAAAGAGCAGGCCACCATTGAGTTGGCGCGCTATTTCAAGGTGAAGAAACCCGCCGAAGCGCGCAAGCTTCTGGAACCGCTGCGCACCACGCCAGGCCAGGCCGGGCAGGTTGCGCTTACCATACTCGGCGAGATTCCCGGGCAGTAAGCCGCGCTGCCCGTCATGTTGGCGCGCTTGCGGTTTGCGGTAGAGCGAAGCCGGGGGCGGCGGTACCCTGAACCGGATCACCCGTACCGTAACGCCTTCCAACGCGACCGCGACCGCGTAATTCACTCCCGGGCCTTCCGGCGCCTGGAAGCCAAGACCCAGGTCTTCACCGCGGGGCTTTCCGACCACTTTCGTAACCGGCTGACTCACACCATTGAAGTGGCCCAGATCGCCCGGACGCTGGCCAACGTGCTCGGGCTGGACGAGGATCTCACCGAGGCGCTGGCACTGGCCCACGATATCGGCCATCCCCCTTTCGCCCACGCCGGTGAGGAAGAATTGAATCGCCAGATGCAGCGGTTCGGCGAGGGCTTCGACCACAATCTCCACGCGCTGCGGATCGTCGAGAGCTTTGAGCAGCGATATGCCCGTTTTCCGGGTCTGAACCTGACTTTTGAGGTTCGCGAGGGCATCGTCAAGCACTCGCACGATTTCGGCCCCGGCGAGCGCCCCGAGTGGGATGCCTACCTGCCGGGCCTCCGCCCCGTTCTGGAGGCGCAGTTAATCGATCTGGCCGACGAAGTTGCCTATAATTCGGCCGACCTCGATGACGCGTTCTCCGCCGGCCTGCTCACGGCCGGAGCCGTGGCCGAATGTGTGCCGCAGTACCGGGCCATCTACGAAACCGTGGAAACGCAATTCCCCGGCGCCACCGATCGCGAGCGCTTCCACGAGGGGTTGAGGCACCTCATCGACGTTCTGGTCTCGGGGTTGATCGAAGGCACTGTGAGCCGCGCGGAGGAATCCGGCGCGAGTGATGCGGAGGATGTTCGCAACTGCCCGGGCCGCCTCGCGGCGTTCACACCGGAAGCCGCCGAGACCAGCCGCCACCTCAAGCGCTTCTTGTACGAAGAGGTATACGCGTCGAAGGCTGTGGAGGAGGAGCGGCGCCGGTCGGTAGCTCTGATTGGCGAACTCTTCCGGTTCTTCCTGGATCGAACCGGCCGCCTGCCGCAACCTTACGCCCAGCAGGTTGAGTCGGAGCCCCCCCATCGCGTGGTTTGCGACTACATCGCCGGCATGACCGATGGCTTCTTCTACCGGACGTACCGGCAGATGATCGGCCCGGTCCCCGGCGAGTAGTGGCCGCGACCCGGTGGCCGCGCCCCGGTGGCCGCGACCCTCTGGGTCGCGAAAGCCTCGCCCCTGTAGGGGTCGCGCCTACTCGTCCGCCTTCGTGTAGTTCGTCAACTCCACGTTCCTGACGCCGTAGAACTTCGCGAGGCGCCGGCAAATCTCGTCCGCAATCCGCTGCGGTTGCTCATCGGGCGCGAGGTCCAATTCCACTTTGATGAATAGATTAGTCCGGTTCATTCGTCCCTGCGTCCTCCAACTCTTATACTAAGGGAATGGCCTGTGCGATTTGCCAGACTCGCCGCCCCCGCCGCTTCTGCCCAGGGGTGGCAGGCGATATCTGCTCGGTTTGTTGCGGAACCGAACGGGAGGTGACAGTAAGCTGCCCGCTGGATTGCGAGTACCTCCAGGAAGCTCGCAAGCGCGACCCAATGCCGTCGCTGGAGGGTGTCGAGGTCCCAAACAAGGACATTCGCATGACCGAAAGCGAATTACGCGAGCACGAGGACCTGCTGATTTTCGTGGCCGCCGCCGTGTTGCGGGCGGCGCTCAAAATACCGGGCGTGGTGGACCTGGACGTTCGCGCGGCGCTGGATGCGTTGGCCCGCACCTATCGCACTTTGCAGAGCGGCATCTACTATGAGTCCCGCCCCGAAAACCCTTTGGCGGGAGAGATTTGCCGCATCGTGCAGAACGGCCTCGAAGAGTTTCGCAGGAACGAGGTGAAGCGCTTGGGAAGCACCAGGACGCGCGACGGCGACGTGCTGAAGATCCTGGTATTCCTCCAGCATATCGAGTTGGACCGGAACAATGGCCGGCGGCGTGGCCGCGCCTTCCTGGATGCCCTGCGCGGCTTTTATCCATCCCCGGCGGCGCCCTCCTTGATTCTGCCTTGACCGGGTGCCGGCCGGACTTTCTCCAACAGGCACGCTCTTTTCCTGCCGGTGCTCACTAGTTGGGCGGTGAATTTGTGCGCGCCGTTGGCCAGCATTTCCACGGGTCGATCCACCGGGTAGTCGAACATCAGCAAGTACCCTTCGCGGAGGCTCAACAGGTCCCGCACCGAGACGGTGGGGCCCTCCATGCGGGCTTCGAGCGTGATCGTGGCATCGCGCAGCACCCGCAGGATACGAGCCTGCTCCGCCTCATTGGCATGCGTCTTCCGTACCGACCACTGCTGGTCGAATTTCTGCCGCATCATCTTGATCACCATGGAAGGCATGGCGATGTTCATCATGCCCACCGTATCGCCGATGCGGATTTCGATGCCGATCGAAACCACCGCTTCGTTGGGCGCCAGGATATGGACCAACTGTGGTTCCGTTTCCATCGCTTCGATGGTGAAGTCTATGGCGGTGACCGCTTTCCAGGCTTCCCGCAAATCGCGTAGGATGAGGCGGAACAGTCCGTCCAGCAGTTTTTGCTCGATTTCCGTGATGTCCCGTTGAATCGACGCCGACGATTTCCCGGTGCCGCCGAGCAGCATCTCCAGAATCGGGAAAACCAGCGAGGGGTTCAGTTCCATCACCGCGCTTCCATCGTAAGGGCTCAGCCCGAGCGAGACAATGCAGGTCGGCGACGGAAGCCCGTCCAGGAATTCGGCATACGAAAGCTGCTCCACGCTCACCAGATTGACCGTGAGGTACGAGCGTAGATACGCCGAGAGGCTCGAAACCAGGTTGCGCACAAAGGTGTCGTGGAGCAGGTGAATGGCCCGGATCTGCGATTTCGGAATCCGGTCCGGCCTTCGGAAATCGAATTTCACCGCGGGAGATTCGCGTTTCCGTTCCTGGATGTTCTGGAAAACGGCGTCGATTTCCGTTTGTGATAGCTGTCTGCTCAAAGGAAGCCCGCTCCTGCATCTTCTATCGGCGCAATCGGAAGGACCTGTAGGGCCGCGCCGGGTTTTTCCGCCTGCGGCTTGCCGCTGGCCGTATTTTCTTGGCCGTTTATCTAATGAAATCCCCCGGCCTTCCGATAAATAGAGTGTAAGGAGTCACATGGAGTCAGACGTTTTGGTAGTGGATGATTCGGCGGCGATCCGGAAAATCCTTCAGCGCGTGTTACGACAGACTGGCATGGCGATTCACACCATCCATGAAGCGGGGGACGGCCTGGAGGCTTTGAAACTGCTGGGAACGCAAAAGGTGGACCTCGTGCTTTCCGACATCAATATGCCCAAAATGGACGGTCTGCAGTTGCTTGCCGCCCTAAAGGCCTCGGGCCAATGGCGGCATATTCCGGTCGTTATGATTACCACCGAGGGTGGCGAGACCAGAGTGGCTGAAGCGGTGAAACTGGGAGCCGCCGGCTATGTGCGGAAGCCTTTCACGGCCGATCAAATTAAGGAGAAGCTGGCTGGAATCATCGAGCCGGCGCTGCCCGTATGAACCTGCAACCATTAATCGTCAATTCGATCAATCAGTCGGTACTCAACGTCTTTTCCACCATGCTTGGTGTAGAACTGGGCTCGGGCGAGGCATCGGTCGAACACAGTACGCCGGACGCCAATGACGGCGTCGTGTCGTTCATCGGGGTGGCGGGCGCGTGGGCAGGCACCGGGAGTGTTTCCTGCTCGCCTGCATTGGCGTGCCGGGTCTGCTCACTCATGCTCATGACCGAAGCCACCTCCGTCGACGAAGACGTGCTGGATGCCGTCGCCGAGTTGACCAATATGATCATCGGCAATGTCAAGACCGACGTCGAAGCAGAGGTTGGACCTCTCGGCCTCAGTATCCCGACCGTGGTCTTCGGAAGAAACTTCAAAACCAAGAGCGCCGGCAGCGCCGAATGGATTGTTATGAGGTTTCCCTGGGAGGGCGAGATCCTGCTGGTCAAGGTGTGCCTGGCCCCGCACGAAAAGAGCGCCCACCTGCATCCTCATGCGGGGACTCCCGTCTGCACGCTGGACGTCTAGCTGAAAGAGATGGTCGAACCCATGAAGGAAATCAATAGTTCCAGCGACTCCAAGATCATTCGAGTGATCGAGGAGATCGCATTTCAAACCAACATTCTGGCGTTGAACGCCGCGGTAGAGGCAGCCCGGGCAGGGGAAGCCGGCATGGGCGTCGCCGTGGCGGCAGACGAGGTCCGCAATCTGGCGCACCGCAGCGCCCAAGCCGCCAGGGATACCGCCGCCCTGATCGAAGAGTCTATTGCCACGTCCAAGCAGGGCAGCAGCAAACTGGAGCAGGCCGCGGCGTCCATTCATCAGATCACTGGCAGCGCCGATGCCAGCCAGGAAATGGCAGCGCTGGCGCAGACTCTCTACGCCATCATCGAAAAGATGCGGAAACTGGTTGGCGGTAGCGCGCACGGCACGGCGGTGAACGCTGACCGCGTGCCCAAGTCTTCCTCGCCAAAGACCTATCCGCGGGAATCCGCTGGCCTCGCGGCCTTTGGAGAATCCCTGCAGGCGGCAAACCATGCGCCGCAGCCGGCCGTGGCGGTCCTTTCCAGGAAGATGTTCCCCTTAGATGAGAGTGACAACAGATGAGCGTGAAAACGGCTTTCTAAGGGGATCTACGGTGGTTCAATTGGGCGAATTGCAACAGCAAATTGAAGACCTGGCCCTACGGCTCGTCGTCGGAGATCTCGAAGCCGAATCGGCTGCGACGTCGTGGAATTCCGCTTTCGAGCAGATCCGCGATAGCGCTCTCCGCGAGCAACTGGTCGAAATCGCCAGGATGGCCGAGGCGGTGATCGGTGCGGTTCGGCGGGCGCGCAGCCCAGCGTCCGTCTCGACGGAATTAGAGGAAGGCATCGTCCGCCTTCATCAGGCCGTGGAATGCCAGAAAGCCGTGGTGTCCCCGAACGTGGTGTCCCCGAAACAGGGGGCGCCCGCAGCCGCGCTCGCGCTGGCACAATTCCCGGAGTTGATGTCGGACTTCATCGAAGGCCGGGAGCACCTGGCCAACATGGAAGGCCTGCTGCTCACTCTGGAACGAAAACCGCACGATTTGGAAGCGCTGAATGCGGTATTTCGAGGGTTCCACCACCCTCAAAACGTCTGGCTGGTTTCCTCGAACTGTGGGAAGTGCAGATCTGGCGCATGACGTGGAGACTGCCGTCGGCATACCCGCCAGCCAATTCCAAAAGGCGGAGTTGCTGGCAGTCCCCGTCTTGGGGGCCTACCAGACCTGCGATGCCACTACTTCCGGCTGCGCGGGCGTGTTGCCGATCACGCGGGCATGCAGTACGAACTGCACGTTTTTCGTCTCCCAGCCGGGGGACAGTTTGCGCAGGATCACACCCAGTTGGTCGGGGTCGGCCAGCAAGCGGCCGGCTGCCTCGGTGCCGAACTGCTTCAAACCGGCTGCCACCAGGGTCAATCCACCGGTAAAGGAATTGCGAATCCGGCCTACCAGGATGTAATCCTCGGGCGCCAATCCATCATCCCTCGCCGGGATAGACCATACCTGGCCCGGTTTCTGCGTGTCGGTGATAACGGTGCGGAAGTCTCGATTGCGGGTGAAACGGAATCGCCAGGATTGCTGCAGTTCCATGGTCCAGCGATTGGTGATGGCGCCGATGAGCAGGGCCTGGGTCTTTCGCAGGTCGGCGAATTCGATTCCGCTGGCCATGCGCAGGCGAATACCCTTAGACTTGCGGGCCAGCATCGCCGAGACTTCGTTGACCGCCACCATGTCGCCGAATCCAACGTATTGGTTGAGCACCGGAACCAGGTCGGAGCCGTCCATTTGGTTGGCCTGCAACTGGACCGGCCTCTGGGAGGGCACCTCCTGCGGAGGCAGGTTTTCCTCGCTCAACATTTGGGCACGGCGCGAAGCGTGATACACGATCGGGTGCGCCACCGCCACCAGCAGCGGTTCCTGGGAGCGCATCACCGGATCCCAAAATCGCTGGAAGAGTTCGGCGTTGGGATTGGAACCGAGAAGCCTCACACCAGCGAAGATACCTACCCCGGCCAAAGCCAGCGACGCGCCAATCAGCAGAAGGGCCACCCGGCTGCGCAGCGGCCGTCCTTCCACGGCAATCACGCTCGGCGCTACCGGTTCCTTCGGGTGCACGGCAACGCAGGTGAACTCCGGCGAGTAAGCCCCGGGGTGAAGATCGATGCGGATTTCCGATGCGACTCCCTCGGGTGTGACATAAAACTGGGCCAGCCGCTTGCGGACTTCACGGGCGCCGACCCGAACAATGGTGTCCTCACCCAGATCCGATTGCGGCTGCCGGCCGAAAACTTCAATGGCGATGGTCCGCTCTTTCAGCGCCCCGGTTTCACCGGATAGCGATTTATCGCAGACGTATTCCAGGAACTGCTGGCAGCGTTTACTGCCGTGGAACGCGGGGCTTGCCAGGATGCAACGGAGTTGACGTTGGATTTCATCCGGGCTTGGGGTAGTACGTTCCTGCACCACTCCCGGCCCGCAACTCGGTGTGGCGGTCTTCGACGTGGAAAACAAGACTCCCCCTAGGTTTGCTTCACCTGATTCTGCTCCTTCTGTAATCAGAATGCAAGCCTTGTGCTTTCTACACCGTGAAACACCGTGTAACCCGTTGAGGCGGACCCTTCCCGGAGCCTATAGTCACATCAACTCATAGGATAGGATCTAGGTTCTGTTCCGCGAGGTCTTTCAAACTATGCTTCGGGGCTGGCCGCCCAACCATTGCCGGTCTCCAGGGGAGGAAACAGATGTATCGGTCTTTTGCAAATCGGTCTTTTGCAGTTGTCATCGCCACGCTTGGTTTGGCGGGGTGGGCATTGGCCCAGAACGCCACAGGTACGCTCGACGGGCGCGTCAACGACCCATCCAGCACTGCCGTGCCGAATGCGGCAATCACCATTGAGAATGAAGCCACCAACGTCCATACGTCGATGCAAACCAACGTCGAGGGACGTTTTTATCAGAGATATCTACAGCCGGGCTCCTACCGGGTCACCGTGGAGAAGGTCGGCTTCCAGAAGTACGTGCAGAGCCATATTCTGCTGGACGTCGAACAGACGGTTTCGCTGAATATCGCCCTGAGGGTTGGTGAATTGACGGTCACGGTGTCGGTTGAGTCCAATGCCGCCCAATTGGCGACGGAATCCTCGACCGTGGCGACAACGATTGGCAACAAGGCAATTCTCGACCTGCCTCTGGGCGGCAACCGCAGCCCGATGTCTTTGGTGACCCTGGTGCCCGGTGTGATTCCGAGCGCGGGATCGAACAGCCCGTGGATCAGCGGCGGTAGAAACGACTATAACGACGTGACCATCGATGGCACCTCGGTGATCGTGCCGGAAAACAACGTGAGCCACCTGCAGATCGGGTATGTCCCCAATGAGGACAGCGTTCAGGAGTTTTCCGTGGTGACGAACTCCCTGGCGCCGGAGTACGGCCGAACCGGTGGCGGCACCATCAACTTCGCCACCAAATCGGGAACCAATCAGTATCATTTCACGCTGTTCGAATACTTCCGGAACAACATGCTGAACGCCAATAGCTGGGGAAACAATCGCAACGGCGTTCCCCGTGGTATTGTCCGGTACAACCAGTTCGGCGGCAACTTCGGCGGACCGCTGATCATCCCCAAAGTCTACAACGGCAAGAACAAGACCTTCTTTTTCGTCGGCGAGCAAAGCGTGCGAACGCCCAGTGCCGTAACGGACACGGGCAGCGTGCCCACCGATGCCATGCGACAAGGGATCTTTACCGGCTTTACCAATGGCGCCAGCGGCGGTTTGGGCCAGGCGGTGACCATTTACGACCCACTGACGTCAGCCGCCAACGCCCAATGCCCGTCTTCGGCGCCGAATTGTTTCCGGCAGCCCTTCCCCAACAACGTGATCCCGACCAACCGCATCGACCCGGTGGCGAAGAAGCTTCTGAGCTTCTGGCCGGAGCCAAACTGCCCAAGCTGTATTACGAATCAGGCGCTGCAGACCGGCAACTGGAAAACCGTGGGCGTAGCCAACAATCCGTACGACCAGCTTGACGCCCGGATTGACCATTATTTCTCCGAGAAGTTCCGGATGTTCGCGCGCGGCTCCAACCAGACGGGCGTGAGCACGGATTTCAACGGCTTTGGTAACGCGGGCACGCCGTTCGGTTCCGGTCCGGTCAACTTCTACAACCGCAACGTCACCATTAACGCGGTCTACAGCTTTAACCCCACCACCATCCTGAATTTCAACTATGGTTTTGCGCGCGATGTCTCCGTCCATACGGCGTTCTCCAACGGAACCAAACCCTCCACGCTGGGGTTTCCCTCGGTCATCGACGGCGTTGTGGACGGCTTCGAATTTCCCCAGATCAGCGCCAGTGGAAACAGTTCGACCTACAACCTGGGCCAAGCCTCCTTTACGACGCTGAACGACGTTCCGTACTCGCATATTCTCCGCGCGGATTTGACCAAGGTGCTGGGAAAGCACACGCTCAAGATGGGCGGAACGTGGGAAAAGATGTTCGTGAATTTCACCCAACTTGGCAGCCCCGATGGCCAGTACACCTTTAGCAGCACCAACACCCAGCAAATCTCGTCGAATGGCACCTCCACTACCCAAGGCATCGGGTTCGCCTCTTTCCTGCTCGGCCTGCCAGGCAACAACGGCAACGATATTCAATACACCTTCTCCGCCGCGACTTCCAGCGCTTACGTTGGCGCATACTTTCAGGACGATTGGAAGATAGGCCGCAAGCTGACCCTGAACCTGGGCGTTCGCTACGACGTCGATATTCCGCGCACCGAGCGCTACAACCGGCTCAGCTATTTCGATATCAATGCGCCCTCGCCGCTGCAAGGTCAGGTGCAGGCCAGCGCCATTTGTCCCAACTGCGGCAACCTCAAGGGCGCGATGCAGTTTGTCGGCGCCCAGGGAGCCGCTTACGGCCGCCATCAGACGCCAACGGACATGAACAACTGGGCTCCGCGCGTCGGCTTCGCCTACAACATGTTCAGCAAGACCGTGATCCGTGGAGCCTATGGCATTCTGTACGCGCCCTCCATGCTCCAGGCCGCGGGCACTTCAGGAACGTCCGGAACCGAAGGCTTCACCGGCGGCACCGCCCTGAACGCCACGCTGGACAACGGCCAGACCTTCGTCGCCAGCCTGAGCAACCCGTTTCCGAATGGCCTGATCCGGCCTCAGGGGCCCAAGCAGGGCCCCATCAGCGGCGCGCTCACCGATATCGGAGGCACAATTCAAGACAGCTATTTCATCGACTACGTCAACCCGATGATTCAGCAGTGGAATTTCAACATACAGCAGCAAATCAAGTCGGACTGGATTATCCAGGCGGGATATCTTGGCAGCAAAGGCCAGCACTTACCGGACGGGGAAAGCAGCGTCACCTTCAACCAGTTGCCGGCATCGTTTCTGCCGCTGGGAAGCAACCTGACGGCGCAGGTTGCCAATCCGTTTTTCGGGATCATTCAGAACCCAACCTCCACCTACGCCAACCCGAAGGTCAATGCGAATCTGCTGCTGGATACCTATCCGCAGTACTCGGGCGTGAATGCCTTCCGCAAGCCGATCGCGAACTCGAACTACCAGTCGTTCATTCTGTCGGCGGATCACCGGTTCCACAACGGTCTTTCGACGCTGGTCAGTTTTACGGCGTCCAAGCTGCTGGACGACGCCTCCCAGGTGGTCAACTACATCGGGCCGGCCGGTACCAAGCAGGACGCCTATTGCCGGAAGTGCGAAAAGTCGGTTTCCTCGCAGGATGTTCCGAAGCGTTTTGTGGTCAGCTCCAACTACGAACTGCCTTTCGGCAGGGGCCGGAAGTTCCTGGTTTCGGCCCCGAAGCCGGTCGATTTCGTGCTGGGCGGCTGGCAGATCAACGGCATTGCCACCTTCCAGAAGGGGCTGCCGATCGCCATCGGCAACGGCGGCAACACCACCGGTCTCAGCAGCCCGGGCATCCGCGCCACGGACAACGGACAGAATCCAGCGCTCAGCGGAGCCATCGCCAGCCGTCTGAACGAGTACTTCGTGCAATCGGATTTCTCCCAGACTCCTAACTACACGTTCGGTAATGTGGGGCGCTTTCTGCCCAACGTGCGGAATCCGGGTGTGCATAATCTGGATTTCTCGCTGTTCAAGAACTTTAAGCCGGTGGAAAAGGTGAATGTCCAATTCCGCGCCGAGGCATTCAACTTCACCAACTCGCCGACGTGGAGCAACCCTGGCACTACCGTAAACGCGCCTTCGACGTTCGGCATTATTACCAGCGCCACCGGCAACCGCAGCGTGCAGTTGGCCTTGAAGCTTATATACTAGTCGTTAGCTATCAGCGATCAGCTATCAGCTATGAAACGCCGCCGATTCTTTCAGACACTGGCCGCCGCGCCGGCCGCTACCGCGCTTTTGGGGCAGCAGCAACCGGCTGTTCCCCCGGCGCCGCGGCCGGCAGACTCCGAGGATCTCAAGCTTGACACTGCCGCCGCCGACCAGGTGGCGGACTCCGTCCCGCATTTCTTCAACGCCCCGCAATTCGCCGCGTTGCGCAAGCTGAGCGGCCTGCTGATGCCGCCTATCAACAACGCGCCGGGCGCGCTGGAGGCCAAGGCGCCGGAGTTTCTGGATTTCCTGATTTCCGAATCGCCGGCCGACCGGCAGCAGGTCTACCAGGCAGGGCTTGATGCGCTCAACGCTCAGGCGGCCAAGCGGTACCAGAAGCCGTTCGCCGAATTGGACGCGGCGCAGGCGGACGCTGTCCTAGCGCCGCTGCACCTGCCGTGGACTTATGTTCCCCCCGCCGACCCGCTGGCCCATTTCCTGGCAGTCGCGAAAGCCGATGTTCGCGCCGCCACCGTAAACTCGCGGGAATATAACACCGCGCCCGCCTCAGGGGGCGGCCGGCGAATGGGCGGCACTGGCCTCTATTGGTATCCGATCGATTAATGATGTGTGGGGCAGGATGTGAACCTGCGGCGGATTGTTAATCCGCCTGCCGCGAGGACGGCGACAAACCTTCGGGCGGGAAAGGAGGACTTCTTGCGAATCCCAGCCAGGCGGATTGCCAATCCGCCGCAGGTTAACAACCTGCCTCACATAACTGTGTTCCTATGCCTGCTGGTTTGTCTGCAGCCTGTAGCCGCGCAGACGCCGCGGCCGCAGCCGGTCGCCTTCAGTCACAAGGTCCACGCCGGAACGCTGAAGCTCAAATGCAAAACGTGCCACGCCAATCCCGACCCCGGTGAGACCATGGGAGTGGCTGCGGCTTCGATGTGTATGCAGTGCCACTCGGCCATCAAAACGGACAGCCCGGACATTCAGAAACTCGCCGCGGCTGCGAAGGACAACAAGGAACTCCCGTGGTTGCGCGTGTATTGGATTCCTTCGTACGTCAATTTCAGCCACCGGACGCATCTGGAGACCGGCAACCAGTGCGAGGATTGCCACGGCAAGGTGGCGGAACGCGACAAGCTGGCGCGCGAAGGCAACATTTCGATGGGCGGGTGCATGGCCTGCCATCAGACCAAAAAAGTGAGTATCGATTGCGGCTACTGTCATGAGCCGAAGTAAGAGCGCATGGTACCTTGTGCTGGCCGCCGCGCCATCTCTCTGCGCCGCCGGCGCCGCGCGGCCGCGGCAACGCAACAACCTCCGGCGTCGTGTTTAGCTGTGCCCTCCTCCCGGTGGCAGGCCCAGCCGCTTGCGCGCCTCCATCCAGGCCGCGAAGATTTCGGGATTCTCCAGCCAGACCAGCATCCAGTCCATCATCTCTCTCTTCTGCGCCTTCTTGTCCGGCGGCGTCTTGCCAGCTTGCGCGGTGTGCCGGGCGCGGTCCTTGGCGCCGATCACCAAGCGGCGGCAGTAGCGCGCGCGCTCGCGGTCGCCGGCCGCCACGGCGCCGGCGTACACCTGCTGCATTTCGCCGAGCGAGTGCTCCAACTCTTCGAACGTATGCTGGCGGATTCCGGCGAAGGGTTGATCGAAGGGCAGCCCGGTGTCGCGGAGCAACTCGCGCAGGTAGCTTTCCGATACCGGCGCCAGGCGTTGCAACAGATCGTTCCACACCGCTTCAGTAATGTGGGCCACGGGCTGCGCGGCCAGGTATTCGCGCAAGCGCTGCTTCACCGGTTGCCTAGCGGTTGGCACGGCGGTACTTCTCCACGGCGTCCTGGTGGCGGGCGATGGTGCTGGAGAACTCGTGCGCGCCCGAACCATCGGGCCGCGCCACAAAATACAGGGCATCCGAAGGCTCCGGCGCTTCCACCGCGCGCACGGCGGCCAGGCCCGGGTTGGCGATCGGTCCGGGAGGCAGACCCACGTGGCGATACGTGTTGTACAGGTTGTCGCTGTCCAAATCGGAACGGTGGATGACGCCCCGATACCGGCCGTCCAGCAGGGCCGCGTAGATGGTAGTGGGGTCGCAATCCAGCTTCATGCCGATGCGCAGGCGGTTCTCAAAAACGGCGGCAATCTTGGTTCGCTCGGCCGGCAATTTGCCTTCCTTTTCCACCAAAGATGCCAAGGTGATGGTGCGGTGAACGCCCGCGTTGTCCCTAGAGTTGTCCCCGGTGTTGTTCTGGGCGCTGTCCTGGGCGTTCGTGCCGCGCTGCCGGCTTTTCCAGGCCTCGCGGAACTTGCCGGTCATGATGCGGCAGAGGTCTTCGGGCGTGGTTTGGCGGCCTAACTTGTAGGTGTCCGGGAAGAGGAAGCCTTCCAGTGTAGGGGCCTGGGGATCCAGATCCCGGATCAGATGCGGGTCGCGCGCGGCGGCCAGAAACTGGCCGGCCTTGAACAGTCCCAGTTGCTCGGCGGCGGCTGCGATGTCGAACATGTTCTTGCCTTCCGGCACCAGCAATTCGTAATAGAAAATGTCGCCCCGAGCGATGCGGTCTACCACTCCGAGCGGAGTTGCCGGGCGGTTGAATCGGTATTCGCCGGCCTGCAGGACACGGCGTTGCGAAATCAACCGGGCCGCCAGGAAATCGGCGCGTCCCCTAATGACGCCGGCCTGCACCAGCAGATCGGCCATGGCGGAAGTGCTGGTGCCGCGAGGAAGATTGACGAAGGTTTCGCCCTGAAAGCCCTGGTACGGGCTGGCCAGACGGTAGCCGGCGAAGCCGCCAATCACCAGGGCTGCCAGCGTCAAGAGGCGAACGGCCTTCACAAATCCGCTCCATCCGGGTAGTCATCCGGGTAGCCGTCGGGATCGCTATCCGGCCCGCCATCCGGATTCCAGCGGCGTCCCGAATCCAGGTAGCTCTGCAACAGGATCACAGCCGAAAGGCGGTCGATGGCCGCGGCGCGCTTTTCGATGCTGATGCCGCTGGCGCGCAGCACACGGCCGGCTTCCACCGTGGTGAGCCGCTCGTCCCAGAGCTGGATGGGCAGGCCCGTGCGCTTCTCCAGAGTCCCGGCGAATTCGCGGACCCAGCCGGATTGGCGTCCCTCGGCGCCGCTCATGTTGATGGGGTTGCCCAGCAGGATCATGCCGACTTCGCGTTCTTTGATGATGTGTTCGAGCGCGTCCAGGTCGGCGCGTTTTCTTCCGCGCACCAGGTTTGGCAGCCCCTGAGCGGTAATTCCGAGGGGGTCGCTGATCGCCAGACCGATGCGCCTCTTACCCAGATCTAAGGCGAGAATGCGAGACTGCGCGCGCGTCAATTCCATTTCATTATAGGCACGGCTTCATTATAGGCAGGGCGCATGCTACATTCGAGGCAAAGGTCGTCTTTGGCCGTGGCGCCGATCACCAAGCATCTTTCCAGCACCAGCCAGACCGTGCACGATGCACGGCACTTAGCCATGCCCATTTTGGCGATGGGGGCGATTATAGCCATCCTATACTTCGGGCGTGTATTTTTTATCACGTCTCTGGCCGCTCTCACCATCGCATTTATCCTGGAGCCGTTTGTGGCCCTGCTGATGCGGCTCCGCTTTCCGCGCAGCCTGGCCAGCTTCGTGGTCTGTTCCTTCGCTCTGGCGCTGCTCTATGTGATCGGGCTGGGGGCCTACTCGCAACTGGCGGGGCTGTACGGCGAGTTGCCGAAATACGGTGAGCGCATCGGCCAGATCGTCGATGGCATCCAGCAGAAGATCTCCGGCATGGAAGACCAGACCTACCGCGTACTGGTGCCGGCGCGCCAGCGCCAGGAAGTGGAACGGCGCAAGGCTCAACAGCAGCCACCGCCGGCCGAGGTGCCTGTCCGCAAGGGCCGGAAACCCGTGGGCGCGGTGCAGCCGCTGATTCCCGGCGCCATTCCAATCCCGGCCGCTGGTGCCATTCCCGAAGTCCGGATTCACGAGGAAAGCACGCCTATTGGCGATTACATCTACTCGCGCTTGAGCTCGGTTTACCAGGTCCTGCTGATGGCGTCGTTCATTCCGTTCCTGGTTTACTTCATGCTGAGCTGGCGCGACCACATCAACCGGAGCTTCCTGCAATTCTTTCACGGGGAGGACCGGCTGATCGCGGCGCGCAGCATGCAGGGCATTGCCACGATGGTGCGGGCCTTCGTGGTGGGGAACTTTCTGCTGGGCCTGCTGCTGGCGATTGTCAGCTCGGCCCTGTTCTGGCTGCTGCACGTGCCGTACCCGATGCTGGTGGGGCCGTTAAGCGGCGCTCTGAGCCTGGTGCCATATATCGGCCTGCCGTTGGCCATGATCCCGCCGCTGTTTGCCGCGCTGCCGCTGAACACCGTGTCCGTGTACGTGCTGGTGATCGTGACGGTGGGGATGCTGCACCTGATCGCGCTGAACCTGCTGTACCCCAAAATTGTCGGATCGCGCGTTCATTTGAATCCCCTGGTGGTAACGTTTTCGTTGATGCTGTGGGGCTTCCTGTGGGACGCCCCGGGCCTGCTGATGGCGATTCCGCTGACGGCAGGCATCAAAGCGGTCTGCGACAACGTCAAGGGTCTGCGTGCCTTCGGGAAGTTTCTAGGAGATTAGTCACATCGACGAATGGCCGTCCGGATCACGCCATCGACGAAGAGCGCTTCGTAATCATCGGAATATCCAGCCAGCGAAGTCTGCTGATTGTGGTTCATACTATTACAGGAGAGCGGATCCGTCTGATCAGCGCTCGCCCGGCGACGAAACATGAGAGACGCAACTATGAAGAAACCTCCCTCTAAGCCCGTACCCGTGAGATGAGAGCGGAGTATGACTTTTCCGGTGGCGTTCGGGGCAAGTACGTGGACAGATACCGCCGGGGAACTAATGTGGTGCTTCTGGACCCGGAATTGGCCGAGGCTTTTCCGGATTCCAAGTCGGTGAATGATGCGCTCCGGGCGCTTGTCGCGATTGCAGCGCGGGCCGCAACCCGCAAACGTGCGTGATCGCCACCCTTGCTGCCATCAGCTAACCTGATCGTCGCAGTCCTTCTGATGCCGATCCTTTGGTGCTTTTCAAATTGATCCAGTTGCCGAACATGTAGCTCGCCCCGCCGCACCCTAGAACCACCGGCTCATGATCACTTTCTGTTCCGTATAGAACCCCACCGCATCTTTGCCGTGCGCGTGCAAATCGCCGAAGAAAGAGTTCTTCCAACCGGTGAACGGGAAGAAGGCCATCGGCGCGGCCACCCCCACGTTCACACCGACCATTCCGACCTCGCAGCGCGACGAATACTCGCGCGCCGACTTTCCGCTGCTGGTGAAGATCGCGGTGGCGTTGCCGAACGGGCACCGGTTCACCAGGTCGATGGCGTCATCCAGCGTCTCCACCCGGATCACCGAAAGCACCGGCCCGAAAATCTCTTCGCGCGCGATGGTCATGTCGGGCGTCACATGGTCGAAAATCGTCGGCCCCAGAAAGAAACCGTCACTCCCGGCTTGGCAATCGCGGCCGTTCACCAGCGGGGTGGCGCCTTCGGCGATACCTTTGTCGATGTACCCGTCCACGCGCTGGCGATGGTCCGACGTCACCAGCGGCCCCATCTCCACGCCGCCCTTCGACCCATCGCCCACCGCCAGTCCCTTGGTGCGCTTGACCAGAAGTTCCAGCAGCGGACCGGCGGCGTCACCCACCGGCACCAGCACGCTTCCGGCCAGGCAGCGCTCGCCCGCCGCGCCGAAGGCCGAGCCGATGATGGCCTCCACCGTCTTTTCCATATCGGCATCGGCCATCACGATCAGGTGATTCTTGGCCCCGCCCAGCGCCTGCACGCGCTTGCCCTGTGCCGCCGCGGTGGTGTAGATGTATTTCGCCACCGGCGTGGAGCCGACAAACGATACCGCCTTCACCAGCGGATGCCGCAGCAGCGCATCCACCGATTCCCTGCCCCCATGCAGCAGGTTCAACACTCCGGCCGGCAGCCCCGCATCGTGCAGCAGTTCGACGGCGCGCGTCGGCGTCAGCGGCACTTTTTCCGAAGGTTTCAGGATGAAACTGTTGCCGCAGGCGATGGCGAAAGGCAGCATCCACATCGGCACCATGGCCGGGAAGTTGAACGGCGTGATCCCCACGCAAACGCCGATGGGCTGGCGGATGCTTTTGCAATCGATGCCCTGCGCCACGTCGTTGAGCGCATCGCCCATCATCAGGCTGGGCATGCCGCAGGCCACTTCCACCATCTGGATCATGCGCCGCACTTCGGCCTTGGAGTCGTCCGTGGTCTTGCCGTTTTCGCGCGTCAGAATGGCGGCCACATCGGCGGCGTGTTTGTCCAGCAGCGCCTTGTAGCGGTAGAGCACTTGCACGCGGTCCACCACCGGCACATCGCGCCATTTGAGGAAGGCCTCATGCGCCGCGCGAACGGTGCGGTCCACGTCAGCTTCATTGGCGTACGGAACCAGTGCCAGGGCGGCCCCGGTAGCGGGGTTGGTCACGGTACCGTGCGCGCGCCCGGCAGGTTGTTCCCTGGTTTGTTCCAAGGGTTGTTCCCACTGACCATTGATATAAAAGCCAACCGTTCCCACGGCGGCGTCTGTTGCGATCATGATTCACCCTCCAATTCACCCTGCAATTCCGGCAAGCCGGCGGGCGGCCGCCCGTATCCAAAAGCCCGTTGCATTAAGATGACGTATACCGCGCCGGCCACGCCGAATCCGACGAACCAGGCATAGTCGTATAACCATCGCAGCGGCGGCACCGCCAGACCCAGCAACGCCACCACCACACCCACGGTCAACGCTGCCACCGCGCGCCAGTTGACGCCGCCATCATATTCGTAAATGCCCCCGCGGCGGTAAAGATCGTCCACCTTCAAGTGCGAACGGCGCACCACAAAATAATCGGCGATCATCACGCCGGCGATCGGCCCCAGCAGGCCCGAATAGCCCACCAGCCATCCAAATATGTACGAACTGAAATCGCTCATGAGCTTCCATGGCATCATGAGGATTCCCACCACGCCCGTGATCAGGCCGCCGGTCCGGAACGAAATCAGCCGCGGATTCAGATTCGAAAAATCGTTCGAAGGCGACACCACGTTGGCCGCCACGTTGGTGTTCAGCGTGGCGATCAGCAGGGCCACCAGCGCGATCGTCGCCACCACCGGCTGATTGAAGCGGCCCAGCAGCGCCACCGGGTCCCAGATGGCCTCGCCGAACAACACCACCGAAGCCGATGTCACCGCCACGCCGATAAACGAATAGAGCGTCATCGCGGCCGGCAGACCCAGCGCCTGGCCCCACATCTGCGCCTTCTGCGACTTGGCGTAGCGCGTGAAATCCGGGATATTCAGCGCCACCGTGGCCCAGAAGCCGACCATCCCGGTGAGCGATGGAACGAAGAACCGGATGAACGCGGCGGTGCTGTGGAACTTGCTCGGGGCGCTCAGCACCGGCCCCAGGCCGCCGGCCTTGCCCGTGATCCACCACAGCAGCAGCAGCCCGATTCCCAGCATGAACGGCGCGCCGATTCCCTCCAGCATCTTGATGGTTTCGATGCCGCGCCAGATCACGGCGATGTTCAAAGCCCAGAAGGCGAAGAAACAGATCCACGTGCCACTCCACACACCCGCCGGCGACGACGCCACCGCGGGCCACAGGATTTTCAGCATGGAATAGATGGCCTGCCCGCCGATCCATGTCTGAATGCCGAACCAGCCGCAGGCCACCAGCGCGCGCAGCACGGCCGGAAGGTTGGCGCCACGCACGCCGAAGCTGGCGCGCACAAAAACCGGAAATGGAATGCCGTACCTGGCGCCGGCGTGCGCGTTAAGCAGCATCGGGATCAGCACGATCAGGTTGCCCAGCAGAATGGTGCCGATGGCCTGCCACCAGCTCATGCCACCGGCAATCAGCCCCGAGGCCAGCATATAGGTGGGGATGCAGACCGACATGGCGACCCACAGCGACGCGTAGTTGTACATGCCCCACGAACGCCGCTCCTGCGGAATTGGCGCCAGGTCTTCGTTATATAAGGTGGGGTCATGCTGCATCATATTCCGCGCCTCATGCCGCACGACCGGTGGCCCGCATCTGTGTACCCATTATCCGGCAAGGCTGACACAAACGGGGATTGGGGTCAAGTGAGCTTTTTGTGGGGCAGGTTGTTAACCTGCGGCGGATTGGCAATCCGCCTGCCGACGCCCAGCACGCGCCCTGGGGCGCTCGTTTCGGCAGGGGCGCGCGAACATCACGCGGCAGACAATTTCTGCACGTGAAGTGATTTCCGATTTTTTCCCCCGTGCCAGGGGTCATACTGAACCTGCTGGTTCAGCCAGTTGCCGCTCGCGCAACCTGCCGCACGACGGCGCGGCCCTCGGGGACCGGATCGCAGGCTCTACCGGATCTCCAACTCCAGCCGGTTGATCATCCGCTGTACCTTCTTGATCGTGCCGATGACCCACGGGCGCTCGATGGAATCGGCCACGTTGGCGGTCTTATGAAAGCTGGCGCACAACCGCATGGCGCGGGTTTCCAACTCGCGGATCTGCGCTTCGACGGACGCGGCCGGCCCGGCGCTTTGAGCCGC
>DATMNI010000132.1:0-2934 GCA_035570275.1 Candidatus Acidiferrales bacterium | reverse complement strand
AGAGCCTGCGGTATCATCTGGATTATTTTTCGGATAAGAAAGACGAGATCCGGGAGTTCCTGGAGCAGGGCGAGGCGCGCACCGATCCGGGGTTGGATCAGCGGGAACTGGCGGCTTACACATCGGTTGCCAGTTTGATTTTGAACATGGATGAGACGGTGACCAGGCAATGACAGGGCAGGCAATGACCGGCAGGCAATGACACGGCGCAGCTTTTTTAACGTTTCGAGCGGTGGGATCGGGACGGCCGCGCTCGCGTCGCTGCTTGACGCCGATACCAAAGTGACTGGGGGGCTTCCCGGGCTGCCGCATTTCCCGCCCAAGGCCAAGCGGGTGATCTACCTTTTCCAGCATGGGGCGCCATCGCAGCTCGATTTGTTCGACTACAAACCGAAGCTGGCCGCGGTGCGCGGGGAGGAGTTGCCGGAGTCGGTCCGCCAGGGACAGCGTCTGACCGGGATGACGGCGTTTCAAGCAAAATTTCCGACGGCGCCGTCGCTGTTCAAGTTTTCGCAGTACGGGCAGTCAGGGGCCTGGCTGAGCGAGTTGCTGCCGCATACGGGAAAGGCGTCCGACGAGATTTGTTTCATCAAATCGATGCAGACCGAAGCTATCAATCACGATCCGGCGGTGACGTTTTTCCAGACGGGATTTCAAATCGCGGGGCGGCCGAGTATTGGCGCGTGGCTTTCGTATGGGCTGGGGAGTGAGAGCCAGGACCTGCCGGCATTCGTGGTGATGGTATCGCAGGGCGGCGGCAACTCGCAGGCGCTGGCGGACCGCCAGTGGGGCAGCGGATTTCTGCCGACCAGTTATCAGGGCGTGAAGTTCCGGGCGGGGGCGGATCCGGTACTGTACCTTTCCAATCCTTCCGGGTATGGGGCGCCGGCGCGGCGGCATTTTCTGGATGACCTGGCGAAGCTGAACAATATTGAGTTGAACGAGTATCAGGACCCGGAGATTACGACCCGCATCGCGCAGTACGAGATGGCGTTCAAGATGCAAAGCTCCGTGCCGGAGTTGACGGACCTTTCGAAGGAGCCGGCTTCGATTTTTGAAATGTACGGACCGGACTCGCGCAAGCCTGGAAGTTATGCGGCCAACTGTATTCTGGCGCGGCGCCTGGCCGAGCGCGGCGTACGATTCATCCAACTATTTCATCGCGGATGGGATCAGCACAACAATCTGCCTCGAGAGATTCGCGGACAGTGCATGCAGACCGATCAGCCGTCGGCCGCGCTGGTGGCGGATCTGAAGCAGCGCGGAATGTTGGACGATACGCTGCTGGTGTGGGGCGGCGAGTTCGGGCGCACCGTCTACTCCCAGGGCACGCTGACCGAAGACAACTACGGGCGCGACCATCATCCGCGGTGCTTCAGTATCTGGATGGCGGGCGGAGGGATCAAGCGCGGGCTGACTTACGGCGAGACCGACGAATTCAGCTATAACATCGTGAACAATCCGGTGGACGTGCACGATCTGCATGCGACCATTCTGCACTGCCTGGGCGTGGATCATACCAGGCTGACGTATAAGTTTCAAGGCCGGCATTTCCGGCTGACGGACGTACTGGGGAATGTGTTGAAGAACGTGCTGGCGTAAGGCTGGGGTGCGTTAGATCGACCGCTGTTCGTGGCCAAATGGCATCGCGGCGTGAATTCGCGGCGTGAATTCAATGACTGGCGCGAGTGCGGCTCAAGCCCGCTACAATCGGAAAGCCACATTCCGGATCGCCAGTCGCTCGCCATTGGCTCCAATCAAAGCAGGTATTCCGAGTTGCAGGATCCGACCCCGGGGAACGGTGCATACCAGATGCTTTTCGCCCGGATTACTTTACGCTCAACTCGATCAGTGCCGCCATTCCGGAGCTGTCACCCGTCTTGAAACTCTCGAGGGATGCCGCCATCGCCGGTTCGACGAACGCGGCGACTCCAAAGAGATGGCCGCCCTCCGAGATATTAACGGTCCGGAATTCACCGGCCCACGGATAGACGTCCTGAAAGATGTGTCGGTGGATGGCCTGCAGGTGCGCTATATCGACCCGTCCCTCTATCGGTGCCGCGTCCGACTCGATGAGCCGGGCTGTGGTCGCGTTCGCCTCGAAAGCGGCAAGCTGCTGTAGATTACGGATATCGAGGAGGTTCCGAAGGACATCAGTCCCCGGATACGTGTACGGGTCCGAACTGTCGGGCATTGAGAGCTCGAATCTCCGCGGCCATCTCCTGGGTCGTAAAGTCGCCAGCAATATATCGATCGAAGATGGCCCGGGCTGCCTCGTTAGGCTCGAGGCCCTCCAGCCGCACCGAAGCTACCGCGCGCGCCACGCGAGCCTGGCGCTCGATTCGTTCCTGGCACGTAATCGGCTTGATGATGCCGGCCATGAATACTAACCCTCGCCAAATATTTTACCGTGGTTCGGACCTGGAGCTACTGGACCACAGGGTGTTCGACTCGTACCGAGCACGTAGGCGACCCTGGCGGCCGGTAGCGTTTGGTTTAGACCCAGTTAGGGAGGCCGGGTGGGGTCTGCGGCCTGTAAGTCTTTGAAGAATTTGGTCGGGCTGCCGAGATTTGAACTCGGGACCTCTTGCACCCCAAGCAAGCGCGATACCAGGCTTCGCTACAGCCCGACTCTTTGTGGAAACAGAAGCTGCTCCACTGAGTTTACCACGCCCGAGTTTCCGCTTTCAGCGCTTTGAGAGCAGCCTCAGAACCGCAACCGCACCGTCACCTGCACCGACCTTGCCCCGCCGGTCTGCAGAATCGGCGACAAGCCGCTGGCCGGACTGCCAGTGCCCAGCATCAGGTTCAGCATCGAGGTCGACTGGCCGAAAATCGGGCTGCTCAGATACTTTACCGGATCGGCAAAGTTCGCCCGGTTAAGCGCGTTGAAGGCCTCCATCCTCACTTGCAACGAACGGTGTTCCCCCAACC
>DATMNI010000131.1:0-4863 GCA_035570275.1 Candidatus Acidiferrales bacterium | reverse complement strand
CACGCCGAGCGCCTGGGCTATCCTTTGCTGATTAAGGCTACGGCCGGGGGCGGCGGGCACTCCATCCGGCGCGTGAATACGGCGGGCGAACTCCAACGAGCTTTTGAGAGCGCCCGCGCGGAAGCCTTCCGGGCCTTCGGGGACCCCACGGTGTTCATGGAGCAACTGGTGAACCGGGCGCGCCATATCGAGGTCCAGATTGTCGCCGATGACTACGGAACTACGTGGGCGGTAGGTGTGCGCGATTGCACCATCCAGCGGCGCCACCGGAAGATCCTGGAAGAATCGCCGTCTCCGGCGCTCTCCCCGGACCAGGACGCGGCGCTACGTGAGGCGGCGGTGCGGCTGAGCCGGATCGCCGGGTATCGAAACGCGGGTACCGTCGAATTCCTGTACGATCCGGAACTCCGCCGGCTCCTGTTCATGAAGATGAACACGGGGCTGCAGATGGAACATCCGGTGACCGAGTGTACCACCGGGCTCGACTTGGTCAAGCTTCAGATTCACATCGCGCGGGGCGGCCGCCTGGCAGGAGAACAGCCGCGCGCGGCTGGCCACGCCATCGAGGTAAGGCTGACTGCCGAAGATCCGGACAATGGTTTTGCTCCGGCTCCCGTCACCATTCCCCGCACGCTTCCCGGCGCCCTTCCTGTCACCCCTCCTGCCACGCTGGAGCAGTTTCGGATTCTCGCCGGCCCGGGTGTGCGCATCGATACCGGTGTGGCTGAGGGCGATACCATCGCGGCGGAGTTCGACCCCACGATCGCCAAGATCATCGCCTGCGGCCAGAACCGGAATGAGGCGCTGGCCCGGTTGCGGCGTGTACTGCACGAGAGCGTGGTGGTGATCCGGGGCGGCGTCAGCAACAAAGCATTTCTGTTGGACCTGCTGGACCGCCCCGAAGTGCAGAGTGGGGATGTAGACATCGAATGGCTGGACCGTCTGGCGGCCGGGGGCGCACACCTCTCGCAGCGTTACGGCGAGGTGGCCCTGGTGCAGGCGGCGATTGAAGCCTACGGCGCCGAACTGGCTGTGGAGCAGGCGCAGTTCTATGCGTCCGCCGCGCGCGGGCGGCCGCACGCGCGCAGTGAAGTAGGCCGGACGGTGGACCTGCGCTACCGGGGCCAATCCTACTCGCTAAGGGTTTGCCGCACCGGTCCCCAGCGATATCGGGTGGAAACAGACGGCGCGCCCATGGATTTCAATCTGGAGCGCCTGGGCCGGTTCGAATACTGGCTCAGTGACCTTTCGGGCAGCCTTTCGGGCAACCTTTCGGGCAACCTGGGGCGGCGCTTCCGCATTATCTCCGCACCGCAAGGGCAGAGCTATCGCATTGAGGTGGACGGCGTGTCCCATCGGATCGATCGGGACGATGGCGGCGTGGTGCAGGCAGACGCGCCGGCGGTGGTGGTTTCGATTGCGGTCAAGCCGGGTGACACGGTGGCCGTGGGCGATCCCCTGGTGGTCCTGGAAGCCATGAAGATGGAACTGCAGGTGGTCGCCCCGTTTTCCGGAAGAATCCGGCAGGTGATGACCATCCCCTACTCACAGGTGGACGCCGGAACGCCGCTGGTGCAGATTGAGCCCATAGCGGATGACGAGGAGGCGCCGGCGGCGGCGGAACGCGTCGTCTTCGGCTGGCTGCCCGGCTCCGGGCAAGACGGAGAAGCCGGCCATCTCCGCTGCCGGCGCGAACTGGAAGAATCCCGGCAGCTCTTGATGGGCTTCGACGTGGACCCAAAGAGCATCGCCAGCCGGCCAGCGGATTGGCCGGCCGGGGAGAGTGAGGAAATTCGACAGGCCGAAGATGAAATCCTGAACATCTTCGTGGACACATGCTCTTTATTCGGCCGCCAGCAAGAAGTGGAAGAGCTTGTGGGCGCGCAGCCGCCCTGCGCCGAAAACCACCTCTTTGCCTACCTGCGGATGCTCGACACACGTGGCGAGGGCCTGCCGCCGGCGTTCGTAGACGCGCTCCGCCGCGCGCTGGCGCACTACGGTGTGCGTACGTTGGACCGCACGCCCGAGCTGGAAGAGAGCCTGCTCTGGATCTACAAATCGCATCAGCGCGTGGGGCAGCAGAGCGCGCCGATTCTGGGCGTGCTCGGCCGACGCCTGGAGCGCGTCGCGGCCATTGGCGATCGATCCAAAATGGCGCCCTATCAGGCAGGCTTCCGAACGCTCCTGGATCGATTGATCGCCGCGGCCGGCGGGCTTTTCCCCGCAGTCAGCGACCTGGCCCGGGAACTGCGCTTTCGCTGCTTCGATCAGCCTTTGCTGGAGCATGCGCGGCAGCAGGTCTACGCGCAGGTGGAAGACCACCTGGCGTACCTTGCCGCCCAGCCGCAGGCGGCGGACCGCAACGCGAGAATACGCGCTCTGATCGAGTGCCCGCAACCGCTGGTCGGTCTGTTCTCGGGCCGTTTTAGGGCGGCGGACGGGGGCTTACGCGAATTGATGCTGGAGGTGCTCACGTCGCGCTACTACCGCCTTCGAAAGCTAATGAGCTTTCATTCCGTGACCGTGGACTCGCGGTGTTATGTTTCGGCCGACTACGATCACGAGGGAAAGCGCATCCACATCTTTACCAGTCACGTGGAATTCTCCAGGCTGGCCGAGGCGGCAACGGCGATGCGTCCTTTACTGGAGGCAGTACCCGCCGGCCACGATATCGCAATCGACTTTTACGCCTGGCATTCCGATTGGCTTGTTGGCCAGGAGCCACGGGGTGATGAGGAGGCGGCAGAGCGCGCGGTGCGGTCCATGCTCAATCAGGCCGGCTTCCCGCGTCCGGTCCGGCGCATCGTGGTGGCAGTTGCCGGGCCCTGCTTTGCCGGCCAAACTGCAAGCGGTCAGGGCATGGCCGGGCTGCAGCACTTCACCTACCGGCATGGCGCAAATGGGTATGAGGAGGAAAAGCTCTACCGCGGGATCCACCCGATGATGGCCAAACGGCTGCAACTGTGGCGGCTGGAGAACTTCAACATCGACCGGTTGCCCTCGGCCGAAGATGTCTACCTTTTTCACGGCGTGGCCCGCGACAATCCAAAGGATGAGCGGCTGTTCGGTTGTGCCGAAATCCGCGACCTGACACCGGTGCGGGACGAGTCGGGCCGCATCGTGCACCTGCCGCACCTGGAGCGTATGCTAACGGAGACCCTGGCCGGCATGCGGCTGTTTCAATCGCGGCGGCGGCCCCAGGAGCGCCTCTATTGGAATCGGGTGCTGCTATACGTCTGGCCGCCGTTAGACCTTCAGCCGGAGGAATTACATGAGGTGGTGCGGAAGCTGGCGCCGGAGACCGACGGCCTTGGATTGGAACAGGTGGTGGTGCGTGTGCGCATCCCCAATCCGGAGACGGGTGAACTGCGCGACATGGTGATGCGCATTTCCAGACCGGGCGGTACGGACTTGCTGATGACCGTCCGGCCCGTCACCAGGCTGCAACCGCTCAAGCCGCTGGCCGACTACACCCAGAAGGTGGTACGAATGCGCCAGCGCGGGCTCCTCTACCCTTACGAGATTATCCGGATGCTGACACCCGCCCTGGAGAACACGCGGGCCGAATTCCCTCAGGGAACTTTTACGGAGTACGACCTGGATGCCGAGGGTGTTCTGGCGACCGTCGATCGTCCGCACGGCCAGAACACGGCCAACATCATCGTGGGGTTGATCAGCAACTTCACCGCCAAGTATCCCGAGGGAATGAAGCGAGTCGTGCTGTTGGGGGATCCCAGCAAGGAAATGGGCGCGATCGCCGAACCCGAATGCCGGCGCATCCTGGCGGCCCTGAACCTGGCCAAAGATCTGGCAGTGCCCTTGGAATGGTTCGCCATCTCGGCCGGCGCCAAAATCTCCATGGACAGCGGCGTGGAGAACATGGATTGGGTGGCGCTGGTGCTGCGGCGCCTGATCGAGTTCACGCAAGGGGGCGGGGAAGTCAACGTGGTGGTCGATGGCATCAACGTGGGGGCGCAGCCGTACTGGAACGCCGAGGCCACCATGCTGATGCACACGCGGGGCATCCTGGTGATGACGCAGAGAGCGGCCATGGTGCTGACGGGCAAACGCGCGCTGGATTATTCAGGCAGCGTTTCGGCCGAGGATAATAGCGGCATTGGAGGGTACGACCGGATCATGGGTGTGAACGGCCAGGCGCAGTACTGGGCCCGTGACATTGATGAGGCCTGCCACATCCTGCTGCGCCACTATGAGCACACTTACGTGGCGCCCGGGGAACGGTTCCCGCGGCGGGCCACAACCGCCGACCCGATGGAGCGCAACGTGGAACTGTATCCGCACAGTAACCATGGCGAGGGTGGGTTTGCCCGGGTGGGCGAGATTTTTTCAGACCAGACAAATCCGGGGCGGAAGAAATCGTTCGATGTCCGTAGAGTCATGCTGGCGGTAGTGGACCAGGATCACGCACCCCTGGAGCGCTGGCCCGGTATGGGCGCGGCCAACACCGCCGTGGTCTGGGACGCCCATCTCGGGGGCTATCCGGTCTGCCTCATCGGCATAGAATCGCGGCCGGTGCCCAGGTTGGGATTCGTCCCCGCGGACGGACCGGATCATTGGAGCGCCGGGACCCTGTTTCCGCGCTCTTCCAAGAAGATCGCACGCGCGGTCAATGCGGCCAGCAACAACCGTCCGGTGGTTGTGCTGGCCAACCTGTCGGGGTTCGATGGTTCGCCGGAATCGATGCGCAAGCTCCAACTCGAGTACGGCGCCGAGATCGGGCGGGCCGTCGTGAATTTCCGGGGGCCGATCGTCTTCTGCGTGATCTCGCGCTACCACGGGGGCGCTTACGTAGTCTTCTCGCGTGCCCTGAACGAGAACGTCGAAGTAGTGGCGCTGGAGGGG
>DATMNI010000130.1:0-13397 GCA_035570275.1 Candidatus Acidiferrales bacterium | reverse complement strand
GCGAAGATGCTGCCCAGCATGGCATTGGAGTAGGGGTATCCAGTGTCAAGCGGACTGGACCTATCGGAGCCGAAATAGTAGGTCCCGGCAGCATTATAGACCGAGTACACGCTCACATTACGGGCCATTCTTTCGTAGTAGATACCGGCCTTGAAGGTGTGGGAGCCCTTGACCCAGGTCACTTTGTCCTGGATGGACTCCACCTGGTCGGTGCCGGTGAACGGCCAGCGGGGGTCCTGGCTGAACGTGGGCCCGTTCGCTACAGTCGTGCCGTTATTCACCCCGTTCGTTACAGTCTGGCCGGCCGATTGCGCGCTGAAACCGTTGGGAAAACCGAAGTTGACCGCCGGCAGCAGGTTCAGGTAATTGCTGCCCTGGTTGATGCGGGGCAGGGTGACGGGGTTGCCGTTGATATCCTTGAGCGGGAGCAGACTCTGCGCGTAGGTCTTAACGCCGCCCGCCGCCTTGTCCGCGCTGGTGTCGCTCAATGGGTCGACGCCCTGTTTGCCGCGCGTGAGGCCCCAAACGAATTCGTTGATCAGGGTCGGGGAGAAGGTATAGATAATCGTGCCTAACGCCCCCGCGGACTGGACGTGGTAGCTGGCCGGGAATTGTCCCCAGGAGCCGCCCGGAGGGCCCACCGTGACGTTGTAACCGTTTACCGCCTGGTAGTCCTGCAAGAGGCGCGCGTAAGTGACCACCTTCGGCGAGAAGTTGTAGTCCACGCGGAGGATCTTGTCGTCCAACGGACGGATCTGGGGCAACACGAAGCGGGAGTTATAGCCTCGATTCCCGGTGGGGTCAAGCGCCAGTCCCGCCGGATCGGGCAGCGGGAACAGGTTCAGCATGGCCTGTCCGGCGGGGCTGATGCGGTTGGAGGGGATGACGTTCCCTGGGAAGGGCGCCTGCGTGGTGGGATCGATGATGGGCACCAGCGCGCCGGTAGTGGTGACGGTCTTGGAGAAATCGCCCGCGCGCTCGAGCGCCGTGGGCATGGTGTAAGTAGCGGTGTTGACGGTGGCGTTATACAGTTTGTCGAACGAGAAGAAGAAGAACAGCTTCTGGCGGTTCTTGTTGAAACGGGTACCCGGGATGATGAGCGGGCCGCCGATGGTGCCGCCGGGATTCTGGTAGCGGTACTTCGGTTTCTGAACATTCGTTTTATTGTTGAACCACTCGTTGGCGTTCAACATCTCGTGGCGCATGTAGTAGTACGCGCTGCCATGGAACTGGGGGGTTCCGTTCTTTGTCGTCAGCGTCAACTGGCCGCCGGTGCGGCCGCCGTACTCGGCGGTGTAGTTGGAAACCAGCAGTTTCACTTCGCCGATGGCGTCAACGCTGGGGGAAATGTATCCGGGGTTGAGATTTCCCGAGTCCTGGCTGGCGGCGCCGTCCATGTTGAGGATAATCTGGCCGGTCTGTCCGCCGTTGACTCCCGGTATGCCGCCGCCCGACCAGCCGCGATAGTCGAGGCTCTGGACCGTCTGCACGCCGGGCAGTGTCATGATCAGCGACAGCGGATTGCGGCCGCGCGTCGGGGTGTCGTCGATCTGGTGCTGATTGATGTCGATGGAGCGGTCGGAACTGTCGGTGGCGACGTGCACGGTACTGGCCATCACCTCCACCGTGCTGCTCACTTCGCCGACCTGCAGGTGGACTTCGTGCAAGTCAACACGTTCCTGAGTCGCGACCGTGATGCCTTTCTGGTCGTATCCCTTAAAGCCGGCCAGCGTGACCCGCAGGCTATACGAGCCCGGTACGAGGCCCGTAAAAATGAACGAGCCGTTCGACTCGGTGGTGTATTTGTGCACTTGCTGGGAGAGATCGTGCGTTAACTGGACCGCGGCGCCTGGCACAAGAGCACCGGCAGGATCCACCACGACTCCCGAGATTTGGCCGGTGACGCTTTGGGCACGGGCCGCCGGCAGCAGGGCCAACAACAGAAAAATGATCCCGGTAAAGACTTTCATTCTACTCACGACCAACCTCCAAAACTTGTCGAGTTTGTGATTGTGGGCGGAAGATGCCCGAAGAAGCAAATCCCACCGAGGAAGCAAATCCCAGCGGCAGCGAAGCGGAATAGGAGCATACGGCGCGAAACGGTGAATACATCGGCGACGTCAAGGTCGTTTGCATCCCTATAGCCCCATCCGCTTGAAACGATTCAAAAGCTTTGTGGGTTTAGAATATATAAGACGCCCGCCGTTGTCAAGCCCAATCGTAGGCGAAAAACTGGAAGAGGCTGCCGGACCGCGGGATTTTAGACTTGCTTCGCACGCGGAAGACCGGAAGATTCGCGCACCAGCAGCCTGGCGGGCAAGCGGACCGTCACCGAGTCCTCGCCGGCCGCGCCCCCTTCGATTCGCCGCAACAGAATCTGCGCTGCCCGGAAACCGATGTCGTAAGCCGGCTGCACCACCGCCGTAATCGAGGGTTTGAACAAATCGTCGAACGTCAGATCGTCGAATGTCACTAAAGCAATGTCCTCCGGCGTACCGAGCCCGCAATCGCGGAAGGCGCGCAACACGCCGAAGCCGGTTGGTCCGTTGGTGGCGAAGATGGCTTCGGGCCGCGGCCGCGCATCCCGCAGCCGATCCCGGCACATCGCACCGACATCCTCGGGCCGATTGTTTCCGGACCAAATCAGCTCCTGATCCGGAACCAGACCGGCGCGCTGCAGCGACTGTTTGTAGCCCAGCAGCCGCTGCCGCTCGTTCTTGAGCGTCTGCGGCCCGGTGACGACCGCAATGCGGCGATGGCCCATCGCAATCAGATGGTCCACGCCCAACTCGGCCGCCGAAGTATCCTCCACCGACACCGAATCGACCGGCACCCGGTCCGGGATGCGGTCGAGACAAACCAGGTGCATTCCGGCGCTGATCATGCGGGAGATCTGATTCACGGGCGTCGGCGCCGCCGCAATCACCAGCAGAATCCCTTCCACCCGCTGCGACCGCAGCAGTGAGAGAAGTTCCCTCTGCCGGTCGCCATCCTCGTCGGAATTTACCGCGATCAGGAAATAACCGCGCTCGCGAGCCGCCGATTCCGCTCCCCGGATGACCTGCGGGAAGAAGGTGATCGTCATGTCCGGCACGATGATTCCGAGGGTCCGAGTCTTGCTGGTCTTCAGACTGCGGGCGACATGGTTGGGGTGATAATCGAGTTCCCGAATCGCCTCCTGGACCTTGCGCCGGAGCGGCTCGCTGACGGGCACCGACCCGTTGATGACATGCGACACCGTCCCCACCGCCACACCGGCCAGATCGGCGACTTCCTTGATGGTTGGCATGTAGATTAGACGGTTGGCATGTAGATTAGAGCATGAAATCTCAGCTTATGTGGGGCAGATTGTCAATCTGCGGCGGATTGTTAATCCGCCTGCCGCGCGCCACCGGCATCTGGCATCCGGCATCCGTTCTCAGGCCGCCTACAGATCTTTGATGCGAATGTGGCGCGATTCAATCTTCATGGGACCGTTGGTGCGGTGAAGCTGGATGCCGATGAGTCCGTCCATCTTACGCCCGGCCTTGTCATCGTCGATGAGCTGGCTCATCACGTGGCCGTTGATCAGTTGGATCAGCACATTACCGCGGGCGATGACGTGAATCTCGTTCCAATCCTCCACCTTGATGAAGCTCTTCAACTCCGCGCCGTCTCCGAGCGACCCGACCACTTGGGGCTTTTTGCCGTCGGTGACGTAGTTAAACTGGCCGCGCAGCGCCAGAAAGCCGCGGGCGCGCTCTTCGTAGATCTGGCCGGTGTACTGCTGCTGGGCGTCGATATCGGCCTGGTAGCCCTTCAGCACCCACTTGGCCACGTCGGGCAGTTCCACGCTGCGGTATTGAACGCCGCTGTTACCAGAGTTCGCCCCGGTCATTCGGTAATCCAGTTTCAGTTCGAAATCGGCGGGCTGGCCGCCGCGCCAGATGCAGAAAATATTCTGCTTGGGCTGGTGATCGGCCTTGGTTTCGCCAATCATGACTCCGCCCTCCACACGCCAGAAATCCGGGTCGCCGTCCCAGCCCTTGAGGCTCTGGCCGTCGAAGATGGACTTGAATCCGGTCTCCTCCAACGGGGCGAACATGTTGCCTCGTCCGCCGCCGGGGCCACCCTGCGCTGCGCGGACGGCGGGCGGTTGACCCGGTTGCTGCGCCCATGCGGCTGCCGCCGCCAGAAAAACCACACAGGCAAGAATGCCCGTGTTACGCGCTCTACGCATCGTGTTGCCTCCTTCGCACCTTAACCCAGCTTCGCTTTGCCGACGATTCCAGCACCGCGTCGGTCACATCGTCAGTCAACAGACCGTCCCGGAACGTCGGCGGCGGACTCTTGCCTTCCCACGCCGCCGTCAGGAAGTCGGCGGCCTGGTGTACGAACGTGTGCTCGTACCCGATTTGCAGCCCCGGCACCCACCAGTGAGACATGTACGGATGATCGCGGTCGGTGATGTGAAGGCTACGCCAGCCCCGGACCTGGCCTTCATCGCGATGGTCGTAATACTGCAGCCGGTGCAGATCGTGCAGGTCCCACATGATGGAGGCATTCTCGCCGTTGATTTCCAGCGTGTACAGCGCCTTGTGCCCGCGGGCGTAGCGCGTGGCTTCGAATGTGGCCAGCGAGCCGTTCTGAAACCGCGCCAGAAACAGGCTGGCATCGTCGATGCCCACCGGCTCCACCTTGCCGGTGAGGTTATGCTTGCGGCTTTTGATGAAGGTTTCGGTGAGGGCGGATACTTCGTCGATGGGGCCGTTGAGCCACATGGCGGTGTCGATGCTGTGCGCCAGCAGGTCCCCGGTGACCCCGCTGCCGGCCACGCTCACGTCCAGCCGCCAGAGGCCTTCGCCGCCCTGCGGCAGGTCGCTCGAGATGGTCCAGTCCTGCAAAAACTTGGCGCGATAGTGGAAGATCCGGCCCAGCCGTCCTTCATCGACCAGGTTCTTGGCCAGCGTGACCGCGGGCACCCGACGGTAGTTGTACCAGACCATATTCGGCACGCGGGCCGCTTCCACGGCGTTCACCATGGCCTCGGCTTCGGCGGCGTTGCGGCCCAGGGGCTTCTCGCACATCACCATCTTGCCGGCCTTGGCCGCCGCGATGGCGATCTCGGCGTGGGTGTCGTTGGGGCTGGCGATGTCGATCAGATCGATGTCCTTCGACTCCACCAGCGCACGCCAGTCGGTGACCGACGACTCATAGCCCCACTGGGCGGCAAAAGCCTGGCCACGTTCCGCATTCCGTGCGCAGATTGTTTTCAGAACGGGCCGGCAAGGCAGATCGAAGAAGTTGACCACCGTGCGGAAGGCGTTGGAATGGGTGCGGCCCATGAAGCCATACCCGACCATCCCGATATTCACTGTTCTCATGGCTACCTCAACCGGCTGATTCCCAGCGCTAGTTCCATCGGCTAATTCCACCCGTGGGCGTTACGTACCGCGATCATCACCCGGAGCACGTCGTTCCAGGTCTCTTGGCGAAGCATCACGGCGTTGGGGAACATGCAGCCGTCCCAGCAGATGTGCGCGAAGGCGCGGGTGGGCTGGCCATCGTCGCCGCGCATCCATGCGCCCGCGTCGCGAACGATATCGAGCTTGCCGTTAGGGTCCAGCGGCTGGCAGTGCCTGCCGGTCTTGTCGTGAGAGCCCGACCCTTTGACGGTGCCGTCGTTCTGAGCCACGTGGAAATCCAACGTCCAGGGGCGCAGCGCACTGGCCATTTTGCGATAGGCGGCGGCCAGTTCGTCTCCTCTGGACCAGTCGAAATCGGTCGGCAGCAACGCGTCCTCGGGCGCGTTGTAACCCATGGTGAAGAGCATAGTGTGCGCCATATCGGCCTGGAAACCCAGGGTCTGCGGGCGGTTCACCATTTCCATCAATTGCACGTTGTGGCGCCAACTGTGCATGCCGGCCCAGCAGATCTCGCCCTCAGCCGCCAGGCGTTCGCCGAAATCTTCCGCGATCGTGCAGGCCTGGCTGAACGTCTCCGCGATGCGCTTGGTATTGGCCTGGGGATCCTTGGCCCAATCTCCCGCGCCCGCGGCCGAATCGATGCGAACGATGCCCGACTGGCGGATACCCAGATCGCGCAGTTTGCGGCCGATGCGGCAGCTCTTCCTTACCTGGGTCAGAAACGCCGCGCGTTCTTCGTCGGTGCCCATGGCGGAGCCGCCCCCGGTGGGCGGCCAGACTGGAGCTACCAGAGATCCCGCATGCAGATCTTTCGACGCCAGGTTGTCGGCCAGGCGCACCAAGTCGTCGTCGGACGAATCGATGTCGGTGTGCGGCGAGGTGAGGAACAGATCGACGCCGTCGAACCGCGCCCCATCCACTGCGGCGGCGGCGGTGAGGTTCAGCATGGTTTCCAGATCGATCGGCGGCTCCGAGTCCGGGCCCTTGCCGACCAGCCCCGGCCACATCGCGTTATGCAGCTTGGGATACGCGTGGGTAGATGCAGAGCTCATAGGATTCCTTCGAGTTTGAAACGCTTCAAGCTGTTCGAGGCTACATCAAAAATCGGCTCCTTGTCAAACCACGAACCGCAAACTCATTTCGTCAGCAGTCCGAAGTAGCGGTCGCGGCTCATGGTTGCCGTTCTCAGATTGTTCTTGATGACGAAGACCGGGACGGACGCGTACTTAGGAATGACGACCGGCCTAGGGCACCCAGGTTTGGTAAAAACCATGTGATCGCCCTCTTCCCGGACGCAACGGAAGCCATCCGCCTCGAACACCCGCGCTAGTTGCTTGTAGGAAACGGGGCTAAGCTTTGGCATTCACCGGGCGCAGGGGCAGTGAAACTTTTTGGGTGCCAATAAACTTTGGACCCTCTAGTCTGTTTCTGCGCTTCAAAAAACCCGCTTCTTCAAGGATCTGGTCCAGGGTGCCCATCTTGTCGGCTTCCTCCAGGAAGAGACGAACGGCCTCCTTGAGATTGGAAAGAGCTTTCTCCTTGGTGCCCCCACACGAGGAGACATCCAGTTCCTGGGTGTGCGCTACGTAGGATCGGCCCTCTTTGAAGATTTGAGTTGTAAATTGAATCTCCATACTTCAATCATTCATGAATATGGATCGAAAGTCCACTGCGTTACAGCGATGCTTCCAAGGCCCCGCCGATCCCCCCAAACGATGCGTCGAATCGAGCCCTAATTCGCATCGTACCCCTTCAGCCTGCGGATCCAGATATTCCGGTAGCGAACTGGTTGCGAATGGTCCTGCAAGCTGAGCGGCTCCTCGGCCGGATGCGGCGAGTATTTGGCCACCTGCCTCCAGATCGTGGTGCCCCTTTGCGCCTGGTGATTCTGCACCAGCAACCCATTGAAGAGCACCGTGAAGTAGGCGGGCCTGGCGAGTTGACTGCCTTCGAAGTGGGGCGCTTCGAAGATGATGTCATACACGTTCCATTCGCCTTCGGCGCGTGCCGGGTTTACCAGCGGCGGCCAATCGCCATACATGGCCCCGGCCGCTCCATCGGCATACGTCAGGTTGTCATGCGATTCCAGCACCTGAATTTCGTACCGCGTCATCAGTTCCACGCCGCTGTTGCCGCGGCCCTGTCCCTGGCCCGTCACTCCCTTGGGCACCATCCACTCCACGTGCAGTTGGCAGTCGCCGAACTTCTCCTTAGTAATCAGCTTTCCGGTGCGCGGAACAATCTCGATGTAGCCGTTCTCCACCTTCCACTTCGGCTCCTGAGTCTTGCCGTCCCGCCCCATCTGCATCCACTGCGAGAGGTCTTTGCCGTCGAACAGCACCGTGGCGTCGGAGGGCGGCGCGCCGTTCTGCCCTGGCACTACTTTCGGCGCCCGCGGCCGCTCCATGTCGTGGACCTTCCATTTCTGTCCCGGGATCTGGGGAGTATCGTTATACCCGCGCACGTCGTCGCCGGCCGATTCCGGTATGGCGTTCCCCGCCGGCCGCGCCGGTTGTTTCGGAGACTGCTGGGCCGGTGGCTGCGCGGCAAGCGCCATGGCTGCCGCAATAAGGGTGAGCATCTTCATAGTTGGAACCTCTTCAAAGCCTACAGGGCTGACAGCGATGAGTGTAGCCCAAATTTGCGGCGCGCACGCGGGGAAACGCCGTTGTGGGGCAGATTGTCAATCTGCGGCGGATTGGCAATCCGCCTCTTTCGCGCCTCACGAGTCAACGCCGCCAACTCGAACTCGCTCGCTGCCGCATCGCGGGGGCGGATTAACAATCCGCCGGGTTACCAACCTGCCCCACAACGGTTCGTGTCCACTTATCCCACAACTGCGGCGGCTGCTAGAACAGCGTCAACGACGTTTTCGACGTTCCGGCCGAGTTGGTCAGCGCCACGTCGAACGAGGCGATTCCGGAGGTGTTGCCGGTGACCGGGAAGACGGCGCTTAACAGAAATACGCCGCCCGCGTCCGACGTTTGAAAGAATGCCGCGAAGGCCTGGCTGGAATCCGTCCGGATGGCTCCGGGCGCGATGGCGGCTCCCCCGGGATCGTAAAACGTGAAGGCAAGCTGGCCCAGGCTGCGGGTGTTGTCGAAGCCGGTGACGCGCACTGCAATGCTTCCGGAGGCCCGCAGGCCCTGCACCGCCGTGATCCCCGCCGCGGCTGGCGCAATGGTCAGGCTCTGGCGGTCGGTGGCGGCGCCCAACTGTACGGTGAAGGTAAGGGTGCCGGCCGTGGTGCCGGTTTGGAACGGGATGGCGGCCTGGGTGTCGCCTGGCGACACGACAAAGGTGGCGGTGCTGCCGCCGGATGCGAAGACGATGGCCGGATCGGTGGCGGCTTGATTGATCCCTTGGGCGGTAGCCTGGAACGCCAGCGTCACGGCGCCGGTACCGGCACTTTGCGCCGGTGCATCGAACCGCACCGTGACCACCCCCTGCTGCAGGCTGGCCGGCTGCTTGAGATCGATGGCGAGCGTGGGCTTGGGCAGCGGTAGATCCTGGCCGACTCCGGTCAGTGGATAGCTGCGGTCGCCGAGAACGAGAGTGCCGGTGCGCGCGCCGGCAGCCGAGGGCGTGAACTGGACGTCGAACGCCGAGGTCTGGCTCGGTTGCAGAACGGTACCGCTGGGTGGGATACCGCTCAGCGAGAAATCACCCGCCGGAATCGAAATCGCGGGAACGGTCAGGAGGACCGAGCTCTGATTCTGTATCACTATATGGCGGAGCACGGTGGCATGGCGCAAGACGGTTCCGAAATCCACCCCGGCGGGGCCGAGCGGCAGCAGGCTGCCTCCGGACTGCACCAAATAAGTGAGCCGCGGCTGGACCGTGATGGTGAGCAGAACCGAGATCGCGTTCGAGTTCAATGCCGCGCTATAGGCGCCCGTGTCTGGGGCGCCGAAGGTCACGGTGAAGTCGGCCGCGGCCTGGGAGGCCAGCCCTAACGGCAAGGCCGGGCCGGCGAAGGTGAATCCGGCGCCGGCGACTTCCAGCACGGTCACGGTGGCCGGTGCATTGGACGTATTGCGCAGGCGGAAATGCGCGGATGCCGATTCGCTGGTGTAGATCGACCCGAAATTGTAGACCGCGGAGACGGGGTGCTCCACGTTGCCATCCACTACGTAGAGTTCGAATTGGGCGAAGGCCGCGGGTGCGGCCAGCGCGGCCAGCAGGACCAAAGATAAGGTGCGAAGGCAGCACGACCGCTCCCTCACGGTCGAGCGACAAGTCGCGGCTCCGAAACACGCGGCTCCGAACCGAGGCGCGCGCGTAAGCAAGCTGCATTCCTCACCCGGCCCCTGTCTCATGGCTTGCCCACCGAGATCCCAGGCGCTCCGATGGTCAGGGTGGGAGCGGCGGGCGTTGACGGCGGGGCAGGTGTGGAACCGGACCTGCTGGTGCCTAGGACGGTCGCCGCGATTGCGCCCGCACCCGCCAGCGCGGCCAGCGCGATCCACTTGCCACGGCCATGAACCACGCGAGCGGCCGGTGTTGAGGCTGCGCCCCCTGGCAATTCGCTGACATATTGGGAGGAGACGGCGCCGGCGCGTGCCTGTTCCTTGGAGGCCACAATACGGATCTGGAACTTTCCCGGAATGCGGTTGACCTGGAGCCCGTGCAAGGCGGCGAGGCCACGGCCATCGGTAGTCGCAACGGCAGTGCGCAACCCGTTGACAAACGTGCCGCTGGGTCCGTCCTCGGGCAGATGAAAGCTGACGGCGGCGCCCGTCACCGGCTTCCCGGTTTCGTCGGTGATCTCGACGGTGAGGGCCCTCGAACTCCTGGAGCCGGGCGGGTGCACGGCGCCCTCGCCTTCCATCACCTGGATTTGCAGTACGGCGACTTGAGCCGTCGCCGGGCAGGAAGACGCGAAGACAATCGCGCCAAGCCAAAGACCCCTAAGGTACAGACCAGACCTCAGCGCGGCTATAAGGGCAGCCGCTGCTGAACCTATGCCGTCTTTCTCATTAGTACCACGGTTACATTGTCCGGCCCACCGGCTTCCTTGGCGGCTTCGACTAATTTGCGGCAGCTAAGATCCAGCGAAACGCCGTTGCGCCCGCCTTTCAAAATCCGCTCCATATCAGCCGATTCCACCACGCCATGCAGGCCGTCACTGCAAATGAGGACCAGGCTGCCGGCGCTGAGCGGAACCGAATAATAGTTCACGGTCAGGGGTGCGCTGGCGCCAATCGCCATGGTCAGCACGTGGCGCATGGGGTGGTTGCGGAGAGTATCCTCATCCAGACCCAGCGGCCGGCCCACTTCGTTGACCCAGGTTTGATCGTCGGTCAGGACGCGCATTCCGGAATCGTCGAGCAGGTAGGCCCGGCTGTCGCCGACGCTGGCAATGGAGAGATTCCCTTCCAGTTCCAGCGCGGCCACCAGAGTCGTGCCCATCCCCTCCAGGCTGGGGTCGCCCTGAGCCGCTTCCAGCACCCGGCGGTTGGCCTCCTCCACGGCGCGAATGAGCACCTGGGAGTCGCGGTGCGGCGCCATCAAGACGATCTCCGCAACCGCATCGACGGCGATTCGGGAAGCCCGCTCACCGGCCTTGGCGCCGCCCATACCGTCGGCCAGGACGTAGAGCCCGACGTCCGGCTCCACCAGGCAGCAATCTTCGTTATTCGATCTGACGCAGCCTTTATCCGACAGTGAGGAGCTTTCCAACATTCCGCTGATCCGCCCGCCACCAACTGTAGCACGAGAAGCAGGCAGGGTAAAATAAATGGGCACACTACTTTGGTTGATCCACCATGCTCTGGAAACGCCTGCGGCTGACGCTGGAAATGATCAAGTTCGAACACTCGGTTTTCGCCCTGCCATTTGCCATGACCGGGGCGCTGCTGGCCTTTCGGGAAGGCGCTGACGCCAGACAACTGACAGGCCAGGAGGCCTATCCCACGGCGGTGAAACTGCTGTGGATCGTGGTGGCGATGGTGGGGGCGCGGTCGGCGGCTATGGCGTTCAACCGGCTGGTGGATTCGGCGATTGACGGGCGCAACCCGCGGACGCGCACGCGCCATCTTCCCGCCGGCCTGCTGAGCCGGGGATTCGGATGGGGCTTCGTGGTGGTTACTTCGCTGGTTTTCGTGGTGGCGGCGGGCCAATTGAACCGATTGTGTCTTCGCCTGGCGCCGGTGGCGCTGGCCATCGTCTTCGTTTACTCGTTCACCAAACGGTTCACTTCCTTATCCCACCTGGTGCTGGGGTTCAGCCTGGGGATGGCGCCGGCCGCGGCGTGGATCGCGGTGCGCGGTTCGCTGGACCCGCGCATTCTGTGGCTGACCGCGGCGGTCACGTGCTGGACGGCCGGGTTCGACATCATTTATGCCTGCCAGGATTACGACTTCGATACCGCCGAGGGGCTGTGGAGCGTTCCGCGGGTGTTGGGAATCAGCCGGGCACTGGGGTTCGCTCGGCTGCTGCACGTGGCGATGGTGATCTGCCTGGTAGCGCTCATCCTGTCGCTGCACATGGGGTTGCTGGCGTTCGCCGGCGTGGCCGCGGTCCTGATGCTACTGGTCTACGAGCACAGCCTGGTGAAGGCAGACGATCTCTCGCGCGTCAACGCCGCCTTCTTCACCATGAATGGTTACGTGAGCGTGCTATTCTTTGTATTCTGGGCAGCTGATTATTTCCTGATGCGACAACCGGGTCTCTGAGTATACCGGGTCTCTGAATATGAAGACCGTAATTGACGATCGTCGTCTGGTTCCAATTCGCAGCAAGGTCGAAGCGGGCGAAAGGCTCTCTTTCGACGACGGTCTGGCGCTGGATCGCTCCACCGATATCCTGGCCTTAGGCTTTCTCGCCAACATGGTGCGCGAGCGGCTCCACGGGGACACCACGTACTTCAACGTGAACCGGCACATCAACCCGACCGATGTCTGTGTGGCCAGTTGCCGCCTGTGCGCCTTCGGCAAGCGGGTTCGCGATCCCAAAGCTTACACGATGTCGCTCGAAGAGGTGTGGCACAAGGCCGGCGAGGGCTGGAGCGAAGCCGTCACCGAGTTTCACATCGTCGGCGGGCTGCATCCGGAACTGACCCTGGAATGGTTCTGCGAGATGCTGCGCGGGCTGAAACTGCGCTTTCCGCAAGTGCATCTGAAGGCCTTCACGATGGTGGAGATCGCCTACTTCGCCCGGCGCAGCAAAGTTTCCATCCGGGAGACGCTGGAGCGGCTGCGCGACGCCGGCATGGACTCCCTGCCCGGCGGCGGCGCCGAGATCTTCAATGAACGCGTGCGTCGGATTATCTGCGACCACAAGATCGATGGCAACGAGTGGATTGAAACCGCGCGGACCGCTCACCAATTGGGGCTGCGTTCCAATTGCACCATGCTTTACGGCCACATCGAGAACGCCGAAGACCGCGTGGACCACCTGGTGAGGCTGCGCGAATTGCAGGACGAAACGCACGGCTTCGTGACTTACATCCCGCTGGCCTTCCACCCGGAAAACACGGCCTTGCACCACATTGCGAAGACCACGGGCTTCAACGACATCAAGAACATTGCGGTGGCGCGGCTGATGCTGGACAATATCCCGCACGTGAAGGCCTACTGGGTAATGATGACGCCGCGGATTGCGCAGGTGGCGCTGCGCTTCGGCGCAGACGACATTGATGGCACCATCGTCGAAGAGCGTATTTATCACGACGCCGGCGCCACCACCACGCAGGGTCTGCGGCGCGCGGAGTTGCTCCAGTTGATCCGCAAGGCCGGCCGCGATCCGGTGGAGCGGGACACGCTGTACCGGCCGGTGCAAAGGTCCGAAGCCACGTTCACGGTGCTGGTGTAGGGGACTACCCTTCCCTCACGGTTGGGGCTCCGATCTGAGCCGCGACCGTCAGAAGGCGTGAAATATTGTTCGTCAGGACCGAGGGGGCATAAAAATCAGATCCGCAACTCCGCAACTCAATTATTGTCGCTTACTGCCTCGGCCCCACCTCCTTGAAATGCCGCCCAGCTCAGGCGA
>DATMNI010000129.1:0-5756 GCA_035570275.1 Candidatus Acidiferrales bacterium | reverse complement strand
CTGTACAGTCTCCAGACTGGCCGGCCCGGTTATCTGGTTGATCTGCAGACCGGAGGCAAATCCATCGGATTCCATCGTGGAAGGCTCGGTAGGCGAAATTGACGATAGCGACAGATCCGCGCCAAGTTCCCCGAGGGTTGGATCCAACGAGAGATTGGCCGTCTCCACGGCTTTTGGCGTGAATGTATCGAGCGGGTTTGTATCCAGCGGGTTCGGCAGGGCAACAGGCGTGCCATCATCCTTTCTTAGGAGCTTGGCATCGGACTTGGCGCCGGACTTCATACCCGGCTTCAAGCGTTGCCTTGCATCCCGCTGCCCGTCCCCGCCGATCAGGTCGCCGAAGAGAGCAGGGAAGCCTGACGTCTCGCCACCTGCCTCCCCCGTGTCGGACTCTACGCCGCGGCTGCCCGCAACCCTACCTCTGACGCCCGTGCCCGAGGACGTAGCCGATTCGGCTGACTGCCGCCGCGTCAGCGTATTGGGGAGCGAAGCCGGAAATGAGGAAGCCGTCACGGGCTGGTCAAATGCAGATCGGAGTCCAAACGGAAGGGGTGCGTTTTCAATGGGTTAGTGCGATGCCCAGAGGCAGGAACTTGCCGCCAAAAGCTGCTGCGGCAAGAAAATGGCGCGAACTGGAATCTGCCCTGTCCCCCTTATCGGCCGGCTCCCGTTGATATTGAGGTATTTATCTCCGCTGCTCTTCTTGGCCCGTCACTTGCTCTCTCCATACCGCTATGGACTCTTTGACGGCAACAGCAGCCAGCGGCCTTCGCGCCCGAATGGAATCGCTCGATCTGTTGGCCAATAACGTGGCCAACGCCTCCACCGACGGATATAAGGCCGACCGCGAGTTCTACAGCCTCTACGTCGCGCCCGAAGCGGAAGACAATAATCCGAACGCCACTATGCCGGTGATCGAGAAGCCCTGGGTGGATCTCTCGCAAGGCGACATCCATTCCACCGGCGGCCCGCTCGACGTGGCGCTTACCGGCAAGGGCTTCTTCTCCGTGAAGGGTCCGGGCGGACCTCTATATACACGCAACGGCAGTTTTCGTTTGGCGGGGGATGGAAAACTCGTAACGTCCGATGGCTATGCCGTCCAGACATCCAAGGGCGCGGCCTTGACGCTGCAGCCGGCGCGCCCCATCGAAATCGCGAGCGACGGCACGGTGAGTCAGGATGGCACCGTGATCGGCCAACTCGAGGTGGTCGATTTCACCAGCAGCGCCGGCCTCGCCAAGCAGGGCAGCAATTACTTCCGCGTAGCGGATCCCACGGCGCGCGCTACCGCGCCTTCCGGAACCGTAGTGGGGCAAGGCAAGCTGGAAGGGTCGAATTCCGGCGCGGCGCAAGCGGCCGTGCGGCTGATCGGCGTCATGCGGCAGTTCGAGATGATGCAAAAGGCCCTGACTTTGGGCAACGAAATGAACCGCCGGGCAGTCGAGGAAGTGGCCAAAGTAGGTTAGGCCGCAGTTTGAGTTAAACGAAGTTTGGGTTAGATCAGGAGACGAAATGATCAGAGCACTATACAGCGCGGCCAGCGGCATGACGGCGCAGGAATTGAACATCGACAATATCGCCCACAACCTGGCGAACGCCAACACCACCGGTTTCAAAGCGCGCCGCGCGCAGTTTCAGGACCTGCTTTACCAGACCTTGGTGCAGCCCGGCACGGCAGCCGGCCAGCAAACCGTGGTTCCGGCCGGATTGCAGATTGGACTCGGCACGCGCCCTTCCTCGAACGAGATCGTCTTAACCCAGGGGGCCGTCACGGAGACCGATAACCCACTCGATCTGGTCATTCAGGGCAAGGGATTCTTTCAAGTGCGGCTGCCTTCGGGGCAACTGGCATACAGCCGCGCCGGAAACTTCAAACTGGACAAAGACGGCAGCATCGTCACCGCCGATGGCAACCCGATCGAACCGCAGATCACCATACCGGCCGACGCCCAGGTGGTCTCCATCGCGCTGGATGGCACCGTCAGCTTTACCCAGCCGAACCAGACAGCCGCGCAGCAGGCCGGCCAAATCCAACTTGCCAATTTCCAAAACCCGGCCGGGCTGAGCAGCCTCGGCGGCAATCTCTATTCGCCGACCGATGCCTCGGGCGACGCCATCACCGGCGTTCCCGGCGGCGCGGAGGGGTTGGGCACGGTGATGCAGGGATACACGGAAGCGTCCAACGTCTCGATTGTGGAAGAGTTTATCAACATGATTCAGGCCCAGCGCGGCTATGAAGCCAATTCCAAAGTAGTCAAGGCCGCCGACGAGATGTATCAGACGGTCAACAATCTAACACAATGATCGCTCTGGCTTCCTTTGCGCTGGCTGGTTGCCTCGCCGTGGGCACCGGCTCCGATTACATTCTGGCGAAGGATCTGGCGCCGGCGTTTCCGGCCCTGGCGGAAGTGGCGCCGGACACTCCCTTGGTGCCTGCGCCGATGCCGGGAGCGCCGCGGATCTTTCGCGTGCCGGAATTGGGCCGCCTGTCGGTCCGGTTCAACGTCACGCCGGCCCCGGAGGGCGAAATCTGCATCCAAAGGCCGGTAGCCGTTCCCGACCGCGCCCGCATCCTGGAAGCGATGCAACAGCAGTTGCCGGAAGCCCGCATCGACATCCTGGATATCAGCCGCCAGCCCGCGCCCGAAGGCCCGTTCGAATTCCCGCTGAGCGGACTGCGCCAGGGGATAACGGGCGGCTACTGGAATGGATTTGTGCGCTACGGCTCTAACCACCGGTTCGCCGTGTGGGCCAAAGTGAAAGTGCTGGTCACGGCGGCGCGGGTGGTGGCGGCAGTGGAATTGAAGCCTGGCCGCCCGATTGACAACGCCCAGTTGCGCCTGGAAACCCGCGAGGAAGCTCCCGGGGCGGATGCTTACGCCCTCACCATTGAAGACGTTGCCGGGCGAGTGCCGCGCCGGACCATTGCCGCCGGCGCAGCTATCCGGCTGCCCTGGACCGAAGCCGCCAAGGACGTCCTGAGTGGCGATACCGTATCGGTGGAAGTGACCAACGGCGGCGCTCATCTGGAGTTCGAAGCTCAGGCTCAAGCCTCCGGATCGGCCGGTCAGATCATCCCGGTTCTCAACCCCGTATCGAATAAGCGTTTTCCGGCCCGGGTTCAGGGAAAGGGCAAAGTATCCGTGGTAGGAACATCGTCGGTGAAAGGGACTCCATGAAATACCTGATTTGCACGGTCCTGATGTTGGAAGCCGGCTGGGGGGCCAAGAAAAAGCCCGACGGGCCGCCGCCGTCACCGTTAGACCGCTACGTGCTAGACGCCAAGGCTCGTCAGGCTGCGGCTCCGCCACCGGCGCCCGGTTCTCTCTGGATGCCCGGTTCGCGGTTGGCCGACTCCGTCCGCGACCCGCGCGCCAGTATGGTGGACGACATTCTCACCATTCTGGTGGTGGAACAAGCCTCCGCCGTCTCCAGCGGTACCACTAAGACTGCGCGGACCTCCAGCACAAAGAACTCCATCAGTGCCTTAGCCGGACTCACCAAAGTTACCGGCCCGTGGGCTAACTTGACGGGTGTGTCCGGCGACACGCAGTTGAATGGACAGGGGACCACCAGCCGCGGTGTCACGATCAGCACCACCCTCACGGCGCGGGTAATTGGCGTGATTCCCAACGGCGGCATGGTAGTCGAGGCCTCAAAGGACGTCGAAATCAATACGGAGCGGCAGATCATTACGGTCCGTGGAGTGGTGCGCCCGAGCGATCTCCTCTCCGACAATACCGTGCGGAGCGACCGTCTGGCTCAGTTGGAAGTCCGGGTCAACGGCAAGGGCGTGGTGGGCGACGCCATCAGGCGGCCCAACTTCGTGTACCGGTTGCTGCTTGGGTTGCTTCCTTTCTAATTATGAAAACGCATTTTCAGCTCGCTCTCCTGGCATTGTCGTTGCTGGCGGACAAGGCGCCGGCGGCGCGCCTCAAAGATCTGGTCGGAATCGAAGGCGTCCGCGAGAATCAACTGATCGGCTACGGACTGGTAGTGGGTCTGGCGGGAACCGGCGATAAGAAGCAGGCAGTGTTTTCGGCGCAGAGCCTCACCAACATGTTGGAGCGGATGGGCGTAACGGTGCCGGCCACGTCGATCCGCGTGGCCAACACGGCGGCCGTGATGGTTACGGCCACGCTGCCTTCGTTTGCGCAGCCCGGCCTGCGGATCGATATCAACGCGGCGGCGATCGGCGATTGCAGCAACCTGCAAGGGGGCATCCTCCTGCTGACCTCATTGCGCGGCGCCGATGGTCAGGTTTACGCGGTGGCTCAAGGGCCGGTGATGACCAGCGGCTTCGGCGCCGGCAAGGGCGGCGGCGCGTCGCAGACGGTGAATCATCCCACGGTGGCGCGGGGTCCGAGCACGGCGATCGTGGAGCGGGCCGCGCCTTCCATCGCGCCGAGCGGTGTGGTCCGGCTGCAACTCCGCCAGTCCGACTTCACCACCTCGGCCAGGATCGTCGCAGCGGTAAACAAGAAATTCGGCGGCGACAAGGCCGCCAAAGCCGAAAACGCGGGCCTGATCTCCATCCCGGTACCGGCCGAATACGCCACGCGGACCACCGAATTCATCGCCGAGTTGGAGAACCTGGTGGTGGAGCCGGACCGTCCCGCGCGGGTAGTGATCAACGAGCGGACGGGAACCATCGTGATCGGCAAGGACGTGAGGGTAGCGCCGGTGGCGATCCTTCATGGCAACCTCAGCATCGAGATTCAGACCACGTTCGCGGTTTCACAGCCCAACCCGCTTTCCCAGGGAACCACCGAAGTGGTGCCGCAAACCACCGTGGTGGCCAAAGAGGACAAGGCGCGCAGCCTGGTGCTCAAACAAGGCGCCACGGTGGAAGAGTTGGTACGGGCTCTGGCGTCGATAGGCTCCACACCGCGCGACGTGATCGCAATCCTGCAAAACCTGAAAAGCGCGGGCGCTTTAGAAGCCGAAGTAGAGGTAATCTAGTGAGCGATCTGGCGATAACGTCACGGGCGGATATCCAAACCGCCCCGTTACCGGACGGCCCCGGGCACAAACCTGACGACCCGGCAAGAATTCACGATGCCGCCCAGCAGTTCGAAGCGTTGCTGTTGGGCCAAATGCTGCATTCGGTCCGCGAGGGCGGCAGCAACTGGCTCTCCAGTGGCGAGGATGCCGCGGGCGACAGCGCCACGGATCTTGCGGAACAGCAGTTTGCCGCCGCCATGGCCCAACAAGGCGGCCTGGGCCTGGCTACTTTGATCACCAAGGGCCTGACGCGCAATTGATTGGCGGCGGGGGCGGCTCGCCTGACATCGCAAGGCACTCCACCGCAGCGCAAGGCGAGCCCACGCTCCCCAGCCAGAGTCGAAAAAACACCTCGAACATCCGGAAATTCCCAGGGCCCGCAGGAGATTTTCATGAAAACTCCGCGGGCCGTAATCCATCGCCACACAGACCCCGAAGACGGCGATAGCCCGTCCACCCTCAGAGACTCCACGCCTGCGCTCCGGCCGATGCGGTCTCTTGCGGCAAAGCTTGTGCCCAGGGGCTGGCGGCCATGGCCGCGGGTCTCTCCTTTGGCTTCAACCCCTCCCACGCTTCCGACAGGGTCGAGAGCAGGCCGAGCACTTCGGTCAGCGGCGCATCGCTCTGCTGAAAATTGGCTTCAGTCAGGCGGTGCAGCATGTAGTCGTATAGCTGTCCCAACCGCTGGCTGATTTCGCCCCCGCGCTGGTGGTCCAGTGAGGTGGTCAACTCGATCAGGATTTCGGACGCCT
>DATMNI010000128.1:0-33080 GCA_035570275.1 Candidatus Acidiferrales bacterium | reverse complement strand
AAAGCATCCATATCGTCCACGATGTAGTTGATCATGAACGGTGCGGGGCTCGGATCGAAATACTTGGTGGAGTTGGGAAAAACCGTCCAAACTGTAACGTGTTCCTTTTGCGGGTCGTCGTGTTCGCGCCACGGAAGCATCACGCCTTGGCCTTTGTCAGCGAGTCCAAGATGCTTCGAATACCATTCGCGCATCTGATCACGATTGGCGGATTTGAAGAAGATACCGCCGATTCCAAGGATGCGCCCGCGCTGCTCCATTTTGACAGGTGCGAATGACTCCTGCGAAACGCCGTAGGCATCCGCAAAATAGTGCCATCCTCGTCGCCCTACTAGCCGTTGCGTAAAGGACCGCTTGCGGGGGCGGCGACGCCGCGCGAAACGCGAACGTCAAATAGCGCCGGAGAAAGCCCGTCATTTTTCTCTGAAGATGCAGGAGCGATCCCGATAGTACTCCACATTCAGCTGAACGCATTGGAAGCCATCGCGTTCTGTGCAGGCGGAAAGTCGAACCGCATTCTCCTAGCGTGGGGGTTAGATATACTCAGGCGGTTGCCTGACGCCAGGAGGGACGGCGCATGGTAGATAACGGATCGATATTGGTAACCGGGGCAGCCGGCCAACTGGGATCGGTCGGACGCACGGTCACCGGCCTGCTCCTCGATCGAGGGTTTTCGGTTCGCGCTATGGTGCGGCGCGAGGACGAACGGGCAGCGTCTCTACGAGCCGCGGGCGCCCAAGTGGTGGTCGGCGACCTCCTCGAACCGGGTGATGTTTATCGCATCGTCAGCGGCTGCAGCCGGGTCTACTTCGGCATGTCCGTGTCCGCTGGGTACCTCGAGGCGGCATTGACCATGGCGGCCGTGGCGCGGGAATCCGGAGTGAACGCGTTGGTCAACATGTCCCAGATGACAGTCTCCGAGATGAGCCTCCAGAACACTACCCCGAGCCATCAGCAGCGGCAACACTGGTTGAGCGAGCAGGCGCTCGCGTGGTCGGGCCTGCCTGTCGTTACCATCCGGCCGACAATGTTCCTGGAGAGCTTTCTGCAATTAGCCGGCCGGAGCGTCCGCGACCGGGACCGCATTGAACTGCCGTTTGGGCGGGGCAAGACCTCTCCAGTTGCAGCGGCTGATGTCGCTCAGGTAGTCGCTGCCGTTCTCGCCCACCCCCGTGCCGCACCTGGGCCTGATCTACGAACTCACCGGTCCCAAGTCGCAGGACATGGATGGCGTCGCCCGCGAATTCTCGGACGCGCTGAACCGAGAGGTCGCGTACTCTGACATCAGCCCCGAGGAGTGGGAACAGAAGCTGAGAAGGCAAAATATGCCGGAGCATCTGACGGGGCATCTTTTGGCGATGGGCGAGTTGCACCGGGCCGGTCGTTATGACAGATGGGCAGACGGCGTCCAACGGGTGACCGGCCGGCCGCCGATGAGCGTCCGGGAATTTGTGTCGCCTAACGCGGAGGAGTTCGGCGGACGTCGCTCCTAGAAGACACAGCGCGCCAAGCGGTTTATACCGTCAGACATGACAGTGTGGCAGTTACACAATCACTACCATGACTTGGCCCGGCCCGTGCACGCCCCGCACCAGAATCTGTTCGATATCGGCGGTCCGGCTAGGCCCCGTGATCAGCACCATCGAACTGGTCTGTTCGGCCGGGCGCGGCAGAATGGAGAACAACTCGTCCAGGCCAGTGAGAATTCGCGCGCGCGGCACTACGGCGATGTGCGCCGGCGGCAGCAGGCTGACCAGGCGCGCTTCCCGCGGGCTCGCCAACATCACCAGCGTGCCGGTGTCGGCCAAGGCGTAATCGGCGCTGGTGATGCCGAAATCGCAGGTGGCGCAGAGGCCGCGCAATTCCTCCAGGTTAGTGATACCGGCGCGGACGCCGGGCAGGCTGGTGATGCCGCACTCCGCCAGGTACGGCGCGTTGGAAGCCACCGCTGTCTTCCCGGCGATGGCCTGCGCCACCACGCCGCGCGGGTCGGTGGTGCGGCGGACCACTCCGGCCAAAGCTTCCAGGCGCGCCGTCATGCCGGCGATGCGCGCTTCCATTTCCACTTCGGGGTCCACACCGGGCGCCACTTCGGGGATACGAATGCGCACTAGCGGCACGTCGCCCACGGATTGCCCGGCGCTGCGCCCCAAGGCGGTTCGCACGCGGTGCAGAATATTGTCGCGCGACATCAGCGCTGCCTCCACAGTTCCCGGAAGCTCTTGGCCGGCGATGGCGGAAGGTCGCGCTGGCTCAGCCAGGCCCGAACCGGCGGCAGGTTCATCGGCGCAGGCACGCTGCGGATCCAGCCACCTTCGCCTGGAGGCGCCATGGAGGCGCCAATCCGCCCGGCCATTTCATAGACGCGCGGATGCGTCATCAGCCAGGCGAAGGCTCGGAAGGCGAGCTTTTCCAGCCGGTTCTGTTTTTCGCGCACCTCGCTTTTTTTGACGTCAGCGCGCAGTTCCAGCAGGATCCTGGGAATATCGATCTTCACCGGGCAGACTTCGCCGCAGGCCCCGCACAGACTGGACGCGAAGGGCAGGCCCGGCTCGTGCGAGACGCCCATGAACTGCGGCGTGAGGATGGCCCCGATAGGTCCCGAATAAACCCACGGAAAACTATAGCCGCCGATTTTGCGGTATACCGGGCACGTGTTCAGACAAGCGCCGCAGCGGATGCAGTACAGCGACTGGCGTTTGACGCGGTCGGGCAGCAGCTTGGTGCGGCCGTTGTCCAGCAGCACCACGTAAAATTCTTCGGGCCCATCCACCTCGCCCGGCCGTCGCGGGCCGGCCAGAAACGACGTGTACACCGAGAGCAACTGGCCGGTGGCGCTGCGGGCCAGCAGCTTCAGAAACGTCACCAGGTCCTGGGCGCGCGGGATCACCTTCTCAATTCCCGCCACCGCAATGTGAATCTTGGGCGCGGTGGTGGTGAGCCGCGCGTTGCCTTCGTTTTCCACGATCACCACGGCGCCCGAATCGGCCACCAGGAAGTTGGCGCCGCTGATGCCGATATCGGCGTCCAGAAACTTCTGACGGAGCACCACGCGTGCAATCGCCGTCTGCTTTTCGGGCACGGTTTCGCTGGGAATGTTCAGGGAGCGGCTGAAAATCTCCGCCACGTCGTAGCGCGTCTTGTGCAGCGCCGGCGCCACAATGTGGTACGGCTTCTCATGCGCCAGTTGCAGGATGTACTCGCCCAGATCGGTCTCCACCGATTCCAGGCCGTGGTGTTCCAGCCGTTCGTTGAGATCCACCTCTTCGGTGGTCATGGATTTCGATTTCACGATCAGGTGCGAGCCGCGCTCTTTGGCGATGGAGAGCACGAAATCGGCCACCTCGGTAGCGTCCTTGCAGTAGACCACCTTGCCGCCGCGGGCCTCCACGTTGCGCTCAAACTCTTCCAGGTAGTAGTCCAGATTATCGATGGCGTGCTTCTTGAGCGCGTTAGCCTGGCTGCGCAGTTCCTGGTAATCGGGCAGGGCCTCGGCACAGACCGACTCAATGCGCTTGTCCTTCAGCCGGCCGGTGGCGGTATAGATGGCGAGCTGGAGATTGGCGTCCTCCAGCGTGGTGTGGATCTTCCGATCAAACTCGGCTGACATGGTTAGCGGCTCGCCAGGACTTCGGCCAGGTGCATGGTACGGATGGGGGAGCCGGCGCGTGAGAGCGCGCCCTGAATCTGCATGAGGCAACTGGGATCGAGTGAGACCACGGTGCTGGCGCCGGTCCTTTCGATCGCCTGGATCTTGGTCCGGGCCATGGCGCCCGAGAGTTCGGCGAACTTCACCGAGAACGTGCCGCCGAAACCGCAGCACTCCTCGGCGGGCATCATCTCGCGCAATTCCAGGCCGCGCACATTGGCCAGGAGGCGCCGGGGAGCGCTCCGGATGCCCAGTTCGCGCAGGGCGTGGCAGCCATCGTGAAATGTCACCACATCTTCCATGCGGGCGCCCACGTCTTCCACGCCCGCCACTTCGGTAAGGAAGGTGGAGAATTCCCAGGTGCGATGTTCCAGATCGCGGACGCGGGCCAAGGTCTCCGGTTCTCTCTCGAAGAGTTCGGCAAAATGATGCGTCACCATGGCCGTGCAGGAACCCGACGGCACCACGATGCGCGGGCACTGTTCGAATGTCTTGAGGAAGTGCCTCGCCACCGTCCGGGCTTCGGCGCGGTAACCGCTATTAAAAGCCGGCTGACCGCAGCAGGTCTGCTCCTCGGGAAAATCCACCTGATAGCCGAGGCGCTCCAGCACGCCGGCCATGGCCATTCCCACTTTTGGAAAAAGCTGATCGACCATGCAGGTAACGAATAAGGAAACACGGTCACCCATGCAGACCCCGATTGTATCAGCAATGCCACGTGCTGGTGTGCTGAACGGGCATTACCAACTCTTCGGCGTACCGGGCAAACAGGCGAGTTTGGGGCTGTTTCGGGAAAGGATCGCCCGTTACTGAAATCGCTTAGCACCCCGGACACCCACGCAGGCGAGGACACCTACGCCGATTAGAACCATCCAGCGTTCCTTGGCGTGTTTCTTCCCCGCCCGTATCAGTTTCGATATCGGTTTTCATCATCCTTGGCAGACTGGCCACCTCCATTTGCGTCACGACGCCGAATCGGGTTCGCTGGCGCTAACGGCTCACAGGTTTGCTTCCCCGGTTTCCCCCAGGAGGATTGCTCCGCCTCGCTCCGCTTCCGCTACTCGTCCGTCTCGTATCTGGCCTATTCTTGAGCCGATTCGGGACAATCTGTCCCAGTATGATTCTCAAACAAAGGAGTTAGAGGCGATTTCCAGGACAGTTTGTCCCGTTTGGATATGCGAGCCTGATTCGGCGCCGGGCGTCTTCACAACCGGATCGAACACCAGCACCTTCGAGCGGCGAAGGTTCAACCAAGTCTCTCCAACATGTTTGACTCGGACTCAGACGGTCCGGGCGTCAGGAGTTTCGTGCCCACAATATCGTGCCCACAGCATCCGGCGGCGTGTGGCTAACAATAGACTACTCAGGATGCGTACGCGGCCAAGAAGCCGCCATAGCTTCCACCTCGTGGCGGTTCTGTTTCTGATGTGTGGGACGGCGTCCGCCGCCGGCCTCCATGCAAGCGATGGGGCGTCCTCCGGGGTACCCTAGCCGGGGGCCGACGGGCTCGCCGGCGAGTACAGCCACCGTGCCTGGCGCGCCCAGGATGGCCTGCCGCAGAACGCCATCCTAGCCATTACTCAGATCCCCGAAGTGATGCGCGAACTGCGCCAGGCCGGCTACGGCGGTCTGATCGCCATCGAATACGAGCACAAGGGTCCCGCGGAAGAGGACGTCCGCATCGAAGTTGAGTACGCAGCGCAGGCTCCCTTAAGTCGGTAGTTCTGCCCATTCCATTCCGCGCCGCCCGTTCCGTATCCTCAGACCGATTGATCCGAGAGGCCTACTTGACCACCCCGGTTAACGAGTGAGTTTTAGATTTTGCGTCGTCTCTCACCAACTAAAGTGCCAGTACTTATCTGCTCTTGTTACGTTTTGATCTATCTTGTTACGTTTTGTTCTTCTACACTGATTTGTAGTTGACGCAAGTGTTGAGCCTGTTCTAACATCACGGCTGTCCGGTTTCCACGCTAGGTCTTTTGGTTGCGGTAATTGCGCTCCTCGGATTCCGCAGATTCAGGCGGGACGCAGCGGAGTCGCGAGATTAATTGTGCCGAGGCATGTCTGCCGGCCTCGCCAGGACGGGAGACCGGCAGAGATACCCGGAAAACCGCAATACGGCTGTCCCATTTTCCATTCTCGGAGGAGTGTAAGAAACAAGTGTGTATTTATCGAAGTTTGACGATTCTGTCGCTGGTCCTTGGCGCTGCGTCCACGCAAGCAGCTTCGATCAATACTGATTTCAATACCGGTGTGGACGCTGCCGGCGTCCCGTTGCCAAATGGAACGGTCGGTGTCGCGCATTACACGCTGGTAACGGCCACCGGCCCCGCCGTTGATACATCCTTTACTCAATGGACACTGTTTTCGATCAGCAGCGATTTCCACGCCGTTATGAATACGATGGACTTTATGGTAAATAACGACGGTGGACCCACCGGATTGCGGGTGGAGCTTTTGGGCAGAGCGGCGGAGGCTCCTGAGCCGGTTTCTCTCCTGTTGCTGGGCGCCGGTCTCATCGCCTTGTCGAAACTCCGCCGGCGGATGCGCTGAACATTCACAATCACTTCTTTCAAGCAGACGTCCGCTTACGAGAGCCGGGAAACTGCTCAGCGGGCGTTGCCGGGCCTCTCGAAGACGAAGGGCGCATCACTCGACGTGAGACACATCGCGTCCTGTGGATACGATACCGTGGCGGCGGGCGGCGAAGTCAATGTGCGGTTGGGACGCGGCTTCGCGCGCATCGCCGGAGTGATGCGCCAACTGCGCAAGGCCCGCTACGGCGGTCTGATCGCCATCGGATACGAACATGACGGTCTCGTACGAGAGGACGTCCGCATCCTCATCCTCGACGTCACCCGCAAGATTTTAAGTCAAGAGCCATCTTACCAGGAAGTTTTGGCTTGTTTGCCGTGATTTTCACGGCCGTGACGACAATGGGCTGTTCCAACGGCCATTGGACACGGAACTGCACAGACCGATTGATCCGAGAGGCCTACTTGGCCACCCCCGGTCAAGCACTGGTTCTAGGATTTACATCATCTTTCACGGACGATAGTGCCAGTACTTATCTTCTCTTGTTACGTTTTGAACTGTCTTGTTACGTTTTGCTCTTCTACACTGCTTTGCAGTTGACGCTGGTAATGTGTTCGTTCTAACATCACGGCTGTCCCATTTCCATTCTCGGAGGAATAGAAGAAACAAATGCGGATTTCTCGAAGTTTGACCATGCTGTCATTGGTCCTTGGTGCTGCGTCCCTTTGCAGCGCCGCTACTATAACTTACGGCGTCTCTCAGACAGTTGGCCCAGGAAGCCTGACCGGCTTCATCGAAACCGACGGAACCATCGGGGCTATCGGTACTAGCAACATTCTCGATTTTAACCTGTTGTTAAATGACGGCACCACTACTGTTAACGATCATCGCTCGAATTCCGTTTTCGAAGTTATCGGCTCCGATCTATCGGCGACAACGACCCAACTGCTATTCAATTTCAGCGGGTCCGACTTCGGCCTGGTTATATTTGAACGCGGCGGATTCGTTGGAGCCAATTTTTGGTGCGCCGTGACCGCTTCTGCTGGAGGTGTTTGCGATACGGCTCCTGTAGCCGGAGAAGAAGTTCTACAGGTGACGGGTCCACTGTTCACAAGTCCCCTATCCGGCACGCAAGCAATCGCCAGCGCCACCACACCGACGCCGACGCGCCAGAGCCTTCCACTCTAGGTCTTTTGGTCGCGGGAATTGCGCTCCTCGGATTCCGCAAATTCAGGTGGGACCGGGTGGCTTCGCGAGACTAATTGTGGTGAGGCTTGTCCGCCCGGTCTCGCCAGGGCGGGCGACCGGCAGCGAGACCCGCTAAACCGCGACATGAGTGACTAACCGTTTTGCGGGTAAGTCACGAAACCCTTGTGGGGCAGATTGTTAATCTGCGGCGGATTGTTAATCCGCCTGCGCCGAGGCGGCAGCGAGCCAGTTTTCGTTGGTGGCGTCGCCAGTAAGGTCGGACAGGCGGATTGCCAATCCGCCGCAGGTTACCAACCTGCCCCACATACCAGCTTTCTAACATCACGGCTGTTCCATTTCCATTATCGGAGGATTGTAAAAAACAAATGCGGATTTCTCGAAGTTTCACTATTCTGTCGGTGGTTCTTGGCGCTGCGTCTCTCTGTAGCGCCTCTGCTATAATTTACAGCGTCGATCAGAAGGTTGGCCCAGGAAGCGTGACCGGCTTCATCGAAACCGACGGAACCATCGGGGCTATCGGTACTGGCAACATTCTCGATTTTAACCTGTTGTTGAATGACGGCCGTACAACTCTTGACGACAATCTTTCGAATTCCGTCTTCGAAGTTCCAGGCGGCGGCGCTTTATCGGCGACGACAACCCAACTACTATTCAATTTCGATCAACATAGCTTGCTGATATTTGAAGATTTCCGGGGTGATACCGACCAGGTCACACACCTGTCCGGCACGCAAGTAATCGCCGGCACCAGCCACGACGACGAGCACGACGGCCCCGACAACGACCATGACCCCGAGCACAACGACGACAACGTCCAAGCCAACGCCGACGCGCCAGAGCCTTCCACTCTAGGTCTTTTGGTTGCAGGAATTGCGTTCCTCGCGTTTTGCAAATTCCGACGGGACGGAGCGGCTTCCCGAGATTAAGCTTCGGTTTCCGAATGTGAAGGGCGCCGTGCGCATCGATCCCGCCCATATTCGCAGCCAGCCAGGGCACGGCAAGCTGGAGATCCACTACACGGCGTGCAGCCCGCTTTCACCCGAGCGGACCCGGTTCAATACGTGCTGGAGGCATTCGACGGTTTCGCCTCCAGCCGCTTCCTCGCCAGTTGTCTTGGGATCTTGAAATAGCCCTTTCTGGTGGTCCCGCAGCTATGCGTGAACCCAGAAACGTGAAATCTTGCGGCTTCCCTTCGCCCCGCGCCCCGCGCTCCTTGGTTCCGCACCCTTGCACACGGCCAGAGCGTTTGATAGCATCGCGGCACATAGATAGCTATGGCCGCCCGAGCTTGGCGGCTAAGGGGGCCAAGTGAAATCGACAATCCGCAACTTCGGGTTTCAGAGATTACGGCTGCTTATGGCGTGCTGCACGCTCTTCGCCGCATCCGCCACGGCACAGGTTACGACGGCAACGTTTTATGGCCTGGTGACGGACCCGACCGCCGCCCTGATACGGGGCGCCGCCGTTACTCTGACCAATAGCCAGACTACCGAGGTGTTTCACAAAACATCCGGCAGCACGGGAGAATTTGAGTTCGATTTTCTTCCCGTGGGCACCTATACGCTGCGGATCGAGGCGCAGGGATTTAAGGCATTCGAGTCCAAAGGGATCGCTCTCTCCGCCGGACAGCAGGCGCGCCAGACCTATGCGCTGGGGGTCGGATCGGTCAGCGAAACGGTCAGTGTGGAGGGCACGGCTCCGCTGCTGAACGCCGTTTCCTCGGAACAGCAGCAGTCCATTGACGCTTCCGAGTCATCCCAGCTTCCGGTGCAGAAAAACAATTTTTCCAGTCTTCTTTCCGTCGGTACGGGGGTGAGTAACGCCGGGGGAGCGATCAGGATGAATGGGGTCGGCAAAACGGGAACGGGATATTCGGTAGACGGTACCAATGCCAGCGGCAACACCGAGGGCCGCCTGGCCTCGACATATGGAGCTTCGGATTACGTCAACATCATGAGCATGCAAGGCATCGAAGAGATTCAAACGATCAAAGGCACGATGCCGGCCGAATACGGGGATGCGCTGGGCGGGCACGTCAACCTGATCGCGAAATCCGGAACCAACCGGTGGCACTTCGGCCTGTTTGAGAATTTCCAGTCGGAAGTACTCAACGCCCGCAATCAATCGCTGACCACTAAGGCGCCGGTGACATTCAATCAATACGGCGGCTTCGTGGGCGGACCGATACGCAAGAATCGAATCTTTTTCTTTGTCGACTATGAAGGTTACCATGAGAACGCCTTTCAAGTGGTTCAGGGCTCGGTGCCCACGCAGCAGGTGGTGAATCAGTTGGAGGCAGCCGTGCCGTTGTACACCATCGCTCTGGCCACGCTGCCGCTGCCTAATCAGCCCACGGCCCCCAATGCCACCACGGGAGTATACCTGGCCGCCGCAACCCTTCGGCATTGGGATAATCACGTAGATGCGAAGGGCGACATCATTATCACGGACACCAACCGGCTGTCACTAACGTACAGCCATGGACGCCCTTATGAGCGTATACCGGGAATCTATGTGAACGGAATCGATGACCGCCAGTACTTCAATACCCTGGAGCGTGGGACCGCGGCTCTTACGCACGGGGGGACGAGTTGGACATCGGAATCGCGCTTCGGCTACAGCCTCGCCAACCTGACTCGCACGGACGCTTTTTTCAACGTGCTCAATCCAACGGGCGCCAAGGGGACATTGGCCTACGGGGAGATTTTCCCGCTGATCAGTACGTCGCTGGGATGGAGCACCGCGTCCAGCGAGTTTTACAATATCGTGGGTCCGACCATCAATGCCGATCAGAAGATATCGAAAACCATAGGCAAGCACTCGTTAAAGTTTGGCGGCGACTACCTGTCGCAGTGCTGCAGCCGGACCAATCCTCAGAATCCGTCGTTCTCGTACCAGACCCTGGCGCAACTGATGAGCAACACACCTACGGCGATCAGCCCTACCTTCGGGAATGGCGTATTTACGGCGCATCTCTACGAGTTCGGCTTTTTCGCCCAGGACGACTATCGCCTGGCGAAGAACCTGGTGCTCAACGTGGGCCTGCGGTATGACTATTACTCCAATCTGGTGGCGCACGGAAACCCGAACGGCGGCGCGACTACCGCTTTCTATAATCCCGACGGACTGCTGGATTCGAACTTCCACGTGGGCCCGATTCGCCCTATCAACAATCCCTACAATCCGGACGCAGGCGTGAACCTGGGTCCCCGTTTCGGCTTCGCGTACAGTCCCGGAGCCAACGGCAAGACTGTCATTCGAGGCGGATTCGGAATTATTTTCAGCGCCCAGGTGCCCGGCGCGATGTGGCAATCGGTGCAGGTCTCCCAAGCCATACCGTTCCGCGCGGCGAACCTGACTCAGCAGCAGATTCTGAGCCAGGGTCTGAAGTTTCCTTTGTACAATGACGACATCGCCAAGATCATCACCGCGCAGGAGGCGGCAACCGGCGTCACCAGCGTGTTCTCCGTTTTCAATCCGAATCTGCAGAACCCGTACACCGAGCAGTACTCGTTCAGCATTCAGAGGGAGCTGGCGGGGTCGCTGATGCTGGAAAGCGCGTTTGTGGGCGTGCGCGGGGTCAAGCTGCTGACGGAACGTCTGATCGACACTCCCGACCGCATCACGGGCCTGCTGCCGAATCCGTCGCTGGCGGCTACTTATTATGTCGACAGTTCACAACAGAGCGCTTATACCTCATGGCAAACTTCTCTGCGCAAGCGCTACTCGCGCAATCTCAGCGGCAGCGCGCACTTCACCTGGAGCAAGGCGCTGTCTACCGAAGGCGGAGACATCGGGGCATATTACCAGGGCGATACCAACACCGGCTACATTCAGAATTTCTTCGATATGAAGGGCGCGCGCGGGCCTTCGGCCGGCGATGTGAAGTTTTATTTCGTCACGGAAACGCTGTATGACCTTCCCAGCCTGAAGGGCTGGACCAGCGGGGCCTACCGGGCCGGGCGGCTGGTGCTGGGGGGCTGGCAGGTATCGGGAATTGTGACCGCGCAAACCGGCGGCGCGGTAACGCTCACCCAATCGTCGACCCTGTCGGGCAGCCGGCCGGACTATACCGGCGGTAACCCGACTCTTTCGAATTACAGCACCACGCTGCAGTACCTGAATCCGGCGGCGTTCACCAAAGTGCCCCTCAGCACCGCCTCGGGGGAAACCATTCGGGCCGGGAATATCGGGACGGGGGCGATTCGCACGCCGGGACTCTGGAATGTCGATTTTTCCTTGGGGAAGAATTTCAATATCACGGAAAAATTGCGCTTGCAATACCGCCTGGAGATGTTCAATGCACTGAATCATACGAATCTGTCCGGGTTAATCGTGGAAATAACCAATCCCCGTTTCGGGCAATTGACCGGCACCGCCGGCGCGCGTGTCATGCAAATGAACGCTCACCTGAGCTGGTAGCGGGGAGTGGTGAAAGTGGCGCTCAAAGGAAGAGAAATATGAATCGACGCAGCTTTTTGAAACAGACCGGCCTGGCAGCCGGTGTGACGGCAGCGAACAAACTCAGGGGCGCTACGCAGGCAGTGTCCATCGTGGTGGACCCACAGGACCAGATCGCCTCCGCGGCGGCTCCAACGTGGGCGGTTCGTACACTCCAGGACGCGCTCAGTGCGCAAGGCATACCCGCGAAGGTGTATCCGCGTATTGGCGCGGCGCCGGCTGGTGACAGGCACATCATGGTGGCGGGCGCGGAGAACGCCGCCGCCCGGCAGATCCTGAAGGCCGCCAAGGTATCCATGCAGCCGGGACCGGAGGGGCTTTACCTGGCTGCGGGCAACACTGGCGGGAGATCCGTCCTGCTGGCTGGCGGAACCGACCAGCGGGGTCTGGTCTACGCCGTTCTGGAACTGGCCGACCGCGTGAAGTACGGTACTTCGCTGGACGTCAAATCGCCGATCAAAGAGGAGCCCGCCAACACCATTCGCAGTTGTGCGCGATGTTTTGTCAGCGACATCGAAGATAAGTCGTGGTTCTACGATCGCGGTCTATGGGTGGATTATCTCACCACGCTGGCAACCCATCGGTTCAATCGCTTCAACCTGACGTTCGGAATCGGCTATAACTCGGCGCGCAACATTCCCGATTCCTATTTCTATCTCGCTTATCCGTTTCTGATGCCGGTCCCGGGTTACAACGTGACCGCCGTGGGTCTTCCCGATGCCGAGCGGGATCGCAATCTGGAGACGCTGAAATTTATCAGCGAACAGACCGTCGCCCGGGGTCTGCAGTTCAACCTGGCTCTCTGGTCACACGCCTACGAGTGGCCCAATACCGACACCAACTACAAGATTGCGGGCCTGACTCCGGCAACGCACGCGACCTATTGCCGCGACGGGCTGGCCGCTCTCCTGAAGGCTTGCCCGGGGATCACGGGGCTGAGCTTCCGTGTACACAGCGAGAGCGGGATCCCCGATGGAAGATACGATTTCTGGGAGACTCTGTTTGCCGCCATCACGAACTGCGGCCGGAAGATCGACATCGATGTGCATGCCAAGGGGACAGACGAGCGGCACATCGCGATTGCGCGGGCGACGCGAATGCCGGTGAGCATGGCGCCGAAGTTCTGGGCCGAGCACATGGGAATGCCGTACCACCAGGCGGCGATTCGCGAGGAGGAGTTCGCGTCGCGCGGAGCCCGGGGGCGTGGTAACGTCGTCCCCGCGGCGGTCAGCATCACCGCCACCCGAGGTTTCCTGCGCTACGGTTACGGCGACTATCTGAAGGACACCCGGCAATACGGGATCATTCACCGGGTCTGGCCGGGAACGCAACGCCACCTTCTGTGGGGCGACCCAGCCATGGCGGCCGGCTACGGCCGGGCGTTCAGCTTCTCCGGCAGCCTGGGCGTGGAACTTTTCGAGCCGCTCTCGTTCAAGGGCCGCATGGGAAGCGGCATCGCGGGCGGTAGACTTGCGTACGCCGATAAGTCGCTGGAGCCGAAATGGGACTGGCAGAAGTACGACTATCAGTACCGCGTCTGGGGCCGGTTGACTTACAATCCCGAAACTGACCCGGATGGTTATCGGCGCTATCTGCGCCACGAATTCCAGACCGCGGCCCAGCCCATGGAAACCGCCCTCGCGAATGCCAGCCGCATCCTGCCCGTCATCACTACGACGCACGGCGCCTCCGGGTCGAATAACTCCTACTGGCCCGAGATGTATATGAACATGCCGATTGTGGACGCCGCGCGCGCACAGCCGTACGGCGATACACCGGACCCGAAGGTGTTCGGTAACGTGAGTGCCTTCGATCCGCAACTGTTTTCGACTGTCAACGGGTGCGCCGACGCGCTTATCGACGGCCAAGGTTCGGCAAAGTACACGCCGCTGGACGTGGCGCAATGGCTGGACGACTTGTCCACCGCGGCTTCCAAGAGCCAGGCGGAGGCACTATCGCGGGCGCCCAGGAAGGACGCACCGGAATTGCGCCGCATGGGCGGCGATATTGCCATTCAGGCAGGCATCGGGAAATTCTTTGCGTATAAATTCCGCAGCGGAGTTTTGTGGGCGTTATATCTGAAGACGGGCAACCGAACCGCGTTGACCGAAGCCGTGAAAGCCTACAGCACCGCTCGCGAGGCCTGGGCCTCCATGGCAGAGGCCGCCAAGACCGTATACGCGGCCGACATCACCTATGGGAAGAATGCCAACATGCGCGGCCACTGGTTCGACCGGATCGCCGGCATTGATGGCGATCTCGGCGATATGGAAGCGCGATTGGCCGACGCGGCACCTCTCAACCCACCGGCAACCGTGGACGCAGCGGTCGCTCGGCGGGCGATCGCAACTGCTTTGGCGCGCCCCAACAGAGTGTCCGTGACCGCGCACCATACACCCGCTCCGCACTTTGACCCCGGCAAGCCGCTCGAAGTGTCCGTGGCGTTCAATGCTAACGGGCCCAGGCGGAAAGTGAATCTTTTCTACCGGCAAGCGGATCAGTCGCAGCGTTGGCATTCGGTTGAGATGCAGACGCACGACAATGAGTTCCGCGCCACCGTTCCGGCCGAGTACACGCAATCGCCCTATCCGCTGCAATACTACTTCGAAGTGCACGAATCCAGCGGCAGTACGATTTTTCCCGGCTTCAGTCCGGATCTGTCGAACCAACCCTATATCCTGGTGAGGAGAAATCCGGGGCGAGGCTAGGTCCGCCGGGTTCCCATCGAGCCGGGCGGTATCCCCCGCCGGTCTGGAAAAAAGCCGAGGCGTCGATGCCGGATGGGCTCCCTACGGGCTTGCGATGAGCCGGCTCTTTTTAAGGCTGGGTTTGGCGACGAGGGGTTCCCCGCGAAGGTGAGATGACCTGAGACCGAGATGACCAGAAAGGAATTCCTGACCGCCGGACTGGCGGGGCTCACCGCCTCTGGAACTCCGTTCCGTGCCCGGGCCCAGGGCGGCGGCCGCCCCCAAAATGTCTTGCTGCTCATGTCGGACCAGCATCGCCGCGACTGCCTGGGCATCGAGGGTAGCCGTTTTGCGCGAACCCCGAACCTGGATTCTCTGGCCCGCTCGGGCGTGAGGTTCGCATCGGCTTACTGTTCGAACCCGGTGTGTACTCCATCGCGGGCGTCCCTGTTGACTGGCCTGTACACCCACAATCACCAGGCTTGGAACAACACCACGCCGTTGCCCTTCGAGCACAAAACTCTGGCTCATTACTTCGGCCACGCCGGCTACATGACGGCGCTTATCGGCAAAATGCACTTCGTCGACGCGCAAACGCACGGGTTCGATTACCGCCTCGACTTCAACGACTGGTATCAGTACCTCGGCCCGAAGACCAAGCTATATGCCGACGAGCTGAGCCGCGCGAATTCCGGCTCCGGAATGCCGCAGATCGACGACCTGTGGCGCGACGAAGGCGATCCGTGGAAGGGTGTCCGGACCCTCGATTCCCGAAAAGGGCCGGTGGCGGTGGGGCGCGCGTCCGGAATCCCGGAGCGGGATCACTTCGATAATTTCGTCGCGCGCGAGACCGTTCGTTTTCTAAAGACCCATGGGAAACGGCAGCCCTTTTTCGCCATTTGCTCTTGTCTCAAACCGCACGATCCATTTATGCCGGCCCGGAGGTTCGCGTCTATGTTCCGCGCGGAGGACATGCAGCTACCACCCACCTGGGGTAAGGTGGACCTGGCGCAAGTCCCGAAAGAGGTGGGCGACGCAATCCGGGTCAACGGACCGACGCCGGAACTGAGCGACCCTGTGCAGGCGAAACAACGAATCGCGATGTACCACGCGAACCTGGCGCAACTCGACGAAGCGTTGGGCCAGGTGCTAACCGCGTTGCGCGAACTCGATCTCGAGAAGGACACCATCGTACTGTACACCTCCGATCACGGCGAGATGCTGGGCGATCACGGGTTGTGGCAGAAGTTTCAGTTTTACGAGGGATCATGCGGTGTGCCGCTGATTGTCCGCGCTCCGGGCGTCACCCGGGCAGGGGCAAGGTGCCCGATGCCGGTCAGCCTGGTTCAGGTGCTGCCCACACTGGCGGAGTTGTGCGGCGTATCCACGCCGCCGTTGGATGCTCCGGGCTTTGTGCCGCAACTGAGGGACGTTTCGGCCGTGCGCGGCCTGCCGGTGTTCTCGGAGTTCAACCTGCAGACGCCGCAGGCGAAGTATATGCTCCGCCGAAACAACTTCAAGTACACATTCCGGGTCAACGATATGCCCGAGTTATACGACATGATCCGGGACCCCGATGAAATGACCAACCTGGCGCTGAGGCCGGAGTATCGGGAGCGCGTGGAGCAAATGAAACACGAACTGTTTGCGTGGTACACGCCACCGGAGATGTCCGGACTCCGGCCGCAGAAGAAACTGCCATGACACTGAGCTGGATTCTTTTCGCGATCGCCGGGTTCGCGATGCTTTTTGCGCAGAACCCCGAGGGGCCCGCGGCCACCAATACAGATGGCACCGTACCCGTTCCGGGCGACAAGTCTGCGGTGTGAGTTACTGCCAGCTTGGAGGCTCTAGGAGGCGCGGAGTGCCCTGCGCGCCGACCGCGGGGTGCGCAGGCCTATCTGCTGAAGGGCATGTCGCATGTAAGCCGCCAGGCAGCGAGCTCCCTCATTTTAGATCTGTAACACAAATAATTGATGACGGTAAAGGGCGACAAGAGTGGCTTAACGGCGATAGGACAGATTAACAGATTAACCGAGACGTAGCGTGTTAGAATTCCTCCACAGCAACGGAGGCGCGCGACGGGAATTGTTCCCCGTGAAACGTACGGGTTTAAGGGGAAAATCGGGATGACAGTCCACGATACATCCGAAAAGTCTTTCCGCGGATCAACGTGGCGCGTCGCCCAGCCGCCCGCGCATAGTAACAGTAACGTAACAGCAGTAGATAATTCCAAGACCGGAGTAGTTTAGAAAACAAACATGAGAACCATCTCGAATTCCCAGCCGAAGCGAAGTTTTTTCCTCTCTTCATCCATGGCGGCCTGTGTGTTTCTTGCAGGTGCGGCCGCGTGGGCGCAGCCAGCCGCCACCGTGATACGGGCATCCGCCTTTGCAGTATCCAGCAACGTCAAAGACATGCCGGATGACAACGACGAACATCCGCCGAACGCGCATCCGAAACACGGGCTGCCGTCCAAAGGCGACGGAGCTTCGGGTGATGATGGGGCGTTGCAGCAGGAGCATGGGGATGATGTGAAGGCGCAGAAGAACCCCCTTTTCCCGGGTGTCGGCGCCAATGGGTCCGCGCCGCCCGATCCGAATATCGCGGTGGGGCCAAACCACATCGTGCAGACGGTCAACACGAGAATCGCGGTTTTTGACCATGCCGGCACGCAGTTGGTGGCGCCCAAGAGTCTGAGCTCTCTGTGGACCGCGCTGGGAGGACCGTGCGCCGTCGCCAACGCCGGCGATCCGATCGTCCAATACGACCGGCTGGCGGACCGCTGGGTGGTTACGCAGATTGGCAGCATTACCGCCCCGTTCTCGGAATGCGTGGCGGTGTCGCAGACCAACGACCCAGGCGGGGCGTTTTTCCTCTACTCGTTCCCGTTCGGAACCCAGTTGAACGACTATGGGAAAATCGGAGTCTGGCCAACGGCAACCAATAGCGCGTACTTAGCGAGTTATAACCTGTTCCTGAACGCCGCGACGTTCACCGGCGCGGATCTATGCGCATACGACCGGAAAGCCATGCTGAGCGGCGCGCCCAATCCGGCCGCCATCTGTTTCACCATCAGCAACGACGCCGGCTTTCTGCCATCGGACCTGGACGGTTCGACGCCTCCGGTCGACGGCACGACGGGGTACTTCCTGAACTTCGAGACCACCAGCAGCCTGCGCATGTTCAAGCTGGCGCCCAACTTTGCCAATCCGGCGGCGTCGACGCTGACGGCTGTGCCGGATATCGCCAGCGCGGCTTTCAGCCAGGCGTGCGGCGGCGGCGCGTGCATCCCGCAATCGGGAACGACTACGTTGCTGGATTCGCTCGGCGATCGGCTCATGTACCGGCTGGCGTTCCGCATGTTCCCGGATCATGAGGCGATGGTGGTCAATCACTCGGTGACTGCGGGAACCACCGTCGGAGTCCGGTGGTATGAATTGCGCGCGCCGGTCTCGGCGGCGGGAGCCTTCAGTCTTTTCCAGCAAGGGACTTTCGCGCCGGCGGACACGACCTTCCGCTGGATGGCGAGCGCGGCCATGGACCAGGCGGGAGATATCGCGATCGGATACAGCGCTTCGAGCAGCACCCTCCATCCGGCGATCCGATTCACTGGGCGGGCGCCCGGAGACGCGGTTGGTACCATGGGAACCGAGTCGAGCCTGTTCGAAGGGCCAGGGTCGCAGACGGGCGGACTGGTGCGGTGGGGAGATTACACGGCCCTCCGGATCGATCCGCTGGACGATTGCACGCTCTGGTACACGAACGAGTTTCTGCCCGCCAACGGGTCTTTCAACTGGAGCACGTTCATCGGGTCCTTCCGTTTCGCGGGTTGCGGGACGCCGGATTTCTCGATCTCCGCTTCTCCGGCTTCACAGACGGTCGTGACAGGCAATAGCACGTCGTACCTGGTGAGTGCGGCAGCACTGGGAGGCTTCACGGGAACGGTGGGCTTGACCGTGAGCGGGCTTCCGGCAGGCGCTGCGGGCTCGTTCAGTCTGACGCCGCTATCGCTTCCAGGTTCGTCCACACTGACGGTGACGACGACGAACGGCACGACGCCGACCGGCACGTTCACACTGACGATTACCGGAACCAGCGGGACGCTGACGCACACCGCCACGGTGGCGTTGGTGGTTAACCCCGTCCCGGTGCCGGACTTCACGATCTCGGCGACCCCCGCTTCGCGAACCGTGACGCCGGGCGCGAGCACTACTTACACCACGACGGTGACGGCAGTGAACGGCTTTACGGGGACCGCGACGTTTTCTGTCAGCGGGTTGCCGGCCGGGGCGACAGGCACCTTCGTGCCGGCGTCGGTAACGGGTTCGGGAACGTCGACGCTGACTGTCGCTACCTTGAGCACGACGCCAACCGGCACCTTCACCGTGACGATCACGGGAGCCAGCGGGACGCTGACGCATTCGGCGACGGTGACTCTGATCGTAAACGGGCGGAACTTCTCGCTGACGGCCACACCGGCGTCCCGGTCCGTGGCTCGGCGCAGCAGCGCTAACTACACGGCCACAGTGACGCCTGCGGGCGGCTTTACGGGAACGGTGACGTTTGCCGTTAGCGGACTGCCGGCCAACGCAACGGCGAGCTTCAGTCCGAACTCGATCGTGACCTCGGGATCGACTACGATGAGGGTCAGAACCAATAACAACACGGCTTTGGGCACATTTACCCTGACCCTGACGGCGACCAGCGGAACGCTGTCGCACAGTACCCCTGTTACGCTCACGGTGACGCCGTAACGGGCCTGTCGCGAAACGGACGGAGGCCGACTCGGGTGAGTCGGGTCGGCCTTCCGGCTAAGTACACCGTTTCAATTAATACGGTCTCGTATTTCGAGGCAGCCGCTCTGTGACCGTCGCGGCTCTGATCGGAGCCGCGCGCGTTAGCAAGCCGTTTCCCGATACGTTGGCGATCTTCTGAAACGGTGTACTAAACATTGGAGAATGTCCCGGGCGATTAAACTGGCGCCCGACGCGCATTTCGTTGAAAACTGATACAATTCCCACCAATGCGTGCAACCCGGCTGACCGCGCTTTTCCTGGCCATCGCACCCGCCGTGCTGGCCCAATCTCTAAACGGACTCTGGGACGCCACCGTGCAGGTGAACGGCCTGGACATCCCTTTCCGCATGGAAATCTCCACCCAAGGTACGGCAACCGCGGGGCAGGGCACTGCAGCCACGGGCACCTTTTTTAATGGCGAGGAGAGGCTCTCCTCAACCGCCGGCGGCTTCGAAAATGGGGCGCTCACCTTGAGCTTCGACTACTATGCCGCCAAACTGGAGGCCTCGCTGATGGGGGGCGTCCTGCAGGGAACCTACACGCGCGCCGGCCGCACCTATCCGTTCCAGGCCAAACGCTTTGTGCCCTCGCCGCTCACCGAAGCCGACGTGCCGGCCATCGCCGGTCTCTGGGAAGTGGGCGTCCAGAGTGCGAAAGGCGAATCGGCATGGCGCTTGATCGTGCGGCAGTCCGGCCCGGAAGCCACCGCCGCTATCCTGCGGGTGGATGGCGACACCGGTACGCTCGCCGGCACGTATCATGATGGCAAATTCGTGCTGAGCCATTTCTCCGGCGCCCGCCCCTTGCTGTTGGAAGTGACGCCGCGGAAAGACGGAACGCTCAAGGTGGTCCAGAACGGCACGGAGGAGATGACGGCGGTGCGCTCGGCCGATGCCCGCGCCAAGGGTCTGCCGCGGCCCACCGATCCCTCGCGCCACACCAGCGTCAAGGACCCCACCGAGCCGCTGCGTTTCAGCGCCCCCGATCTGGAGGGCCACATCGTATCCAACACCGACGCGCGCTTCCGGAACAAGGTGGTGATCGTCGCCATCGGCGGCAGTTGGTGCCCCAACTGCCACGACGAAGCCCCGTTCCTGGTGGAACTCTACCGCCAGTACCACAGCCGCGGCCTGGAGATTGTCGCCCTGTCTTTTGAGGAAGCCGAACAGTTGAGCAATCCCACGCGGCTGCGGGCTTTCATCAAGCGGTATGGCATTCGATACCCCGTGCTGCTGGCCGGTGAGCAAAGCGACTTGAACGCCAAACTGCCGCAAGCCGTGAACTTGAATGCCTGGCCGACCACATTTTTTCTGGGCCGCGACGGCCGCGTGCGCAGCGTTCACGCCGGTTTCGCCGGCGCGGCCAGCGGCGAGTTTCACCAGCAGTTGAAGGAAGAAGTGAAAGGCCTGGTGGAGCGGTTGCTGGCGGAGAATACGGTTACGCAGGCAAAGTAGGTGCGGACCTGGGAAGGATGCCGGTGGCCGGTGGCCAGTGGCCAGTGGCCGGTGGCTGGCGGGCGACTAGGCAACCGTCAAGCCACCAGGCTCATCACTTCCCCCAGCACGACGTCCCAAAACCGGCTCTGCGGATCGACCACATCGAAGTGGTCGCCGCCGGGGAGTTCAACCAGCTTCACCGGGCCCGGATCCCCCTGACGCAGCCGTACATACTCGCGGCTTAATGCAATAGGCACACGGTCGTCGGCGGTGCCGTGGATCAAGACGCGTGGCACGGCGGACGGGCGGCCCTCCGGATCGGCCGAGCGGTAGACGTCCGGAGCCTCCCTGGGTGTGGCGCCCAGGAATTCCCGAACAGCCTGGCCGCCCAAGCCCATTTCCGAGGCCAGCCGCAGGCTCGCCACTCCAGCGAGCGACACCACGCCGGCCAGATCGCCCATCTCGCCGGCCAGCCAAAGCGCCAGGTGGCCTCCCGCGGAGTGGCCCAGCACCACGGTGCGCCGGGCATCCCCACGAACCAGATTGGCGCGATCCCGGACAAATTGCACCGCGTGGCTGACATCCTTGAACGTGCCGGGCCAACCGCAGCCCACTTCTCCGGCGCGCCGGTACTCAATATTGGCGCAGGCAAAACCAGCCGCCGCGAGCCCCGCGCAGAGATGGCCGGCGTGGAGCAAATTGAACCTCGCGCGCCAGAATCCGCCGTGGATCATGATGGCAAGCGGCCGGAGACCGGGAACCGCGGGCAGCCTGAAATCGACCAACTGGCTGGGGCCATCGCCGTAGGGGAGGCGTATATCGGCCGGTGGAGCGGGCTCCGAGAGGATACGGGTTTCCATGTACCCAGATTAGGCCGAAGTTCCCGGACCGGGGCCAGCCGGATTGTTGCCCGCCATGCCGGCACTCAATTACGCCGCGCGTTTCGCCGGTTGAGGAACCGGTTTTGCAAAGCGGCACAGCGACACGCAACCCTTGTTTTTGCAGGTTTCACAGACGAGCTTCCGAGTCGTTTTCTGAGCCATTTAGAGATACGATAATCCAAATCGGCGCCCTTCAACGGGGTATTATGCGGGTTTGCGCACCCCAACATGCGGGTATCGCGCCCACAGGCGGTGGACGTGCGGCGACGACCTTGTTTTGGCGGCCCGGCGGCCGTGAAGATTTCGCGCTCGATGTGGGACAGGCCATCGTTGTTTGTGGCCTGTCGAGCCCCTTAGATTTCACGAAGCCCAGGGACAACAGACCACGAGAAACGATGGTCTGTCCCACCTGCCGGTCAAGGCCGCTTTGGCAACGCGAAGGCCACGATGCTGCCGCCCGATGGCGCGCCGTTCTTGCCCCCGCCGCATACGATGGCCACAAATTCCCGCCCGTCGATTTCGTACACCGAAGGCGTGGCGTTGCCGGCGGCGGGAAGTTCCGTCTCCCAGAGCAGATCGCCGGTCAGCTTGTCGTAAGCATGGAACTTTTTGTCGAAGTTGGTGGCGCCGATGAACAGCAGGCCGCTGGCCGTCACCACCGGCCCGCCGTAATTGTCGCTGCCGGTGTTGCGGATTCCCTTGGCCACCAGCGCCGGAAACTCGCCGAAAGGAATTTTCCACCGAATCTCGCCGCGGTTGAGATCGATGGCGTTGAGCGTCCCCCACGGCGGCTTGATCGCCGGGTAACCCTCGGGGTCGAGAAAAATGTTGTACCCATCGTTGCGATACTTCAGCCAATTGGGATCTTTAGCGGCGCGCCCAGGCTCCGCGGCACTGTCCTTGCCGGTCATCACGAAGTCCACGATATCGTTGACGGTGTCGTTCCCCAGCGATGCAAAGCCCGGCATCCGGCCCGCGCCCTGGCGGACGATGGCGGCCACCTCCGGCCGTGAGCGGCGCCCGGCCAGGTTCTCCAGCGAAGGAAATGAGGGCGGTGTGCCTTTCAGGTCGGCGCGATGGCAACCGGCGCAGTTGCTGTTGTAGGCCGACTTTTCGTCGCGAGGGATCATGCGGGTGTACCAGGCCATCTCATTGGAGTTCACGTACAGCAGGCCGGTCTCCGGATCGAAGGCTGCCCCGCCCCACTCGCCGCCGCCATCGAAACCCGGGAACACGACGGTGCCCTCGGTAGACTGCGGCGTGAAAAGCCCTTTTGCACTGAATTTGCGAAACTGCTCCAACACCGCGGCGTGCGCTTCGGGGGTGCGGGTGGTCAGCATGGCTTCCGTCAGGCCCTGGCGCGCATACGGCGGCGGCTGCAAAGGGAACGGCTGCGTTTCGGAAAGCTTTTCGCCATCCAGGGCCGAAGCCGGCACCTTGCGGTACTCAATGGGGAAGAGCGATTCGCCGGTCCTGCGGTTGAAGACCCACACGAAGCCGGTCTTCGAGATCTGGGCAACGGCTTCGATCTTGCGGCCGCCGCGGGTCACGGTAACCAGGCTCGGCGGCGCCGGGAAATCGTAGTCCCAGGTATCGTGCTTCACCGCCTGGAAATGCCACACGCGCTTGCCGGTGCGCGCATCCAGCGCGATCACGCAATTGGCGAACAAATTGTCGCCGATGCGGTTGGCGCCGTAAAAATCGAACGACGCCGAACCGGTGGCGGCGAACACGTAGCCCAGCCTGGCATCCACCGTCAATCCGGCCCAGGCGTTGGCGCCGCCCGAAATCCTGTATGCCTCCCTGGGCCACGTTTCGTAGCCGAATTCGCCCGGGTGCGGAATGGTGTGGAAAATCCAGCGCAGCTTTCCGGTGTTGGCGTCGAAGGCGCGGATGTGCCCCGGCGAGCCGGGAAGCGTTTCCGGAACCGTGCTGCCCAGGATGATCGTGTCCTCGAAAATCACGCCCGGGCTGCTGGCGCTGATGGTGATGTTTTCGGCCGGCCGGTCCAGGCCCTGGCGCAGGTCGATGCGCCCGTTGTCGCCGAATTCGTCGACCGGTTTGCCGGTGGCCTTGCGCAGCGCCCAAAGGTAGTTGCGGTGGGTGAAAAAGATGCGGTCCTTATATACCGTCACACCGCGATTGCGGAAGCGGCGCGGCGGCTGCTGGCTCCGGCTGGAATCAGAGTCGGGCGCCCGCTCGGCCGGGTCAAAGCTCCAAAGCTCCCGCCCGGTCTCGGCATGCAGCGCCACCACCCGCAGCTTCGGTGTAGTCGCGTAGAGAATGCCATCCACCACGATGGGGTTGCTCTGCATTTCCGAATCTTTGAAGGCGTCATGGGAATCGTAGGTCCAGGCCGCCCGCAGTTCGCCTACGTTGCGCGGGGTAATCTGCACCAGCGGCGAGTAACGGATGTTGTCCGGCCCGCCGTTGACCCGCCACTCCACATCGGCGCTATACGCGGGCAGCGCGGTCAGCGCCAGAAGTGCCGCCAGCAGTGCGATATCGCCCGGCTTTTTCATGATTCCCGATTATGACACCGTGGAGCGCAATCCTGCGCGAATAACTCATTGGAAGGCTGGCGGAGGCGAACCCGTGGCGCTTTACTCCCGGCCTCCGAACCGGCGGCACACTATCTCCGCACGAAGCCCGGGAGCCCGGAAGACACTTCCTTATTGTTCAAGCGCTTTTCTTGATTTCCTCCAACATCGCTTACCGCAGCACCCGGTTCAGCCTGGTCTGATAGCCTCTTCCCTGCCGGCGGAGCCAAGCCACCATATCGGCGTCCAGGCGCACGGTGAGTTGCTGCTTCACCGGCCGGTAGAACGGATTGCGGACGGCGTTTTTCCAGAAGCTCTCTTTGAGCGGTGGAATGTCCGAAAAGTCGATCTCCGAATCTGGGCGTCCCGCGAGTTGGGCCAACTTGCGCCGCCTCGAACGGTGTGCGCCACCAGGAGGAGAACCACCCCTTCGGCAAGCCCCAGCGCCTGGCAGCGCGGTTCGCCCCCTTCGTCGGCGCGGTCCACTGCGAACAGGGCGCGTCAAAGACGTGCATGGCGTCTTCAATTGGTGACACCGTTGCAGGTTGGAAGAGCTGCACGGCGGTTGTCAAACCTACAGTTGTCACCGCCCGTGGCAGGCGGATTGCCAATCCGCCGCAGGTTAACAACCTGGTTGACAACCTGCACCACAAGAAAGCCTAGCTGCCCAGGCCTACGAAAAATACGCCCAGCAGGATCAGCCCGAGCCCCAGGAATTTCTGTTTGGTCAGCGACTCCTTGAAGAACAGCCGCGACCACAGCAGGGTCCAGATGTACCCGAGCGACACCATCGGGTACAGCACGGAAAGCTGGCCGCCCTTAATCCCCAGCGCATAGAAAACCGACGACCCCAGGAACAGCGCCACGCCGAACGCCAGCCGCCAGTTCAGGAAGCTCACCAGCGACGTGGTCAGTTGCGACGCGCCCAGTTTTAGAAACACCGCGCCGAACGAGCCGATGATCGAAGCCGTGAATACCAGCAGCATCGAGCGGAGCAGCGCCGGGCTCACTTCCTGCCTCCGCGGCCCAGCACCGCCACGCCAATCACGATGGTTGCGATTCCCAGGTTCTTGTACAGATTCGCCGGCTCGCCCAACAGCAGGTATGAAAGCAGCGTCACCCACACGTAGGTCAGCGCGATGATCGGGTACAGCATCGAAAGCTCGCCCTCGCGCAGCGCCAGCACCAGCATCAGGGTGTTGATTCCGTACAGCGAGTAACCGGCGATCAGCGGGACGTTGGTTACAATCGCCGCCGCTTCCGGCACGAAGCGGCTCATCCCGATCTTCATCAGGATCTGAGCCGCCGCGCCCAGCACGGTGCAACTGAAAACCAGCAGGATTGCCTTGCGCTGAGACGGAACGGCATCGGGTTCTTTGGCAGAGGTGGAAACGGTTGTGCTCAAGGGGGCCTTTTGAAGGGACTCAAGACAGGATAACAGGGTTCGGGGCGGGCAGCGGCGAAGCTGCTTGCTAGAATAAAGGCCTGTGGATCAAGAACAAGAAAAGGTAATAGTCCTCGACGACGAACACGCGGCTGAACCCGCGCCGCCGATGCCGGAACCGCCGCGCAGCTTTCTGGCGGAGTGGACGGTCACATTCATCCTGCTGCTGTTCGGCACTACCAGCCTGGTGCAGGCGTTCGTCATCCCGACCGGCTCCATGGAAGACACGCTGATGATCGGCGACCATCTGCTGGTAGACAAGCTCGCCTATGCGCCGGCCGGTCCAATTTCGAAATATGTGATTCCCTATACGGAGGTCAAGCGCGGGGACATCATCGTTTTCCGTTACCCGGTGGATATCCAGCAGACGTTTGTGAAGCGCTGCATCGGCGTTCCCGGCGACCGCATCCGCCTGGTCAACAAGCAACTGATCTTGAATGGCAGGCCGGTAAACGAGCCTTACGTTTACCATAAGACCGAATACATCGATTCCTACCGCGACAACTTTCCCAGCGACCCGAACGTGCACGTGGCGGATTTCGCGCAGGACATGCTGATGAACCACGTGCAGGCGGGCGAGGTGACCGTGCCGCCCGGCTCGTACTTCGCCATGGGCGATAATCGCGATTCGTCGCTCGACAGCCGCTATTGGGGTTTCGTGCCGCGCGCCAACATCATTGGGAAGCCGCTGATCATCTATTGGTCCTACGACGCGCCCACGGAAGCGCTTTCACGGCCCATGATGTCGATTGACCACCTGCTGGACCTGGTGCAACACTTCCCCACCAAGACACGCTGGGGCCGCACTTTCCGGCTGATCCACGGGTACCCGTTGAAATAAACCAGTTGAAATAAATGAACCAGCACTATTACGGTCTCATCCTGGCCGGCGGGCGCGGTACGCGCTTCTGGCCGCGGAGCCGGAAACGCTCCGCCAAGCAAGTCCTCAACGTGGTTGGCGCACGCTCGCTGATCCAGGCCACGGTGGACCGCCTGGCGCCCGTGATTCCGCCGGAACGGATCTGGGTGCTCACCAACGATCACCTGCGCCACACCATCATCGGGCAACTGCCGGAGGTGCCCGCCAAACAGATCCTGTCGGAGCCATTGCAGCGCAATACGGCCCCCGCGATCGGCCTGGCAGCGCAAATTCTCCACGGGCTGGACCCGGATGCCGTGATGGGCGTCTTTCCATCGGACCACGTCATCGGCAAGGAACCGCAATACCGCAAGGTCATCCAGTCCGCCTTTCGCCACGCCGCGGCGGGCAGCCTGATGGTAGTGGGCATTCAACCACGGTGGCCGGAGACCGGTTACGGCTACGTCGAATTCCCGCGCGGGTCCCAGCCGGGCGCGTCGGCCGCGCTGGCGGTGCGCAAATTCCATGAGAAGCCGGAACTGCCGAAAGCCAAACGCTACGTGGCCGCCGGCAACTATTACTGGAACTCCGGGATGTTCTTTTGGCGCGCCGACGTGCTGCTGGATCAACTGCGGCAGCACCTGGCCAAGACGGCCACGGTGCTGGCTTCCCTGCCGCGGTTCGGCGCCCGCAACTTCCACGCGCGGTTGAAAACCGCCTTCCCGCTCTGCGACAACATCTCCATCGATTACGCGGTGCTGGAAAAAGCCACCGGCGTCCAGGGAATCGCCGCCGGCGATTTCGGCTGGAACGATGTGGGTAGCTGGAATGCGGTTTACGAACTGTTGGAACGAGATGCGCGCGGCAACGTGATCGCCCTGGAATCGATTTGCCTGGACTCGCACAACAACTTCGTGGACGTGCGCGGCAAGGTGGTGGCGCTGGTTGGCGTCAGGGACCTGATCGTCGTCGACACCCCGGACGCGCTTCTAGTGGCATCGCGCGACTGCGCGCAACAGGTGGGCGACGTGGTGAAACTGCTGGAAAAGCAGAATCGCCACCATCTGTTGTAAGCCGGCTGCCCCTTTTGCCAGCCCGCTGCCGGCTTTTTGCCAGCCCGCTGCCGGCTTTGCAAGCTTTCGCTACCGGGATTCACCCCGGATAGTACCCAGCCAATTAACCTTAGATATACGGAAAATACTGCCAAAGTCTATGGGAATAAGTCTGGATTATTTCTGTTAATTTTACCGATGTTTCCCGCTATACTTACTGTACTTGTACGGGATAGTACTTAAGGTACTGTGATGCGTTGCTTATATTGCGGTCGAGAAATCGGTGCATTTAAGCTTCGGCGAGCCGGCGAATTCTGCAGCAAAGATCATCGTAAAAACTACGGTGACCGCCTGAATAAGGCACTGCATCAGATCGCCGAACCGGAGCCTCCCCCCGCCGGGGTGGCGGGCGTCGCTGCGTCCTGGCCCGCACAGAATGGTTGTGTCCTGCCCAGTCTGCATGGCTGGAACCCCGGAAAAGGATATCGGGCATTTCTTCCGGCACTGGCGCTTGACGCCGTGAACCCGGCCGATGCCGAGGCAGCCGATTCTCACGCCGATACCCAGGAAGCCGATTCCCCGGAAGCGTATTCCCAGGAAAAGCCTCCGCCTCTCTGCCACCGCGCAATGCCGGGTTTGCAGGCGGAACCGGCTGCGAGCTTAGTAGTCCAGGCCGGCACGGCTCAACCGGCATTGTTCGCCTGGTCAACCGTGCTGCCGTCAGCCCCGCTGCCGGCGTTTTCCATGGCGGCGGCATTGGCCGTCCGCGTTCCGCCGGCCTGCGGCCAATGGATACCAGGCCGCCAGGCGGAGCCAGCAGAGTGTTTGGTCACGGCGGCACTATCGGCGAATGCAATATGCCTGGCGAAACCGCCGGCGTTTTCGATGGTCGTCAACTCCGCCACCGCCCCATTCGTCAACCCACTTTTCAATCAGGTGACGCTTCCCTCGGCCGAGCGGATGCCGGCGGCCGATTTCACGTTCACGCCGGGGGCAGAACAGGCGGCCAGAATGGCGGTTCCGGGCATCGCGGCCGTTCTTGCCAGCGCGGCGGCGCCGGTCCAGCTTGCGGCATTGGATTTTGCGGCTTGGCAGCTTGCCCCCGGGCATGAGGCTTTGGTTGATTCGGATGAGCCGGTGGCCGTGCCCGGGCCCGGTGAAGAGCTAGGTGAAGCGCCGTGTGAAACGTGGATGCCAAACCTGGCAGCCGAACCATCAGCTCAGATGGTCTGGCCGGCGGCAGGCGAACCTTTCTTTACGGACATCTCGCTCCTGCTCCGCGGCAGCGGTGTCCCTTATACGCTGCCCAGTCTACCCAATGTGCAGTACCCCGCTTGCGCTGCCGCCATGCCGGTCCGAAACGCCGAACCTGTAGCCACATTGGTTTACCAGACCGCGGCTGAGAATGTAATCCCGTCCAGCCGCCAGGCCGCTCCCGAAATCCCCGCCTTCACGTTGTCCCCCGTTCTGGCGTCTACCATGGATGGCGAAGTGTCGGTTGAACCTCCACCGTGCGAAGACTGGATGCGAGCGCCGGAACCCGGGCCGGTGTTCAGTTTTGTGAGATCGTCGGCCGCCAGCGCGACCTTCACCGGGATCGCGCCGCGGCTTGCCGCGCTGACCCTGGCGATCGCCCGGCCGCGCATTCCATCCCTCGCCACGTGGCAGCCGGTTCCGGCTGCCGGGCCGGTGATGAGGGAAGTGATGCCGCGCGCCGGCTACACTCCGCTGACGCTTGAATCGGAACCCGGCCAGTCCGCACCCGGCGGCTTACGCTTGCCCGGTTTCGTGGCGTTGTCTCCGTTCGCGGAGCCATCCGGCGCAATCGCCAGGCCACAGGTCGGGGCCGCGGCGGGATGCCCGGCGCCGGCTCCAGTTGAGTCCTGGCGGCGCGTTGCCGGCGAGACCGTGACAACCATCTCGGCGCAGGCCGGCTGCCTCCTTCCCGAACCGGAGCCTGCCGCCCTGGTTGGCTTCGATCCCTTGCCCGCGATGGCGGGGCCGGCCGCGGGAGCGCCGCCCGTGGGAGCGGAGTCGCTGCCGGTATCCTCGCCTGCAACGGTACGCGCGCCTTACGCACCCGCCGTGCAGATGCAACCCTTCGCGCTAGCGGCCGGCACGCAGCAAACCGCTCCCGGATTCGACCAGCCGAGTCTTACGCCAACTCCTTCGGCGCCGAAGCGGCCGGACACCATTCTGGCCCTGCGCCCCATCTCGACGATTTCCGTGACTCCGCCGGAACAGCAAAGCAGGGCGCCGCTACCCACCGTCCCGCAGCCCGGGTTCATTTCGGTGGACTATCATCCTCAACGCATGCGTGGCGAGCCGGTATGCCGGCTGAAGTGGCAAGCCCCTCGTCTCAAGCCGGCGCCGCCCCGTTTCGTCGTGCGGCCGCTATTTGACCGGCTGGAAGAAGTGGCGCCGGCACAGAGACCGGCTCGCAAGGAACCGGCATTCGCCGAAGTCTTCACCATGCCGGAGGCCAAGAAACGCTCCAACCGGCCGCTCGCCTTTGCGGGCAAAGCGATCGCGGCCGGTCTGGTGATTGGAGCCATGTGGCTGGGCACCGGCATGGTGAGGCTCAGCCGGCAGGATGTGGCCGTTTCCAGGTTCGGCTCCGGACAGGATGGTTTCAGCGGCCCCGCCGCCTCCTCTGCCGGGCGATCACTCTCCGCGGAGGGTAAGGCGTCTCCCGGGCCGGGCCAGGCTGCCGCCTCGGGACCGGTAGCGTGGATGCACAGGGCCATTGCCAACCGGGCCAGTTACCAGGCGGGGGACAATTTCCGGGAGGGGATGCAGGCCTGGGGCAGCGCGCCCAAAACCTATGCGTCGGGCTGGCAACGAAACCCCGACGGATACGTTCGCCCGGGTGAACTGGCACTGTTCTCTCCCTCGTTGAAGCTGGCGGATTACCGCTTCGAGTTCTTCGGCCAGGTGGACCAGAAGAGCATGGGTTGGGTGGTACGGGCCAAGGATCCGCAAAACTACTATGCCATGAAGGTGAAGGTGTTGAAGGCCGGCCTTCGCCCCATCATCGCGGTGATCCATTACCCCGTAGTGGGCGGCAAGCCGGGCCATAGCGTGGAAACGCCGCTCAGCGTAATGGTGCACAACAACCGGCCGTTCCAAGTGGCAATTAATGTGAAAGGCAGCCACTTCAGCGCTTCCATCGAGGGCGAAGAGGTGGATTCCTGGTCCGACGAAGCGCTGCCCTCGGGTGGCGTGGGCTTCTTTGCCGACGCCGGCGCCAGCGCGCGCCTCTACTGGATGAAGGTTACCCGGAATGACGATTGGCTGGGCCGCGTGTGCGGCATGCTGGCCGGTTCGGGCAGCGGCGCCCAAGTCACTTCGGAATTGTGGGGGCCAGGCGACTCTTGGGGGTCACGCGACTCTTGGGGGTCACGCCCCGGAGATCCGCAGAGGGGTGGCAATCCGCAACCGGGCGGCACGCCGCGGCCGGCGGCGCCGGACACCCCCGCTAACGTGACGCTCGCGGCAACTGGTTTGGGGCGGCCTGGTTTCCAGGCCCGAAGAGCAAGAGACTCGAAATACGGAAGGTATCAACCATGGAGTTCGTGACGAGCACCGAACCGGGCGGAATGCAAATGCCGCCCGGAGTAATGACGATTAACGATCCGAAGAGCCAGAAGCGCACCAACAAGACGCTTTCCAAGGCCGTCTCGCTGCACCTGGAAGGCAAACTGGAGCCGGCGGCGCGGCTGCTCATCAAAGCCATCGAGGGCGGAGAGAAGGACCCGGGGCTCTATTCCGCTCTGGGCCACATCCACTACGAAATGCGCGACTACGGTGCCGCCGCCCAAACCTATGGCCAGTTGGTGGAGGTGGAGCCGATGCACCGCACCGCGCACTTCAACCGCGCCGTGTGCCTGGGCAACCTGAAGGATTGGGAGGCTGCCGCCGCCTCGTTCCGCCGCGCCGTGGAAACCGACGCGTCGCGCGCCGACGCCATACTCGGCATGGGAATCTCGCTGATCTATACCGGCAAGCCGGCCGAAGCCCTGGCGCCGCTCGAAAAATACCTCAGCCTGTTCCCGGATCACGAACAGGCGCTGTTCGGCAAGGCGGTGGTGCTGCAGCAGACCGGCAAGCACGCCGAATCGGTGGAGCAGTACCGCAAGGTGCTGGCACGCAATCCGCGATGCGAAGAGGCGCTCTCCAACCTGGTGGCCATGTTCCTGGAGAAGAAGGACCACGATTCGGTTCGCCGCTACGCCGACATGCTCTCCGAGTTGCAACCCGAATCGCCCGTTGCCGTGGAGGCGCTGGCCACGTTGGCCTTCCAAGACGGCGACTACGCGACAGCGGTGCGCCACTGCCGCAACCTCTCCGAAGCGGCGCCCGACCGCTACGAGAACTGGTTCAATCTGGGCGTGGCGCATCACAAGACCGGCAATCACGAGAAGGCCGCGCAGGCTTACCGGCAGGCCGCCTCCATGAAGTCCGACTCGACGCAGGCGCACTTGAACCTGGGAGTGGCGCTGCAGGAACTCAACGATCTGGCCGGGGCGCGCGCCAGTTACGAAAAGGCGCTGGCCATCGATCCGAATCAGTCCGGGGTGCTGTGGAACCTGGCGCTGGTGCTGGAACAGCAGGGCGAACGCGACTGGGCCGAGAAACTCTACGCCCGGCTGCCCGAAGACGCCGCCGAATGGGCTGACGCCACTTTCCGCCTGGGCTATCTGCGCCTGCTCGGCGGCAACTATCCCGCCAGCGCCGAAGCCTTCCAGGCTTGTCTCGCCAAGCGGCAGGATTGGCCGGAAGCCTACTTGAACGCCGGTATCGCCTACGCGCGCTCGGGCCAGGCCGAGGCCGCGCGCAAGAGCTTCCAGGAGGTTCTGATGCAGCGGCCGGACTCCTCCGACGCGGTCCGCGGCCTGGCCGCGCTGGCCCTGGAACAGCAGGATTTCCCGGAAGCCTACGACCTGCACCGCCGCCTGATCGAGTTGGGCGAGCGCGGCCCGGAACTCTACTACAACGCCGGCCTGATTTGCCAGAAACGCGGGCAAACCGAAGACGCCGTCGGCTATTATCAGCAGGCGCTGCAAGAGGACCCGCAATTCGCCGAAGCGCTGCTCAACCTGGGCCACGCCCTGATGGCCATGGGCCAGGAAGAGGAAGCCCGTTCCTTCTGGCGCCGGGCGATTCGCGAGAAGCCGGAGCTGGCGCAGACTTATTTCGAGCCGGCCACGGCGTAGTTCTACTTGCCCACCGCGACAATTGGAAACAAATCCGGCACCAACGGAGCGCGGCGGCCCTTCTTCGGGCGTTGCTGGTGCCGAAGGACCCTTACCGCCAGGAATCCCGCGTGGGACAAAGCGGCGGTTCCTGGTCGCGGCGCGCCAACAGCGGCAAGTGTGCGGGCGGCGGTGAATCTTAGGCCGAGTCAAACAATAAACCGGCCAATTTGCGTCCGGCGTAAGGGGGAATCGCTTGGAGAGTGGGATTCAAAAAACGCAAGATTTCACGCAAAGGCGCCAAGCCGCCAAGAAAAAGCGCAAAGAAGACTA
>DATMNI010000127.1:0-9188 GCA_035570275.1 Candidatus Acidiferrales bacterium | reverse complement strand
TGAGTAGCTGCGAGGACCGCGACTGCCTCAAGAACTGGCTCTGCCATTCCCTTCGGACCGGAAGAGGCCACCGTTTGCGCCGGTCTCTACCGCACCGTAAGTCGGACAAAGCCGGACAGACGACAAAAGACGATCGTCTGTCCTACGTATTAAACTGGGACAACGTGACACCCGCTGCCGAAAACCATATGCTGGCCAAGACCCAGGCCGCGCGCCAGGCACTAGACGCCTGGACTCGTGAAATCGTCCAGTGGCACTTCGATCCCCAGACCGGCTGCCCGTTCTGGCTGGAGTTTGCCAGCAAACTCGATTGGGATCCGCGACGCGAGGTGAAAACCTACGACGACCTGGACCGCTTCGGAGCCTTCCAGGACGAGTGGCTGCGCGGCGGCCCCGTGCGCCGCTGGGTGCCGAAGGCATACGCGGATAGGCCGATTTATATCTTTGAAACCGGGGGCAGCACCGGCGTGCCCAAGTCGCGCATCACGATCGACGATTTCCGCATCGATTACGAAGCCTTCAGCGATGAACTGCCCGACGACGGATTTCCGAAGGGCTCGGACTGGATCATGGTAGGCCCCAGCGGCCCACGGCGCTTGAGGCTCGCCGTTGAGCACCTGGCGCAGCATCGCGGCGGCATCTGCTTCATGGTGGACCTGGACCCGCGATGGGTCATCAAGCTGATCAAGCGCGGCAAGATCGAAGAGGCCGAGGCCTACAAGCAGCACGTTGTGGAACAGGCGCTCACGCTGCTGCGCGCGCACGAAGGCATCCGCTGCATGTTCACCACGCCCAAACTGCTCGAAGCCATCTGCGAAAAGATCTCGCTGAAGAAGGCGGGCATCAAGGGCGTGTTCTGCGGCGGCACGGAAATGACGCCGCAGTTCCACCGTTTCGCCGTCGAAGAGTTGTTGGAAGGCGCCTACTTCGCGCCCACCTACGGCAATACGCTCATGGGCCTGGCCGTACACAAGCCGCGCCTGCCCGAAGACGGCTTCGCGGTGATCTATTACCCGCCCGCGCCGCGCGCCATGATCGAAGTGGTGGACCCCAACCAGCCCTCGCGCCTCGTGGAATACGGCCAGACCGGGCGTGTACGGCTCACCACCCTGACGCGCGAGTTTTTTATGCCCCGCTTCCTGGAGCGCGACGAAGCCGAACGCGAACCGCCCTGCGACCGGTACCCCTGGGACGGCGTCCGTAACGTGCGGCCGTTCCAAAGTCTTAATAAGTCCGTCGTCGAGGGGGTTTACTGATGGCTGGGCTTCTGCATGTCCCGATTCTGCGCGCAGGGCAGCCGTATCGCAGTCTGGACACCGCCCGCACGCCGCACTACCGCACCCGCGAGCCCTTCGTCGAAATCAGCCAGGCGAACGTCGGGCTGATCCGCCGCGACTTGCGCAATCAGCAGGAAGCCAAAGCCATCCTGGCGGGCTTCGGTGCTCATGAGTTATACCGAGTCTGCTCGCGCGCCGCTGTCCTTTTCGCGGAATCCTCGCTTCCGCTAGGCGATTCGGCACAGTCGCCGGAGGATTACGTGAGGCAGGTCTCCGCCACCACGGGTTTACCAAACATCATGGTGCGCCGCAACATGCAGAAAATCCGGACGGTGCTGGCGGATGTGGAAACCGTGGTCAACGGCCTCACGCGCCACCTCAATCACGAAGCGTTCGACCAGGGATACGCCGGCGATATCAGCTATTTTCCACGGGCCGACTCGCTGGGGGTCGTGCTGCCCAGCAATTCGCCGGGAGTGCATTCTCTCTGGATCCCGGCCTTCGCCATGAAGATGCCGTTGATACTGAAGCCCGGCAGCGCCGAGCCGTGGACGCCGTACCGCATCATCCAGGCGCTGGTCCACGCGGGCGCGCCGCCTCAGGTGTTCGGTTACTACCCCGCCGATCACGCCGGCGGCGGCGAGATCCTGCGGCAGTGCGGCCGCGGCATGGTTTTCGGCGATGCGTCTTCCACGCGTTCGTGGCAGGGCGATCCGCGCATCGAAATCCATGGACCCGGCTACAGCAAAATCGTAATCGGTGAGGACTGCATCGATGACTGGGAAAAATACCTCGACGTGATGGTGGCGTCGATCCTGGAAAACTCCGGGCGGTCGTGCATCAATGCGTCCGGAGTCTGGGTCCCGAGGCATGCGGAGGCCATCGCCGAAGCGCTGGCCCAGCGGATGGCTAATGTGGTTCCGAGGGATGAGGCGGACGAAGCGGCTCAGATCGCGCCGTTTGCCGATGCCGCCGTGGCGGCGCGCATCGCGCAGATGATCGATGGCGATTTGGATGATGCCGCGCGCGATCTCACCGCCCGGTACCGGCAAGGCGGCCGCCTGGCCGTCTTCGAAGGCTGCTCCTACCTGCTGCCGACCATCGTTCTCTGCGATTCGCCCGGGCATCCGCTGGCCAACCGCGAGTTTCTGTTCCCATATGCCAGCGTGGTGGAAGTCGGCCAACACGAGATCCCGCAAGTGTTGGGTCCGAGCCTGGTGGTCACCGCCATCACCCGCGATCGCAGCCTGATTGCGCGGCTGCTCTCCTCGCCCCACGTGGGCCGGCTGAATCTGGGCGCAATCCCCACCTGCAAAATCAGTTGGGACCAGCCGCATGAAGGCAACCTGTTCGATCACCTCTACGCCCGCCGGGCGTTTCAGTGCGCCGTATGAAGATTCTCGCCTTCACCGCCGGCGCCGCCAACATGTATTGCGGCAGTTGTCTCCGCGACAACGCGCTGGCCGCCGAGCTCAAGCGGCAGGGGCACGACGTCATCCTGATGCCGATGTACACGCCAACCCGCACGGACGAGCCCAACGTCAGCGACTCGCGGGTTTTCATGAACGGCATCACCGTCTGCCTGGAGCAGCAATCGGCGTTCTTCCGCAAGACACGCTGGCTTCTCGACGGCGTTTGGGACGCGCCCTGGATGCTCCGGCTGGCTACCAAAACGTCGATCGCGGTGAACCCCCGGGTGCTCGGCGAAATGACCGTATCGATGCTGCGCGGAGAGGATGGGTACCAGCGAAAGGACCTTGGGAAGCTGACGAGTTGGCTGGCGAGTTGGCCGGCCACCGAGGCGCCCGCCGATATTGTCACCCTTCCGAATTGCTTGCTGAGCGGCCTGGCGAAATCCATTCGCCTGGCGACCGGCCGGCCGCTGTGTTGCACACTGCAAGGAGAAGATCTGTTTCTCAGTCAGTTGCCGGAACCGTACCGGTCGCAGGCTTGGGAGCTGATTCGCGCCAATGTGGCCCATGTGGACGGATACGCCGCGGTCAGCGAATTCGCCGCCGCCTGGTGGCGGGAGCATCTCGGAATCCCTGCCCACCGGATGCACGTGGTGCCGCTGGGCATCAACCTGGAAGGATCGGACGCCGGCCTGCGTTTCCACTCCGACCGTTTCACGGTGGGGTACCTGGCGCGCGTGGCGCCGGAGAAGGGTTTGCATCTTCTGGCCGAAAGCTACATACGGCTGCGGCGGGAGACGGATTTCGGCGGCGCGGCGCTGGAAGCGGCCGGGTACCTGGCGCCGGAGCATCGCGGCTATCTGCGCCGCATCGAAAAACAGATGAAGGATGCGGGCTTCGCCAGCGAGTTCCGATATCGCGGCGAACTGGACCGCGTTCATAAGATCGAATTTCTGCGTGACCTCGACGTAATGAGCATGCCCTGCACTTACGACGAGCCGAAAGGGCTCTCCGTACTCGAGGCGATGGCCAACGGCGTACCGGTGGTTCAGCCGCGGCGCGGAGCGTTTCCGGAGATGCTGGATCGCACCGGCGGCGGTATCCTGGTGGAGCCGGACGATGCGGGCAGCCTGGCGCAGGCGATCCACGGCCTCTGGAAGAACCGCGAGCAGCTCGCGGAGTTGGGCCGGCGCGGAGCGCAGGGAGTTCGCGAGCACTACAGCGTCGCCCATATGGCGGCCCGGACGCTCGAAGTCTACCGCAGCGTCGCCAAGCCGCCCGTCCATGTTTGAAATTTCATGCTTGAAGTTTCGGATGTCTCCAAGGAATACCCGTCGCCGCGCGGACCGCTCACCGTGCTGGCCGGCGTGTCGCTCTCGCTGAAGCGGGGTGAGGCGGCGGCCATCATGGGCCCGTCCGGCGCGGGCAAGAGCACGCTGCTATACATCGCCGGCGGTCTGGAGCCGCCCACCGCCGGGCGCGTGACGTTGGACGGTAGCGATCCTTACCGGATTGGAGAAAAGGAGCTGGCCGCGTTTCGAAACCAGAAGATCGGATTCCTGTTTCAGGACCACTGCCTGCTGCCTCAGTGTTCGGTGCTGGAGAACGTGCTGATTCCGACGCTAGTTGGTCGAGACGCTGGGACAGACCGCGCCGCATATCCCAAGCGGGCGCGCGAACTGCTCGGTCAGGTAGGGCTCGGCGAGCGGCTGGACCACCGCCCTTCGGAACTCTCCGGCGGTGAGAAACAGCGGGTATCGCTGGCTCGGGCGTTGATCCGTCAACCCCTGCTGCTGCTCTGCGACGAGCCTACCGGTAACCTTGACGAGGCTGCCGCCGGCGTGGTCGCGGACCTGCTGTTGGAACTGCACCGTCGGCAGGAGACGATCCTGATTGTGGTGACCCACAGCGGCGATCTGGCCGCCAGATTTCCCCTGCGATACGAGTTGCGCCATGCGAACCTCCACCTTGCTGGCGCGTAATCTGGCCTGGTTCTGGCGAACCAACCTGGCGGTGCTGCTGGGCGTGGCCACCGCCACCGCCGTGCTCGCCGGCGCCTTGCTGGTAGGCGATGCAGTGCGGGCGAGTTTGCGCGACCTGGTGCTGAGCCGCCTGGGGAACGTCGAATCGGTGGTGAGCGGCAGCGGGTTTTTCCGCGAGAAACTGGCGGAGGAACTGGCGCCCGCCTGCCCCATCATCGCCGTCGCCGGGGTAGCCGCGCACGAGCCCTCCGGCCGCCGCGCCACCGGCATCCAGGTATTCGGCGTTGACGAACGCTTCTGGAAATTCCAAGGGGAAGCGCCGCGCGGCTCCACACCCAGTTCCACAGCCACACCCCGCGAGATTCTCCTCTCGGCGGCTCTGGCGCAGGAACTCGGGAGCAAGGCCGGGGACACCGTTCTGCTGCGCGTCCAGAAGCCTTCGGCGATTCCGTTGGAGTCGCTGCACGGCCGCAAGGAAGACGTCGGCCAAACCATCAGGCTGACCATAAACGGAGTAGCCAGGCACGAATTCTCGCTGCGTCCGGAGCAGGGTGACGTGCGCGCGGTGTACGTGCCGCTGACGCGGCTACAGCGCGATCTGGCGGTACCAGACAAGGTGAACACGATTCTGTTGGGGCATCGGTCGTCGCTCGAGAGCGATCTGAAACAGCGGTATCGCCTCGCAGACCTTGGCCTTCGGTTGCGCGGCTTAGAAACGCCGGACTGTTTGTCCCTGGATAGCGACAGCGGCATGATCTCGGACGCGCTCGCCGCGGTGGCGCTCTCCACGGCCAAGTCGCTCGGTTTGCGCGCGGAGCCCGTGTTGTCGTATCTCGCCAACCGCGTACGGATCGGCGACCGCGCGACGCCTTACTCGCTGGTGACCGCGCTGGGTGACGACGACGCCGCCGCGCTCGACGAACCGCTCGCGCCGGCCACAGAAGATGGCATCACGCTCAACCAGTGGACTGCTCGCGACCTGGCGGCGAAGCCCGGTGACGCGGTCACGCTCGACTATTACGTCTGGAAATCCGACGGGCGTCTCGACACCGCCAGTGCGCAGTTTCGGGTATCGCAGATCGTGCCGATCGCCGGAGCCGCGGCCGACCGCAACCTCGCGCCCGACTATCCCGGCATCACGGCATCCGACAGCCTGTACGATTGGGACCCTCCGTTCCCTCTGGATCTCGCCCGCATACGCCCGACGGATGAACAATATTGGAAGCAGTATCGCGCCACTCCCAAAGCCTTCGTTCGCCTGTCGCGCGGCCGTGAGCTCTGGGGAACGCGCTTCGGAAGTCTGACGTCGATCCGGATTTTCCCGCCCCCAGATGGGGCTGCGCAATTCGGGCGGCCCGCGCAATTCGGGCGGTATGAGGCCGCGCTGCGCCAAGCCATCGACCCCGCGAAGTTCGGACTGGCGGTTCTCCCGGTTCGGGCGCAGGGTCTCGAAGCCGCTCGGGGCGCCACCGATTTCGGCGAATACTTCGTGTACTTCAGCTTCTTCCTGATGGTGTCGGCGCTGCTGCTGACGGGCCTGTTCTTTAAACTCGGCGTCGAGCAAAGAGTGCGCGAGATCGGCGTCCTGCGCGCACTCGGTTTTCCGTCGTCGAAGATTCGCTCGGTGTTTATGCTCGAAGGGGCGGCATTGGCAGTGGGCGGCGCCGTGGCGGGCATGGGCGCCGCGCTCGGATATTGTGCCCTGATTCTGTACGGCTTGCGAACGTGGTGGATCGATGCGGTGGGCACACGATCGCTCGCCCTTCACGTGTCCGTTCCATCGCTCTTATACGGCGCCGCCGCTGGAGCGGCCACCGGTCTGGGCGCGATCGCCTGGACGCTGCGCCGCCTGGAGTCAGTGACGCCACGAGGGTTGGTAGCGGGCGAGCGAAAGGCCGCTCCCAATCGCTGGAGATTGCCTGTTGCGATTGGGGCGATGCTGGTTGCCGCCGCGCTGCTGGCAGCCGCCAGCATGGGCAAGTTGGACCAGACTGCCGGATTCTTTGGAGCCGGCACCCTGCTGCTCATCGCGGCGCTAATGCTCGAATCGGCATGGCTACGCTCGCGCGGGTTCGCCGCCATCCGCGGCGCCATCAACAGCCCAGTCTCACTCGGCGTGCGCAGTGCCGCGTACCGTCCCGGCCGCAGCATCCTGTGCATCGCCCTGATCGCGTCGGCGACCTTCGTGATTGTCGCGCTCGATGCCTTTCAGCGCGAAGCGTCGTCCGAAGGCGCCGCGGGGTATCCTCTCATGGCAGAATCCGTGCTGCCGCTGATCCACAACCCGTCGACTGCCGCGGGCCGCGAAGCCCTGAACATCCCGTCCCTTCCGGGCGTGGAGATAGTTCCGTTCCGCCTCCGTGCCGGCGACGATGCCAGTTGCCTGAACCTGTACCAGCCGCGAAATCCCCGCATTCTGGCGCCGGTCGCTCCGTTCCATCCCTGGCCGGGGCTGTCGAAAACGCCGCCATCGAAAACGCTGCAAGCGAAGACGCCGCCATTGAAACCCGCGGAAGGCGCCGTCCCGGCGATTGCCGATGCCAACTCCCTCACCTACGTGCTGCACTTGAAACTGGGCGAGGAATTCATCTTGAACAATGCCCGATTCCGCATGGTCGACACGCTGCAGGACAGCATCTTTCAAAGCGAACTGCTGATTTCGGAAGAGAACTTTCTGCGCCTGTACCCGGACGTTGCGGGGTTCCGCTTCTTTCTGCTGAAGGCTCCGCCCACGGCCGTTCCGGTGCTGGAAGAGGCGCTGGCGGATTACGGCTTCGACATCCAGTCAGTCGCCGCGCGCCTGGCGAGCTTTCACCGGGTCGAGAACACGTACCTGGCCACGTTCCGCGCCCTGGGCGGGCTGGGCTTAATTCTCGGCACCATCGGGTTGGCGGCGATCGTGCTGCGCAACGTGCTGGAGCGGCGAAAAGAGCTGGCGCTGTTGCGCGCCGTCGGTTATCGCCCGCGGCACCTGGCCGCCATGGTGCTGGCCGAAAACCTGATGCTGCTTCTGCTGGGGCTGGCGACCGGAACCTTGTGCGCCCTGCTGGCGGTCGCCCCAGTGATGGCAACGCGCGGCGGACATCTGCCGATCGTCTCGCTAGGTTTATTGCTAGCCGCGGTGCTGGCGACCGGCATCGTCGCCTCTCTGGCCGCCACGGCGGCATCGCTGCGCTCACCGCTCATCGCCGCGCTTCGATCGGAGTGATATGCTGCCGAATATGCCATCTCGCCGGTCGGTCGCGTTGTGGTTGTGCGCCCTTTGCGCGCCCGTACTGGCCCCCGTTCTGGCAGAAGACTGGCCGCAGTGGCGCGGCCCGAACCTTAACGGGACCAGCAGCGAGAAGGACCTGCCGCTGCGCTGGAGCACCACGGAAAACATCGCCTGGAAACTGGCCATGCCGTCGAAGACCGGAGCCACGCCGGTCATCTGGGGCAACCAGATTTTCCTGAACGTCGCGGATACCGACCACAACCTCTACCTCTGGTGCGTCGACAAAACCAAAGGCGCCGTCCTCTGGAAGAAGCTCCTCACCGGTGGCAATTATCAGATCAACAAACAGAACATGTCCTCGCCCTCGCCCGTCACCGATGGCGCCAGCGTGTTTGCGATGACCGGGGTCGGCGTCCTGAAGGGCTTCGATCTGGCGGGCAACCCACTTTGGATGCGCGATATCCAGAAGGAATACGGCAGGTTCGGCTTGAATTGGGGATACGCGTCCTCTCCGCTGTTGTACCAGGACAGCCTGTACGTCCAGGTGCTGCACGGGATGAAAACGCGAGACCCGTCTTACATCCTGCGGATCGACAAGCAGACCGGCAAGACCGTGTGGCGCGTGGAACGGCCTACGGCCGCCATCCGCGAGTCCCCGGATTCCTATTCCACCCCGCAACTTCTGAAGTATGCGGACCACTTCGAGATTGTGGTTTTGGGCGGCGATTGCGTGACCGGCCACGACCCCGCGACTGGAAAGGAGGTGTGGCGGGGAAACGGCTTGAACCCCACCAACAACCCGAATTTCCGTACCATCGCGTCGGCGGTGGTGTTCGGCGATATCGTCTACGCGCCCACGCGCGAACGGCCGCTGATCGCGTTTCGCGCCGGAGGCCGCGGCGACATCACCGAGTCGCACAAGCTGTGGTCGTTCAACAACGGGCCGGATGTGCCGACCCCGGTTACCGACGGGAAATATTTCTACTCCGTAAACGATCGCGGCATCACCTGGTGCCTGGATGCCAGGACCGGGAAGGAAGTGTGGGGCGCGAAGCGAATCAAGCCGGCCACGTACAGTGCGTCGCCGGTTCTTGCCGATGGCAGGATGTACATCACCAACGAAGAGGGCCTGACCACCGTGCTCAAAGCCGGCGACCACTTCGAAGTGCTGGCGGAAAACGACCTGGCCGACTACACGCTGAGCTCGCCGGCGATTTCCGACGGCCACATTTTCATGAGGACGACCCAGTTTCTGTACGCGATCGGGAAACGGTAGGGGGGGCACCGGCGCGAGTGCAACCGG
>DATMNI010000126.1:0-30624 GCA_035570275.1 Candidatus Acidiferrales bacterium | reverse complement strand
GAAGATTCCGCGGTGATCGACGCATTGCGCGCTTACCTCACTAAATGTTAGGTTACCGCGCAACGGCCAGAACTCGCTCAAACCACGATCAGACCGATATTCCGAGCCCCTTTACCGCTACTGAATGCGCCGGATTGAGGACATAGGAATATCTCGGTAAAGTGATGGAATTCTTGTACTCCTCGACATATCCATTCCATGCGAAGGTCTTACCGACACCCCAGCGGCCCTTTATGCAGACAACTTCGGGTTCGGCCGTTGAAAGGAACCGTCGTACTTCTTGTTTTATTAGATCGAGTGACATGTGACATTGGCCTCCGATAACCCGCGCACTTTACATTCATCGGCGGAGGGAGATGCGTGCGTTAGTGGCGCGGTCCTCCGGCGAGTCGGCTACAGGTCGTCAGGGCGCAACCCCGTTTTCCTGGCAATCTGTGCGAAAAATCCGGGACCAACTTCTTCGTTGTCATGAAAGGCGAACGTATAGTTGGGCCAGCCGGTTGGTTTGAGTCGACGAGACCCGCTTTGCCAAGCGACCGTCCATCCAATTCGGACCAAGGCGGCCAAGAATCTCTTCGCCTTCACCGAGGGCCAACGGCTCATGCGATGGAGAAAACCTTCTCAAATTGCGGCGGGACTCCCTCCCCGTGATCGATGCAGTCGGCGGCAACCCGCAGAGCCAGCGCCCGGACGGCTGAAATCGCCGCCTCGCGAGTTGGGCCATAGGCCATCACTCCGGGCATGGACTCAATGTCGGCCCACCAACGGCCGTCGTCTTCTTGTCCCAGGACAATGGGGATCGATTCTGGCGCGACTGTTTCCATCGATCTTGCGGCCCCCAGTCGATATTATAGCCTCCCTTATGCGGGTTGATCTTGCCGCGAAATCTCAGTGGACGTAAAGGTGTCATCTCGGCCACTGACAGATCTCGCCTCGCAAGAGCCGGCGCCCGGTATGACCGGATGATCTCCCGGCGCGCAAGCAATGTAGAACTCCATCGCCATTCGCTCATCCTAGTTCCATCGGAGCGAGGGGGGCGCGTGGGGGCAAGGCACTTGCATTTCTGCATCCCCCGGTTCAGCATGTAAGTAGTCCACATTCAGGTGGAGGTCGAATCTCCCATGCCTTTGGCTGATCGCATTGTCGTCGATTCCAAGATCCTGACCGGGAAACCGGTGGTACGCGGTACGCGCTTAGCGGTCGAACTGGTGGTCGAACTGCTCGCGGCAGGCTGGAGCCACGCACAGATCCTCGCCAGCTATCCACACCTGGCCGAGGAGGACATCCGGGCCTGTCTCGCTTACGCGAGCGAGTTTCTGCGCGAAGAGAAAGTCTATCCCCTCGACACTGCATGAGAATCCTGGCCGACGAGAATTTCGGCCGGCTCTGGAAGCCCTGCGTGAGGCGGGGTGGGACGTCTTCTCGATCGCTGAGGAATGTCCAGGTGTCCCGGATGAAGACGTTGCCGCTCTCTGCGCAGAGCAGCAGAGGATCCTTTTGACCTTCGACAAGGATTTCGGCGAAATCGTTTTCCGGCGGGGACTGGCGGCGGGCAGCGGGGTGGTTCTGTTCCGAATCACGATGGCCTCACCCGAAGAGGCGGCGGACCTGGCGTTGGCGCTGGTCGAGACTCAGCCGGATCTTCGCGGGTCTTTCTGCGTGGTCACGCGGGACCGAGTTCGGGTTCGGCCACTCCGGCAGGATTCCACAGGTTGACGGGGCCGTTCCGGTGGAACAGTTGTTTACTGCCCCTCAGACTCGCCAATCGAGCGGTCCGATAGGCGGCGCGCACAGGAAGCAATGTATCGTCGCCATGTTGGCCAGTGACAGATCTTGCCTGGCAAAGAAGCTGGTTTTCGCAAGGTCAAGACCCTAGTGCGTCCAACACCGCCTGGCGGTTCTTGGAGATGACCGCGAGGTATGCACGGGTAGTTGCGTCGGGTCTTCTCCGGCCTTGCTCCCATTCCTGCAGCGTCCTCGGATTAATGCAAAAGGCCCGTGCAAACTCCGCTTGCGACATTCGCGCCTTGGTTCGGATGCGCTTGACATCAACCTGGTCCGGCAGCACGATACGCCGCGCAGGTAGTTTCGCGTCGCCCTTCACGTGGGCCAGGATTTCTTTGGCGCTCTCCTCCAGCGCCATGCCGAGTTTGGTACGCCTCGGTGTTCCCGTGTTCCGATTGCTCACGCCCATGATTATCGTCCTCCCTTGGCTGCTCGCTTGATCTGTGCCGCCAGCTTTGCGAGCACGTTCCGATCGGCCGCTGACAGCGTCTCCATTCGCGATTTGGCGTAAATCGCAGACATGTAAATCCGCCCCGGTGCGGCCAGAAAGAAGTAGACGACACGGAAGCCGCCGCTTCTCCCCTTGCCTGCCTCGCCGGGCCCAGCGAGCCTTGCGAAAGCCGCCGGCGCCTGGTATGACCGGATGATCTTCCGGCGCGCAAGCAACGTAGAACTCCATCGCCATTCGGTCATCCTCGTTTAGCAGCCTCGATACCTGAGATTCGTATCCCGACAAGCTTACGATTTCAGCGATCACGTTTTACTATACGTCATTGCCGTAGACAAGGTCAACTGCATCAAGCCACTTCGCTCTGACGCCAGTCGACGCAAAAGCAGGACGCCAGCGATCACCACGCGCGGTTCCCGAATTCGGTAATAATGTGGAAAGCGAATGGAGTCGCAGCGATGACTATTACGTTGAATGACGAACAGGCCCGCCTTCTTTCCGAAGTCGTCCAAGCCGGCGCCGCACGTTCGACCGAAGACGCAGTCGATCAGGCCGTGCGCGCCCTCCATTCATTGACCACCGGCAGGAGACGAATTCATCAGCAGGTCGACAATCTGGCCGACCTGTTTGCGAAATCCCCGTTCCACGGCCTCGATATGGATTTTGAACGCGATCAGGATCCCGGCCGGGATATCGCTCTGTGAACGGCTACCTCGTCGATACGAACATCCTCTCCGAACTGACGAAGCCTACTCCCGCGCCCCAAGTGGAGGCTTTCTTCGCCAGTCCAAAGACCGCGTTTTTGTCAGCGTATTCTCCATTGGGGAAATCCGAAAGGGCATTGCGTCTTTGCCAGCGAGCAATCGGCGCGCCCTTCTTGAGGACTGGCTCGACAATGAAATCATGCCCTGGCTGGGGAATCGAGTTTTGCTCGTTACCCTTGCCATCGCCGAGCGTTGGGGCGACCTGTCGGCGCAGTTGAAGGCCAAGGGTAGACCGCGGCCCGTTGTTGACGCCGTTCTTGCCGCCACAGCGTTCAAGTATGAGCTGGTTCTGGTCACGCGCAACGTCAGAGACTACGAAGACCCTGGCATTACGATCCTCAATCCTTGGGAAGCCCTATGAGCGACAGTGGTTCTGGCTAACCACATGTTGTTGTACCAGGATTCCTGATCGTTGGAATCGAGGCTGATCACCGGGATCTCGGACTCTTACCGTCGCCAAGCCGACTTCCCGTTACTAATCTCCTGGATAAGCGCTTATTGACGACGTGCAAGATATCGTAACGCCGATGAATTGTGGGTGGGGGAAACCTGAGCTCAGTTGTATTGAGCCACTCCGTTTGCTAGTTTGGCGTAGATGCCGCCGCCTGTGCCCGAACAACTCAGCAGGACCATTGAGACTCTCTACCGGTCGGAATCGGGCCGGGTTCTAGCGACGCTCGTGCGCCTCCTCGGAGACCTGGACCTGGCCGAAGAGTCGATGCACGAGGCGTTCGCAGCCGCTCTGGAGTCCTGGACGCTGGCTGGCATTCCGGACAAGCCACGCCCGTGGCTTATTTCAACGGCACGCTTCAAGGCCATAGACGCTATACGCCGGCGCGCGCGCTTCGATGGAGCACAGAGAGATCTTGTTGCCCATATGGAATCGCGAGTCAACGACGCTCCCAGCGGGAATGGAGAGATTGGAGATGAAGAGATCGAGGACGATCGCCTCCGTCTGATTTTCACCTGCTGCCATCCCGCTCTGCCTCCGGAAGGACAGGTTGCGCTCACTCTTCGCGAAATCTGCGGTCTGACAACGGAAGAGATTGCCCGGGCATTTCTGGTTACGCCGGCAACGCTCGCCCAACGCATCGTGCGCGCCAAGGCAAAGATTCGAGAGACACCGATTCCATACGAGGTGCCGACGCCGCAGGAGTTGCCGGAGCGGCTGGACGCGGTGCTTCAGGTCATCTATCTGGTCTTTAACGAGGGTTACTCGGCTGCGGCGGGAACGGAGGTAACGCGGGCCGAGCTAACCGGCGAGGCGATTCGATTGGGACGATTACTGACCGAACTCCAGCCGGAGCCGGAGGTCCCAAAGCCGGAAATCATTGGGCTGCTTGCCCTGATGTTGCTCCAGGAATCCCGTCGCGCCGCGAGAACCTCGCCGATCGGCGAGCTGATTTTGCTGGACCACCAGGATCGCTCGCTCTGGAACCGGGAGCAGATCGCGGAGGGAGTGGCATTGGTGGAGAAAGCCCTGAACTCCCCCCGCTTCGGCGCTTACACACTGCAGGCAGGGATTGCGGCCGTTCATGCGGAGGCGGAATCGCCCGCTGCGACCGACTGGGGGCAGATTGTTGCGCTCTACAACCAATTGGTACGAATTCATCCTTCGCCGGTAGCACATCTAAATCGTGCCGTGGCAATTGCCATGCGCGATGGTCCAGAGGCCGGTCTGTCGCATATCGACGCGGTGTTGGCACATGGCGAATTGGCAAATTACTACCTGGCGCATTCAGCTCGTGCCGATATGTGCCGCAGGCTCGGCAGGACAGCCGAGGCTCGATCCTCTTATGAGAAAGCTCTGGCGCTGACCCAACAGGAACCGGAGCGGCAATTCCTGCGGGAGCGGATTCGGCACCTGAAATAAAAATTGGAGTGGCTGTCGATTTTCCGTCTCCCCAACGACTATAGGACAAAAGAACGATGAGCTACGGTTCCTGAGTGAACAGGAAACGAGTCATCGGAAACAAACCACAGAAAACAAGGAGAAAGAGTCATGCCACAATATCTGGTTGCCAACTACCTGCCCGACGAGTTTGACCCGTCCACCGTAACCGAAGCGATGATCGAGGAGATCCATGCGCTCAACCGCGAATTGATTGCCGCCGGCGTGAGGAAGTTCTCCTGCGGCATTTCCCCCGCTGCCAGCGCGAAGACGCTGCGAGTCACCGGCGGCAAGGTGCTGGTCACCGACGGACCGTACACCGAGACCAAGGAGCACATGGGCGGTTTCTGGATACTGGAATGCTCAGACCTGGAACAGGCTCTGGCGTGGGCGCGCAAGGGTGCCATCTCCTGCGATGCGGCGGGCGAGGTGCGCGAGCTTCTTTTCTTCCCGGCCCCGGAACAAGCATCCGGCGGAAGCAAGTAAATAACCTGGTCATTGCGGCCCTAGAAGACGCGCTATAGCGAACGAGGAACGAGCCGGCGCCACGCTCTGGTGCCGGTTCCACCGATCCCCTATGAGGAGAAGAACAATGAAATACATCTGTTTGGGCTACTACGACAAAGGCAAATTCGATGGCATGACTGAGAACGAGCGAAACGCCATGTTCGATGCATGCTTTGAATATGACGATCATCTTCGCGCCAACGGACACTGGGGTGGCGGCGAAGCGCTTCAGGGGCCGGAGACCGCCCTGACCCTGTATTGGAAGAACGGCAAGGTGGCAACGACCGACGGTCCCTATGCCGAAACCAAAGAACAACTCGGCGGCATTCTCGTCCTTGAGGCGAGGGACATGAATCATGCTGTACAGCTCATCGGCCAGCATCCGGCTATGACGTATGGCAACATTTTCGAGATTCGGCCAGCCGGGGACATGAATGAAGTCATCAAGGCAAGTGAGCAGCGACGGAGACAGGTCGTCGTCCCCTGAAGACGGTTCTAGTTTGTCACGGACGGAATCGACAAAGCGCTGGCACGCGCAAAAGAAAACCGCGGCCCGCGCTGCTCGCAGCAACGACATATACGATTCGCAATTGGCGGCGCTCGCCCTCCAGCCTCCGGCGCCGAGTGTAAACTCTTTTCATGGTGTTCACCAAGCGACTCCGCGACGGAGTTCGTCGAGGAGAAATCACTTGCAGCGTCCGAATATGGAAGTTTCCCCACGTCAAGGTCGGCAACCGGTACCGTATGGACGAAGGCGAGATCGAAGTGGATTCAATCAAGCCGATTGGTTTTCTGGACATCACTCCAGCATTGGCACGGCAGTCGGGATTCCTGGGCGTCGTCGATCTGCTCAAGGTCGCGAAGCACGGTAGAGGTGAGAATATCTATCTAGTCGGGTTCCACTACGTGCCTCCACGCACCAGGCACCCAAAGTCGGCGTAAGCCTGCGTGACCCGGTCCGGCGCGCCGCAGCGTGCCCGCCGCCGCATGCTACCCTGGAAAAACCGCCCCACAATGAACACCGCTGGCGAGAAGTTTCAACACCTGGTCGGAATCATGGCTCGATTGCGCGCGCCGGAGGGCTGCCCGTGGGACCGTGAACAGACCTTCGACACCATCAAACCATACACCCTGGAAGAGACCTACGAGGTGCTGGACGCCATCGACCGGCGCGATTGGAACGGGCTCGCCGAAGAGCTGGGCGACTTCCTGCTGCAGGCCGTCTTCTACGCCCAGATGGCCTCCGAGCAGAACCTCTTTGGCATCGACGACGCGCTCGATGCCATCAACCAGAAGCTGCTGCGGCGGCATCCGCATGTGTTCGGAGACGAGACGGCGCGGACCGCGGCCGACGTGAAGAAGATCTGGGGCGAGGTCAAGGCCGCCGAGAAAAAGGACAGGCTGGGTCAAGAGGGCAAGGCCGCTGAGGGCCTTCTCGATCCCGTGCCGCGGGCACTGCCGGCGCTGGTGGAGGCGCAGCAAATCGCCTCGCGCGCCGCCCATGTGGGCTTCGATTGGGAGAACGCCGAACAGGTGATCGAGAAGCTGCACGAGGAACTGGCGGAACTCGACGTGGCCCGCCGGAACGCGGCGTCAGTGGCCCAGCCCCCCGGACCTGGCCAGCCTAACAGTCCCCAGCCTCCCAGTTCAGGGTTGCCGCCGGCTGCGGACGAACTGGAAAACGAGCTGGGCGACCTGCTCTTCGTTCTGGTGAACCTGGCGCGGTTCCTGAAGGTGGACCCCGAGCAGGCGCTGCGCCGCACCAACGCCAAGTTCCGCTGGCGCTTCGGCTTCATCGAACGCAAGCTGGCCGAGCGCGGGCGGAAACCGGAGGAGTCCAACATCCAGGAAATGGAGGCCCTGTGGCAGGAAGCCAAAGGGTGATCGAGATTCGGCAATTGCACAACCTGGATGAATTCGGCGACGTGTTGCGCCTGCAACAGGTCATCTGGGGTTTCGCCGACGCCGAACTGCTTCCCATCCGCTTTCTGGTGGTGGTCAACAAGGTGGGTGGCCAGGTCTTTGGCGCCTACGACGGCTCGGAAATGGCCGGCTTTTGCTTCGCCATTCCCGGCGTCAAACCGGGCAGGATGCCGTATCTGCACAGCCACATGCTGGGCGTTCTGCCGGCTTACCACAATGCCGGAATCGGCCGGCGGCTGAAACTGCAACAGCGCGAGGAAGCGCTCTCGCGCGGCATCCAACTGATCGAATGGACCTTCGACCCGCTGGAACTGAAGAACGCTTTCCTCAACATCGAGAAGCTCGGCGCCATTGTGCGGCACTACTATCCGAACCAGTACGGCACCACATCGAGCCCGCTGCACGGCGGGCTCCCCACCGACCGGTGCATCGCCGAATGGTGGATCGACAGCCCGCGCGTGCGCTCCGTCCTGGCCGGCGAGCCCGAGGCTCGGAACCCACAGGACGCGCGGAACCCACAGGAGCGCATCTCGTACCCCGCTGATATCGCGCGCATACGCAGCGAAGACAACGCGCGCGCCCGCCAGATCCAGCAGGCCAACGCGGACCGGTTTCTGCGCGCCTTCGAAGACGGCCTCGCCGTCACGGGCTTTGCGCGCCACGAAGAGGAAGGGACCTACCTGTTGGAGAAATGGCAATGAAACTGGAACGAATCACGCTTCGCCAGATCCGCATGCCGCTGGTGCACTTCTTTGAAACCAGCTTCTCCCGCACCTACAGCCGCGACATCATTCTGGTTGAGGTGCATAGCGAGGGCATCTCCGGCTGGGGCGAAGTGACCGCCGGCGAGAACCCCTTCTACAACGAGGAATGGACAGATTCGGCCTGGCCCATTCTGCGCGATTACGTGGCCCCGCCGGTGCTCAGCCGCCGTTTCGAAACCGCCGGCGAAGTGGCCCCGCTGACCAAACACATCCGCGGCCACAAGATGGCGCGCGGTGGTTTGGAGACCGCCGTTTGGGACCTGACAGCGCGGCGTGAGGGTGTTCCGCTGTGGAAGCAGATCGGCGGCGGCGCGCGGCGTGAAATCCCCTGCGGCGTCTCCATCGGCATCCAGGATTCCATCGAGCAACTGCTGGACAAGATCGAACACGAACTGGCCGATGGCTACCAACGGATCAAAATGAAGATCAAGCCGGGCTGGGATGTGGACGTGATCCGGCGCGTGCGCGAGCGTTTTCCCGCCATTAAACTGATGGCCGACGCGAATTCGGCATACACTCTCGCCGACACGGAGCATCTGCGCAAGCTGGACGAATTCTACCTGATGATGATCGAGCAGCCGCTGGCCCACGACGATATCATCGACCACGCCGAGTTGCAGTCCAAGCTGCAAACGCCCGTCTGCCTGGACGAATGCATCCGCACCGCTCATCACGCCGAACAGGCTATTAAGCTGCGCGCCTGCGGCATCATCAATATCAAGCTGGGCCGCGTGGGGGGCTTTAGCGAAGCCAAACGCGTCCACGATGTGGCGCAGGCCGCCGGCATCCCGGTCTGGTGTGGCGGCATGCTGGAAGCGGGCATCGGCCGCGCGCACAATGTGGCGCTGGCCACGCTGCCCAATTTCGTGCTGCCGGGCGACGTTTCGGCAAGCAAGCGCTACTGGAAGCAGGACATCATCCAACCCGCGGTGGAGACCACGCCGCAAGGTACCATCGTGGTTCGGGACGAGCCGGGTTTCGGCTACGAACTGGACCGCGACTACATCCGCGCCATCACGGTGCGTGAGGAGTCCTGTGGGGCAGGTTGATAGGGGTACCCTCTGGGTCCGGCGGATTGCCAATCCGCCTGCCGCTATTTGGACGCGCCGCCGATGAACGCATTCGTCTCACTGCTCCGCGATAACCGCAACTACCGGAACACGTGGATCGGGCAGGTGGTCAGCGAGACCGGCGACCACTTCAACAACATCGCTGTCTTCAGCCTGGTGCTGGCCCACACCGGTTCGGGAATGGTAGTGGCAGGCGTGATGCTTTCGCGCGCCATTCCCGCCATGTTTGCCGGACCGCTGGCGGGCGTGGTGCTGGACCGCCTGGACCGCAAGCGGGTCATGATCTGGAGCGACCTGATCCGCGCCGTGGTGGCCGCCGGTTTCATCCTCACCGTGAACCGGCCGGACACCTGGCTGGTCTACGTGTTGAGCGGACTGTTGATGCTGGCCTCGCCGTTCTTCAGCGCCGGCCGCGCGGCCATCCTGCCTGCCATCGCCACCAAGGAGGAATTGCACACGGCCAACTCGCTGACCCAGACGACGCAGTGGACCACGCTCACCGTGGGCGCGTTTCTGGGCGGCGCCAGCGTCACCCAATTCGGCTACGGGTGGGCCTTTTCCGCCAACGCGCTTTCGTTTCTGGTCTCGGCCTGGTGCATCTCACGCCTCTCGCTGCCCGGCCGCGGATTTCGTGCTGCCCGGCGTGCGCTCACCGAAGCCGAAGTGGTGCGGCCGTGGCATGAGTACCGGGAGGGATTGCGCTACATGCGCAGCCACGCGCTGATTTTCGGCATCGCGCTGATCGCGGTGGGATGGGCCACGGGTGGCGGCGCGGCACAGATTCTGTTCAGCATCTTCGGCGAACTGGTGTTCCGCCGCGGGCCCGCGGGCATCGGCGTCATCTGGGGCTGCGCCGGAATCGGATTGCTTTGTGGCGGTGCCATCGCTTACCGGATTGGCCGGACGCTCAGCTTCGCCGGCTACAAACGCACCATCGTGGTCTGCTACATCTGCCACGGCGTGGCGTACATCGTGTTCAGCCAGATGCGCAGTTTCGGATGGGCGCTGGTCTTCATCGCCATCTCGCGCGCGGCCGTGGGGGTAAGCTCGGTGTTGAACATGGGCCAGTTGCTCCGCCACGTGGCCGACGAATTCCGCGGCCGCGTATTTTCTACCATGGAATCCATGACATGGTCCACGATGATGATCTCGATGGCGGGGGCCGGCATCGCTTCGCAGCGATGGGATCCGCGGCTCATCGGTTCCATCGCCGGAGCGCTCAGTTCCAGCACGGCGATATTCTGGGGCTGGGCCAACTGGGCGGGCCGTTTGCCCGAACCGGCCAAGGAAGGTGTGGAACCGGAGGAGGTGGAAGTGCATGGCGAAACCATCGTGTAGTCCGGGGGATAGTCAGGCGGATAGTCATGGGAGATAGTCTGGCCGGCAAAACCATCCTGGTGACCGGCGCGGCCAAGCGCATTGGCCGCGGCATCGCGCTGCGCCTGGCGCAGGAGGGCGCGCGCGTCGCCATCCACTACAGCCGCTCCGAAGCCGAGGCGCGCCGCACCGCCGAGGAGTTGGGCGGCGCCCAATTGTTCCGGGCCAACCTCGAAAGCGTGCCCGAGATTGCGCGCATGTTCGGCGAGGTGGAAACTCGTCTCGGCCGCCTGGACGGCCTGGTGAACAACGCGGCCCGCTTCACCCGTTTCGACCCGCTCGACATCACCGAGCAGGACTGGGACTTCATCCACTCCGTCAATCTGAAGGCCGTTTTCTTCTGCTGCCAGAACGGCGCCCGCCTGATGCGGAAGCACGGCGGCGGCCGCATCGTGAACATCAGTTCGCTGGGCGGCATTCGCCCGTGGGCCGAGCATGTGCACTACTGCGCCTCCAAAGCCGGCGTGATCATGTTGACCCGCGCCCTATCCAAGGCCTTGGCGCCGGAGATTACGGTGAACTCGGTCGCCCCCGGCGTGATCCCGTTCGACGACATTGACGAGCGCGGCAAACTCATGATCGAGAACACCCCCGCCCGCCGCGGCGGCACGCCTGCCGAAATCGCCGATGCCGTAGTGTATTTTATGAAAGCGTCGAACTTCGTCACCGGCCAACTCTTAGCCGTCGATGGCGGCCTCAGTCAGCGATAAGCGCCCGCGGCCGCTATCGGCATTGTGAGTGACCGGCTTAGTACACCGTTTCATAAATACAGTCTCGTATTTCGACGAAACCGCTCCCTAACCGTCGAGCGACAAGTCGCGGCTCTGATCGGAGCGGCGCGCGTCAGCAAGCGGTTTCCGGATACGTCGGCGTATTTCTGAAACGACCGGCTAAGCGGGGAGCGTTCCAAGCCACAATCCGTTCGTGAGAGCCGATATCTTCGCCTTAACCTCTCGGACCCGCGTGCGGAGTCTTGGCCGGCCGCTCCTTGCCGCGCTCAGTCAGCCGATGCTGCGTGGCTCGTGTCATGTTCTTGATGAATTTGGCGCGCCGGAAACGCTTGGCGGACCAATCCTCATCAATCGCCACCATCCGGACAGGCTCAAAACCTTCATGACCAAGCATATTCCAGCCGTGGTCCCTGTCGATCTGCGACTTGTATGTCTTCGAGGTCCCCTTGGGATAGGCGAACCATACGATGGCGTCGCCTTCCGCCTTCCGGGCAATCGCGGGCGCCAGGGCATCAACCTGTTCCGGTGCAGTCACGAACGCCAGGGAAAAGGTCACCTCTTTCGCCTTCTGCAGATCGCGAATGATTTCGACACCTTCCAGAGCAGCGAGTTCGCGTTCGAAACTGCTGGGTGAGTCGAGGACCACAATCTGCTTATGGTCTTTAAAATTCAGCTTCGCAAATACGGTTGACATGCCTTCACTAACTTAACACCTGATCGGTGATTGGGCGGAAACCGGCCCCCGACCCCCGGCCCCTAGTTGTATCCCACCAGCTTAATCACCGTCGCCGAGTAACCGAAGAACCCGAGATCGATATTCCCGCCCGCCGTAAGCGGCGCGGTGAACGCAGTGCCGCTGTTGCCCAACACGTTGACCAGCACCAATGCGCCTGTGTTGGCGGCCAGCAGGTCGGCGGAACTCTGCGGCATCTGGTTCAGGATGCTCGCCGGCACGGTGAACTGCAAATCGCTGGCGCGGGCCGAACAAGAGAAAATCACCGCCACGTTCTTGGCCGCGTCGGCAGTCGAGACCACGGTCGAAAGGCCGCCGACCTGCACGTAGTCCCCACTTCCGCCGCCGCCGGTCCACGTAACCAGCAGTGGCTTGGTGCGGTCAATCGTGTTGATGCCGGTTGTGCCGTCGCAGTTAGTGCAAGCCAGCGGCGCGGGCACGGTTACGGTACTGGTGAAGGCGCCGATGTCGGCCCCGCCAGTCCCCGTCATGGTCCACTGGCCGGGCTGGATAACCGGCGTCGCAGAGGAGAGCACCGCGGAGTAGCCTGCGGAACCAACGGCTATCGAACGGGTCAGGTCCTTGCTGACGCCGCCCGGGCCGCTCAGCGTCAGCTTGGAGCCGGCATCCATATCCTTCGCCAGCGGAGGAAGTGCGTTGATGGGCGGCGAGGTTGAGCCCTGCGTTTGGACAATGCATGTCCCAACCGCATTCAAGGGCGGCAGGGCTCCGGGCGTGAGGTTCAGGCCGAACAATCCCGCAGCGTTAAATGGGGCGAATGCGCCACTGGCGGACTCGATGTCGATAAGGACTGGTTTGCCCACCACGGAAAGCGCGGTCGTGTTCCGTCCGAGCGATAGCAAGCCCACCGTCGCGGTCCCGCCGGCATCCAGTTTCTGCAAGGTGGCGGCGCTCAATCCGAGCGGGGCTGTACAGGTTTTGCCGCCGGCCGCCTTGGCAAAAGTTCCGTAGTTGCTCACCACGCCATTCACCTGGATCGCGAAGGGAATGAAACAGCCGTCCGGGACGCTGGCATCGGATGGAAGCTGAAAATCGATCTGGTCCAGTCCGGCAAACTGAGGCGCCCGGCCGGCATAGCTCGTCGCGATGGTCTGGCCCGCCACCAGTACTTTGACATCGATACCGGCGGGCGAAACGGCGCCGGGCGGCGCGTTATCAGCGACGGTGATCGGACCCAAACCGGTCCCATATACTTCCAGAGTGCCGCCGGACGCCACCGAGTTGGTGAGCGAGTTCAGTCCGTCCGGGTTGCGATTCAGGACCGCCGCCGGTCCAGTGCCCGCCTGGTTCAGCGTGAAGATGCCGAAGTAGGATTTGACCACCGTGATCTTCACCGGGTCGCTGGTGGAACTGTTGTAAGTCACAGTGACGTTGGCAGGGCCGGTGGGCGTGGCGGAGGGCAGGATTCCCGACACCTGTCCGTCTTCCGAGTAGTATAAATAGGCCGTAACCGGAGTTCCGCCGGCCGGTGTGACGGTGACTGTGGTGCCGCCGATGGACGTGGGGTAAGGCATGGATGCAATCGAGATCAACGCCGGCCCAAGGCCCGAACCGAACACCACAAAAAACGCTCCCTGGGCGATTCCGGAACCGGCATTTCCCAGCGGAATATTACTGGCGGCGTTGAATACGCTGGTAACTTTGGCCGCGGCCGACGCGGTTATGGCTGCGAGGAACGTGAGAATGAAGGCTTTTCGCATAGCGTTTTCAGCCTAACAAAGAAGGCGGCCCCGCGGCGGCGAAGCCAACGGTCACGTTACAGGCCCTGGAACAGGAAGGGGGTGGCGTCAAACACTCGCGACCCGGAGGGTCGCGACCACTACTCGTCCCGGAGCACGACCGCCGGGTCCACGCGCGTGGCGCGCCGGGCGGGAAAGTAGCAGCCGGCCATGGCAGCGGCAGCCAACACGGCGCTTACGCCTGCGAAGACCAGGGAGTCGGTGGGCTTCACGGTGTAAAGCAGCGTCGACAAATAGCCGGTGAGGGCGCGGGCGGCCACCAGACCGATGCCGATTCCCGCCGCGGCCAGCACGCCGCCCTCGCGCAATACCAGACGGCGGATCCCATCGGGTGCGGCGCCCAGCGCCAGGCGGATTCCCATCTCGCGCGTGCGCTGCTCCACCGAATACGAGATCACGGCGTAGATGCCCACGCAGGCCAGCGACAGCGCCAGCAGACCGAAAATGCACATCAGCGTGACCTGCAACCGGGGGCGCGCGATGGCGTCGGACATCACCTGCTCCATCGTGGCGATGTCCTGGGCGCCCTGGTTGGGGTCCACCGAGCGAATCTGCTCCTTGACCGCCGGGATCAGCGCACGTGGGTCGCCGCTGGTGCGGATCACCAGCGCAGCCAGGCCGCTCGGTTGCTGAGCCTGAGGCAGGAAGAGGCACGGGTCGGGCGCGTTTTCGAGCGCGCTGTGCCGAATGTCTTTGGCCACGCCCACGATCTGCAGGGTCGGGTTGAAGAACCCATTGAATTTGACCTGCTTGCCGATGGGATTCTCGCCTGGGAAGATCTGTTCGGCGGCGGTCTGGTTTAGGATTGCGACCTCGGGCGCGCCCTTGCGATCGCGAGCGTCGAATTCGCGGCCGCCGATCATGGGGATGCCCATGGTGCGGAAGTAGGCGTCGGAAATCACCGAAAAATCGCCGCCGGAAAAAGTGCCCGGTGGCGGCGCGGGCCGGTCGGTCCGATAGTAACCGGTTCCGGAATTCCCGCAGCACATCGGCAGCACGTGAATGGAACTGGCCGAGGTGACACCCGGTAAGGCGCGAATGCGGTCCAGGACCTCGCGCACGACCGCGGCGCGGTGTTCGAAGATCTTTCCGTCACTCCTGTTCAGCAAGCGCATGCGAAAGGTAAGGAGGCGCTCCGGACGGAAGCCGGGGTCCACTTCGTTCAGCAGGATGAAACTGCGCAGCAGCAACCCCGCGCCGGTCACCAGCAGCAGGGCCAAGGCAACTTCGGCAATCACCAGGGTATCTCTGAGCCGCCGGCTGGACGCCGTACCGGTGCGCCCGCCCTGCTGGAGACCTTGGGAGATCTGCGTGCGGCTTACCTGCAACGCCGGGAGAATTCCGAAGAACAGCCCGCACGCCAGCGATACCAAAAGGGTGAAGGCCAGCACGGAATGGTCCACCGAGATTTCCCCCATGCGGGGCAGCGGAAACCCGGCCGGGAGCATCCGGATGATGGTGGGGACGCCCCAGTACGCCAGCAGAAAACCAAGCGCGCCCGCGGATACCGCAAGCAACAGGCTTTCCACCACCAGTTGGTGCATCAGGCGCCAGCGCCCCGCGCCCAACGCGACGCGGACCGTCATCTCGCGCCGCCGCGCCGACGCCCGCAACAGCAGCAGGTTCGCGACGTTGGCGCAGGCGATCAGCAGCACGAACCCGACCGCGCCCGCGAGCACCAGCAGTGTGGTGCGGCTCTCCCCGGTGGTCTGCTCCATCAGCGGCACCACGGTGGCGCTCCACCTGGCGTTCATCTTGGGACGCTCGCGGGCCGTCTGCGCGGCGATGGCTTGCATCTCCGCCTGCGCCGCCTGCCATGAGACGCCCGGCTTGAGGCGGGCAACGGTGTAGTAGTTGCGGCCGTCGAGCGGCGCCTGAGCCGGATCGATCTTGATCGGAATGTAAAGCTCGGCACGAAGCGTGGGAAAACGGAATCCGGCCGGCATCACGCCCACCACCTCACAGCCGGCAACCTCAGAAGCGCTGCCGCGAATCTTACGGCCCAGCACATCGGCGCGGCCGCCGTAGCGGCTTTGCCACAGGCCGTAGCCCAGCACCACGACACAGTTCGCGCCGTGGACATCGTCTTCGGCCTGAATGGTGCGGCCCAGCAGCGGGGCCACGCCCAGCACCCGGAAGAAGTCGGCGGACACGTACATCCCGGGCGTCTGCACGGGTTCGCCTTCACCGGCCAGATTGACGGGAGTGGCCCAGATGGCCGCAATCCCTTCGAACGAGTGGTTGCGCGCATGCCAGTCGAGGAAATTCTGCGTCTGGACAACGTTCGTGAGCTTGCCCTGGGGCGGGCGTTCCCAAACCATCACCAGACGCTCCGGGGCGGGGAATTGCAGCGGGCGCAGCAACACCGAATTCACTACACTGAACGTGGCGGTAGTGGCGCCGATTCCGAGCGCCAGAGCCGACAGCGCGACCACCGTGAAGGCCGGATTTTTGAGCAGCATGCGCGCGGCGAATCGCAAGTCTTGAACCCCGCGTTCCAGCAGGCTCCATCCCCACATGCCGCGCGTAACCTCGCGGGTGAGCGTGACGTTGCCGAAATCGCGGCGTGCCGACCGGCGGGCAAGCTCCGGCGCTTCACCCCGATCGATATGGAGTTGGGCTTCCTGTTCCAGGTGGAAGCGCAGTTCTTCGTCCAGTTCCCGCTCTTCCCGGGAACGGCGGCTTAGCCAATGCCAAAACTTCATCGAAACCTCCTTTTACGCCGGGGCCTTCACGCCGGCCGCATGACCCTCGCGATCGCCTCCACCATCTGGTTCCAACGAGACTCCTCCGCGGCCAGTTTCTTTTTCCCTTTTGCCGTCAGCTTGTAGTACCGCGCGCGCTGCTTGTTTTCAGTCACCTTCCATTCGGCTTCGATCCATGACTGGTTGCGGAGGCGATGCAATGCAGGGTAGAGCGAACCATGTTCCACCTGGAGCACATCCAGGGATGTTGCGCGGATGGCAAGACCGATGCCGTGGCCGTGCTGCGGGCCCCATTGAAGGGTGCGCAGAATCAGCATGTCCAGCGTGCCTTGCAACAGCTCGATGCGGTTTTGGTAGGGGGGGCTGCCGCTCATGAGTAGGTAGAAGACAGTCTACCGCATAGGTGGTCGGCTGTCTACTACTCATAGCGGAATTTAGACTGGACTGTTGTGGGGCAGATTTTTAATCTGTTGGCGATGTGCGCCGGGCGTGTGGGGCAGATTGGCAAGCTGCGGCGGATTGGCAATCCGCCCGCCGGGAGTTGGCGCGCAGCCGAACCTCCACAAGCGACTTTCGAGAGTGCGGCGGATTGGCAATCCGCCTCTTCGCATCTTGCGGGCACGTTGCAAACCCGGGCTGGTACGCTCGCTGCCGCATCGCGCTGGCGGATTAACAATCCGCCGCAGATTAACAATCTGCCCCACAAGCGAAGCGCCCTGGTCACCGAAGCAGGGCGCGGATCTCGGTCTCGCAGGCCGCCTTGTCCACCACTCCGGTGTATGACGCGGCGATCTTGCCGTCGCGATCGATCAGCATCGTCAGGGGCAACGCCTCGACTCCTCCGTATCGCCTGGCCAGGTCTGCATTGCCCAGAACAATGGGGTAGTTGATCTTCTTCTCCTTTAAATATGGCTTCACGGATTTCCAACCGTCGTCATCCATCGACACGCCGATGACCACGAACCCGCGGCTGTGGTACCGCGCCTGGAACCCGATGAACCAGGGGATTTCGAGCTTGCAGCCGCCGCACGATGTGGCCCAGAAATTCAGCAGCACCACCTTGCCTTTGTACTTGGACAGTTGAACCGAACTTCTCCCGGCGCTCTCCAGACGGAAGTCCGGGGCCGGTTTCCGCTGACCGATGGCGGGCACGGCCAGCCACATCGCCATGGCGGCTTGCGCGAGCCTTCTCTTATGCGACACCTTTCACCTCCGCGCGCACCTCCGCGCGCACCTCTGAACGTTTGCTTTCCAAAGCAGCAACCGAGAACTTCCACAGCTTGCCTTGTTTGAATGCGCCTGGAATCCGCCCGCGGCTTGCCTGATAGCGCAGCGTGCGTTCCGGAATCCGAAGCCGCCTGGCCGCCGCGTGAAGACACAGCACCCGGCCGCGGTCCCTGCTCTGCAGGTTCATAAACCCCTCCCTCACAGGTGTTGATCACCATCCGCCAGCGGGCACGCCGAAGCATTGCCCTGCCTCATGGCGGGCACGACAGAGCCGCGGGAGGAGGTCTAAATGCGGAGAGGCAAAACTGGTGTTTCGGCCGCCGGCGAGTGGGTTCCCGAAAGAATGGCGCCGGCGTGAATTGAGGCGGGCGCGCGGCCTTCGCGGTCCGGAACCACGAACGCGGCGGCCCACCCTCTTCCGGGCAGGCCGAATTCCTCCGGGCAAATCATGACGTGGCTCGCGATGGACGGAAGCCCCAGGCCGGCCGGATCCACTGTCACCGTGGTGGTCTGGCCCCCAGCCCCCGGGCCCTGGCCCCCGTTTGAACCGGGCCCCGCGTAGATCCGAATCGACGTGATGGGCTTCAGCAGAAGCGCCTCGCGCGTTCGCCGGTAGGTGCAATGAATCACGCAATGCGCCGTGTCAAGCGCCACCGTCACCTCCCAGCCGCCCAGACTGGTGGCGGACAGGCTGGCGGCGGAAGAGGCCCACCCGCCCGGCAGGCTGCCATAGGTAACTTGAAACTCGACCTTCGCGGGCGCCGCGGAAGCCGGGATGGGAATGGCGTAGGTCTGGCTGCCATCCCCCGGAAACGCTTGCAGGGCTGCCGGCAGACAGAGGAACCAGGCGGCCCACGCTGGAAAACCGGGCTTTCGCCAACTCGCCACGTCGTCAAGTATAAGGCCCACCGCCGGCCGCTTCAACTCAGATTGCCGGAAATGTTGCCGAAAACCCGCAACCGGCTCGGATAGAATATCCCCAGAGGTGATCGCATGCTCCGTATTCACCGCGCCGTTCTTTTCGCCGCCATTTTCGCCACCCTGGCCGCCACCGCGTCCGCCCAGCGTCCGCGATACACCAGCCCGCAGGCCGATGCGGCCGTAACCATCGCCGGCAAAAAGATCGCGGTTGAGTATTATGCGCCATCGGCGCACGGCCGGAAGGTCATGGGAGGGCTGGTTCCGTACGGCCAGGTCTGGTGCACCGGGGCCAACTGGGCCACCAAGATCACCACGGAAGCCGACCTGGAGATGGGCGGTTTGAAAGTGCCCAAAGGAAGCTACAGTATTTGGACCGTGCCCGATGCCAGGGAATGGACCCTCATCATCAACAGCGAAACCGGGCAGTTCCACCTGAACTACGACCAGTCGCGCGATTTTGGCCGCACCAAGATGGCCCTGAAGACGCTGCCGTCGCTGGTGGAGACGTTCAAGGTGCAACTCTCGGCCGCGGGCGGCGACAAGGGAACGCTGGCGCTGATCTGGGAGAACACGGAAGCCTCGGTGCCCATCACGGTGCTGCATTAAAGAACGCGGCCGGCGGATTGCCAACCCGCCGCAGGTTAGCAACTGCCCCACCATGGTATGCTGAACCTCGGTAAAATCAAACCGTGGGGATGCTTTGAGCTCGCGTCGTTTGCTGGTAATCGATGGCGACCCGGTGATGCACCAACAGGTGGCCGGGTTTCTCCAGCACGAGGGCCGAACTATTCAGGATGCCTTCAACCAGCGGGAAGCGATGGAACGCCTCCGCGCGGTGAAGTTCGACCTGGTGCTGGCCGGTCAGGGGAACAACGGTTTCGACGGGCTTAACCTCATGCGGCAGATGCGTTATCTGCAGCCCGAGGCCAGAGTAATCGTCACGGGCGATGCCGACCCCTCACGCGTCGTCCGCGCCATTCGCGAACACGCCTACGCCTACTCTCACCGGCCGATTCAAGGAACGCAGCTGTCGGACCTGGTGCAGCAAGCCCTCGATTGCGAGACGTGCAGGGACGACATCCGGGTGATTTCGGCGCGTCCCGAATGGATCACGCTCGATGTCCGCTGCAAGCTCGACGCTGCCGAGCGCACCACCCAATTTTTGCGCGAAATGGTGGCCGAACTGCCGGCGCAGACTCGCGAGGATGTGGGCGCGGCTCTTCGCGAACTGCTGATGAACGCGGTGGAGCACGGCGGCCATTCGAACCCGCGGAAACGCGCCCGGGTTTCTCTGCTGCGCACATCACGGTTCCTAATCGTCCACATCCACGACCCCGGCACCGGCTTTTCGCTTGACTTCCTGCCCCATGCGGCCATTTCGAATCCAGCGGACGCCCCTATCCGCCATGTCGAAGTTCGCGCCGAGGCGGGCAAACGGCCTGGCGGCTTCGGCATCCTGATGACCCGCAACATGGTGGACGAGTTGCTGTACAACGAACGCGGTAACGCGGTCCTGTTCGTGAAGTATTTGTAGCCGTGACCCACCGGGTCGCGGATTTGGAATTTCTACATCAGCGGATTTAACTCCGAGCCGGTCGATCGCTGGTGCGAAGGGATTTCGCAACAGGAATCGTGATGCGCCGGCCTCCGGCCCCTGCTGACTGGATAGTGTTTCGATCCGAGACGATTCTCAAGGCCTCGTCGAAACGTGCCAGCCGCATGTTTTGCGAGAGTTGTTCCCAATGAACCATGCCGCAGACGGTTTTCGCCTGGTTGTCCGCCAGACTGACCTCGCGCTCCCAGAAGCGCCGTTGAAAGTCACTGTATGCGGGCACGGGCTCACTCCGATCGATCGGCTTACCCGACGACCCCAGCGTCAAGAAAGCCATGGAGTAGAACATGTGTGCGAGCTGTCTTATCAAATAGAATCGGGCTCTCTGGTACTCATCCGGCGCTTCGCCGAAATACTCCTGAAGATACATCCTTTCCTCTGATTCATTGGTGACGATCATGTTCGCAACCACCGCCAGGTCGGCATACCGATCGTTCTGGAAAGCAGCCTCCCAATCCACCAGCCACAGACGGCTGCCGTCGAAGAGCATATTGTCCGGCTTGAACAGGTCGTTATGGCCCGGCGCCAGATCCGAATCGAGACGCGAGTACACCGCGGCCACTTGCTGGTAGCGAGCAAGAAGTTCCGCGGTCTGGCTTTCAGGCAGAATGCTCGACGCCCGGAACTTCTGGAGGAATCCGTCCAGGGCAGGTCCTTCGTTCAGCAGGAACGTGCATGTGGTATTGAAGGGGGATCCGGGAAAGGGTGGCAGCGCGTGCAGGGTCCGCAGCGCGGCGGGAATCCGCACCAACGCGTCCGGCGCTGGTAAAGGTACGACCTCCACAAAATCGGTGATGGAGATACGATCCTCAGTACTGGCATACCTGACACGCGGCGCCAAGCCTGCATCGGCCGCCGCCTGCATGCAGGTGAAGTGACGTGCCATATCGCCGGCGCGCGTGTTGATCCGCAGCAGGTATGCAGATCCTCGCACGACAATGCGAAAGGCCCGGTTCGAGCCGGGCCCCTCGGTCAGGTCGCGGATGTCTTCGAATTCGGTGACACCGAAAGCCTCGTTCAGGCCGAGAGTCACGGCCGCGCTCTTTTCTTGCGGGATCATAAGCCTCCCCTGGTATTGGATTGCGGGACAACAATCGAAACTGATGACGACGCGGTATTGGATTGCGGGACAACAATCGAAACTGATGACGACGCCAGACCGATGGCGCCGCTAAGCTTCCAGGCACGGTTGCCGACTGCAGCCCAGGGAAGGAACGTGCGAATCGCTCTAGATTTGGTCACTTAGCGATATTACTCGAGTTTCCAACCGCAGACCAGTTTAAGTCTGGCTTCTTTACACCTCTATCTTGCTTGTTTTCTGTGCGTTAGACTTCCCGGCCGAGGGCCTGTTATCCTAGAACAGGAAGGGAGTTGCCGGCCCTTTCTCCGCGATGCCCCGTCGCTATGCGCCGATGGCATCCGGAATCCAGCCGGAATGCCGCTCGGCTTCCGTCCGGAACGAGCGTTCAGCCTGGCCGAAATCCCCCCTCGGCATTGATCAGCAGCAGCGTCTCTACCTATGTCCTGCTTGCATGTACGCTGCGAGCAACACGGATGACTTTGACTACAAACTCGCGATGCCGAAGCCCAAAGGGCCGGCCTCCACCGCGCTGTATTGCCCCATTTGCGATGTCGAGCACAAAGCCCTGCGGGGACCTATACGGAAACTCTGACGTATTGCGCGCCGGGCGCCCACGACCGACGCACACCGACCGCACATTCGAAAGCGCCGTTTATTTGCGTCACATATGTGGCCAATCTGAGCCTATTCTTACAGCCAAGCCAGCGCGTGCACTCAAGGTGCGCCCAGGACTATGGCCCAACACGCGGGCCTTCCGCAAGGGGCCTTGTTCACCGCGACTGCCTCCTCTTTGCTCTGCGGCCTCCGCTCGCTCCGCGCTCTCCGGTTCTAATCCCTCTTTCTCCGCGGTGAAGTCGCTGCCCCGGCGTGCGGCACAGCCCTCGACATTGGCGCGTCATAAAAAGATCCATCTGAAAAAGAAAGAGTTCTCCTTCTGACCCTGCGCTTTTCCCGATTGGCCGCTTAACGGTCACAAGAAAAGTCGGAAAATTTTCTTCTTAGAATGAAGGCTTTGCGGGTAACCAGGCCCGAAATGACAGTGTCTGCCTCCTAGTCTGGACGTTGAGGAGGCATTCATGACCGATTTGGACTCTGCGATGACGACCCCGAAGGCGGCCCGGGCCAATACGCCCGCTGCCGTGACTTCGGAGATCGCCGATCTCAACAACAATCTAGAAAACGATTACCTGACCGCATTCAACAACCGGCTGTTGTCCTGGACGGCCTGCGGGATCACAGATAAGAAAAGCGCGCCGAAGCCACCGAAGGGGTTTCGTGGCGGGATACATGGTGCTGGGATACTTCCCACGAAGTCTGCCGCCCCGCATCCGCAACGCCCCCACGGGCGACACGATGCCGGCCGGCTGCCGGTTGCCGGCGCAGTCAAACCGAGGGAAGCCGATCGACGAACATGCGCGGTTGCGTCCGGCTCCATGGAAATAGCAGGGGACGCAAAAGTTCCGGGCAAACCGGGAAAAGGATGAACATATGAGCACAATAGCCGATATTTACGACCCAACGAATCCCAACTTCATCAACCCCAACGACGTTCTGGCCCTGCACCCGAATGACGCCGCCGCCCAGCAGGCCTCCGTCATGCCGGCGGTAGTCTATGCCACCCAACTGCGCTCAGTCACCTTGCAGGTGGCCGCCCTGAACGCCATGCTGACCAGCCTGTACCTGGCCGCGTTCGACAGTTGGCTGGGTTCATGGACTGGCGGCCGGATAACCGACAAGACGACGGCCCCCGTTCCGCCTGCGGGTTACCTGGTGAGCAGGTCCACGGATGAGGCAGGAGATATGTTGACGGGAGCGGCGGTTGGAACCGTAGCAGTTTGCGCTCAGCCTGCGATCCCCGAGCAGCCCGCGCCTCAGGTGCATCCGGTGTGGACCGGCAACGCGACTCTGATGAACGTGCCGGCCGGCGATACCATGCCGATCGGCTCCATCATTCCTTCGCCCGATGGTGGAAAGTGGCAGAAAATGGCCAGCCCGACGCCGTTTGGGATGGCCTATTACTACGCGAAAGTGGGCTGAAATGGCTGGGGCAATCATGCAACTCGTAACGGCGGCGGCGGGGGCGGGCATCCCCCCGTTTCCCGAGATGTTGGCCATTGCCGGCCCGGTAGTGGCGGGTGAGGCGAAGCGGTGAACAACCTCACCCGATACCTTGCCGTGCGGAATCAAATCCGAGCCGGAGACCTGATCGTATTCCAGGGAAGCGGTCCTCTCTCCGGGCTGATCGAGGGGTTCTCGGCCGGTCCATCGCACGCCGGCATCATCCGCGTGATCGACCGCGATGCCACGGGCGCGAAGGTGGTCAAGATGGTGGAGTCGACCATCGAAGACAACCGCAACGGCGTACAAACCAATCGACTCTCCGAGCGCCTCGCCAACTACGACGATGGGGGCCGCGCCTGGTGGCTGCCGCTGGCCGGCGACATCCACCAGGCGATCGATTGGTTCAAGTTTTACCAGTTCATCGGCGGCGCAGAGGATCACGTCCGCTATGACACCAGCGATCTGTTTGAGTTTATCTTGCGGGGGTTTCCAATCATCGGACCCCGGATCGGCCAGTCGGAACACCGGGATCGGATGGTGTGTTCCGGCTTCGTCACCGCCGTCCTCGAAGCCGCGGGCGTGCTTAGAGGGATCAATTGGTCCAAAGTCACTCCGCAGGATCTGGTCGAGATGAAATTGTACCGTCAATGTGTACAGGTGCTGGGCAAGCCGGCGATCCTCCGCCGTTTCAACTCGCTATAACATCCCGGAAGGGAATGCTCCCAAGCGAAGTGCGGCTGATGGAAAGCGGCGGATTTTGGGGTAGTGGGTCCGTTTGAAATTTCTGGGGCATCCCGGCACTGGACTTTCGCCCGCTTTTGTGCTGTTTGCCTGTCCGCTTTCGCTCACGTGTGCCGATGCGGTTTCGCATATGGTAGGCTGAAGGGATGGGTAGTGCTCACGAGCGCAGAATATTTCAGCGGGCGCTGGAGCGTTTCATTGCAGCATTCATCAAAGAGTCCGCCGATAAGTCAATCGACCCTCGCACGCAAATTCTCCATCATCCGCTACTTTGGGGGGCGGTAGCATTGAGTTCTCTTGCCGTTACGTTTTCGCCCAAAGTGAGTTCAGTGGCGACGTGGATTTGCCTTGCGCTCGCATGGGTTTGCCTAACGATTATGTTGCGGACGGTCACTTATAGGGGCAAGCAAATCAGAAGTATAGCGGCCTTTGCGGTGTCACTATTGGGAGCGGCACCTATTTTATTCTTGCTCGGGGCCTGGCTGTCGCCGCACTTTGATGTCCAGATCATTCTATCCACGCTTGGCTTGTTATCCACACACGGAACCGTGCTGATAGTGCGGCTAGACCCGGCAGAAGATGTCACCGTTCGCGTAATCGGGAGACCGCTGCCAGATATTCGCCCCTCCGGCGCAACGCTCGTAGTTATGAACAATGGCGGCACTGTAGATCATAATAGTTATGTGAAATTCACTAGCCCAAGCCTCATGCGGAACGTCAGATTTGATGACCCAGAAAGAATCAAGCAGCTTGGTAGGCGCAGCTCTATCCCGCTCAGCAATATACTGCTTGAATTAACTATCCCAGAATTGCTGCCAGGGGAAGCCAGGGATGTCATGGTTGACTTCGATATGACTAATGGCAAATGGACTGCATATCTGCGGTCCGATAATTTTTCTTCTGGTGAAACAGTGGAATTTGTTTGGCCAGGCTCTACTACTGCAACACGAGACAAGAGGGTAGGGATCGTTCGCGACGGGTTTGGTATCGTCGGGCTTAATATGCCGGCAAACTTGCCATCGTCATGCCGCGCATGCCATCTCTAGGCTTGATATTCTGACAATATCATCAACCGTCCAGAGCCTCCCAGTGATCCCGCTTCCACCGCGGGCGTCACGCGTAAGGCCTGATGGATGCGAACGAAATTGTAGTGCATATGAAACAGCGCAATCATCGCAATGTGATTCTCAAGCTTCTTACTTAATGCGTTGGTCAGGCGGGTGAATCGCCGCATATTCATCCGCATGTTGAGGTTCTGGCGCTCCACAGAGTTGGTGCTGATGTGCTCGTGATCCGGGGAGCCGATGATGTCAATGCGCTTGGTGCCAAGACATTACGCCGGGCTGTTGGGCTTCTGTCCTTCGGGATCGTTGCCGTAGACCTTCACCAGTTGCGCGTAGTCAATGTCCTCCGCGAAAGCATCCGGCACAGCCACCAAGTACATCTTGTGGCCGTCCGTGGTCAACTGGATTCGATTTGACAACCGGCCTTCAACGTCCCGAAGAAAAATCCGTCGCACACCCCGCGTCCCTCCGTCAAACCATCCAGGAAATCACCAGCTTGGTTTGAGCCTCAATCGCGGTGAACGTCTCCGCAGATCCCGGCTTCCATTTTCTCGACCGTGACGTTCTTCTCCTTGCAGCCCACGAAACTCCAGATTTCATCAATCTGCACGCGCTTGGCGGCAACGTTGCGGATGACCCGATCCTGGTACGCGGCGCAGGCGTTGCCGACGCTAACCAGCAGCCGAAGAACAGCGCCTTTCGAGACGCCGGTCAAGCGAACTGCGGAGCGCACCGAGCATCCTTCCACAAGGCCGATATCACCGCTACCTTCTTCGCCGTGCTAATTACGTTCGCCATAATCAAAGTATACGACAGCGCTTTCGCATGGTCAATGGGAAACCGCAGAATCGGGTGTTTTTATACGGTTTTCTTCGCTTTGGCCCACCGTGCTTTGGCGGCTTTTCGAGCGCTTCGACGGCGCTGCTCGTCGGTCATCGTCTCAAGGCGGCGCTTGCCGCCGATCTTGCCGCCCTTGCTGCCCATCTCACGCATGACTTTCTGGACGATGGTAAGCTCGACGGTTCCCGTGGATTCGACGGCTTCCGAGAAAACGCGCCTGGCGTTCTGGACGGCATCAAGGCCTTTCGTAGTGCGAGTCCGCTTTGGCATATTCCAAGCCTGCCACGGAAGGCCAAACCGCGTCAAGCGGGCGAAATTTCAAATAGACCCACTACCGGATTTTGGTGCGGGGCGCCAAGGACAAAGCCTTGGAGCAGGTAACTCACCCTGCCACCGGCCGGCGCCGAAGAAATTGGAAAAACTGCACCGGCCCTCGCCGCCCGGCTCTGGCGCCAACGAATGCGCGGAGTGGGATGAGACGGTGCGGCGGGTGGGCGCCGATCATCGTCGGAAGAAGGCTTTCCTGTCGGACCTCGATCGCCAAAGCCAGTAAGCCAGGATGCCGCTGGCAACAATGGCCAGGGTCATCACGGAAGGGCCTGGCTGCGTCAACAACTCGTTGACCATGAACCATACGGACACCACCACGAAAAGGCAGAGAGTCACGGGATAACCCCACATCCGGTAAGGCCTGGCGGCATTCGGGAGCTTGCGGCGCAGGATGAACACGGCGGCGACACTCATGGTGTAAAAGATCCAGGCCGCCAGGATCGCGTAAGAATAGAGCGTGTCATAAGATCCGCTGAGCACCAGGATGGCGGTCCACACTCCGCTCCATAGAATGGCGCGGGCGGGCGTCTGAAAGCGCGGATGGACTTCCCCAAAAGCGGCGGGGAACATGCGGTCCCGGGCCTGGGCGAACGGGATTCGGGCGGCCGTCAGAATGCAGCCGTTGATGGCGCCGACGATCGAAAGCAGGACCGCCAGCGATACGAACGTTCCACCAATCGGCCCCATGGTCAGCGTTGCCAGTTGCGCGCCGACGCGCTCGCTGGCGGCGATTTCGGGAACGGTCATGACCTTCAGGTAGGCTACGTTGGCAAACACATACAGGAAGCCGACGGTCGTCATCCCGATGGACAGCGAGCGCAGCAGGTTGCGCTCCGGATCCTTCACCTCGCCCGCCACGAAGCTGACGTAGCTCCAGCCGTTGTAGGCCAGCAGGCAGGCCGCCATGGCAACGCCGAAATTGGCAAACGAGATGGGTGGGGCGGGGGAAGCGGAGGAACCGGCGGCGACAGACGACAAAGAACGATGGTCTGTCCCGCCAGGGCTCAGGAACGCGGCCCCGATGAGAATCAACAGCGCCCCAACCTTCAAGTAAGTGAACGTACGCTGGACCCAGGCGCCCTCTTTTACACCTATATAATTGACCGCGGAAAGAACGCCAATCAGTGTAACCGACACTATCTTGGCGGCTAGCGGAGTTAGCGGCACGAAGTAACCCGCATAGATGGAAAACGTGACCGCCAGCCAGGCGCTGCCGCCCGACAGGACCGCCAGCATGAAGGTCCAGCCGCATACGAACGCGCACAACGGGCCGTAGGCTTCGCGCAGGTATACGTATTGACCGCCGGTCGCCGGCATCATGGCGCCCAACTCTCCGTAGGCCAGCCCTCCAAAGAAGGAGAGCACGCCGGAGACGATCCATACTGACAGGATGGCGGCGGGCGAAGGCAGGTTTCTGGCGATCAGGTTGGGGAGCACAAAGATACCCGACCCGATCACGATGCCGATGACCAGCGCCGTGGCATCCGGCAACCCCAGTTTGCGCGGCAAATCCATGTTCAGGCGCCCCCTCCCCCGTCCCCTGCACCGGTCCCGAAGCGTTCGCCCGAATGCTTCTCGACCGCATCCATGTTGAGCGAAATCCCCAATCCAGGGCCATTGGGGATGGCCAGCATGCCCTCCGAATCCAGTTTCCAGCCCGCCTCCACCAGGTCGTCGATAAACGGCGACCCCATAAGGTATTCGACCATGTCGGTGTTGGGGTTCGCGGATGCCAGGTGAAGGTCCGCGGCCAGTCCCAATGCGGTGTTCCACCCGTGCGGGATGAAGCGCACGCCGCACTCTTCGGCCATCCAAGCGATGCGGCGCTCCTGGCTGATTCCGCCGACCTTGGTGACGTCCGGCTGCACGATATCGAATGCCTTCTGCTGGAGCCACGGAGTAAAGGACTGCCGGCGCGTCATGACTTCACCGCCGGCGATCGGCAGGGGTGAGGCGTTGCGCAGCAGGACGTAGTCGTGCAGGTTATCGGGCGGCAGCGGCTCCTCAAACCAGTAGACATCGTAATCGGCCAGCATGCGGGCGGTCCGCACGGCCCACTTGTAACCCTGCGGCCAGAAGGCGTCGCTGGCGCCGGCATCCACCATCAGGAACGAATCCGGACCAACCGCCTCGCGGGCCGCGCGCACCGTCACCTCGTCCAGGGCGAAACTGTGACGCCCGAAAGGGCCCCAGCCAATCTTGAAGGCGCGAAAGCCCTGCCCGCGGATGGCGGCAAGCTGCTCCGCCAAGGCTTGCGGCTGGCACATCAGCAGCGACGCATAGGGCCGCACCCGGTCGCGATAGCGCCCCCCAAGCAGTCGGCCAACCGGCTGGCCGGTACCCTTGCCGAGAATGTCCCACATGGCGATATCGATGCCGCTGATGGCGTGGGTGATGGACCCGCCGCGCCCCATCCAGAAGGTATTGGCATGCAATTTCTCACTCACGCGCTCCGGTTCCATGGGGTTTTCGCCCAGGTATAGCGGCTCCAACACTTGCAGCGCGCCCCGCACCAGCGCGTCGTTGGTGAAGGCCGATCCCCAGCCGGTGATGCCTTCATCGGTGGACACGGCGATCAGCGTGTGGACGCAGTCTTCAGGCCGGATCTCATTCGCCCAGCCGCCTTCGGGTGTGCCATCGCGCAAGCCCGCCGCCCGAATCCCGGTAATTTTCACACTTGGACCTCGGCAAGAGTATAATCGCACTCATGCTACGGCGCAATTTTGTGGGAAGCCTGGTCGCTGGCGGTGGAAGCCTGGTCGCTCGCGGTGGAAGTCTGCTGGCTGGCGGTGCGCTGGCCGGTCTGGCGCGCGCGCAACAGCCGGCGGCGACGGCGGCGGCCGGCAGCGTGTTTCTGGAACGGCCCGCAGCGGGACAACCTCACCGGGGAAAAGTGTTGCTCGCCATCCAGGCGCACTCGGACGACATTCCGCTTTCCGCGTCGGGGACGGTCGCCAAACTGATCGAGGAAGGCTACACCGGGCACCTCATCCGCGCCAGCAACGACGATATGGGCGATGCCCCCGGCCTGGGCACGCCGGGAAGCATCGGCGAAAGCGCGCTCGGCAATGAGCGCGACAATGCGGAGGTGGCACGGGTTCTGGGTTGCACCAGCCACTTCGACCTGAACTACAACAATCACCGGATGGCCGACGTTTCACTCAACGAGTTGATCTGCCGCCTGGTTTTTCTGGTTCGCCTGCTCAAAGCCGATACCGTGGTGTGCTGGGATCCGTGGGCGCACGACGAGGAGAATCCCGATCATTATATGGTGGCGAAGGCCGTGGAAGCAGCGTGCTGGATGGCGGGCCGGGCGCACGATTATCCGGAGCATTTCGCGGCCGGCCTGCAGCCCAAGGAGGTAGAGGACAAATACTACTTCGCGCGGCGTCCCGAGATCACGCGGGTGGTGGATATCAGTAAACAGATCGTCAAGAAGATTGACGCCAACCGGGCCAACGTTGCCAAAGGTCCGGCCGGGCACAACGGGTCGCGTTTGCGGGCCGAGTTGGCGAAGCGTAACCAGCGGCTGCCCCTGTTGGGCGATGACGACCTGACGGCCGATCGCAACTACATCAAAGAATTCAGCCTGGGCCGGAACCGCGAGTTAGGCAAGCAGTATGGCGTGGAATACGCCGAGGCCTTCCATTATGTGCCGGCGGGCGCGTCGGGCGCGGATCGGGATAGCCGGATCGACACTTACGTCAAAGAGCATGTCGTGCCGGCCAAGTAGCGTTAGGCCGCATCACTTCGGCACAATGCAGGCCTCCTAGTAAACTCCCGCCAGCTAAGTACACCGTTTCATAAATACACTAACGTAATTCGAGAACCGCTCCCTCACGGTCACGGCTCTGATCGGAGCCGCGCGCGTAAGTAAGCAAGCGGTTTCCCGTTACGTTAGCGTATTTCTGAAATGAGCGACTAAGCTAAGCCAGGGGCGGCCTTCGGCCCAAGGCCAAGGCCCGGCTTCGCAGACGAGGCCATCCACCTGGATCTCACCGCCGATAGCGTTGGAACGCGCCCCAATAGAACGGCTGTGGATAGTCGCTGTGGTGTATTAAGTAGAGTTGGGCGTCGCGCAGGGCTTCGGCCGGGTCGGTTCCCTTGGCGATGCCGTCATAGAACCGGTCCATCAACTTTGAGGTGGATTCGTCGGCGACATCCCACAGCCCGGCCACCACGTTACGCGATCCGGCCTGGAGGAAGGCCCAGGTGAGCCCGACCAAACCCTCGCCGGCGTAGGTGCGCGCGCCGGAGCTGCGGCAAGCCGAGAGCGTGACCAGATCGGC
>DATMNI010000125.1:0-30969 GCA_035570275.1 Candidatus Acidiferrales bacterium | reverse complement strand
ATGAGCGTGGCGATTCACTCACTACGTTGACAGGAGGGCATACCCCACCGCAACTCGGCAAAGGAGGAGGAACGCAAACGGCTAACTCATGACTGACGGCTGCTGTCGCTCAGAATAAATGCTGTCTTGGACACGAGTGATGCAATATAGCGGCTCCCCCGGTCACACGAAAACTCAAAGAATCTCCTCAATCCCCTCAATTACTTACAGCCAATCCACCCGGCCGGCCCTAAGTCGCCGTTATAAGCTGGCGGTAGCACAGCCAAGTAGCACAGCCCATTCTTGGCTGTGTTTCTTGCTCTTACAGGAGGCGCCATGTCCACCGAACGTCAAATTGAAGCCAACCGCCGCAACGCGGCTAAGTCCAGCGGTCCACGCTCCGTCGAGGGCAAGGCCGTTTCCAGCATGAACGCTCTTAGGTCCGGCATCCACGCCGAGTCCACCATCATCAGCGGCGAAGACCCGGACGTCCTCGCCCAACTCACCGAAACCTTCTACCACGATCACCAGCCCGAAACCGCCATGGAGCGCGCCCTCCTCGACAACATCATCCGCGACGCCTGGCTCCTGACGCGCTTCTTCCGCATCGATGCCGAAATCATCGACTACGAAATCGAAGTCGCCACCTACAAAAAAGAGGACAACCAGGCCGGTAGAGCCTTCAAGGACAGTTCCGTCGACCAGAGCCGCCTCCAGCGCCGCATAAACGACACCCGCCGTGGACAAATTCAGGCCTACAAGGAATTCCAGCGCATTCAGGCCGAGCGCCGCGCCCAGCCCGCCCCGCAACCCCAGCCCCCGGCCCGGTCCCTGGACGTAACGGCCGTGCCCCCAACGCCCCAGGAGCAAATTGGCTTCGTTCCGCAAACCCCGCCTCAAGCCCCCGATTCCGCGCCCGTCACCAGCCACCGGCATCTGTGCCCTGCCGCCGTCCCCACCCGCCCACTCATCGGTTTCGTAGCGTGAAAGCCGTCACAGCCCACCCCAATCGCCCCGACTGCCTTGTGATCTTCGATCAGCCTTGGAGTGCATCGGAAATCGGTGGTCTGCAAGTCTCGCAGCGCCCCGTCAAAATCCACCAGACCGCGCTCGCGCCTTGCAACAGGACGCCCAACGTACCGGTCACCATCAAGCCTCGCTCGCGAGCCACGCGCACATCGATGCGTTCGTCCATCAGCAAAAGGTCTGCATTTTCGTCCTTGGCCAGTTGAATCGCATGGCGCTCGCCCGCGTCCAACTCATAAAGGCCGGGTCTGCGAAGGCGTGGACCGCTCGAACCACGATCCACTCCGGTAGACGGCTCAGCCAACTGCCGATGATCGCTGGTGCACCGGCGTTTTCAATGTATCGGAGACAACGACGGTCATCGCTAGCGCGTCAAGCCGCGCGCTTCGAACTTGCGGAGGTCCTCAAGATCGCGGTTCAGGTCCTCTACATCATACGCATGGTCGTAGATGTTGCGAGCCTTGAGGAAGCCATCGAACTCGAACCGCGACAATCCGAGCACCTGGCTCGCTTGATAGTGCGACATCGCGCCCGAACGGTAGCCCTCGATAGCCAAGGCTTCGAGTACCTCCCGGCCGGGGTTGGGGTGCTGCGCCACGTCGTCCGGCAGTTCGACTGTGATCTTCATGGCTCTAGCCTATCAGAACTGTGGCGTGGACTGGCCGCGTGGAACACGCTAGAAGCGAGGGATCGCCGCGTTCTTGCGGGTAACAGCACCGCGGAATTGAAGCGACGCGAGCTAGTTCACCGCTGTCACTTTGACGTCTGCGCCGACGGCTTCGCCCCGCCGCCGGAAGGGTCTCAAATTAGGTTGCCTCATCGTGTAACCTTTTCCTGTGTGGCCGGTATTCCAATATGTGAACGGAGTTGAATTGGCAATGATGGGCAGCGCGGTCCCTAACAGATTCGTCAGGCCCCTGATGCTGCGTGCTGTTTCGCAAACGATGCTGCCTGGTGTCTCGAAAACTTGTGACTTCAAAATGATAGGAAACGTGTAGCACATGGAGGACGAACTGGTCATGCGGGAGGTCCGGGCGGGCGATGTGGGAAGGCTCGAAGTGCTTTTCGACCGCCACAGCCAGGCGCTGTTCCGCTACTTCTTGTATCTCACGTCGAACCGTGGCGTGAGCGAAGACCTGGTGCAGGAAGTCTTCTTCCGCATTTTGAAATACCGGCATACCTACCAGCCGGAGTCGGGGTTCCGCGCCTGGATGTACCAGGTGGGCCGCAACGTCTATATGGACCATATTGGCCGCAACAAGGGGGAAGTCTCCCTGCCGCAAGAAGCCACGGAAATTCGCAGTACGGAGATCCCGCCGGACCGCGAATTCCAGCGAAAACAAGAAGCCGTGCTGCTGCGCCGGGCGCTGGCCGCCATGCCGAGCGAGAAGCGTGAAGTGCTCATTATGAGCCGGTTTCAGGACCTGAAGTACGAGGAGATCGCCGCCATCTTGAAGTGCGAAGTGGGGACCGTCAAGGTGCGGGTCTACCGTGCGCTGCGCGAGTTGGCAGACCGGTTCTTCGCACTGAGTGGGGAACGAGCATCATGAATTGCGAAAAAATTCGAGAGCAGATTCCGGAGTGCCTGGGCGGGCGTCTGGACAAGGCCGCGCGGGAACAACTGGTGGAACACCTGGAAACCTGCGCCCCGTGCCGCACCGAAGTTGCCGAATTGAACGCCGTCTGGAGGGCGCTGGAGTCCATGAAAGCCGCCGACACCGAGCCGGCAACCGTGTCCTTACCCGGCATGAAGCTCCGATTCATGGAGGTGCTGGAGGCCTATAAGGCAGGCGCGGGCCAGGCCAGCGGCCAGATCTCTCAAATACCCAAGGCCGGCCCGCGAGGCGGCTGGTTCATCCCCGCGCATCCGGTTTGGCAGGTCGCCATGGCTGCCTGCCTGCTGGTTGGCGGAGTCTTCCTGGGCCGCTTCGAATCCAGACCGCAACCGGGTCTTCCGGGTTTCGGGGCCGCGCCCAACAGCGAAGTGGCGCAACTCAAGGGCGAGGTCGAAAGCCTGCGCCAACTGGTGGCGCTTTCCATGCTGCAGCAGCAATCGCCCAGCGCCCGCTTGCGCGGCGTCTCCTACAGCGAGGCGATGTCGCAGCCTGACCAGCAGGTGGAACAGGCGCTGCTCTACGCCGTCAATCACGATTCCAACGTGAACGTGCGGCTTTCGGCCGTGGATGCGCTGCAAAAGTTCGCTGGCAGCCCCGGCGTGATCGGCGCTATGGTGCAAGCCATTCCGGTACAGGATTCGCCGCTGGTGCAAATCGCGTTGATCGACATGCTGGTGCAGGTAAATGCCAAGACCGAAACTCCGGCTCTGGTCAGACTCTCGCTGGACCCCCAGACCGACGACGTGGTGAGGCAGCGCGCGGCCTGGGCTGTTCAAAGACTGACGGGACCGAAGATGCCCGGACAAAAAACGGAGGGTTCAAGGTGAAAACTGCTGTATGGATCATGCTCACGGCTCTGCCGGCGCTCACGTCTTTGCCGCTCTCGGCTGCCGACTGGCACGACGACCGGAACTGGAAGCTCAACCAACAGGAAACCCTCCGCCGCACGTTCGACGTGTCCACCGGTTCGGGCCCCAAGAGACTGCTGGTGGACAATGTCAGCGGTGGGATCCACGTCACCGGCTCCAGCGGCACCCAGGTTCAGGTAGTGGTGGAGCAGCACATTCATGCCGACTCCAATGAGGCCGTGGCCGAAGCCAAACACGACGTCAAGCTGGACATGTCGCAACAGGGCAACTTCGTGCGCCTCTATGAAGACGGCCCGTTCCGCTCAGACAACGGCGTCAACTACCGCGGCGACAACTACTACGGCTACCGCGTGGAGTTCGATTACGAGATCCAGGTTCCCTTCGACACGGAACTGGATCTCAAGACCATCAACCGCGGCGATATCGAAGTAAAGAAGATTACGGGCGATTACACGGTGCACGGTCTCAATGGCGGCATCAATTTGGAGGACGTTTCGGGCTCGGGCTCGGTGCGGACGCTCAACGGAAAGGTGAAGGTCACCTTCAGTAAGAACCCCGTTAAGAACACCGAATTCAAGACCCTCAACGGCACGGTGGATGTGTACTTTCAGCCGGGGTTGAACGCCGACCTGCATTTCAAGAAGCTGAACGGCGGCATTTTTACGGATTTCGAAGTGACCGCGCTACCAATGCCCGCATCGAGCGGCGGCAACGAGAACGGAAGGTGGGTCTACCGTTCCGACCGAAGCATGTCGGGCCGCGCGGGCAAAGGCGGGCCTGAATTGTCATTTGAGACGCTCAACGGCGCCATCCGCCTGCACTCCAAAGCAATATAACAAGACGGCGATATAACAAGACATTTTTTAAGGAAACTACGATGAAACGAACCTTAGCCCTCTTGGGCTTGACTCTGGCTGTCTGTTCTCTGGCTTGCGCGCAAGACGTCGCGGGCGACCGGGTGGTGGTGCCGGCTCGAAACACCAACCATCCGCGGAGAGTGGACGCCTCGCTGCTGCACGGCTCCATCACCGTCAAGGCCTATGCCGGCAAGGAAGTGATCGTGGAGACTCGGGGCGCCGGCTCGAGTGGACGGAGCGACCAGACCGTGGACGGTTTGCGCCGCCTGGATCTGCCGGCGCGCGGCCTTTCGGTGGAGGAAGAGGACAACGTGGTCAAGGTGCGCATGAACCTCAGCCATAATGCCAACCTGGTGATCTCCGTGCCTGCCGACACCTCGTTGAAGCTGCACAGCCTCCACGGTGAGATCGACGTGGAAGGCGTGAGCGGCGAGCTCGATGTCGACAGCTTGAACGGAGCGGTCACGCTGACGAATGTCTCGGGGAACGTACTGGCCCACTCGCTCAACGGCGCCATCAAAGCCTCCATGGACCGTGTGGACGCCACCAAGCCGATGTCGTTCAGCACGCTGAATGGCAGCATCGACGTAACGCTCCCGGCGGATTTCAAAGCCAATGTGAAGCTCACGGTCGACCACGGCGAGATCTACAGCGACTTCGATTTCAAACTCGGCGGCAGCATCACGCAGACGAACGACACCAGCGACGGTAAATTCCGCGTGCGTATCGATCGCACGTTGACCGGCACCATCAACGGCGGCGGCGCTGAAGCGACATTCCATACCTATAACGGCAAGATCTACATCCGGAAGAAGAAGTGATGTGAACGCCTTTCAGCGCCGTTCTTTAGTAGTGCCCGGTATGCTTCTGGTGCCGGTCCCACAGGTACCCTGCGCCGGCTCCGGCGATAGCTCCAATTCCAGCGCCCTTTCCTCCATGGGCAAGGGCGCCGATGGCCGCGCCGCCAGCCGCGCCTACGCCAACCCGCTTGGCCGTTGCCATGTGCCGCTTGTGCCGGACATGCCGCCTATATGCGCTGGAATAGGCGGAATCGTAGTAATCGTGTTGCCGATGGTAGGACAGGGCCAGGGCCGGAGTCGTGCTGCCCGCCAGCAGTCCAACGGATAGGACCGCAGTCAAAATGCGCTTTCTCATAGCCAGCCTCCCTCAATTCATTGGACGTGCCCCTGCACCAATAGGGTTCGGTACGCCTACGCACACTGACCAGCGTTGTGTGCTCTTCGGCTCGATGGATCAAGCCCGATGGATCAGGGCGTGATGCTGCCCAGAATTACCGGATGCCGCGCGCCGGTAGCCGAGGGCAGGTTGCCAGGCTTCCGGCGCCAGGTCTGATACGCCAGCACGGCGAAGGCGATGGCCTCTTTGGCATCGGCATCGACGCCGTGGTCCGTGGAAGTCGAGATCCTCGCGTTGGGAAGAAAGGCCGCCAAATGCGCCATGATCTGCGGGTTGTGTACGCCGCCGCCGGAGACGATGAGGTCACTGGCCGGGTCTTCACCAACGCCCGCCGCGATGGTGACGGCAGTCAGCACGGTGGCGGTGGTGATGAGATCGCGCAACGGGACGCCGGACTTCTTCATGCGCGCAATGAACCGGGCGCCGTATTGCTCACGGCCGGCGCTCTTGGGCGCCTTGCGGCGATAGTAGGGGTCGGCAAGCAACTCCGCCAACAGCTTCCGGTTGACAGCGCCGGACGCGGCGATCTTGCCATCGCGGTCGCAGGTCAAAATGCCCTTGGAATACTCCTTGGCCAGTGCGTCGATCGCCATGTTGCCCGGCCCGGTATCGAAGGCAACGATATCCTGGGGCGCGGCGGAAGGTGGAATTACGGTGATGTTGGCGATACCGCCAATGTTGAGCGCGATGCGCCGGCGCGTCCGGTGGCGGAAGAGCAGGTAATCGGCAAACGGCACCAGCGGAGCGCCCTGGCCGCCGGCGGCGATGTCGCGCGCGCGGAAGTTCGCCACCACCGGGACTCCCGTGCGCTCCGCGAGAATGGCCGGTTCGCCGATCTGCAATGTGTTGGAGCGCCCCTCGTGATAGATGGTCTGGCCGTGGCAGCCGATCAGCTCGATGGGTCCGAAGCGCCGCACCGCGTCGCGGACCGCGCCCGCGTACAGTTCCGCCAGTTGAAAGTTCAGCCGCGAAATGGCAGCCGTGGTGCACTGGGAGTCGGAAACCCCCAGGATGGCGGCGCGGACCTGGGCGGTGTACGGTTTGGCAACGAAGCCAATCGACTTGACCCGCTGGCCGGCCACCTCCACGATGGCCACATCGATGCCATCGAGCGACGTGCCGCTCATCACCCCGGCGACCCTCATCTGTCCTTGTGGGGCAGGTTGTTAACCTGCGGCGGATTGTTAATCCGCCTTCCGGCATCGTGTGAAAGCTCGGGGCAGGCGGGTTGCCAACCCGCCGCAGGTTGGCAACCTGCCCCACAATCCTTTTTCATGATCGCCGCAGCTCCTTCTGCAATTCCGCCAGTAACTGCAGCGCCTCGATGGGCCGCAGTTCATCCACATTCAGGCTGCGGATACGCTCGGCAATGCCGTAGCCTACGGGTTCGAAAAGTTGGATCTGCACCGGCCCCCTGTCTTCGGTCCTGGCGTCCTCCGTCCTGGCCAGTTCTTCCGTGACCACATGCTCGGTGCGTTCGTGCAGCTTCAGGACTTCGCGGGCGCGTTCGATCACGGCTAGCGGCAGCCCGGCCAGGCGTGCCACCTCAATGCCGTAGCTGCGGTCGGCCTTGCCCGGCTCCACCTTGCGCAGGAAGATGATGTGGTCGCCGGCCTCCTTCACCGACACCATCAAATTGCGCACGCCGCTCAACTGCTCGGCCAGTTCGGTGAGCTCGTGATAGTGAGTAGCGAACAATGTCTTGGCCCGCGTGCGGGCGTGGACGTGTTCCACCACCGCCCAGGCCAGTGCCAGCCCGTCGTAGGTCGCGGTGCCGCGGCCGATTTCGTCGAGCACAATGAAACTGCGCGGCGTGGCCGTGTTCAGGATCACGGCGGTCTCGGTCATCTCCACCATGAACGTGGACCGCCCGCGCGCCAGATTGTCCGACGCTCCGATGCGCGTGAAGACGCGGTCAATGATAGGCAGGCTGGCCGATTCCGCCGGCACGAACGAACCCAACTGCGCCAGGATCGCAATCAGCGCGGCCTGCCGCAGGTAAGTGGATTTGCCGCCCATGTTGGGGCCGGTGATGATCGCGATCAGGTCGGTGGAATCATTCAGGTACAGATCGTTGGGAATGAAGCGGCCGGATTCCTGCTCGGCCAGCCGCTCGATTACGGGGTGGCGGCCGGCCAGTATACGCATCTCGCCGCGCTCCTCACCACGACTCTCGCCGCGCTTCTCACCCTGACTCTTGCAGCCTGCGGAAAACGTGGGCCGGTGGTAGCGGTTTTCGGCGGCCACCTGGGCCAGCGAGGCCGTGACGTCGAGTTCCGCCACCGCCGCGGCTGTGGCGCGGACCCGCTGGGCCTGGGCGGCGGCGCGCTTGCGGACATCGGTGAACAGTTCCTTTTCGAGCGTGAGAATCTTCTCCTCCGCGTCCAGAACTCTGCGTTCATAGTCCTTGAGTTCCGGCGTGGTGAAGCGCTCGGCGTTGGCCACCGTCTGTTTGCGTTCGTAATCGGCCGGCGCCAGATGCTGGTTGGCTTTGGTGATTTCGATGTAGTAGCCGAACACGTTGTTGAAGCGCACTTTGAGTGACTGGATGCCGGTGCGCTGCCGCTCGCGCGCCTCAATCTGCGCGATGTACTGGCGGCCGTTGAGCGAGAGGTCGCGCAGTTCGTCCAGCTCGGGGTGGTAACCGGCGCGGATGGCGCCGCCATCGGCAAGGTTCAGCGGCGGCTCGTCGGCGATGGCTTCCAGGATCAGGTTGACCACATCGGGGAGCTCGTCCAGGCGGTCGTGAAGGTAGCGCAGCCGCACCGCCTGCTGTGTGTCAAAGCAGCGCTTGAGCGCGGGAATCTTTTCCAGCGATCGGCCCAGCGCCAGCAGGTCGCGCGGGCCCGCCGACCCGAGCGTGACTTTCGACAGCAGCCGTTCCAGGTCCAGAATGCCGCCCAGTTGCTTGCGCAGTTCGGCGCGCAGAATGGTCTGCTGCAGCAATTCGCCCACCGCATCCAGGCGCTGCTCAATCTCGGTGCGATCCATGGAGGGGCGCAACAACCGTTGACGAAGCAGGCGTCCGCCCATTCCGGTGAGGCTCTGGTCGAGCACGCCCAGCACGGTGGGCTGCGTCCGCTCGCCGCCAGAATGCCCGCCGGCATCGGCGGCGAACAGCGGCTCGACCAGTTCCAGATTCCGCACCGTGACGGCGTCGAGAATCATGGAATCGGCGCGATCGTAGTAAGTGGGGCGGTCCATGTGGTCGAGCGCGGCGCGTTGGGTATCGCGGAGGTAGTGCAGGATGGCCCCGGCGGCCCCGACCGCGGCCGGCCGGTTGGCCAGTCCGCATCCATCCAGCGAGAGCAGCTTGAAATGGTCCCGCAGTGTGCGGTCGGCGTAGTCCGCCGTGAAGACCCAGTCTTCCAGTTCCGTGCGGACGAAGCGGAGACCGTAGCGGTCTTCGCCGGTCAGGAGCGGGAGATCGCCGGGAAAGAGGACCTCGCGCGCGCCCAGTTGCTCCAGGGCGCCGGCCACTTCGGCGGGCTCCATTTCGGTAACGCGGAACTCGCCCGTCGAGACATCCACGTGGGCCACGGCCGAGCGGGCGCCGTGCCGCCCCACGGCTGCCAGGTAGTTGTTCTCGCGCGAGCGCACCAGGTTGGCATCCATCGCCGTGCCGGGCGTAACCACGCGCGTGATTTCGCGCTTGACCAGCTTTTTGGCCGGCGTCTTGGACAACCTGGCGTCTTCCATCTGGTCGCAGATGGCGACGCGGTGGCCCTTCTGGATAAGCCGCGCGATGTAACCCTCGGCGGCATGATAGGGGACGCCGCACATGGGGATGGCCGCGCCTTTCTCCTTGTTGCGCGAGGTGAGGGTGATTTCCAGATCGCGCGCGGCGATGACGGCGTCTTCGAAGAAGAGCTCGTAGAAATCACCCAACCGGAACATCAGCAGCGCGTGCGGAACCTGTTCCTTGATGCTGTTGTATTGCCGCATCAGCGGCGTGGTGGCGTCAGACATCGCTTAGTGGTGGGGCAGGCGGTTTCGCCGGCCAGTTCTTGGTGGAAACCACTCCCTTACGGTCGTGGCTCTGTTCGGAGCCGGCGCAACGGTTCGGAGCCGGCGCAACGGTTCGGAGCCGCGACCGTAAAGGAGCGGTCACGCGTAAATGCCGCGCAGCCTGATCGCGTTGGCCACGCGGTCCAGGGCCAGCATATAGGCTGCTATGCGGTTATTCGTCTTGTGCGCTTCAGCGTACTGAACCACGGCGTCGAAGCTTTCGTCCATGATCTCCTGCAGACGCTGGTTGACCAGTTGCTCGTTCCAGAAAAAGCCCTGGCGGTCCTGGACCCATTCGAAATAGGAGACCGTGACGCCGCCGGCGTTGGCCAGGATGTCGGGGATCACGAAGACCTTCAGGTCCGCCAGAACCTCGTCGGCTAGAGGAGTAGTGGGGCCGTTGGCGCCTTCGCACAGAATCCGGCACCGCACCCGGTGAGCATTCTCCGACGTAATCACGTTTTCGGTGGCGGCGGGGATGAGAACATCGCACTCCAGGAACATGGCCTCGGTCTTGTCCATGTCCTCGCCGCCGGCGAAACCGGTGACGGAGCCGGTTTCCTGGCGGTGCTGCTGGAGGGCCGCGATATCCAGCCCGTTGGCGTTGTAGATGGCCCCATCGTATTCCACGATGGCGACAATCTTGAACCCCACGGCGCGCATCAGCTTGGCGGCCATGCCACCCACGTTGCCGAAGCCCTGAATCACCACCCGGGTGGATTCCGGTTTGAGGCCGAAGCGCGCCAGCGCCCGAACCGTGACCATCATGCAGCCGCGGCCGGTGGCTTCGGGACGGCCGCGCGACCCGCCCAGCGCCATCGGCTTTCCCGTGACGACAGCGGTAACCGTGTGGCGGGCGTGCATGGAATATGTGTCCATGATCCACGCCATGGTTTTTTCGTTGGTGTTGACATCGGGCGCGGGGACGTCGCGCTCGGGTCCGATGAAATCGATGATCTCCGCCGTATAGCGGCGCGTGAGCTTTTCCAGTTCGGTATCGGAGAGAATGCGGGGATCGCAGATCACGCCGCCCTTGCCGCCGCCGAAAGGAATGTTGACCACGGCACACTTCCACGTCATCCAGGATGCCAGCGCGCGCACCTCATCCAGCGTCACATCGGGCGCGAAGCGGATTCCGCCCTTGGCCGGACCGCGGGCGATGGAGTGCTGCACGCGGTAGCCGGTGAAGACTTCGAGGCGCCCGTCGTCAAGCTGCACCGGAATGTGGACCGTAAGCTCGCGGGCCGGCGTGCCCAGGACCTTGCGCATTCCGTCATCGAGTTTGAGGCGTTTGGCGGCCTCTTCAAAGCGCGCCTCAGCGGCGAGCCAGGGGTTCCTTTCGTTCTCCAGAGATATGGAAACAGGTGCGGTCAACGTGGCCACGGTTCAGCCTCCGGTTTCATTATGACAGTAGCGGTCCGTGCCATCAAATGTGCGTCAGCAGCGCGGTCGCGTGATCCGTCAAGGAGAATCTGGAGGCAGCCTGGCCTTGGAGCGGTTCAACCTGCAGGCGTTCGCCGGACGGAGGATAGTAAAAGCCAAAGCGCAGCCGGAGGCCGGTTGGGGGCGTGCCGGAGGGCAATCGCAAGTGAATCTCTTCCTCTCCGTCATCACCAGCGCGCCAGGATGACAAAGGCGGCTGGCCGCCCAAGAGTTGGTGATCGAACTGCGCGACGATCCGGTTGGTGGCGTCGATCAGGTGCGTGAAGCACCAGTAGTCGCGGTCGGGAGGCTTGATACAACGCCAGTGGAACTTCACTGCGGCCCCGTCCGGCGTGGTGACGGCGGAGATACCGGTGAGAGCCACGATGCCCCCGAAATCTATCGCGAACTCGTCGGGACCCTGCGTTGCGTGCAGCCGGGAGCCGCTTTTCGTGAATAGTCCTTCTACGGCTGGGCCGGGGCCCTGGTTCCGGCTGGGCGCAAGGTTTTGGCTGGGCGCAAGGTTCTCGTAGATACGCGCCATTCCGCCGTCGGGCAACAGTCTGTCGTATGGGATTCTGTGGAACCGGCGATCGGCGGCAACGCTCCGCGCCAGGTCCTCGGCGTATGGATTGAATGCGGGCGACTCGGGCTCACCGCCCTCCTTGTAGAGGAAAAAGGATGCCTGGCCGAGCCGTAGCCGAAGCGTAGCGAGATCCTTTTCGTGAGCGGTAGTTTCGACGTGGAACGGCAATTGCAATGCCACCACCGTCAATTCGATATTGTTCGAATTGAAGGCGCCCCGGTCCACACCCACGAGGAGCAGCTTTTTCTCGCCATCATTCTCACCGGGGCGGAAACTGCTGTTGGCGGCAATGAGTTTCAGAATTTCATCGTGAGGCCACGGCCGCCGGTCGAACCGGCGGGCGTAACCGCGCTCTGCGGCAGCATACGGGATGCCGAACGATACCGAAAACATCTGCAGCATTGGAAACGCCAGGAGCAAGCCGCCAGCCACGGCCCCCATGCGGGTTCGTGGCAAAGTGAAATCCAACAGAAATGCCAGAACCAGAGCCGCGGCGGGCAGTATGGGAGCGATATAGCGCACGTCTTTGTTTCCGCCAAAGACGAAGACCGCGAAGGGGAGCATCCAGGCGCCGAGCAGCGGCCAGGCCTTAGTCGTAACACTCGAAAGTAACAGCCTCCCTTGCCGGCGGAGTAGCCCGCGGAATAGCGCCCACCCACTTAGCAGAAGCGCCAGTAAGATGAAGTAATAGGAGACTCCATCGGCCGCCACGTGTGACAAGTAAGTGACGATGGTGCGAAGAGACAGGATTGGGCCTGTACCTTGTATGGCCGCCGGAGCCCCAAAGCCCGCATCGATCGCGTTCGCAAGGGTGGGCCGAAGATGTCCCGAATACCAGGGGAGCGCCAGCAACAGACAGAGCAGCGCGGTCAAAAGCAATGGCCGCGCGCGACAGCCCGACCTGATCCACGTGACTACAAACGGCGGCAGGATGAACACCGGAAAGCTGATCTTAAGCAGCAAGCCGAACCCGCACAGAGCCCCGAACAACACGGTGTACGCGTCCCGCTTCAGCCCGTCAGACTCGATCAGTACGCAAACGGCGGCCGTCACCAGCGCCGTCAGGACATACTCAACCAGATACCACCTGGGTAAGGCATAAAGGAGCGGCATGGCGCCCGTGATGGCAATGGCGAAAACCGCGGCGCGCGAGTTCCACCAACTTGTGGCGATTCGGTAAAGGGCCGCGAAAAGCACCAGCATCGATGCGATATTGACGAGATAGGCGGCATGCCAGCGGCGGCCGAACAGGAGATAGAACGGAGTTGGCAACCCGGCGATGAGCGGTGCTTTGAAGCCGAACACGGAATTCAGTTTTGCCAGGTAACCAGCTACGCCGCCATGAGCGAAGGCGTCATAAACGGTAAGGCTGTTGGTGAGGTACCAGGCATCGTCCCAGTTGGGCGGGAGCCGATCAAGCGCCAGCCAGACCACCGTAGAAGCCGCAAACACAGCGACTAATAAAAGGCAGGCAAGGTCGCTTCTCGACGGCGTCGACATCTTGCGGCAGGCCGCCAGTGGCTAGTACATCACCCAGCCGCCATCCACATTCAACACCTGGCCCGTCATTCCATCGCTCATTTCCGAGCACAGGAACATCGCCACGCGCGCCACGTCCAGCGGCAGCAGCCGCCGCTTCAGGCTTTGCCCCGCCACGAACTCTTTGGCCTGCTCGTCCGTGACCACCGTCGCCTCCGCCTCGGTCTTGATGGCGCCGGGCGTGATGCAGTTCACGTAGACATTGTGCTCGCCCATCTCCCTGGCCAGCGACCGCGTCAACCCGATCACGCCGCCCTTCGATGCCACATAGTGCGACATCGGGGTGGTTCCCAGGTGAAACGTCACCGAGGAAATATTCACCACCTTGCCGGAACGCCGGGTCACCATGTGCGGCATCACCAGCTTCAGGCAGTGGTACATGCTCTTCAGGTTGATGGCCTGCATTTCGTCCCACTGCGCTTCGGTCATCTCCAGGAACGGCTGCCGCGGGTAGATGCCCGCGTTGTTGATCAGGATGTCGATTTGCCCGAATTGGGCGATGGCGGCCTGCGCTACCGGCGCGATGTCGGAAGCCTGCCGCACGTCGCCCGCGAAGCTTTGCGCCCATCCGCCCGCCGCGCGGATTCGCTCGGCCACAGCGCCGACCCGCGGGGCATCGCGGTCCAACAGGAAAACCTTGGCGCCATTTTCCGCAAACAGGCCAGCGATGGTCTCGCCAATTCCGGCCGCGGCGCCGGTAATCAGGGCAACTTTCTGCGGGAGCAACATGCTGTGTGAGTCCATGGTCAAACCTGCATCATAACAGTGGCCGTGACCCTCTGGGTCGCGAACCGGTAGCAGTGGCCGCGACTTGTCGCTCGACCCTCCGGGTCGCGAACCAGCGAACCATGCGAACGCGACCCAGAGGGTCGCGGCCACCGGATGTGATAGCATTGGGGCACATTCCACCTCTGGAGGGAACATGAAGTTACGCTTGTTAACTGGGCTCTGCCTCTCGGCTGCCCTCACCTTCGCCGCCGGATTCAACATGCCCGCCGGTAAAGTCACTTTGAAATCCGCCGGCGCCCTGGCCTTTGGCCCGTCCGGCATACTGTTTGTGGGCGATTCCGTGGGCGCCAGCATCGTGGCGCTGGATGTGGACGACCGCACTCCCGGACCCGCCGGCGCCAGCCTGGAAATCAAGGGCGTCAACGAGAAGATCGCCGCCATGCTGGGAACCGCCGCCGACCAGATTCTGGTGCAGGATGTGGTGGTGAATCCGATCTCTCACAACGTCTACATTTCGGTGTCGCGCGGCCGCGGCGCTGACGCCGTCCCGGTGATTCTGCGCGCCACCGCTGCCGGCAAGCTCACCGAAGTCCCGCTCGATAACATCAAGAACGCATCCGTGAGCCTGCCCGACAGCCCGACGGCCGACCGCCAGCGCATGGAAACCATCACTTCGCTCAAGTATGCGGATGGCCGTGTATTCGTGGCCGGTCTTTCCAACGAGGAGTTTTCGTCCAGCCTGCGCGCCATTCCCTTCCCCTTCCAGACGGCCGACAAAGGCACCGGCATCGAGATCTGGCACGGCTCGCATGGCCGGTTCGAAACCCAGGCGCCGGTCCGCACCTTCGTCCCGTACGAGATCAATCACAAGACCAGCATTCTGGCGGCCTACACCTGCACCCCGCTGGTCACCATCCCGGTCTCGGAGCTGAAATCGGGCGCCAAGGTGAAGGGCACCACCATCGCGGAACTGGGCAACGGCAATAAGCCGCTGGACATGATTGTCTACACCAAGGGCGGCAAGCACTTCATCCTGATGGCCAACAGCAAGCGCGGCGTAATGAAGCTCTCCGGCGACAACCTGGAAGGCTACGCGCCCATCACCAAGCAGACCGAAGTCACCGGCGTGCCTTACGAAACCATCGCCAGCCTGAAGGGCGTGCAGCATCTGGATAAGTTCGACGACGCCAGCGCGCTGGTGCTGATGGGCGAAGGCGCATCGCTCGATCTGCGCACCGTACCGCTGCCGTAGAGGCTGTGAAAACGCCGTTCCGAATTGGGTTGGTTTCGCTCGTGCTGGCGCTGGCTGGCGCGGAACTGGTTCTTGCGGAAGGCCCCGCCATTCACATGGATGGCGGCGTCTTCCGCGTTGTGGGATGGCAGGCCGGCGCACTGCCCGCGGCGGGCTGGTCCGCGCTGCTATCCGTCTATGCCGGCGTGGGTGACGTGCCCCCGCTGCTCGGCACTTACTCGGTGGAAGCCGGGACTCTCACCTTCCGGCCCCGCTTTTCCCTTTCGCCCGGCATGCACGTCCGCGCGGTCTTCCAACCTCCGGGCGGCCCCCCTGTGGAAGCGGTCTTCGAGATCGCTAAAGCTGCTCCGCTGGCAGCGACTACTCGCGTGGCCCACGTCTATCCTTCCACCGATATTCTGCCCGCCAACCAGTTGAAGCTGTACATTTACTTTTCGGCGCCCATGGGCCGGGGCGATGCCTGGCGTCACATCCGCCTGCTGCGCGAAGACGGCTCGGCGGTGGCACTTCCCTTCCTGGAGATCGCCCAGGAACTCTGGGACCGCGACAACCTGCGACTGACCGTACTCTTCGACCCCGGCCGCATCAAGCGCGGCCTGGCGTCTCTGGCCGAAGCCGGTCCGGCGCTGGAGCAGGGCAAACGCTACACCCTGGCGATCTCGCGCGACTGGCTGGACGGCCGCGGCGCGGTCCTCGCCGACGAGTACCGCAAAGATTTCCGCGTGGGCCCCGCCGACCGCACACCGCCCGAAGTCGCGACCGGGCAGGTAACTGCACCGCAGGCCGGCGGCACCGATGCCCTCGTGCTCCACTTCCCGAAGCCGATGGATTATGCGTTGCTGCAGCATTCAATCGCGGTCACGGGCCCCTCGGGCGCTATGGAAGGTGGAGTGGCGGTCGCGAGCGACGAAACCGAGTGGCGTTTTACGCCGCACCAAGCGTGGACCGCAGGCACTTACCGTATCATCGTGCAAACGACACTGGAAGACTTAGCGGGAAACCACATCGGCCGGGCGTTCGATGTGGATACGTTCGATCGGGTGACCAAGGTGGTTACCCAGGAAACGGTGGACGTGCCTTTTCAAGTGCAGTGAGTGGGCGGGTGCCGACCCACCGGCTGTAAGTCAAGGCCGGTGGCGAAATGACCTCGGCTCGCGCGACCCGGTCGTGAGCCCTGGCTGGCTGCACGGGGCGAAAGGACGGTAGCCGACGCGATTCCGATCCCTAATCCGATGAGAGATCCCCCGGCTCTGCCGGGGAGGCAGTAGAAGTTTGACAGTTCCGGGAACCTGGGGATCGCTCTCCAGGGAGAGCGCGACTGCCGTGAGCCGCCAAACATTTCGCGCTGAAGTTCAGCTTCGGGCGCGGGCGCTTGTTTTAGGCGATTGCGATCAGGCCCCTTTGAGGGGCCAGCAATCGAAAAGCCTCCGGCTCTGCCGGAGGATGCTTACTCCTCTTGTCGGTTGAGATGCGTTTAGGAGCAGGGATTCTGGTAAACTAGATGCAAACCAAAGATGGTTTAGGGTGTCGTGGGTAAACCCCTTTGCGGGCGACTTTGCTGAAGGGTCGTCAACATACAGCAAAAGATCTCTACTCACGCCTACGGCACCCGCTCTGTTTCGAGATCACCCAGTTCATATGAGGAAAGAAATCGAGGTCGGCCTAGGAGAGGAATCCTCTAAGCATATCCAAAGATATTTCTCCTCACTCCAGCAGAGGGCCTGGGTCCGTAAGAGGTACCAGAAGCGAACCGGGAATCCGGCGGGCCAGCCCACCCATCGTGAACCCAAGCACTGGGAATTGGATCAGCAGTTTAATCCGTTTTATGTGCGCAGTCACGCGGAGTCCCTTGCGTTTTCGATCGCGAAGAAGATTCGAGCCGGCACCTACGAGCCCCGACCGGCCCTGCGCTTCGACGTGCCCAAAGCGAGCGGCGGTACCCGTACTCTAAGCATATTTACAGTCGTGGATTCAGCGGTTTCGACTTGGCTATTTAAGAGACTCCTGGAACGGAATGCGCCGTCGTTCAGCGCGTACTCTTACGCGTACAGACTTGACAGGAATGCACATCACGCCATTGAGCACCTCGCTAAAACCGTTTCCGACAAACAGCGCGTATTTGTTCTGGAGTATGACTTTAAGCGGTACTTTGACAGTATTAATCACGGCTATTTGACCGACGTGCTGGAAAGGCACATTAAGGTGAGCCCGAACGAATTGAAACTCTTGAAATCTTTTATGGCCCACAGATACGCAGGTCAAGCCGCGTACCAGGCTGGGTCATTCAAGACCTCGACCCAGGGGTTTCCTCAAGGTACTGCGATATCACTGTTTTTCGCCAATGTAGCGTGCATGGAACTAGACCGCGAGATCGAGGGCACGGGTGCAGCATTCGCGCGTTATGCGGATGACACCTTGATTGTCTGCGATGACTACGCCTCAGCACATCGTCTTGCTGCCATAATGCTTTCGCACAGCAAACGTTCAGGGGCCCAGATCAATCTACTGAAGTCTGAGGGAATCTCACTGCTGTCCAGCCCAGGGCCGGCCGAATTCGAGTCGAAGCAGGGTTTCGTGTTTCTGGGTCACGAGATCTCCTCGTCAAATATCTCGCCTTCACGCCGGTCAGTGGCGCGGATAAAACGTCATCTTTCTGAAATCATCTACAAGCACTTGCTGCTTTATCCGAAAAGAGGTGAGTTCAATCCGTTGCGGATCAATCCGCACGGGTTCGACTGGGACCTAGTGACTTGTATCAATGAACTGCGGCGATATCTCTACGGACGAGTTTCGGCAGCCTACTTGGCCGATGCTCTCATCGGCGCGGAACGCCTGGTGATCAGTTCTTGTGCTCTAAGCCACTTTCCGCTCGTGGCTCTTAGGTGTCACGCGATGCCTCTGATATTGGGGATTTCTGAGTGTTTCCACGTCTTAGGAATAAAGGCTTGTGTATCGTGTCTTAGGAATAAAGGCTTGTGTATCGTCTAGATCCGCCATGAAGTCGAGGAAGGTTCGGTTGATTTGACGGATACCGTAGCGTTCGTCGTACATCGCTCGAACGTTTGTGTCGTTGCGAGGAAAGACGGCATACCACGGGATCGCACGCCTGTGGTTTGGGTTGCGCATACCAAAAAGCTCGGATGCGATGTCGAAGTCCTGAAAACTGTAGCCTATAAAAAGAACACATGCGCTATCCAGGCTCTGAAGGCATTTCTTAAGGGCTGACCTTCTCACGTCTAGCATTGTAAGGTAGTCAAACTGAGTTAGTACAAGACCGCCGTCTCCAATCTGTTTCTTTGCGCAATCTATGGTGCCATGAGGTTTGTAAAGAGGTACGGCTCTACTCTGGTCGGGATCTTCGTGTCTGTAGTACAGACGAAAATCTCCTATCCCTTCAGCGCTTCCGTGCAACCTCCAACCCGCCTCAATTAAATTGTCATAGTTCGTCGTGAAGATCGCTTTAGGCTTGAGGTACGGCAGAACCGCATGTTGCCATAGTGGCGCAGCCGTCTGAAAATAGTCGACCACATATCTCATTAAGGCATCACGACCAGCACTCCGCTCAACCAACGCTGCCGCGTGCTCCAAAGAGACAAGGCCAATGCTTTCGGGCTCGAACTTGGTACCATCTGGTGTCATGAATTGCTGCCACAGACCATTTCGCATGTGAAAAGCAGTTGGCAATGGGTTGCCCATGTGGTTCCTGGCACCGACAGATGCGCCGGCTCCCAAGAAGAGAACCAGCCTATTCTCGTAATGCTTCCAGTTGTCCGAGAAATTAACGAAATTGTCGTCGTGTGCTGGCTTACGCCGGGTATGTGGGTCGACGTCTATTGGGCGAAGTCCATCATCTGAGCTCATAAACTTCCTCGAATTCTATTTTATCGGCAGAGTGTTTATTACCGCAAAACAAATAGGGCGCTTGCTCTTCGGGCCACTGCGGGGGCCTGCCCCACTCAGCCCTCACTCCAGCAGCGCCAAAACCACCCACGCCGCTGTCGAAATCCGTTCAGCATAGCTCTGTCCGCCCGATGGGCGCGTAGTTTCCGGCCACGCTCCGCTCTTCTCCTGCAATCCAATCAGAAACGCCCTGGCGCGGCCAATTGGCTTGGCGTACCCAACGGCGCCTTCGCCCGCCGCCCGCAGCGCCAACACCACCACGGCCGTATCGAACGCTTCCGCCGGCACATGCGGCTGCGGTCCCCAGCCGCCGTCGGAAGTTTGCGAAGCCAGCAGCATCGGCAGGCACTTGCGTCTGACCTCTGGAGACTGCGGCAGGGCCAGTAACATAGCCGCGGCGTCGAGTAAGTTCTCCGGCTTGGCCGCGGTCAGCCACCGGTTGGCGCCAGCGATAGCCGCCGCGAAACGGGACTCGCCCGCAGTCTCCAGCGTGCGCCGCGCCTGGTAAGTCGCCAGAGCGGTACCGTAAGTTGCAGGTGCGCCCGGCAGGCCGCCCGTATCCACTAACCACGCCCCGTCAGATTCCTGTAGTTTCAGCAGCGAATCGGCCGCCTGCAGCAAGACCCTGCGGTCGCGAGTCACACCCGCCCGCCAGGCTTCCGCCAGTGCTGCAGCGAATTGGATCCGCGCCAGTTTCTTATCGCTGGCCGCCGGGCTGCCGTGCACCTCATCCCAGCGTTCAGGCTGCAGCAGCCACCCGGTGGTATCGGCCAGCGCGCTGTCGGGCACCGTGTACCCCGCCTTGCGCGCGGCGAACAGCGCGCGGGCCGCGTCCCCGTTGTTGTGGCACGAAAAGCAGTGGTTCTCTCGCTGCCAGCGCGGCACTTCCTGAATCAGGTAGTCCACGCCGCGCTGCTCGGGCGTCGCAGAAGCCAGGAAGAAGAGCGCCACTACCTGGTTCACAGCCGCTAATGTCACAAGACTTAATCCAACCCGAACACCAACAAAGCGTGCCCGGCCGGGATCACGACGTACTGCTTGCCCTGGCTCATGTAACTCATCGGATTGGCGTCAATCCCGCTGCCCGTCTCGAACCGCCACAGCAGGCCCCCCTTTTGCGCGTCGAGCGCAAAGAACGAACTGCCGTTCGAGCCAAATACCAGCCCCCCCGCCGTCGTCATCAGGCCCGAATGCGAAGGCCTGAACAGCTTGTACTCCCATCGCAACTGGCCCGTCCCCACTTCCAGCGCGCGCACCGCGCCGTACGGCTCCTCGTCCTTGTAATCGCTCTGGCCGCCGCCGTTGAAGAGGGCTCCGGCCCGGTACTCGGCCTCGCCTTTAATATAGATGGCCCCCTGCTCCTTGGAGTTGACATAGTACAGGTTGGTGGTTGGACTGTAAGTCGAGCTATACCAATTCGACCCGCCGCCAAGGCTGGGCCAGATCAACTTACCTTCCACCGTGGGCTCAGCGGCCGGCACGCGCATGGGCCGTCCGGATTCGTCCAGTCCGGTCGCCCAGGTCTGCTTCACGTACGGCCGGCCGGCGATGAACTTGCCGGTGACGCGGTCCAGCGCGTAGTAAAAGCCGTTCCGGTTGGCCAGCACCACCATCTTACGGGGCTGTCCCGCCACCACTCCATCGGCCAGAGTCGGTGTCTGGGTGGAGTCCCAATCGTTCATGTCATGCGGCGTGTACTGGAAATGCCACTTCTTCGCGCCCGTGTCGGGGTCGAGCGCGATCAGGCAGTCCGAGTACAGGTTGTCGCCCTTGCGCACGTCGCCGTTCCAATCCGGCCCCGGATTCCCGGTGCCCCAGTAAACCGTATTGGTTTCCGGATCGTACACGCCGGTCACCCACGTGGTGGCCGAACCCGTCTTCCAACTCTCACCCGCCCAGGTGTCATTCCCGGGTTCGCCCTTGGCCGGGATAGTGTCGAAGCGCCACAGCCGCTTCCCGGTCTTGGCGTCATACCCGTCGATGAAGCCGCGCACGCCGTACTCGCCGCCCGCCATCCCGGTGATGATCTTGTCATGGACCGCCAGCGGCGCGCCCGTGCTGGAGTACCCGTTCTTGTAATCGGCCATCGTCACGTCCCACCGCACGCTGCCGGTGCGCGCATCCAGCGCAATCAGGTGCGCGTCCGTGCTGGCGTAGTACAGCGTATTGCCCAGGATGGCCACGCCGCGATTCACCTTGCCGCAACACAGCCGCAGATTCTTCGGCAATTCCTTCCGGTAACTCCATAAGGTGCGGCCCGTGGCGGCATCGAGCGCCTCTACGATGTTCGGCGGCTCCGTCACGAATAACGTGCCATCCACCGCGATCGCCGACGTCTCGAAGGAGTCCGCCTCGTCCGCCTGGCGCATCCAGGCGATGCGCAGCTTGCTCACGTTGGTGGTGTTCACCTGGTCGAGCGGGGAGTAACGCTGGCCCGAGTAATCGCGCGAGTAAGTCAGCCAGTTTCCCGGCTCCTTGTTGGCATCGCGGATGCGCTCATACGGTACGTTCACTTGAGCCAGCAGCGCGGCCCCCGCCAACAGCCAGACTAAGTTTCTCATTTCGCCTCCTTCAACGACGCCAGGTACGCCACCAGGTCCGTCAATTCCGCATCCGAAAGTTGTCCCTGATACGACGGCATGGGCGACTTGCCTTTCTGCTCATCCAACTGCGCCAGGTCTTTTTTCCAGAAGGAATACAAGCGCCCGACGCTGTCGCGGATTTGAATGGAGAACGAGTCCTCATTCACCCGCTCCCCGGTCACGCTCTGTCCGCCGTTCGGAACCACTGTGACCAGCAGGTACCCCTCCGGAACGGCCGCGCCCGGATTGACCAGCGATTCGCGCAGATACGCCGCACTGCGCGAGTCGCCGATGGTCGATAGATCCGGCCCCGCAACGCCACCTTCCCCGTGGACGGAATGGCAGCCCGTGCAGTTACCCTTGCCGCGGAAAATCTCCGCTCCATGCGCCGCGTCCCCTGGCACCGGTTTCATCGCCACCTTGCCCAGCGACCGGACGTAGGCCGCAGCCTGCCGCAGCTCGCGGTCGGACAGGGTGCCGCCGATGCCAGGCATTTCCGTGCCGCGGATGCCGTCTTCCAGGACACTGAGCAGCGCCGCGTCATCGGGCGCCCGCGACAACTTCGCCCGCGTCAACATAGGCCCGCGCCCGCCTTCGCCATGCGGCCCATGGCAAAGCGCGCAGTGAACCGTGAACAGTTTCTCCCCGCGCAGCAGGTCGGCGCGGCTGTTAGGAAGCTTGACCTTGGCTTCCGTCCCCGCTGCCACGGCCGCCGCACCCGCCGTCAAAATCGACATCAACACCCACAAAGTCAATTTCATGCCGGGTCTATCTTATCGTAAACATGGTGGCATCCGCTCCCTGACGGTCGCGGCTCTGTGACGGGTGTTGCGTGTTTGCAGACCTTAAAGAGCCACGACTTGTCGCTCGACCGTTAGGGAGTTGGGCTTGGACCTAACGGAATAGCGCTTCGGCGCCCTGCTGAATCGCGGCGGCGCCGGCAACGCCCGCCGCGGCCGACAGGGCAGCCGCCCGCGGACCGCGGCGCTTCCATTCCTCATGGATGGCGTGAGAACCCAGGTAGCACAGCCAGCCCGCGGCGATGCCCAGCGGATAGGTAATCCAACCTGTGCCCAGTTTGGGAGCCATGCTCAACCCGATAACGCCGCCGAGCAAGGTAGCGCCTTCGGCCAGCGTCGCCCAACCCAGCGCCGTTGTGCGATTGCCCACGGCCGCCCTGAGGATGCCGCCGAGCGCGATACCTTCGGGCGCCTTATGCAGCGCCACCGCCACGGGCACGGCGACGCGCAGGCCCAGCGGGACGGTGAGCTGCACGGTGGCGATGCTCCAGCCATCCAGAAAGCTGTGGATGGCGGCTGCGGCAATCAGCGGGCCGGCAAACCCGTGCAGTGGGGTGGAGCAGTCGTTGTGATCGTGATCGTGCGCGCAGGTGGGACACACCTTGTAAACGAAGCGGTTTACGGCGAGCAGCAGGCCGTAGCCGGTGGCGAACAGCAGAAGGCTCACCGGCCAGCCAATCTCGACCGCCAGTTCCGGCATGAGGCCGAACAGCGCCACACCCAGGAGTACGCCCGCACTGAAGGGGACCACCACCCGGGCACGCTGGCGCAGGCCAGTGAGCCAAAGGCCAAGTGCGGCGCCGCTCAGCCCGACCGCGGTGGCCAGCGCAGGAGCGGCGATGCCTGCGGACGCAGGTAGAGTCACGTGCAAAGACAAGACTCTACTGTAGCGCGGGGTGGAGGGGCGAAACCCTGTGTGGGGCAGATTGTTTAATCCGCGACGGCGCTCGACCGGCGTGGCGCCGAGTTTGCCCAAGGCCTCGGAGCTGACGATGTAACTGCGGGCGGCGGCCCGCACCACGCGCTCCAGGCAGTTGCCATGGCGGCGTGCCTCGACCAGTTCCACCAGGCCGGCCTGCTCCAACTCCCGCATGTGGTAGCCCACCTGTTGACGAGGCAACTGAAGGCGGCGGGCGACGCCGGCGGCGGTGTCGGGTTCGCCCAGTTAGTGCAAAATGCGTAAGCGGGCTGGGCTGAAAAGCGTGGCTGCCGTATCCGCGCTTTGAATCACTTGAATCGCTGCCGCCATTGGGTTCCTGAATTCCAGTAACATACCGACAGTTTTGTGATGTCCAGGGAAAATTTTATTGCCGGCAGGGAGAGAGCGGGCGAAAGACGGCGAGATCGGGGGGGCTTAGTTAACCGTTCTTGGGGATAGTAGGCAACCCCCCTGCGGACCTCGAAACCAGCACGCGCTTCAGTTCCCGCTCCAGCGTCCCCAGAGAGAGCGGTTTCGTGAGATAACCGTCCATTCCGGCGGACCGGCACTTCTCGGCGTCACCGCTCATCGCGTGGGCGGTGATCGCCAGAATGGGCGTGCGTTCCGGGGTGCCGGCCTGCCGCTCCCGAATCTGGCGCGTGGCATCGTATCCGTCCAAAACCGGCATCTCGCAATCCATCAGGACAATGTCGAAACTCTCGTACTGAAACGCCCGGACCGCCTCTTCTCCGTTGGAAGCGTTCCGCACGATGCAGCCGAAGCGTTCCAGCATCCGCGTCAACACCAAACGGTTCACCGGACTGTCATCGGCCGCCAGCACCCGCGTACCGGCCAGACGGCTGGCTCCTTCGACCTCGAGGTCCCCGACTGCACCGTGCCCAGCTTTGGCAGGTGACGCGTCAGGAAAGGGGACTTCGGCCCAAAAGACCGAGCCTTGGCCGCTCGTGCTCTGGCATCCGACGCGCCCACCCATCAGCTCCGCAAGCCTTCTTGAAATCGCCAGTCCCAGCCCGGTGCCCCCTTGGTTCCCGCGGCCGGCTACTCTAAGCTGGCTGAAATCCTGAAACAGCACGGCAGCTAATTTTGGGTCGAAACCGATGCCCGTATCGTGGACGGCGAAGCGGTAGTAAGAAGGGGCTTCAGCCCGCGTGACGGTAACCCTCACACCACCGGTCTCAGTGAACTTGAGGGCGTTGCCGCAATAGTTCAAAACGATCTGCCGCAACCTCAACGCGTCGCCGTGCAGTCTGACTGGTACATCCGGGTGCACGTCTAACTTGAAGGAGAGCCTCTTGTCCAAAGCTCTCCGTTGGATCATTTCAACGGCAGACTCCAGCGATTTCCTGATCTCGAAGTCGGCGGGCTCGATCAACAACTGCCCCGCCTCAATTTTCGAAAGATCGAGCAGGTCGTTGATCAACGCCAGCAGGCTGGAGGCTGAGCCGTAAACAATCTCCAGTTCTTTCCGGGCATTTTCGGTGATTTCGTCCAGGAGGATCATCTCGGTCAGCCCGATAATCCCGTTCAACGGAGTACGAATCTCATGACTGGTCCGGGCCAGGAATTCGCTCTTCGCCGCACTCGCCTTCTCCGCTGCCGCGCGCGACTCACGCTCGTTGGCGCGTGCGCGAAAAGCAAAGGAGACGAGCCAGCAGAGGACCCCGGCGAACCCGGAGAGCGCCACTATCCCCCAGGTATTCCGGCGGTTTTGCCGCTCGGCCTCCCCTAGGGCGAACAGTTGCCGGTCGTCCGCGGACGCCACCGCCGCCCAACCCGACTCGATGTCCAGCAGGCGCCCGTCCTGGGCCATATCGGAGAGAGCCGCGCCCATCATCCGTGCCGCCACCGCCGAATCCCACTGGGCCAGAAGCGCGAGCTTGTGAGGAGTCACGGACAGGATGCTGACCCGGAAGTCGAGGTTCGCACAGGGTGCGGGGCGGTGAAGAAGCATGGCTTCCAGGAACCGCGTCTCCACCACTGCGGCTGCCGCGCCGCCCCGGCAGAGTGACGCCACCGCGTCTTCCCGAAGCCCGTGCGGCTGCGGAATGCCGGTGGGGAAGAGTTCTTTCACGACCGTGCCCACCAGGCCGCCCCCCTTGTATGCCACGGGCCGGTTGCCTGGCAGATCCGAAGGTTTGAGAACCGGCGCCGAAGCCGCCGAAACCAGCACGAAAGTGTTCTGCAGCCAGGGTTCCGTAAGATAGAGATGCTTCACGCGCCAGGGACTTCGGCCACCGGCCGGCCACATGTCCACCAGGCGGCGCCGGAGCGCATCCTCCGCCGTAGTCCGAATCGGCACCCACTCCAGCCGGATTCCGGCGCGCCGGGCGGCTTCGTTCATGACGTCGATATTCATTCCCCGGACCTGGCCGGCGACGAGCAGGCTGTAAGGCGGCGAATGATCGGCGCCGATCCGGTAGACCTTCCCGCGAGCTTGACCTTCTTCGAAGAGTTGGCGCAATACCAGCCCCGTAATCGCCAAGGCTATCCCACCGAGCAGAAGAGCGGTGGCACGGAGTACGAGGCGCCGGCTCCAAGACGGCAATCCGGTATTCCGCAGACTCAGTAGCCCCACAATTGTCTTATCGGCAGGCGTAGCCTTTTAGTACACGCCAGGTGCCGCAATCCAACGCCCCCGGGCAACTTGTGGCACTGCCGGTGCGCGAACCGTACTGCCGGTGCCGAACCAGGCCTTGGTCCGGCGCAGACGTTCCTCGTGCTCCCATCCTTACTGCCGGCCGACGGCGCAGCTCCGGTGTGAGCGCTCCCGGTATTGAAGGTGGAGTTGAAAAGGCGCTTCGACGGAGAGGCCCCGTGACGTCACCAGAACGTGCCGGACGTGGTTGGAGCCGCTGAAGACCATCGCGGCCGCCAAAAAGTTTGATAGAGTTGCAGCAGTGCGTGCATTGTGGCTTGCCGGCATTTCGATTCCACTGGCGGGGTTAGCGGCCGCGGTTCCCGACCCTGCGAAGGAGTTTTCGCAGTCCATTCGACCCGTGCTGCTCGAAAACTGCGCGGCCTGTCACAACCCGTCCAATCCCAAAAACCGCATCGACTTTCTGAAAGCCGATACCGTGCAGGACGTGGAAACCCGCCGCGGGCTGTGGGCCGACGTGGCCGCGCAACTTCGCAACCGCACCATGCCGCCGATGGCCTCGAAGCTCACCGAAGACGACCGCCTGCGCGTGGCCACGTGGCTGGAGAATCGTCTGCGCGTAACGGCGTGCAGTGCCGGTGACTACGCAGGCGCGTCCCCGCCGCGGCGGCTCAACCGGCGCGAGTACCACAACACGGTTCGCGACCTGTTGGGTGTGGACCTGGCGGTGGCCGACGTTTTCCCCGCCGACGAATCGGGCGGCGCGGGATTCGACACCAATGGCGAAACGCTATTCGTCCCGCCGATGATGCTGGAGCGCTACCTGGAAGCGGCGCAGAAGATTTTGGACCGCGTGATCGTCACGCCGCCCCTGGTGAAGGTTTTCGGGTCGGCCGAAATGACTCCGGTGGCGCCTGGCCCCAAGCCGGGCCGGACGCTCGAACCAGGCCAGGAAGTTTCCGCGGCGCTACCCATTTTCATAGAAGGCCCCTACAACCTGCGCGTCTCGGTGGAGCGGCCTAAGGACGCGGCCTTTCAGGTGTCGTTGAAAGTCGACGGTCTCGCTTCAGGCACTCTGGCATTCGCACGCGACCCCGGCGGCGGGCCCACGGCGCGCGCCCAAACCGCCACTCTGGCGCGGGGCGTCCACACCATTACCGTCGTCAACGGGAACGCGCCGGTCACGTTCTACAGCCTGACGGTAGAGCAGCGGCAGGCGCCAGCGCCGCCGGAGAAACTGGCGCTGCATTACCGCCTGTTCGGCGTGGAGGCCGGCGAATCGCCGCTCAATCCACGCCAGGCGGCGCGGCAACTTCTGGCCGGCTTCCTTCGCAAGTCCTACCGGCGTCCCGTGGAGGCGGCCGAGGTGGATCGCTTTCTGGCCCTGTACGATCGCGCCCGCGAGCGCGGCGATCCCTACGAAGAGCGCGTGAAACTGGCGTTGAAAGCCGTGCTGGTCTCGCCGCGGTTCCTTTTCCGCATTGAAGACCACGACGACGCGCCCGGCGTCCACCCCCTGGGCCAGTACGATCTGGCGTCGCGATTGTCGTACTTCCTCTGGTCCACTATGCCTGACGACGAGCTGCTCCAGTTGGCCGGGCAGGGGCGGCTCCAGGACCCCAAGGTGCTCGCCGCCCAGGTGGACCGCATGCTCGACAGCCCGCGGTCGCGAGCCTTCAGCACGAGTTTCGTCGGCCAATGGCTGGGCACGCAGGAAGTGGGCGGGCGCGTGGTGCCGCTGCTCACCGAGTTGCAGCACTACTATACGCCCGAGGTAGCGGCCGATCTGCGGGAAGAGCCGGTTCTGCTGTTCCACTACATTCTGGGCGAGAACCGCAGCCTGCTGGAGTTGCTTAGCGCCAACTATACTTTCCTGACGGCGCGGCTGGCGAAGTTTTATGAAGTGGATGGCAGGGTCCTCGATGGCCAAGCCAAGGGTCTCGACGGCGGCATCAAGAGCTTCGATGACGACGGATTCCACCGCGTTGCGTGGCCCGGCGAGCAGCGCGCGGGCGTGCTGGGGCTGGCTGGAGTTCTGGCGATGACCTCGCATTACAAGCAGGCCAGCCCGGTGCTGCGCGGCGCCTGGGTGCTCGATACCCTGCTGGGCACACCGGTTCCGCCGCCACCCCCGGACGTGCCGCCGCTGGAGGTGGCGGCCAGGAGCGAGGGCGGTTTGACCATGCGGCAGATCCTCTCGCGGCACCGTGCCGATGCGTCGTGCGCCACCTGCCACAACCTGATGGACCCCATCGGCATGGGGCTGGAGAATTTCGACTGGATGGGCCGCTGGCGCGACCGCGAAACCGACGGCCAGCCAGTGGATGCCGCGGGCGCCCTGCCATCGGGCGAAAAGTTCAACGGGCCGGTGGAATTGCGCCAGGTGCTGCTCAATCGCAAACCGGAATTCCTCCGCCACCTCGCCGGCAAAGTGCTCGGATACGCGCTGGGACGCAACCTGCAGGATGGCGACCAGTGTACCGTGCAAAGACTGGTGGATTCGCTCGAAAAGGACCAGTACCGGTCGCGGACCCTGATCCGCAACGTGGTGCTCAGCATTCCGTTCCGCAATACGCAGGGTGGCGTGGTGGCAACCGTTCCAGCCCTGGCGCCGCCCAAGCGCACGCCCACGCATCCATTAGGCGACAAGTGAGCGCGGAGGAAGTCGAAGAGAAGCGCCGCGGATCTATCGTGAAAAAACTGGCAACTGCGCGTAGCACTGCTCCAAGACCCTCTGCAGTTCCCCCACCCTGATGGGTTTGCCAAGGAAACCGTCCATGCCGGCCTGCGTGCAACGCTCCCGGTCTTCCTGGAATACTCCGGCCGTGAGGGCAATCAGCCACGGGCGCTGGCCGGCCGGCATTTCCGCACAGATGCGTTGTGCCGCCTCGGTGCCGTCCATCTCGGGCATCTGCACATCCAGCAGGACCAGATCGAAGCGATCCCTGCGCACGGCGCAGAGAACTTCAAGGCCGTTGGATGCCGTGTCCGGCTGGTAGCCCCAGCGCTCAAGCAGGCGCCGCGCAACTTTTTGGTTGATCAGGTTGTCGTCAGCAACCAGGATGCGAAGAGGCATGCGCCGGGCCAAATCCGGGTCAAGCACCTTGGAGACGCCTGGCGAGGCGGCCTTGCCACTGAGGACTTGCGACACAACCCGGTGCAGGCTTTTCCGCCGGATAGGCCTATTGATCTGGGCGGCAAATGGGCCGGATTGACCGTGTAATGCGGAGAGTGGAGAACGAACGCCGGCGCCCAGCATCACCATCGGCGGCGCGCCGGAACCGAGTTCGGCCTTGACAGCCAACGCCCACTCGCCGCCTTCCATTTCGGGCATGAGCCAACCGAGGATGACCAGGTCCCAGGGTTCGGCACGAATGCGACCCAGCGCTTCCGCAACCGAGGGCACAGTGTGCACCGAGAGCTTCCAATGGGTGAGACAATCGGCAAGAATTCGCCGGTTGGTGGCGTTGCCATCGGCGACCAACACACGCTTACCGGCCCAGGCGGTTTCCGCGGCGGGTGGTAACTCCAGTGCAGGCGCCGGTTCGAACGGGAGCATCAGGCTGAATGTTGAGCCGAAGCCGGCCGCGCTCTCTAGCGTCAGGGTTCCGCCCATCATTTCCGCCAGGCGCTTTGAGATGCACAGGCCGAGTCCGGTGCCGCCAAACCGGCGCGTGATCGACGAATCTACCTGGCTGAAGGATTGGAAGATGCGATCCTGTTTATCGAGTGGGATGCCGCAGCCTGTATCCCGCACGGCAATGACAACCGCGCTGCACCCGGATACGACTGCTTCCGTGGCGGTGACCACAATTTCCCCATTCTCAGTGAACTTAACGGCATTGCCGACCAGGTTTACCAGGATCTGGCGCAAACGGGTCGGGTCGCCATAGATCCAGTCGGCAAATGAAGGAGCGACTTCAACAGCCAGATTCAGGGCCTTCTCCGCCGCGGGCGGCCCCAGCAGTTCGACTGCTTCTTCCAGGCACTCGCGCAAGCAGAAGGGAAGGTGTTCGAGGTCCAGCTTGCCGGATTCGATTTTCGAAAGGTCGAGGATATCGTTGATGATGGTCAGCAGCGAATCGGAGGAAGTCTGGATGGTCTGCGCGCAGTCTATGGCGTCGGCGGGCAAGTCGAGGCCGAGCAGGAGGCTCGTCATCCCGACGACAGCATTCATGGGGGTGCGGATTTCATGACTCATGTTGGCCAGAAACTCGCTCTTGGCGCGAACGGCTTCCTCGGCCGCATTCTTGGCGCGTTCCAGATTAAGCAAAAGGCCTTTGTGTGCGGTGATGTCGAGGATCGCGCCAATTATTTTCGCGGGTTTGCCGTCCGCCAATTCGACGGTTGCCCGGTTGCGGTACCAGCGGACAGATCCGTCCGAAAACACTCTTCGGAATTCGTGCTCATAGTCCCCACCACTTTCAAACGCTCTCTCACGGGCCAGGCGCGCCGGTTCGCGGTCGTCCGGGTGCACGGTCGCGTACAGTTCCTCGGGGGTGACCCGGAGCCCTTTGGGACCGAGGCCAGTTATCAGGGCCGTCCCATCCGACAGGTCGAACGATCCGGTTATCGGATCCCATTCCCAGATGCCGAATTCCGCTGCTTTTTCCGCCATGGAGAAGCGTTCGGCATAGTCACGCAGATCTTTGACGTTTCGCAGACGTTCGATCGCGTTACCCGCCAGTTGCGCGCCGGCTTGCACCGCCCGCATTTCAAAAGGCGCCGGTTTGGCCGGATGATTCCGGTACATGGCGAAGGTTCCGATGACGCGCTCTGTTTTTGAATCGCGGATCGGCACACTCCAACAGGACCGCAGGCCTAAGCTCAGGACGATATCCCGGATGGGCGCCCAATTGGGGTCGCTGGCGAGGTCTTCGCTGATCACCGTTTCATTGCGAAAGGCGGCTTTAGGACAGCATCCTATGTCCTGGGCGATCGGTACCCCATTGCACATCTCCCAGAACGGCGGCGGAATATGGGGCCCGGCACCCTGCACCAGACACCCGCGCTGGTGATCGACCAGCAGCACCGAGCAGTAAACGCCCTGGACGATGTTTTCGACCGATCG
>DATMNI010000124.1:0-20868 GCA_035570275.1 Candidatus Acidiferrales bacterium | reverse complement strand
GCCTGAGCTGGGCGGCATTTCAAGGAGGTGGGGCCGAGGCAGTAAGCGACAATAATTGAGTTGCGGAGTTGCGGATCTGATTTTTATGCCCCCTCGGTCCTGACGAACAATATTTCACGCCTTCTGACGGTCGCGGCTCTGTTGGGGGTATTGCGTGTTTGCAAATAGTTACAGAGCCGCGACCATCAGGGAGCGGAGGCAGCAACGGACTTTCCCCAAGACAGTTAAGCACTCTACGGTCTCTGCGGTGAAGAACACTTTCGGTCTGAGGCGGCGCCTCGCTAGACGTATGAGAACAGGGCCATGAATCCGAAATCCATGTGCACCTGCTGATGACAGTGGAACAGCGTGAGGCCGGGATTGTCCGCCACGAAATCGACCTCCACCTCCTGGTAGCCCCCCACCATGACCACATCCTTGACGACGCCGGACGTCGGCTGCCCAGCCACACGGGTCAGTTCGAAACTGTGGCGGTGCAGGTGGATCGGATGGATGTCGTCGCTGGCGTTGTGCATCCGCAGACGGTATTGTTTGCCTTGGTGCACTCGAAACATCGGCTGCATGTGGTCTTCCGCAAACGCGACGTCGTTGATGGTCCACCGGTTGAAGCCGCCCTCGGCTGCGTTCTGCTTGGCAAAGGTCATTTCGAAGACTTGATCCGGCTCCGGAACCGCCGCCCCCTGGTTCCCGAACTGGTTTCCGAACTGATTTCCGAACTGCGCGTAGTTCCAATGAAATGGCTTGGGAGCCACCCACTGCGGTTTGCCTTTCTGGCCGGCATATTCCACCACCGTACCCATGCCGTGCTGCCGGTCGTCATTCGCCGTATCGCCCATGATCCAGATACCAGGATGATTCATTTCGACAATGGCGGAGACTCGCTCCGCTGTCCCCAGCCAAAGTCCCGGCACGTTTACTGGCTTCGGAATTGGGTTGCCATCCATCGCAACCACCGTGAAGGTGTGTCCGGGCAGCGCCAGGCTGCGGATTTCGGTGGCGCTGCCGTTCAGCACGTGGAAAAGTACGCGCTCGCCCTGCTTCACGCGTATCGGTTCACCGCTCCCCAGCATTCGTCCGTTGATCGTGAAGGAACCATATCCGACCTCGAATCCGTGAGGCATGCCCTTGGCCAGCGAAGCGTTCATGGCGTTCTCGCCCGAATCTTTCAGTGCCTGTACCGTGGTTGCGGACGACAGAAAGTCCATCGCCATGTCACCGCCGCGGCTGTACGTAGGTTCGAATTCCTTCAGCGTGAGGAAGACCTCGCGATCAAAATTTCCAGGGTTGTTCTTCGGTTCGACGTAGACCGGACCCACCAGGCCCGTGTACTGCCCGGCGCTTAGATTTGCCCCCGCACGGACGTGCGTGTGGTAGAAGCGATACCCCGCGGGCTTCGGGACGAACGTGATCCGGCGGGTTCCATGAGGCGGAATGAACGGCGTGCCCTCTTCGGCGGCGCCATCCACATCGGTAGCAAGAAACTGCCCGTGCCAATGCAATTGCTCGGGCGTATCGGTTTGGTTGTGAATGTCGATGGTGACTGGTTTGCCTTCCTGGAAGCGCAGCAGCGGCCCCGGAAACTGACCGTTGTAGGTGGTGGTGGATACGATGCGATTCGGGGCCAGTTCCACCGGCTTCACGGCGATGGTCAGGGTGTAATCGGCGGGGCCACTCACTTCGACAGCGGCCCTTTGAGCTTCACCCCGCGGTTGCTGCTGGGACATCCCGGGCTGCTTGCAGCCAACGGTCTGCCAAAGCAATCCACCTCCGGCCAGAGTGCCCGCGGCTTGCACAAAGTTCCGGCGCGAGAGGCGAGAGCCTGGCATGGGTGATTCCCGAACCGTATATCGTAGCCTGTTTCCTTGGAGAAGGTGGGACTGAGCATCGTCTTTCGTGGTCTGTAATGCCCGGGTGACAGACGACACAACCCGATCGTCCGTCCCACCTTAACGCAATGCCCGGTTGACAGACGACACAACTCGATCGTCCGTCCCACCTTAACGCAATGCCCGGGTGACAGACGACACAAACCTTATCATGGATGTCCCACTCTACCGCGGAGACGAGGCCGGGATCGCCACGCTGGTTTCGTTGCTTTCCTCTCTCCCGCTTTCAATCCGCATCCCATAGAAACTGCGGTATACGAACACCGTCGAAACCAGGAAGAACGCCGCCGCCAGACCGGTGGTAAACGGCGCCCCTTGCTTGGCTGTAAGGCTGACTGCCAGCGAAACCGCCAACAACCCAAACAGCGTGGTGAATTTGATGATCGGGTTCAGCGCCACCGAACTGGTGTCCTTGAACGGGTCGCCCACAGTGTCGCCAATCACGCAGGCATCGTGCAGCGCCGTACCCTTGGCGTGCAGTTCGGTCTCCACCACCTTCTTGGCGTTGTCCCAGGCGCCGCCGGCGTTGGCCATGAAGATAGCCTGGTACAGGCCGAACAGCGCGATGGAAACCAGGTAGCCCACGAAGAAGAAGGGCTCCAGGAACGCGAACGACAGGGTGGAAAAGAACACCACCAGGAAGATGTTGAACATGCCCTTCTGTGCATACTGCGTGCAGATCTCCACCACCTTCTTGGAATCCGCCACCGAAGCCTTTTCCGCCGTGTCCAGTTTGATGTTCTTCTTGATGAACTCCACCGCGCGGTAGGCGCCCGTGGTAACGGCCTGCGCGCTGGCGCCGGTAAACCAGTAGATCACCGCGCCGCCCGCAATCAAGCCCAGCAGGAACGGCGCGTGCATCAGGGAGAGCTTGTCCATATTGTCTTTGAGGCCATGGGTAAGCGCCACGATGGTGGAGAAAATCATAGTGGTGGCGCCAACTACCGCGGTCCCGATCAGCACCGGCTTTGACGTCGCCTTGAAGGTGTTGCCCGCGCCGTCGTTCTCCTCCAGGTTCTCCTTGGCCTTTTCGAAATCCGGCTTGAAACCGAAATCCTTCTGGATCTGCAGGGAGATGTTGGGCAGGGTTTCGATGGTCGAAAGCTCGTAAATCGATTGCGCATTATCGGTGACCGGGCCATAGCTATCCACCGCGATGGTAACCGGTCCCATGCCCAGGAAGCCGAAGGCCACCAGGCCGAAGGCAAACACCGCGGGCGCCAACATCAGCGTGCCCAGGAACATGGTGCTCATGTAATAGCCCATGCTCATCAGGGAGAGCATGGCGAAGCCCAGCCAGTAAGCGCTGAAGTTTCCTGCCACGAAACCGGAGAGGATGTTGAGCGAAGCGCCGCCCTCGCGCGAACTGGTGACGATTTCCCGCACGTGGCGCGAACTGGTGGAGGTGAAGACCTTGACGAATTCGGGGATCAGCGCCCCGGCCAGCGTACCGCAACTGATGACCGTGGCGAGTTTCCACCACATCGAGTCATCGCCACCCAGCTCCGGGATCATGAAGGCGCTGATGACGTAGGTAAGGCCGATGGAAAGGATGGATGTAAGCCAGACCAGCGTGGTGAGCGGCGTCTCAAAATTGAACTTCGCCAGGGTGCCGAAGCGGGCCTTGGCGATGGCGGCATTTACGAAGTAACCCACGGCGGATGAAATCACCATCATCACGCGCATGCTGAAGATCCAGACCAGAAGCTGTACCTGGACCGTCGGGTTGGCCACCGCCAGCATGATGAACGTGATCAGCGCCACACCCGTGACACCGTAAGTTTCGAAACCATCGGCCGAGGGGCCTACCGAATCGCCCGCGTTGTCGCCGGTGCAATCGGCGATCACGCCGGGGTTGCGCGCGTCGTCTTCCTTGATCTTGAACACGATCTTCATCAGGTCGCTGCCAATGTCGGCGATCTTGGTGAAGATGCCACCCGCCACGCGCAGCGCCGCCGCGCCCAACGATTCGCCGATGGCGAAGCCGATGAAGCAGGAGCCGGCCAGGTCGCCCGGAATGAACAGCAGAATCGACAGCATGATCAGCAGTTCCACCGAAACCAGCAACATCCCGATGCTCATCCCAGCCTGCAGCGGGATGTCATAGCACGGGTAGGCCTTGCCCGTGAGCGACGCGAAAGCCGTGCGCGAGTTGGCGAAGGTATTGACGCGCATGCCGAAAGCGGCCACGCAGAAGCTGCCCGAGATGCCGACCACGCTGAACGCCAGGATGATCAGGACTTTATAAAACGCAAAATCCAGCAGGAAACCAAAATAGAAGACGATGATGACCGCGATAAAACCCTCCAGGACCAGGAGAAACTTGCCTTGCGTGGCCAGATAGGTCTTGCAGGTTTCGTAGATCAGTTCAGACACTTCGCGCATGGAGTCGTGGACCGCCATTTTGCGAAGGCGAACGAAAATCATAAGGCCGAACATCAGGCCGAGCGCGCTGACCAGCAGGCCGCCCATCAGCAGGGAACTGCCGCTGATTCCGCCCAGGCCGGGCAGGAAAGAGACCGTGCCCAGGTCGGGGAGCGTCAGGTTGGCTTCGCCCCCTCCCGCTTCCTGCGCCAGGCCGGTGGCGGCCGGCACCGCGAGCGAAAGCAGAATCATCAGGGCGCGTGGAACCCGGCGGTTTCGCGCGGTTCCGGCGCACGGCTCGACACAGAGCGTGTCCGTAGTGGAAAACATCAAAGGAAAACCCCCTTACCCGTTGTCCGGCCCTAACGAGTGAGGCCAGACCGACCACATAGTATAAGAGATATACACGTCGGAATTCAACCTAATCAGTAACGTGGATAACGTTACATAGGCCTACAGCACGTGATAGTATCCACCGCGCTCAAGCACTTCCACCTCCAGCCCGAACAGTTCCGAGAGGGTTGCCGCCTCCAGCACCCGTTCCTTGGGCCCGTCGCAGTACACCTGCCCGCCGCGGATCGCCACCACCCGCCGGATCTCGGGAAGGATGTCGGGCAGGTGGTGGGTCACCATGATGATGCTGATCCCGTTGGCCGCCAACTTGCGCAGAATGCCGCGCAGTTCGTGGGTGGCGTGCAGGTCCAGGCTGGAGGTCGGCTCGTCCAGGACCAGCGCCTGCGGACGGTGGACCAGGGCCCGTCCGATCAGGATCCGGCGCGCTTCGCCCGATGACATCTCGTTGGTGTTCCGGCCGGCCAGGTGGGCGATCTCCAGTAGTTCCATTACCTCCCGGGCCTGGCGCTCCATCTCCGGAGTCACCTGGTGATGCGGCCAGATCCCCACGCTGCCGAAGAACCCGGACAGGACGATTTCGAAAGCCGAGTAGTCGCGCGTGCACATCTGCATCCAGTCGTTGGAAACGATGCCCAGGTGATGGCGCAGATCGAAGAGGTGCCACCGTTCGCGTCCCAGGATCTTCAGCGACCACGGCTCGGCCTTCTGCACCGGGTACAAGTCCCGCGAAATCACCTTGATCAGGGTGGATTTGCCGGAGCCGTTGGGCCCCAGAATCGCGATGTGCTCACCCTGGGCGATGGCCAGCGTGACCCGGTCCAGCACGACCCGCTCGTCGCGCCGCACCGTCAGGTTCTGGAATTCGATGAGTGGCGGCAGCACGGGCATTCTTCCAGGCTACACCGCCACCGGACGCGGGTTGCGGACTTCGCCGCGCTGCAGGCGGATTGTTAATCTGTTCGCGATGTGCGCCGGGCGCACAGGGGGAAGGATGAAAATCGCCCGTGGCGCTATGGGGGCAGCTTGGCACGCGCTTGGCAAGCTGCGGCGGATTGGCAATCCGCCCGCCGGGAGTTGGCGCGCGGCCGAACTTCCACAAGCGACTTTCGAGAGTGCCGGCACACGATGCGGCAGCGAGCCAGCCCGTGTTGGCAGCCCTGCCCGCGCAGTGCGGCAGGCGGATTGCCAATCCGCCGCAGGTTACCAACCTGCCCCACATAGCCGCCTCACCTTAAACATCGATGACATGCTGTCCACTGAGGCGAAGGCGGCGTAGTCCCATTCGTTCGCGCCCGGCTGTCGCGCGCAATTCAGAGAAGCAGCATACGGCCCTTTGGAACCTCCATTCACGGAATCGCAGCCTTCCCCCGGAAGCCGACCCCGCACAACTCCGCCCGTTCCACCCCCGCGGTAATCTTGTACGCTGTACTCTTGTACAGAGGTGCTACTCCATGCGCAAGATTCTGTGGGTCCTGCTGATCCTGGCCGCGAGTCATCTCACGCTGTGCGCCGGATTCTACTGGGCCATGTTGCAGCCGCCAGATACCTTCGGCCGCATTATCGCCAAAACACCGGTCCCTTTCATGATGGTGCTGCCGTTTGAGACGATGTGGACCTCCGCGCGCGCCGGCAGATTGCAGGCCGGCGACGCCGCTCCGGACTTTCGCCTGCCCACCCTGGACCACAAGTCCGCCGTGCAGCTTTCGTCGTTTCGCGGCGTCCGCCCCGTGGTGCTGGTCTTCGGGAGCTACACTTGACCGCCATTTCGCCGGGAGGTTCCCGCGCTCAACAAGTTGTTCGACGGGTACAATTCCAAGGTGGCATTCTATGCGGTCTACATTCAGGAGGCGCACCCCAGCGACATCTGGCAAATGCGCAGCAACATCCGCGAGGGCGTGATCTTCCGGAATCCGCGAAGCGACGGCGAGAGATTTCAGGTGGCCGAAAGCTGCGTGCGCACACTGGGAATCCGCTTCCCGGCGTTAATTGACGGTATGGATAACACGGTGGAACGTCTATATACGGGGTGGCCTGACCGGTTGGTGCTCATCGGCCAGGATGGCCGCGTGGTTTACAAAAGCCGGCCGGGACCGTTCGGCTTCGAGCCGGCCGAATTGGAAGCCGCCCTGATGAAAGTGGTGCCACAAGTGGTGCCACAAGTGGCGCCCCAGGTTAGCGCCGCCAGCGGTAAAGTGACCGATCAGTGAGGGACGATCAGTGAGGGACGATTATGAAGCTCGCCGTTATGAAACTCGCCAGCGCGCTGATTCTCGGCGGAATCGCGGCCGCGCAGGAAACCGCCCATCAGCATGCCGCGGCTTTGCCCATTGCCGCGCCCATCCCATTGCAGCCTCTGGCGCAGCAGGTGCGCCAGTTGGAAGATGCCTTGAATTACCTGGGGCAGCCGCTGCCGGCTTCCGAAACGCGGCGCATTAACGAGGCCATCGGCAATGCCGATGAAGCCGCGGCGGTCGCCGCACTCCAGGCTATTCTGGACCCGTACGTCCTGCTGGCGGTGGACATCAACCCCGAAAGCCGCGTGAAAGTGGAGCAGGGCGCCGCTAAACCGGAACTGGTGGAAGGGGGAACGCGCCTGTTCCTGGTCAAGGTGTCCAACAACGGCCACGTCACGGCTGCGCTGAATGTGGAGAGCCCGAATAGCGGCAACGTGTACATTCGCTCCAGCGGCAACCCGGCCCCGCCCATGCAGCTTACGCCACGCGAATCGGCCGAGCGATGGGCCGATATTTCGCTCTACCAGCAGCCGCCCCTGCGGCGGCGCCTCACCGGGCTGGCGCTGGAGTATGCGATCCTCGAAATCCACAGCCGCGACGCCGGCCAGCGTTCGGCCAAGATCGCCCTCAACGTGGGCCAGGGAACCCAGGATATCGGGTTCCGCAACGACGTGATGATCGTCTTTACGGCCCTGCCCGCGCGGCGCATCACCATGCGGGTCAAAGACGAGAAGGGGCGGCCCACGCTGGCGTCATTTGTGATTCGCGACCGTCTGGACCGAATCTACCCGCTGCCCGCCAAGCGCCTGGCGCCCGACTTTTTCTTCCAGCCGCAGATCTACCGGGCCGATGGCGAGACCGTGCAGTTGCCCGCCGGCTATTACACCGTGCAGTACTCGGGCGGCCCCGAATATGTGCCGCACACCCGCGAGTTCGACGCCTCCGAAGGCAAACCGGGCGAGATCTCGTTCCAGCTCGACCGCTGGATTGACCCGTCGCAATACGGCTGGTACTCCGGCGATCATCACATTCACGCCGCGGGCTGCTCCCATTACATGAACCCCACCGAGGGCGTGGAGCCAAAGGACATGATCCGCCAGATTCTGGGCGAGAGCCTGAACACCGCCAGCGTGCTCACCTGGGGTCCCGATTACTATTACCAGAAACAGTTCTTCACCGGCAGCGACCACACACTTTCCAAGCCCGACCGCATTATGCACTACGATCTCGAGGTTTCGGGCTTTCCTTCCAGCCACGCCGGCCACATCGTTTTGCTGAACCTGAAGCAGCAGGACTATCCGGGCGCCAAAAAGATCGAGGAGTGGCCCACGTGGGACCTGCCCATCTTCAAGTGGGCCAAGCAGCAGGGCGCGGTGGTGGGGTTCGCGCATTCGGGTTGGGGCCTCCAGGTCGCAGGCAAGGAACTGCCTTCGTTCGAGGTGCCGGCGTTCGATGGCATTGGCGCCAACGAATACGTTGTCGACGTGACGCATCCGGATACGGTGGATTTCATCTCCGCCGTGGACACACCGTACGTGTGGGAGTTGAACATCTGGTACCACACGCTGAACGTGGGCTTCCGGACCCGGATCGCCGGCGAGACCGATTTCCCGTGCATCTACGACAGCCGGGTGGGGATGGGCCGGACGTACTCGAAAATCGACGGACCGATGAGTTACCTGGGATGGCTGAAGGGCCTGCAATCCGGTTACAGCTACGTGTCGGACGGCAAGACCCATCTGATGAACTTCCGTGTGGGCGGCCACAGCGCCGGGGACGAGGTCCGCACGGCCGGTCCAGCGACGGTCCTGGTAACTCTCAGCGCGGCGGCCTACCTTCCCGAAGCGCCGAACGAAGCCATTCGCAAGCTGCCGTACGACCAGAAGCCCTATTGGGACGTGGAGCGCGCACGGGTGGGCGACACCCGCGAGGTGCCGGTGGAGATCGTGGTCAACGGGAAGGCCGTAGCCCGCCAGAACCTGGTGGCCGATGGAAAGGTGCGCGAGTTGAAGTTCGAAGTGCCGGTGAAGGAGAGCAGTTGGATTGCGGCCCGCACCCTGCCCGCCGCCCACACCAATCCCGCGTTCGTGATTGTAGGCGGCAAGCCGGTGCGCGCTTCCCGCGCCAGCGGCGAATGGTGCCTGAACGCCGTCAGTCAGTGCTGGACGCAGAAGGCACCGCGCATCGCGCCGGCCGAATTGGCCGAAGCGCGCAAGGCTTATGACCATGCCCGCGATGTCTACCGGCAACTGATTCGCGAATCCGATAAGTAGCTTGCAAGCTATCAGCTATCAGCTTTCAGCCACGGACCGCGCCCTCGGCGCATGCGCTGGTTCAAGCTGATAGCTGATCGCTGACAGCTCTTAACCTCGTAGCCCCATGCGCGGCTGAGGCGAGACGAGCCGTTTTCTGCGCATGGCCGCGAAATCGAACCTGGCCTCGGCGATGGGGGTGCCCGTCACCTCGATGCGCTTGAGATCGCGCGTTCCCACTCCCGCCGCTTCGGCCAGTTGCAGCGTGCTGTCGCATCGCTCAAAGGGAGCCGTGCCGCGGCCGGCCATCGGGTCAAAGCCCATCACGGCCATGGAGACGGCATCGGTGGTCACCGGATTCAGGCCGGCCAGAATCACGCCGGGCGCGACGGCCTGCAGGTCTCCCGCAACCCACGGGCCTTCGCCGCCCGTCATGGTCCTGATGCCTTCCACGATAGCCAGATGAATGGGACGCGCGGAGATCAGGTCCACCACGGTGCGCGGCACCCGGTAGGTGTCCTGCCGTGGCGTGCCGGGGTCCTTTTCCGCAGGCGCGCTCCGGGATGGCTGGCGGTTGCCGGCATGGACCATCGAGCGGCCCCCTTTGGGAACGAGGGAGGGCTCGTCCTGTCCCGCGCCCGAACCGTAAATGGTGCAAGGCGTCAGGCCGAAGCAATTCTTCATGGAGAGCGTAATTCCGGCGGTGGCGTGCTCCTTCATCTTGGCGATACTGACAAACACGTCGCAGTCTTCGTAGGAATGGTTCAAGTCGAAGGCCGGAAATATATAGCCGCCAAAGGGCACCTTCATTCGCGAGTATTTCCTGGCCTGGCCCAGATAGTTAGTGTTCTCAAACTCTACGTTCGGCGCGGCGTTCAGCAGGTCGCGCGGTTCCCAGTTGGCGCGCAGAATATACTCCTCCACCGGGTCGGCGGTGGACCAGGGGCTTTCCAACAGACGGATGCGGCGGGCGCCGGCCTTGCCCATCAAGTGGACCGCCGCCGCGATTACCTGCGGGTGGGTGTAGTGAGTATCTTCGAGCGGCAGGTAACCGAGCCGGTAGGTCGGGGCGCCCGTCAGGTTGATCTTGATGGCCACGGTCTTGCCTTTCACCAGGCGGCCGAGACCGCCTAGCTGGTCGAACATCTTCTGCATGGTGGGCAAGAGTTCGGCGGCGTTGTAGGTCTTGCAACGGGCGACGGCAACCGGCGCGGTGGGGGCATCGGCTGCCAGCCGCCGTGCCAGTAACACGGGAATTCCCGCCTGGGTAGCTCTAATGAACCATTGGCGGCGAGTTAGATCGCATTGCATAACAGGCTCCTGATGTGTCACGACAACTCCAACGCCACATACTGCGGCACCTGCGGCAGATGAACTTCTACCGCGTCCGGCTGTAACTCCACGTGAGCAGCCTTGACTTCCGGCTGATCCACGGTGCATATCTTGACGCCGCGGTACGGCCCGGCGATTCGCACGGCGGCAGAATCCGGTCCGCGATCGGCATAGAAAAACAGATGCGCCACCGCCTGTTTGCCATCCGGCGAGACGGCGTAATAGGAACCCGTGGCGCCGCCATTCCAAAACCGGACCAGATCGTAGCGGTGGCTGATCAGCACCACCGCATCGTTGGCCATCTCGTAAGCGTCCGGCGCCCGATGGGCCATCGCGATCCTGCCCTTTCCGAACTCGTGGATGGAGAAGCTGGGGTGTTCGGAGGGCCGTTCAGAAAGCTGTGCAGAGGGCGCTACGGCGGGCTTGGCCGCGCCTTCCAGCGCTCCCCACGCGGGCACCGTGATCAGCAACCCTCCGGCCTGCACGAAGGCCGATACCCGTTTCCGCAATTCGGGTGTGGGAGCATCCGAGTCAGCGTAGATCACGGCTTTCAGACCCGCCAACGATCCTATCGCATCCTTGCGCAGAATGCGATAGTGCAGACCGGCGCGGGCCAGCAGGTTGAGCATTTCCTGACCCCGAAACTCGTTGGGGCCGGCGAAATCCGAAATCACTCCCGCCACCGCCGCCGGCTGGTAGCCGTTCCAACCTTTGTGGGCTGCAAAGAAACCGGCCGTGGCGGCAATGTGCTTCCAGATGTCCGCGGCCTCGGGCTTGGCGGCTGCCAGGCCGCCGGCCAGTTGGGCGTCGAGCGCGATCACCCACCGCCCGCCGTGGGCCGCGCTATCGGCCATGGCCAACGTGTAGGCGCCGGCCGTGATGCGCAGGTTTCCCGATGGCGGCGCATCCACCCAAACCGCCGATTCCGGATGCCGCACGGCAGCCAGGCGCACGGCCCAGCCGTTGGAATCCACCCAGGGCACGCCGGTCGGACCGCCCATCGCCTGTCCCGGCCCGCCGCGCGACATCCTCACGCCGGGCCACTCGCCCTTAATGGCAGTGACTCCGACGACGGCCGAACCCGCCTCCGCCACCTGCAGACCTTGCTGCCGCGCGCGGGCCCGCATGGCTTCCCATTCGTCACCCTTGTCGACGATCAGATAATCAATGGCTGTCCCTTTGAGGAGACCAAGCGTCGCTGGATCTTTCCAGCCGCCGGGCCACCGCATCGGCGTCCATTGCGCTGTCATGTGTCACTCTCCGGGACTCCACTGTAACGCGTTTCACCTATGTGGGCAGGTTGTCAGGGATAACTGCCGAGTCCGGGCGGATCACTTTCGCCGTTACCTGCTGTACGCGCCGGGCGACGCGCGGACAGCCCGCTCGAACGCCCACGCTCGAATGTGACTGATCTGTTCCTTCATGGTCCGCGATAGCGGAACCAGCTTCACTGCCACGCCAATCAAGTCCTGCTCCGTGACCTCGCGGTCCTCCAGGCGTGCCTGTGTCAAGGCCGAAATCACGCACTGCTCGATCTCGGCGCCGGTCCAGCCAATCGTAAACTGCGTCAGTTGTGCGAGGTCGAAGCCGGCCGCATCCACTCTGCGGCGGCTAAGATGGATCTTGAAGATGTCGATCTGTTCGTCGTGCAGCGGCAAGTCAACGAAAAACACCTCGTCGAACCGTCCCTTGCGAATCATTTCGGCAGGCAGAAGGTCGATCCGGTTGGCCGTCGCGGCCACAAAAAGCCCGCGCGCCTTCTCCTGCATCCAGGTGAGGAAGAACGCGAAAATCCGGCCCTGCTCGCCGCCGGATTCCGTCGACGTAATCCCCATCTCGATCTCGTCGAACCAAAGCACCGCGGGCGCCATCTCTTCCATCATCCGGCAGGCTTGCACGAACGCCCCTTCGGGCTTGCCGTGCCGCCCGGAAAAGATCTCGATCATGTCCACACGATAAAGAGGGAGCCCGAAACAAGAGGCGATGGCTTTGACGGACAGGCTTTTCCCGCACCCGGGAATGCCCATCATCAGAACGCCCTTGGGCATGATTTCCTCGGTCAGGCTGTCGCGCATGTGGAAGAGCTTGCGCCGTTCCAGCAGCCATTTCTTGAGACCTTCCAAGCCTCCGACCTCGCCGAGATTGGTGGCGTCGGCAATATACTCGATGAAGCCGCTGCGATTGACCAGGAGCCGCTTCTCCTCAAGTAAGGCCGGCAGCGACTCAGGTCCAAGAATGCGGTTGGCGGCCTGCGCGCGGCGCAATGCGTAGCGCGCTTCGTCCAGCGTGAGCCCCTGCAAGGCGCGAGCGAAGTGGTACAGCAGCGCCTCATTCGCGTCGCCGGTCTCCCCGCCGGGCAGGCTGGCCCGCGTCTCCGCCCGCAGAAACTCCACCAACTCGATCAGATCGGGCGGCCGCAGTTCCAGAAACATGATGCTGCGCTCGATCTCCTCCGGAATGAACCGGACCGCGGACGTGATGACGACGAACTTCGGCCGGTCGAGACAGCCCTCGTAGAGATCGCGCAGCCGGCGCCGGATCTCCGCCGACTCCCGCAACGGCTCGTGAAAGTCCTTGAGCTGGAAGATGCCGGCGCCCTGGTGCGCGATGATGAAGTCCAGGACTCCGCGCGGCGTCCCGGTGCCGGCCTCCACCGCTTCGTCACCGCAACGCATCCCCGTAGTCAGGCTCCATGTCCAAACCGGTACCGGGAGGGAGCCAGGCAGCCTCATCCCTACCTCGGCCAGCACGCTGGCGACCCGCTGCTCTTCGGCCGAACGAACGTATGTGATCGGCCGTCCCGACTCGAAGACCTCCCGAATCATCCTCGCCGCGCGGCTCTCGGAACTAGTTGGTGCGGTAGTCTCGGACGCCATTCGGCGTTCTCTCCTGCGGCAGGCTCAGGCGTTGTCGCACTTCCATTATGGACGAACCGCCGCCCGCAGTTCGGGTTTGGTTGGCGGATCGGTAGGTGTAGTTGGGATAGCGACGAAGGTCCGGAACCGGACTGGAAATTTGGTTAAGTCTTCCGGGATACGGCCACGCAAAGGGGATTCAAATAGAAACGTGCCGCGCGCGCAAAGAGGAGAAGACCGCAGCCGGGGGCACAACAGGGCGCTTTAGCAGGCACCGAACTCAACGCTACTCAACGTGTGTGCAGACCTGTTTCGCACACTCGTTCACGAAATACGAGTAATAGTTGGGGCAGGCTAACACGTCCGGCACACTCCCGGAATAGCCCGGAAAGGTTCCGCGCTTTCGTGCCACCCCGCCCCGAAAGCTTACATTTTGACGCTGTCAACCTTGATCGTGTCGCCGTCCATGGTGCCCGTAATCGTGACCTTATGGCCGGCATGAGCAACAACCTTATCCTGGTCCGCGATCTTGTACACCTTGCCGTCAGCATCCACAAGGACTGCTGGGTCTCCGCCTTTGATGCACTTGGCGGCGCATGCGGCATTATCCTTCATTGCCTTATTGGACGAACACTTCGTGTCCATGATAGTTCCCGACCATTCCGCTGCAAACGCGGAGATGGATGCAAAAGCAAAAACAACAGCTATTCTCTTCACGTGATACCTCCTCTGAAATACTGAAACAGGTTCTTCAGAAACGACTATACCCTAGGATACGAATCCCCGCAAACTTTGGATGTCATTAATGTGATCCAGCGCCCCTATAAAGTTTGCATTTGTAAACTATGATCACGGCGCCGGCACAGGCTGTTCGGGAACTTTCTCCACTCGCACCTTGGCAATGCGGTTGCGCTCCATTTCCAATACTGTGTACCTGCGCCCCTGGTATACCACCGTTTCTCCCACTTGCGGAATTTCTCCCAAACGGAATAACAGGAAACCGGCCAGCGTTTCAAAGCCGGCATCGGTAGGGATTTCGATCCCGTATTCGCTCTCCATATCGCGGATCCGCGTGGTTCCTTCCAACTCCACGTCATCGGCCTCCACGCTCCGTGGCGCGGTCCTCTCATCGTGCTCGTCTTCGATTCGTCCCACAATCTGTTCCAACACGTCTTCCACCGTGAGCAGCCCTACTATCGTTCCGTACTCGTCCACCACCATCGCCATGTGGGACGGCCCGTGCTGGAACTCCGCCAGCATCTGAGAAAGCGGTTTCGTTTCCGGCGCCACCAGATGGGGGCGCAGCAACCGGCTGACGCGGAACGCCCGGCTGGGCCGGCTGGATCGGATGGCCTGACGCCGTTCTTCCCAGACCGGCAGCAGATCTTTGTAGTGCAGAATGCCGATTATTTTTTCGGGCGTCCCTTCATAAACCGGCAGCCTCGAATGCTGCGCCTCAATCATCGTGCGCAGCACTTCGTCCAGCGTCGCATCGGCGGCGACCGAGACCATGTCGTTGCGCGGCACCATGATCTCGCGCACGGAAATCGCCCCCAAATCCAGCACGCGATGGATTATGTCCTCCTCGGCCTCCGGCAGGTACCCTAGTCCCCGGCTGCCGCTGACGATCAGCTTCAGTTCCTCAGCGGTATGTACGCCGCCGTGGCTGCCCGGCTTCACCTGGAGCGCGCGTGTGATGGCAGCCGCGGAACGTTCGATCACCACTACAAACGCGATCGAGAGCCGGTAAAAGACCAGCAGCGCCGGAGCCGTCAGCGCGGCCGCCCGGTCGGCTTTGGCGATGGCCAGATTCTTCGGCACCACTTCGCCCAATACCACGTGAAAATAACTGATGATCAAGAACGAAAGCCCGAAGCTGAGCGGATGGAAAAATTTAACCGTAAACGGCGTGATCATCGGTTGCAGCCAGCCCACCAGGATTCCGTAAATCGCTTCTTCACCTGCCCATCCCAACCCCAAGCTGGCCAGCGTGACTCCGAACTGAGTCACCGAAAGCAAACGGCCGGGATTGGAGAGAAGATTGAGAGCGGCCTGCGCACCCGCATTCCCCTCCTCCGCCATTTGGCGGAGGCGCGAATGCCGCACCGAAAGCAACGCCACCTCAGCGCCGGCGAAAAAGCCGTTCACCGCGATCAGCAGCACTACTAGCAGAAGACGAATGGGGGAATCGGTCACGGTCTCCGAAATAATTCTATCGGACTTTGATAACCAAATCGGACCCCATTCGTCTTTACAGGTAACCAACTAACTCCGTTACGTAGGTGGGCGTTCTCCAACGTATCCCGGGAGGGCGCCCTTTTTTGGTTACACTTCGTTTAGTTGACGATCATTGTAGTCTATCCGGCCGCCGTAGGGAAGCCCTTCCACAAATATTTTCTCCCCCATCCGGAAGTCGACAGACCACCAAAGGCGATGGTCTGTCCCACTGGCGAAGTCGACAGACCACCAAAGGCGATGGTCTGTCCCACTGGGTCGCGGCTACCGCTATCATGGTTGTTCGATCCCCTGAATGACGCAATTCGCTGTCGGACGCATCGTCAAAATTGTAAACATCGCCATCGCAGCGCTGCTTGCCATCGCGCTTGCCGCCGTCTACTGGTTCATCTGGCGGCCGCTGCCGCAACGGTCCGGTGCAATTGATGCGCCGCTCGGCGCGGGCGCCTCGGTGTCTTTCGACACCATTGGCGAACCCCACATTCGCGCCGCCACCCTGGAGGACGCTCTCTTCGTTCAAGGTTACGTCACCGCTCAGGACCGACTCTGGCAGATGGACGCACTCCGCCGGTTCGCCGCCGGGGACCTGGCGGAAATTCTCGGCCTTCCGGGACTTGAGCCCGATCGCGATGCCCGGCGCCTTCGCCTCCGCCGCATCGCCGAAGAGGGATACGGAACCCTGCCCGCCGATGACCGCGCCGCGCTGGCGGCTTATACCCGGGGTGTGAACCATTTTATTTCCACCCACCTCCACAACCTGCCCATCGAATTCACGCTGCTCAATTATCAGCCGCGCCCCTGGAGCGTGGTCGATTCCCTCCTCCTGTACATCCACATGTTCCGCAGCCTCACCACTACCTGGAAGGATGAAGCCACCAAGCAGAACATGCTGGCGCAGGGCGACCGGCAGAAGGTCGACTTCCTGTTCCCGATGTATGGCCTGGCCGATGGCAACCCCGGGTCCAACGCCTGGGCCATCGCCGGCAGCCACACCGCCTCAGGAAAGCCGATTCTGTCGAACGACATGCACCTTGAGTACTCGCTGCCCGGTATCTGGTATATGGTGCACATTCAGGCGCCGGGGCTGGATGTGGCCGGCGTCACCATACCCGGAGCGCCGGGCGTGGTGGTCGGCCACAATCGGCGCATCGCCTGGGGAATTACCAACCTGCAGTTCGACGTGCAGGATCTCTACCTGGAGAAGTTTGACGACCGCACTGGCCAATATGTTTTCCGCGGGCAGACTGAGCAGGCCCGCCAGGAGCGCGAGATCATCCGGGTCAAAGGCCAGCCATCAGTGGAGATGGATCTATGGGTCACACGCCACGGTCCGCTGATGATCCACGAAGGTCAGAGCCATCTGGCGTTGCGCTGGGCCGTCGCCGAACCCGGCCTGCTGCAGTTCGCATTTCTGGATATCGATCGCGCCCAGAACTGGCAGGAGTTCCGGAAGGCGCTGAGCCGGTATCCCGGCCCTGGATCGAATCTGGTTTATGCGGACATCGATGGCAACATCGGCTACCAGGCGGTCGGCCGTTTGCCCAAACGGCACAACTATCGCGGCGACGTGCCGGTGGACGGGTCCTCGGGCGAGTTTGAATGGGACGGTTTCATTCCGTTCGACGAACTCCCCTCGGTCTTCAACCCGCCCAGCGGGATCATTGCGTCGGCCAATCAGAATACCTTTCCGCCGAACTACCCCTACCCGGTTAACGGCAACTTCGCGCCTCCGTACCGTTTCCGGCAGATCCGCGACCTGCTGGGGTCACGCAACGGCTGGCGCGCCGCAGACATGCTCACGGTTCAAAAGGATATCTACTCGGCCTTTCACAAGTTCCTGGCGGGCCAGGTGGTGGCCGCCTATGACCGGCGCAACTCGCGCAGCCCGGATCTGGACGATGCCGTCGAGTTGTTGCGACGCTGGAACGGACAGATGCACAAGGACCAGGCCGAGCCTTTCCTCATCACACTGGTCTATCAGCACGTGCGTAGTTCCATCGCGGCCAATGCCGCCCCCTCCAGCACCGTGGTCTACGAATTCAACATGGCCCCGGTGGTGGTGCAGCGATTGCTAACCGAGCGGCCCGCGGGCTGGTTCCGCGATTACGACGAAATGCTGCTGCGCGCCCTGCTGGACGCATTGGAAGAGGGCCGCCGCATCCAGGGCAGCGACGTCAAACGCTGGCAATATGGCGCGTGGCTGCGGATCGCCATCACGAACCCGGTGGTCCACCAGGTCCCCGTGCTCGGCAAGTATTTCGATATCGGCCCGGTACCTATGAGCGGCGCCAACACAACCGTCAAGCAGACCACCCGAGTTCTGGCGCCCTCGATGCGCATGAGTGCGGACTTGGCCGACTGGGACCGCTCGCTGCTCAACATCCCGATCGGCCAATCCGGCCAGATCCTCTCCAGCCACTATAAGGACGAGTGGGATGCCTATTACAATTCCCGCAGCTACCCCATGCAATTTCTGAACGTACAGGCCACGAGCACGCTGGAATTCCGGCCGGTTGCCCAATAAAATCAAGCGAACGCGAGGGAGCGCGGCGGAGTGGTGGAACTTAGTTAGCAATAATGTACACTAAAAACGTTGCCGACGGTTCTTCGCTCCGGACCATACCGGTTTTTCTTCTACTCGGCAGATCGGGACGAACCACCTCACGTCCATGTGGAGCGAGAAGAGGCGGAAGCCAAGTTCTGGCGAGATCCGGTAAGCCTTGAGAACAGCGATGGGTTCGGCCGCGTTGAGATCGGAAGGATTGAGAGATTGGTCGCAAAGCATGAAACGGGCCTACTGAGGGCATGGCATGACTACTTCGGGGATTCAATTTAGGGAAGCGATGGCCAAGGGTCTGAACGTCAACGATGATTCGCTGATGGCCGATCTTGCGGATGGCCGGACCATCACGGTGCCGCTCGCCTGGTTTCCACGCCTGGCCCACGGCACGGCAAGCGAGCGCACGAACTGGCGTTTCATCGGGAGCGGCACTGCCATACACTGGCCGGACTTGGATGAAGATATCAGCGTGGAAAGTCTTTTGGCCGGGCGAAGGTCCGGCGAGACTCGGGATTCCCTTCGCCGATGGATGGCGTCGCGAAAAACAGCAAGCTGAAGTCCCTCCAGGAGCCGGGCTGGTCATCGACCCGAAACCTTTCGCCCGAGATGGGCCGTGATGCAACGCAGCACCTGTTCGACTGCCAAGCGAGACTGCAACTCGGACCCGGTCCTGGCCAACAAGCCTATCGCCTCCGCAATGGGCGTAGGGAGACCTACGGTTTCGTTTTTTCGGTTTTGCCCAACACCGGAGAGGACTTACCGGCCTGCCGCGCGTCCAACCGCATCTGTCTGGCCGCGGCGGCATCCTTTAACTTTTCGAATCGGATGCTCTGGCCAAGCGTCTCGTTTTGGGGCGACTGGCTTTTGCTCTTGGCTTGGGGCTCGGCGGTCAAGCCTTCGGCCGTGGAGCGGTCAGCCTCCGAACGGTTGGCTTCCGAGGCTTGGCCAGGGTGCGCCTCGATCCCGAGTTGTCTCCGGGCGGCGGCATCTTTGGCGCGTTCGAATTGGACCGCATCCCGTACTGCCGCGGCTTCGGACTTCGACGGTGGGTTTACGTCCGATGCAGCCAACGTCACACCGGCCGCAGCCAAACCCAGCACGATCGTCAATTGAAGTGGATTGTTCATAATTGTTCTCCTGATTAGCCCTTGTGCACCCCGAGTGCCAATAGGTCAGCCAATAGGTCAACGGCGCTGCATCAGACTATAAGTGCGATCCCAGAACGGCAAGGTGCCGATCGGGTCGCCGGAAATCACAATTTCCACGCGCCGGTTCTGTTCCCTGCCCGCGGCGCTGGAATTGGCGACCAGAGGCGCCGAATCGCCCAAATTGCGGACGGTGATGCGGTCCGGCGGCAAACCGTGCGCGACCAACATCTGGCCCACGGATTCGGCACGCTTCGCCGATTGCCCGTGAATGGATGCGCCGTCCGAATGACCCTCCACAGCTACGCGCAGATTCGGATACGCTGTCAAAATCGTAACCAGGCGCGGGAGTTGGTTGGAAGCCGGTCCGCGCAGGTCCGGTCCGTTGAAGTTGGAATCGGCAACCGTTGCCACCAGCCCCCTGGGCGTGTCACGCGTTGCCACCACCCCGTTCAGGTTTTCCAGCAGCCGCATGCGCAATTCGGTCTTTTGGGAGTTGTCAGGGGCTGTCGTTACGGGGGCTGGCGGCGGAGGTGGAGCCGCCACAACTGTCGCCTGCTGCGCCAGGCGCTGGCGAGCGTCGGCAGCATCAAGTTCGGCCCGATCCCGAGCGCTCCGGTCGGCTCCCGCTTGCGACCGGGCGGCATCGGCCTCGGTCCGCATCCGTTGCGCCTCGCCTTCCGCCCGCGCCTGCGCATCCTTTGCCCTGGCGGCTTCGGCCTCCGCCGTGGCGACCCGGTCTTCCTGCCGCCGCTTGTCCGCGATCACACGGCCATCCTCCGCGGTTTGCGCGGCCTCGCGTGCCATCTGCACCACCAGGCTGGCCGGCGCCTTGGTGTCCTGCAAGCGTTGCGCATTGGCCAGCAATTGCTGCGCTCGCTGAAAGGTCTCCGGCGCGTATTGTTCGGCATTCGCCGCGCGGGCGATTCCGGTTGCGTTCTGCGCCTCGTACAGCTCCAGCGTAGCCTCGTATTGATCCATGGAGACCTTGGGTATGTTGGCCGCGTTGGCGTCGAACTTGTTGGCCGTGTCCCAGGTGTAGTGGCCGCGCGGCATCAACTCATACTTGGCCTCAATTTCCTTGACCAGCCCCATTGTGTCCGGGCGCACCTGATTCTCGAGCACGACCACATCGCTTGGTTGACGCGCGGCGGAATGCGGTTCCGCGGTAATGATCAAGCCAAATGCTTGCAGGTCGGTGGTAACGTGCATCCGAACCTTATTGGAGCCGTTGGGGATCACTTCGCCGATGTTGTGCGGCCCGCCTTCGGGGGTGATGGCCCACAGCGTATAAGTCAGGTATTCATGCCCAAAGCGGGTTGGCGCAACCAGGTTGTCCACCTTCAGGTCGATCTCGGTGCGCCCGCGTTTCGACTCCACGGTAGCTTCGCCCTTGGCTTCAGTCATGAGCACGGTGCCGCGGAAATCGATCGTCGTCGGCCCGGATCGATACTGATAGTTGATGGCTTTGGTGGTCCGCTCGACCACGGTCACGTTGTAGATAGGCACCTCGCCCCGCCGCAGAGGCTCCTGGCCTGATGCGGAAAGCGTGAAGAAAAGGACTGCCGAACCGAAAATGGTCAACTGGCGCTTCATCTCGATCCCTCCCAGCACGGTGAGTAAGGCAGATCGAGTGCCAACGCTTGAATCG
>DATMNI010000123.1:0-4402 GCA_035570275.1 Candidatus Acidiferrales bacterium | reverse complement strand
CGGTGCCGCGCCTGCGGCCACCGGTTTCATTCGTTCCGCCGCGCACCGGGGATTTGAAACACGTACCAGAGCCAGCCGTTTCGCCGGCCGCCAACTTCGGGACGCGGGGGGACGCGGCTGGCGAGCCGGCCGCTGCTGTGGGAGCGGTAAGATGAAGGCTGGTGGGCTTCTTTCTGTGGGTTGACGACGATCTGGCCTGGGCACAAGGCGCCTACGAATACCGGCCCATGGGCGCCGCCGTAATCGGCGCCTCCGACCTTTTCCGCGGCCGCGATTTCAGTGGGCGGCGCAAGTTGCAGGTTCCGCCCACCGCCCGATACGCCGGCCAGTTCGCCAGCCTTGTCCACTTGAACCAGCACCTGGTGAAGCGGCGGCGCCGGTAATCTGCCATAGGCCCAGGCCCAAATCCGTAGCATAATAAGCCAAGATGAAGCCCGTGCTCCCTCGCTGCTTCCCGGCCCCCGGACAGGCTCCCAGGACCACCGCCGCCGGCATGCTCCCCTCCGACGGCTTGGTCGACACTGACGGCCGCCACCGCGACGCGGCACGGGCATTCTCGACTGTATGGTTTTGACACCGTGCTGCGCCAATTCCTTGAAGCTCTCGAATCCGGCAAGAAAACTCAGGTGGGAATCCTGTACGATTGCCTCAGCCAAATAGCCGCCACTGAACCCACGGTGCGCGCCTGGGTTGCGGTGGCGGCGCAGCCGTTCCTCGAAGACAAACCGCTCAGCGGCATCCCCTACGGGGCCAAAGATATTATCGAGACGAACGGGCTGGCCACCGAATACGGCTCGCCGCTGTACGAAGGCCGCCAGGGCGAATTCGATGCCGACGTGGTGACCACGCTGCGGCGCGCCGGAGCCCTGCTCCTGGGCAAGACCCAGACCACGGCCTTCGCTTCGTTCGACCCGGCGCCCACACGCAATCCCCGCCTGGCCGGACACACTCCGGGGGGCAGTTCGTCGGGCTCGGCCGCGGCCGTCGCAGCCGGCATGGTGCCGTTCGCCCTGGGCACGCAGACCCTGGGGTCGGTCCTGCGGCCGGCCTCCTACTGCGGGGTTTGCGGCTTTAAGCCTACCTTCGGTCTGATCCCCTCAGCCGGCGTTCTGCCCTTTGCGCCGTCGCTCGACACCATCGGTTTCTTCACCCAGACCGCTGCCGATATGGCCTGCCTCTGGTCGCTCGGTTTCGCCGGCAACGTCACCGGTGAACTGCATCGCGCCGCGCTGCTGCGGGTCAATGCCGATGGGCCGATGACGCGGGCGGTACAGAACGCCGCCGGTAAGCTGCGCCAAAGCGGCGTTGCGGTCGAAGAAATGGACCCTCCGGCGGGATGGCTTGCATTGACCAACGCGGCCATCACCATCAACCGGTATGAAGGCGCGCGGTCTCACCGCGAACGCATGGCACAGTACGGAACCCGCATCGGCATCCGGCTGGCTGACCTGGTGCGCACCGGACTGGAGATCCCGGAAGCCGAATATCATCAGGCTGTGGGCTTCGTGGCGCAAATGCGGACCGAGATCACCAACCTGTTTTGGGACTATCCGGCCGTTCTCACGCCGGCCGCCACAGGCGCTCCACCCGCGGGCCTGGCTTCCACCGGCGACCCCGCCAACAACGCCCCCTGGACTGCGCTCGGCGTCCCGGCGATTTCCGTCCCGCTCCCCGTGGAGGGCGCGCCTTTGGGCTTGCAGATCACCTCCGCCTGGGGACGGGACGATGCCCTGGTCGCCGTGGCTGTCGAAGCCGAGCGGGTGCTGCGATAAGGAGGAAACACAGCCAGGAATGGCTGTGCTACGGTTGAACCGATGAATATCTCCCGACGCAAGTTCGCGCTGTCCCTGGCCGCCGGCCCGTCCATTCTGGGAGGGCAGCAGGCTCCGCTCCGTGCACGAGTGAAGATCGACACCGAACGCGTGATCGGCGACATCGATCCCATGATCTATGGGAACTTCATCGAGCACTTGGGGCGGTGCATCGATGGCGGCATCTTCGAAGAGAAATCGCCCCTCTCCGACACCCGCGGTTTCCGCAAGGATGTGCTGGAAGCCGTGCGCCAATTGAACGTCACGCAGCTACGCTGGCCCGGCGGAAACTTCTCATCCAACTATCATTGGACCGATGGTATCGGCCCGCGCGAACAGCGCCCGCCGCGCCTGGAAATGGCCTGGGGCACGGTGGAAAGCAACCGCTTCGGCACTCATGAGTTCCTGGACTACGTGGAAATGCTCGGCACCCAGCCCTACATCTGCGCCAACCTGGGCACCGGAACCTGGACCGAAGCGCAGCAGTGGGTGGAGTACTGCAACTCATCCGAGGACACGGCCATGACGCGCCTGCGCCGGCAGAACGGCCGCCAGGCGCCGTGGAAGGTCAAGTTCTGGGGACTGGGCAACGAGATGGATGGCCCGTGGCAGATGGGCCACCGCAGCGCCGAAGACTACGGCAAGTTCGCCCTGGAAGGCGCCAAGCTGATGAAGTGGACTGACCCGAACGTCAAGCTGATCGCCGCCGGGTCTTCGAATTACCGGCCGGGGTCGGATTGGACATCGTGGAACCGGACCGTGCTGCAGTACCTCAACCAGCACGCCGACTATCTGTCGCTGCACCTCTACGTGGGAAATGCGGACAACGATTTCGGCGATTTCATGGCCAGCTCGGTGGAACTGGACCAGCGCACCAAAACGGCCGAGGGCATTATCGACGCGTCGCTTTCGGGCCAGCCGGGCAACCGGAAAATCTACATCGCCTGGGACGAGTGGAATGTCTGGTACCGGGCGCGCGGCAACCAGCAGCGCGGCCGCCGCATCCTGGAAGAGCATTACAACCTGGAAGACGCGCTGGTGGTGGCGACTTTCCTGAATTCCTTCGTGAACCACGCCCACGTAGTGAAGATGGCGAACATGGCGCAACTGGTGAACGTGATCGCGCCCATCTTCTCCAACGACAAGGGCCTATACTTGCAAACCATCTACCACCCGCTGCAACTTTTCGCCAGCAACACCAGGGGCAAGGCGCTGGAATTGTTCGTGGACAGCCCCAGGTACAAGACCCGGCGATTCGACGACGTGCCCTATCTCGACGTTTCGGCGGGATACGACAACGGGTCGCTGGTTCTGAACGTGGTCAACCGGCACCGCGATCAGGCCATTGAGACGGAGTTTGAGGCGGAAGACAAGCAGTTCTCGGGCGCCGTCGCCGTCTCGGAGGTGAATGGCCCCGATATCAAGGCCGAAAACGATTTCGACACCCACCCGGTGAAGACGGTGCAGCGCTCGGTCAGCACTGAGCCGCGCCGGCTGCACTACGCCTTTCCAGCGCACTCCTACACCATGCTGAAAGTGAAGCTCGGGTGACCTTTGTGGGGCAGATTGTTAATCTGCGGCGGATTGCTAATCCGCCTGTGCTAGTTGGGTGTGTGCTCCTGACCACCCTGCTGGCCGGGGCAGTGAAGCAACCCGAAGTTCTTCCCCTCTCAGGCGACGTGGAGGGCGTTCACGATCCGGTCATCATCAAAGAAGGCGCCACTTACTACATCTTTTGCACCGGCGGCCGGTCGAGCGCGGGCGTTATCCCGATCCGCTTTTCAAAAGATCTGCGCACCTGGACCCTGGCCGGTTCGGTGTTCGAGACGCTGCCTGCCTGGGCCACGAAAGAGATCCCCGGCGCGCGCGGCGCGTGGGCGCCCGACATATCGTTCTATAACGGCAAGTACCATCTCTACTACGCCGTCTCCACGTTCGGCAGCCGCAACTCCGCCATAGGCCTGGCGACCAATCAGACGCTGGACCCCGCCCACCCCGACTACCACTGGGTGGACGAAGGCATGGTGCTCCGCTCTTTTCAGGACAAGGACGATTGGAATGCCATCGATCCGAACCTGTTCGTGGAGAATCCGCGCAGCGTGTGGCTCAACTGGGGCAGCTTCTGGGGCGGCATCAAAATGCGCCGCCTGGACCCGCGGACAGGCAAGCTCTCCACCGAAGACACCACGCTCTACTCGCTGGCCAGCCGGCCGCGCACGCCGCCCATCGGCGGTTCCATCGAGGCGCCGTTCCTGGTCAAGCACGGCGGCTGGTTCTACCTCTTCGTCTCCTTCGACCGCTGCTGCCGCGGTGTGAACAGCACGTACAACGTGGTGGTGGGCCGCGGGCGCAAGGTCACCGGCCCGTATGTCGACAAGACTGGCAAGCCGATGACCGAAGGCGGCGGGTCGCTGGTGATCGGGGCCACCACGCCGAACTGGCGCGGCCCCGGCCACGAGGCCATCCTCCACGACCGCAGCGGCGATTTCCTGGTGTTTCACGCGTATCACGGCAAGACGGGCCGCTCGTTTCTGCAAATCTCGACCATGATGTGGGTGGACGGGTGGCCTGTGGTGGGAGTGCTGCCGTAG
>DATMNI010000122.1:0-42800 GCA_035570275.1 Candidatus Acidiferrales bacterium | reverse complement strand
TCAGAGCTTCCGCGGCGATGTCCGGCGGCGAGTGCGGCGCAGCGGCGGAGTTGGCCGTGGGATTGGCGGCGGAGTTGGCCGTGGGATTGGCGGCGGCCGACATCCGCGCCAGCAGAAGCAGAGCCGGCTGCGAAGACAGCGCGTCGTCGGTTCCGGTGGGCGTTCCGGTTGACGCCGCGGTGGGCGTTCCGGTTGACGCCGCCGCTGCCGGACAGCCGGCCATCATGTTGGATTCGTCCATGCCCTCGGGCCGCGGTCCGTAGATCGGAAGCGGGCAGCCGCGCTCCAGGGCGCCCAAGTCGGGCGCGGCGCCGGTGAAACCGTCGTTGATGTTCGGGAGGTAGACGCCGCGATCCAGCGCGCCCGAATTCGCCGCCAGCGTCAGATCCACCGGCTGGACCAGACCGCGCGAATCTTCGTCGAGCAGAAAGCCGTTCTGGAATATCGGGGCGGTGAGCGCCAGGCCGTGGGTCTCCATCCCGTGGGTCTCCATCCCGTAACTTTGCATCACCGCCATGGAGGAAAACTGCTTCACTGTGGCGCGGAATCGGTTGAAGGCGAAAATGCCGTCGGGAAAGTATCCGTTGTAGTCGAAAAGGCCGGTTTGAAACGGGCCATCCCAGTTCACCACCTTCTTGAGCCCGGGGCCTTTGGGGCCAATGAACAGGTTGTTGGCAACGACAAAGTAGTGGCTCATAGCAGACGTTTGCAGGTTGAGCGCGATCTGGGCCGAAACGAAGGTGTTGTGAAAAACCAGAATCCCGCTCGGCTCCTGAGGAGGGGTGGTGCCCAACCCGTGAAACTTCATCTGCTCGTCAAGCGCATTCACCACTACGTTGCGAATCAGGTAGGCCGGTCCGCCGAAAATGGGCTGCACGCTGAGCGGCGACCAGGCGTTGTAGAAGCGGTTGCGAAAGCAGCGCACGTTGCCGGCTCCCTCGTCCAACTCGACGCCGTTATCGTAGGAATAGAGGATGTCGTTACCGTAAAAATCCACGGCGCGCGCGCCGGTCTGCTCGGTTTTCATGGCGTCGCCGTATCCGGAAATCCGGTTGTGGCACACGACGTGGCCGAACCCCACCACCTGGATGCCATCGTCGTTGGAATGCGCGCCGTCATCGATGCTGTAACGCAGCGGCCACCTCAGGCGGCCCTCCAGGCTGTTGTCGCAAATGTAGAAGTCTTTCTGGCCGGCGTGGCCGCCAATGGCCATGGTGGTGTCGCGGATGTTTACCCGCCTGACCACGTTGCCTTCCGCGCCATTGGTCTGGAAGCGGATGGCGCGCTCGGCGTTGCGGATGGTCATGCGCTCGATATGAACGAACCCGCCGCCATACACCTCCAGCACATTGCAGCCGGTGCAGCCCTGGCCATCCAGGATGGTTTTCTCTTCACCGGCGCCGCGAATCACCACCGGATTTTCGGACGTCCCTTCGGCCGAGATTCGGAACTGGCCGCCATAGACGCCGTCGGCTAGCCGAATGATGTCGCCGGGCCGTGCCGCACGGAGCGCCGCCGTCAATTCCTCCACGTCGCGAACCGGCTTTTCGCGCGGGGCAACCGGATCGCGAGGCACCGCCCTGGTGGAAGCTTCCAGGGTGAGTTCCTGATCCACCTTCGCGTCCGGATCCACGGCGTGCAGCACAATTTCGTACTTCGTTCCCGGCTTCAGGTCGAAGATGGTGCCGCCGAAGTGCGGTGGGACATCGAGGCCGGTGATCACTTCGGGATGCACGCGAAACAGCGGCAGGGCCGGGCGCCAGACTTGGTTGACAGACTGCTTGCCAGACTGGCTGCCGGCCTGGGCGCCAGACTGGCTTCCGGCCTCCCGATATCGCACCGTGACGGCCGCGCGCTCGCCAACCTCACCAGCGATCGGCACCTTGACGCCGATCGCCGTCAGGGTGGGGCGATCCAACTGGGGCGGTCCGAAGCGCGGCGGATTGGCCGGCGGCTGAACCGCTGTCGCAGCCCGGGGCCGATTGACGGCCGGTGCGCCAGCGGGCGCCACGCCATCTTCCGCGTCCGCATGGCGGGCAGGCTCGGCGGAGTGCGGCGCCGGGTTGATCCCAAGAGCGCCGATCCCGAAAGCGCCGATCCCGAAAGCGCCCAAATCTACCCTGCCGCCCGGAAAACCCCACTCCGGATCCTGGATTTTAGTGCCGGCGCCGGCAAGCGGGCTGCCTGCCGCGAGATGGAAATCGAACCTGGCTTCATCCACAAACGCCGGAAGCTTGTCCAGGCCCTTGTTATGCGAAAAGGGAGGGCTGAACATGCTGTCCGCCTGAGCCAGGGTGCGAGGGTATTGGAAGTCACCGCCGGCTTCATGGTTCCAAATAATCACGCGCTTTTCCGGTTGGGGACGGCCATCGCCATCCAGCGCCAGTATGTCATTGTAACTGATCTGACTATTCTTATTCGCCAAATAGATATCGGTCGCATGGCTGGTAAATGCGTAACAGATATTGTTAGAGAAGACGCCATGGTCGTAGGCCGCGACTCCGTTGTTGTGCGAGGCGAAGACGCAAGCCGCCGGCTTATAGACGGTGTTGTTGTAGATCCGTGTGTTAGCCGCCGAACTGCCGCCGTAGAGAGCGCTGATTTCGAATGCATAGGACTTGGCATTGACCACGACGTTCCGCCGCACGGTGTTGTTGGCTTCGGATACCTGGATGGCCGGTTTATAGAATGTCACTAGCTGGCCCACATCTTTAATGAAATTTCCCTCCACCAGATTCTGCTGTGAGCCCTGGATGGCATTCCAACCCATACCCCAGCCGCCGTCCATGACGTTGTTCAGCCAGCGATTGTTGCTGCAGCCACGGATGCACATGCTGACGTCGTGGCCGCCCCGCGTCAGATGATTGCTCCAGATGACGTTTCCGCTGGCGCGGCCGCCCTCCAGCGTGAGCACGAATCCGCCATTGCCCCTGGGGTTCTGCGTGGCGTCCGGGCTGAAGGCATCGTGCAGATAGCAGCGGTGCACCAGGTTGTGATCGCCATGCACCTGCACCCCATTCTTGAACGCAGGGACGACAGCAGGATGCGTCTCTACGTTCAGCAGGGCATTGTGGCTACCCTCGATCATGATGTCATAGTCCCCGTTTTGCGCGGATGAGGATGCCGAGATCAAGCCATCGATCACCAAATAGGCGCCCCCCAGGATGGCCGTGTGTTCCGCGCCTTGCGGTACCGAAATGATGGTTGCGGTTTCGCCGGGATTCACCAGGACCACCGCCTTATTCGCGGCGGTGCACGTCTGGCCCATGCTGATCGTGTCGCCAGGGTAACTGCCGCCTTTTACGATCAGAACCTGCCCGCAAGCAATCGACCGGGACCCGTAAGCCAGGGTCCGCCACGCATGCGATTCGTCGGCGCCATTGCTGGAATCGTCGCCCTCGGGCGAAACGTACCGTAACACGTACTTAGCGGTGGTCTCCGCGGCTATGTTGGAGTAACTGCCATGGGCCGGCGAACTTATACCTGAGTAAGTTCTAACCCGAAAGCGATAGCCGGTATCCGGTTTCAGCCCTGCCGCAATGAACTGCGCCGCGGAACCGTCTTGAGGGTCGATGTAAGTGGGTTCGGTAACCCAGTAAGGAACACCATTGGACGGCGGATTGTAGACATGGACGCCCGTGGGATCGCCGATATTGCAAAACCCGTTGCGGATGCTGACCGTGTGGTCGCACTGGTAGCCGCCCGCCACCGGTATGGGCCGCAGTTCCTGCCACGCAGCGTAGCGGCTGTCGCCGGCCGATTGGATCTCCACCAGGTAGCCATAGCCCGGATTGGACACCGCCGGCCAGGTCAGATTGATCTGGTTGGGCCCTTTCACCGTGGCGGTGATGGCAGGCACGCCCAGCGCAGGAGCCTGCGCCAGCAGAGCGCCCGCGCAGCCGAAGAGCGCCGCGACGATGCGGCGGCCCTGGTTCAGATTCATACTGACAATTGTCCTACGGGGTGCGCTCGCTTGGGGAGGCTTCGGTCCCCATGGGAGGGCTTCGCTTGCCAGCCCGGGGCCGGGCGGATTGCCAATCCGCCGGACCCAGAGGGTGCCCCTAGCAACCTGCCCCACAAAGGCTGTTAGGCTGGATGTGCCGATTCGCCCATGGACGACGCCACCGGGAAGCCCCGCTCCGCTCTGGAAGGACTGCGTGTCCTGGATTTCTCTCACGCGCTGGCGGGCCCCTACTGCACTCTGCTGCTGGCGGATTACGGAGCCGAGATATACAAGCTGGAGGCGGCGGGCGGCGGCGATATGGGCCGCGGGTGGGGGCCCCCATTCGCCGGTGGGGTCGCCAGTTTTTTCCTGGGCTTGAATCACGGGAAGCAGGGCATCTCCATCGATCTGAAGCGGCCGGAGGGGGTGGAACTCTGCCTGCGGCTGGCGGAGCGGATGGACGTGCTGGTCGAGAACTTTCGTCCGGGAACGATGGATCGGCTGGGGTTGGGTTTCGAGACGATGCGCCGGCGCAATCCGCGTCTGGTGTATTGTTCCATTTCCGGCTACGGGCAGAACGGGCCGGCGCGCGACGAGGCGGCCATGGACTTGGTGATGCAGGCGTCGAGCGGCCTGTTGAGCATCACCGGGACCAAGGAAGGCGAATCGGTCCGCTGCGGTTACGGCGTGACGGATGTGACCGCCGGTTTATTCGCCGTGGTCGGCATCCTGATGGCGTTGCGGGCGCGCGAGAGCACGGGCCGCGGGCAGTTTGTAGACGTCGCGATGCTGGACGGTATGATCTCGACAATGAGTTCGAACTACGCCAGCTTTCTGGGCGGGAACGTGGTGCCGCGTCCCATGGGAACGGAATTCCCAACTGTGGTTCCCTACCGGGTTTTCCAGGCGAAGGACCGGGGGGTTGCCCTGGCGGTGGGCAGCGAGAAGCTGTGGGCGGCCTTCTGCGGCGCGATGGGGCGGCCGGACCTGGCCCACCACCCGGACTATGCGTCGAACGCAGCGCGCATCCGGAATCGCGAGGCGCTGGAGGCGATTCTCGGCGAGATTTTCGGCCGCCACGCCGCGGCGCAATGGCTGGAGAAACTGCAGGCGGCGGGGGTGCCGTGCTCGCTGGTACGGAACTTCCGCGAAGTGGTGGAGCATCCGCAGAGCCAGGTGCGCGAGATGTTCCCGGCGATGGATCATCCCGCGGCGGGGAGCCACCGGATTACCGGCGCGCCGGTGAAGCTATCGGAAACGCCGGGCGGGCCGAAATCACCGGCGCCGCTTTTGGGACAGCATACGCGGACGGCGCTGAAGGAAGTCCTCGGGCTGGACGATGCGGAGATGGAAGCGCTTTTCACGGCGGGAATTGTGGCGGGAGGGTAAGGGAAGTGATTGCTGACCGCAGCCGCGCCGGCGCGATTGGGAAGGCGTTTGAGGAAAGGCATGAAGACTACCGTACCCGGTCCGTCCTAGGGCAGAATGTTGCACCCGGAGTTGCTGCCGCCCGCCATCCGCAGCGCGGCACTGGCGGGCGCGGCTGACGAACTGGACCCCATCAACCTGTTCAACATCACCTGGCGCGGACCGGACAACCAGGTGCGCCATGTGGTGCTCCCCGGCGCACTCACCGGGGTGCGCGCCCATATCGTGGTGCTGGTGGGGCGTCATTTTCCATCGGGCAGCCACAAAGTGGGTCCGGCTTACAGCACGATGATGGAAGGCGAACTGGCGGGCGAGACGGCGCCGGGCGAGCACACCATGATCGGCCCTTCCACTGGCAACTTCGGCATCGGCGTAGCCTCGATACAGAGTGGATACTGGGAAAACCCGGGTGGCACCTATTTCAGCTTCGTGTCGCCTGGCTGTTGCGGAGCCTGGGAGACGAATAAACCAGCTTTGCATCGCGATCGTAAGCCGTCCACGTTCAACCCGTGCCGTAGCGTGTCCCCGGGTGTATCAGACCTCCCCGGCGGCCAGGGCCGAAGGCCGCCCCGGTCTTCTGCGCTTTCGGAGGTTACCCGCCGCGGGTGGACCCGATCATTCCTGCCGTAACGCCATGGAGGGGTCAACTCTGGCGGCCCGTCTGGCCGGGATCCAGATAGCGGCGGCACTAGTCGAAAGTAACAGAAGGATGACTCCCAGGAATGGTGCGGATGCCCAGGGATTGACGCCGGCCGGAAGCAAGTCTACCAATGGCCGAACTGCGAAAAGTGCCAGCGGCGCGCCAATGGCTGCTCCGCATGCGAGGACGGCGGCTCCGTCCTTTAGCGCGGTCCAGACGATCCGCTGTCGCGAGGCGCCTAGCGCGGCGCGAATTCCAAATTCCCACGTCCGCCGCCCTACCGCATAGGAAACGGAACCGTACAACCCGATCAACGATAGCACCAGGCCGAGACTACCGAGCGAGACCAGGAATCCCGTTGCTACACGCATGGGAAACAGGGCTCCGGCGACTGCCTCCTCCAGTGGCCGCACATCGAGCGCGGCGGTTTCGTCCACCTCGCCCAGCGCGTTTCGCAGGGGTTCCATCCACAGCGCTGGATTTCCCGCTACGCGAACCAGCAGTTGAGCATTAAGATCCGGCTTGAAGACAGCCGGCATGTTGGCTTCGCCCAGAGTGCGCATTTTGAAGTCAGCGGCGACACCAACAATCTCCAAAAGGTCTTCCTTCTCCCGGCCCATCAGAAGACGTTGACCGATTGGGTCGGCCCCCGCAAAGACTTCGCGCGCCAGCGTCCGATTGACAAGTACGGGAATCGGTCTGCGTCCGCGATCCGTTATTTCCAAATCACGTCCGCGCAGAATTGGAATGTTGAGCGTTGTGAAGTAGTTCTCACCCGCACCCATTACATAGACGTCGCGCCAAGCCGATAATGGGTCCGCTTGCCTGCGGAGCATGTCACGCGGGATCTCTCCCATAAGCGGCAGTATTCCGGCGGAAGTCACGGCCTCAACGCCGGGAACGGATGTGACATGTTGCAGAACCTGCCGGCGCAGATCCCAGGATTGCTCTTCGGCATATCGACCCGGAAGCGGGTGTATGACGGCTATCAGCGTTCGAGAGGCATCGAAGCCGGGTCCAGCCGCCGCGAGATGCACAAGGCTCCGGGTAAACAGACTCGAAACCGTAAGCAGCACCATCGAGAGCACCACCTGCACGATCACGAAACCGTTGCGCATGTCCCAATGCCGGACGGAGAATGACGGTTCACCTTGTTTAATGGCCAGGTTGAGATCCGCGTCGGCCCCTCGCAGCGCCGGGAGCACGGAGGAGAGGAGCAAAGCCGCAAGTGCCGTGGCGGCGGCGTACAGGAAGAGCCCATTGTCGCTCTGAAAATGGAATTCGGACGGGATACCGTAGGCTGAGGGCCAACGCAAACCACTGAGCCTGTCGCGCAGGAACCCGTCGAGTGCGAGACCGAGGCCAGCGCCGGACAACACGAGCACCAGCCCTTCAGTGAGAAGGGGCCGCAGGATCTGAATCCGAGTTGCGCCGAGCGCTTTGCGCAGCGCCAATTCCCTCTGGCGGTTCAGCGTCCGAACCACCAAGAGCCCGGCGACATTCGAGCATCCGATGAGCGCCAGCATACCGGCCACGCCAAAGAGCGCCACAAAAAACAATAAAAAGAGGCGGTCATCTCCAGGCTTGGCTGCATTGGCGCGCAGGCCACTCATGGGGCGTAATGCGACTTTTCGCCGCGCCGGATCCGGCCCCCTCAGCCGGTCGGCGCCTGCCGCGAATTCCTGGCGCGTCCGCTCCAGAGAGGCACTGCCACGGAGCCGGCCGAAGAGACCGTACAGACGGTCGTGCGGGTCATTGTTGCCGGCATCCGAGAGGTACAATTCGGGAGCCACTCCATGGCCGTAAATGCTGCGATAGTCCTGCGGAAGGACGCCGATCAGCGTGTAGAGCCTTCCCGCCAACTGGATAGGCTGACCCAGCGTGTTTGGGTCGCCATGCAGACGTCTGCGCCAGAAGCCATAGCTCGCCACAGCGAGTTCGCGGCCTTCGTCGGCTTGTGCATAGAGCCGCCCGGCATAGGCGTGGATGCCGAGCACCTCGAAAAAGTTCGCGCTGGTAGTCAGCCTCCACACAATGTCGCTGCGACTACCGGTGCGCCAGATTCGATCGCCAAAGTTGCGATAAAACGCGAGGTCCTCGAATGCGCCCGCCGTTCGCAGTTGCCTATACAGGGTATAGGATACGTCGATGCCTTCCACGCGCGCCAGGCGATCTGGGCGCGAGGCGCTCAGATCGTCGAGAATCATCTCGCGAACCACACTGAAGACAGTCACATTCGCGCCAATCCCCAGCGCTAGAGATGCGATTGCCACGGCTGCGAGCGCGGGAGCCTTTCGAAGGCTGCGTACAGCCTGACCGAAACTAGTCATATAGCATTGCCTCCCGACAGATGACGTGTTGGGCCCGCATGCCCCGCGAGCGCAGCCGGCTAAATCCCCTCGACGATTTTCCCGTCCCGCATGTGTACCGTGTAGTGTCCGTACGCCGCTGCCTCGGGATTGTGCGTGATCATGAGGATGGTCTGCCCCAGCCTCTGGTTGAGGTCGCGCAGAATCCCCAACACTGCCTGCGAGTTTTCCGTGTCCAGGTTGCCTGTCGGCTCATCGGCCAGCAGGATGGCCGGATGGTTCACGATCGCGCGCGCGATCGCCACCCGCTGCTGCTCCCCGCCCGAAAGCGCGTTGGGCTTGTGATCCAGCCGGTTGGCGATCCCCAGCAACCGCAGCGCTTCCTCGAAATCAGCGCTCGGCTTTGGGTCCGTTCCGGCAATGTGCCGCGCGATCGCGATGTTGTCGCGCGCTGTCAGGTTGGGCAGCAGATTGAATTTCTGGAACACGAACCCCACCGTCCGCTTACGCATCCTGGTGCGCGCGGCGTCCGTCATCGCCCCCAGGTCCTGGCCGGCCACCCGCACCTTGCCCGCGGTCGGCGGCGTCAGGCCCCCGACAATGTGGAACAGCGTCGACTTGCCCGAACCCGAGGGCCCCACAATTGCCAGAAACGCCCCGCGCTGCACCGTCAGGTCCACACCGCGTAGGGCCGGCACGTCCACGTTCCCCACCCGGTACGTCTTGCGCAGGTCCTCAATCTCGATGATCGCGCCGTTCGTCACCGGGCCGGCGCTACTCATACGCGAGCGCCTCGATCGGATCGTGCCGCGCCGCGCTCAGCCCTGGGTAGAGCGCGCCCAGGATAGCTCCCACCAGTGTGATCGCTCCCGCTCTCCACCACCACGATTGCACAATCACCATCGGGAACGAAGCCGGCACCAGGTTCTGGATCAGCCAGTACGCTCCGTAACTCATCACAATGCCCAGCACCGTCCCGCCGACCCCCAGCAACACCGCCTCCGCCAGAATGATTTCGAGGATGAACCCCTTCGATGCGCCCAGCGATTTCAAAATCCCGATCTCGCGCGTCCTCTGCAAGACCGCCATATACATGGACAGGCACACCACCGCGAATCCGATAATCACCGCGATCGACATGATCACCAGCAGAAACTCCCGCAACGCCGGAATGTTGTTCACATTCAGCAGCGACGTAAGTTCTTCGGTCGTGTAGATCGGCCAGTCTTCCAGCGCGGGAATGCTCTTGAGGTATTTGACTGCCGAATCCGTATTAGCGGGATCATCCAGCTTCAAATAAATCTGACTTACTTTGCCGGTGTTCCCGCTGTGCTCCTGCAGCACACTCAGCGGGAACACCACATGCGCCAGTTTCCCGCCCTCAAAAATCCCGCTGATGCGCCACTCGTGGCTCAACAGGTTGATGGAGTCTCCCGCGTGTTTGTGATGCTGGGAGTTGTAAAAGGTATCGATGATCACCTCATTCGGTTTCTCAAACGCGTGGCCTTCCACGAACCTGAAACCGCCGCTCATCTGGTCGAAAGCGCCCAGATCCACGCCAGTCGCGCCTAGCGTGATGCCCTCAATTGGCACATTGATCACGCCTGTGGCCAGCTTTACATGAGGCTGCTGCGCCATGTAGCTCACCATATCCTGCAGAATCGGTGCGCCGCTCAGCGAAAGGAACGAGCTGTTTTTCGGCCGCACAACGATGTCGGCGCCGACGCCGCGGGTCCGGCGCTGGCTGTCTTCCAGCATGCCGTGGCTCAGCCCCACAATGCACAGGATCAGGGTCACGGGCACGCCGATCAGCAGAATCGAGAGCAGGCTCCGCATCGGCTTGTGCTTCAGGTTGGCGATTACCAGCTTGACGGTCACTTTTTCTTGGTTCTTCCTTTGGAGGGAGGCGCCGGAGGTGCCGGCGGCGGCGCCTGGCCTACCACCTGCAGCGTGCTTCCCTCGGGCTGTTCCAGTACAAACTTATCATCGGCCACGCCCTTGCCGATGTCCATCTTTACCAGGTCGATCACCACGCCGTACTCGTCGCGCGGCCGGTTGACTTCCACATGTTTCGGGAAGGCCACGTTGTCGTATGCCTTCCAGCCGCTGTAGCGCGCGTCGGTCAGGATGTTGCCCGCCGCGTCGAATACCAACTGGCGGGCGATCAGCAGGTCGTAGCGGTTGAACCATACGGTCCGATTCAGTTGCAGTTGTCCGTCGCCATTCTCGCGGACCATATGCAGGATGTAGTATGCGTTGCCTTCGTCGGTGAAGTTTTCCATCAGCAGCTTGTCGTTCTGCGGGTCCACCGGGCGCACGATCAGCGCCTCCAGAAAGTGCTGCGGCCGCAGATTTTCCAGCTTGTTCGCCGAAGGCTTCTCCAACTCGTTGCGGCCTACCAGGAAGCGGTTCTGCGCCGGAATGTAGAGCTTGAAATCGGTCCCGCCCGACACCATGTCGAAGGCTTTATTCCGCACAACCGGATACAGCCCGATAATCCGGATGCTCGCCGGCTTGCGGAAAAGGATGTAGGCGCGGACGTCTTTGTACTCCGTGATCTTGCTCTTCTCTGCCGACCCCAGCACCGGCACCATGTCCACCTCGGCATTGAAGTCGTCAATGGCCTGATACTGGCGGCTGATGATTTCCACCAGCGTGGCGCGGTCCGCCACCAGCAGCGTCTGCGTCGGCTTTCCCCCGATGCGCGCGATCAGGCGGTTGCGCGACAGGCAGGACGAGAGCCCGAGCGCCATCAGGCAGAGCAGTAGCGTCGGAGCGGCACATCGCCGGAAAGCCATCTTCTCATTGTAGGCAAGCCCGTAAGCTCCATGTAAATTCCCCCGGCCGAAACTCTCCGGCAACGTGTGTTATTCTGGAATTCACCAGCCGGTTGGGCCTGTGGCGCAGTTGGGAGCGCGCTTCCATGGCATGGAAGAGGTCGACGGTTCGAACCCGTCCAGGTCCACCAAAATCCTCAGAGACTTAGCGCCCACTGGTCGCCTTCCGGTGGCCGAGTTGAAAAAAGAGTGGCTGGCGAAGATGGCTAGGGCTGCGGCCAGGGCTGCGAAAAAAGCGGCGGCACAGAAATCCGAGGCGCTCGTCGCCCAAAAAAATCGCTTCTAAATCGGTCGCAAGAGATGCTGTGAAGACGAGTGCCAAGAAAAGGGTCCGATGACTATCTCCGAGCCGATGCCTGTTCTGCCGTCAAGCCGGGGGGCCTTCAGCGCATCAAAATAGGCGGGGATTCGGGTCCGCTTTGCATCCTCTGTCGAAGGCTGAATCGTCTTTTTGCGGTTTCAGCAGACCCCGCTCTGCGCGCAGAGGATAACCCTCGACTTATATTAGCTTTGTATTATAATCTGATTGTGACGTGGGACGTCGAGGTCACAGATGAATTCAGGGCATAGTGGAACGGACTCACCGAGGCCGAATGCGTATCGGTTGAGAGAGCCGTCTTGCTGCTGGAAGAGCGTGGGCCCCATCTCCCGTTTCCGTACAGCAGCAGAGTAAACGGATCGCGTCACTCTGCAATGCGTGAACTCCGCGTGCAACACCAAGGCCAGCCCTACCGGGTGCTTTACGTCTTCGATCCTCGCCGCGTGGCGCTCTTGCTGTTGGGTGGTGACAAAACCGGCGACGACCGCTGGTACGAGAAGAACGTACCGCTGGCCGATCAGATTTACGACAACTACCTTGCCGAGATGGAGGAGGAAAACAATGCCAAAGACGACAAAGTTCAGTGAACTTCGGGCGCAGATGTCGCCTGAAGCGCGGGCCGAAGCTCGACGTCTCGCCGAAGAAGATCTCAAGGAGATGCCGCTGCATGAACTGCGTGCCGCGCGCCACCTGACACAGCAACAACTTGCGCAGACCTTGGACATGACACAGGCGGCGGTTTCACAACTGGAGCAACGCACGGATGTCTACCTTAGTACACTCGGGAACTTCGTTGAAGCGATGGGCGGACGATTGGAAATATACGCCGTGTTTCCCGAAGGACGAGTGAAATTGGGCCTCGAGCGGGAAGCAACATAGCCCTTCAAACCGGGCACATCTAGGCAACGCCTAGGTTTGGCCCGCCAGAAGCGGGGTTCATGCGCTTCCGCTCCGGCGTCTGCAGGTGCCGTGATGTTCAGCCACCGGCGGAAAACAACGTTTGGGCTTTGTTGACGCTTACTTGGCTCTATGTTTACAAACAGTTCATAACCATTGGAAGAACTTGTACAGCGGGACCGCTGGCGCATAAACTGGCTTCCATGGAGTACGACGCGAACCCCGTATCTGCCGGATCTAGCCTGGAGCCCGCCAGTGGCGGGGGCTGCGATGGGCGAGCGGCGGGGCTGCGATGGGCGAGCGGCGGGCACTGGCGGCTGTACGGCCGCGGCGCTACTGCCTGGCGGGGCAGTACATCGTGTGCAAGGAGGCGAGGCTCTTCGAACTGTGGAGATTGTGGGACGCGGAGATCAAAAGATCAACCCGAAGGCAAGTTTCATTGCGAACGCCGGCGGCGGAGCAGGTGTTCGCGCGCGTTCCCGGGACCGATACCCCGGGAGCCTTCGCCCGCGCTTACCGGGAGGACGGCGGTGCGGTGAGCCTGGACGTCCCGTCCATCGAGCTTCACGAAGTGATCGCTTTCGATCTCATATAAGGTGACACTGCCATGACGAAGCAATTGATATCGATCCCGGTGTTATCGATCCTGATCCTGATGGTGATGGTGCACAGCGCGTCGGCGCAAGAAGGTTGGTGGATGAAGGAGCCAATCCGTTGGGTCCAGACGAACCTGCGGCAGACGGATGCGAACCTGGATGCGGCGCACCTGGTGGGTCAACTGGCGGAGATGCGCGCCAACGTGGTGCTGATGGGGATGGGCGGCATCGCGGCCTACTATCCGACGGCGGTTGAGTTTCACTACCCCAGTCCCAACCTGCCCGCCGGGAAGGACATGTTCGGCGACGTTTTGCGCGAAGCCCACGCCCGCAAGATCCGAGTGGTGGGAAGATTCGACTTCAGCAAAACGCCGCGGGCGGTCTTCGACGCCCACCCCGAGTGGTTCTTCCGCCAGACCGGCGGACAGCCGGTGATTTACAACGGTCTCTACTCCACCTGTATCAACGGCGGCTACTATCGCGGCCAGGCGATGAAGATCCTGTCCGAAGCGCTCGACAAGTACGCCGTCGATGGCCTGTTCTTCAACATGTTCGGCAATCAGTCGCGCGATTATAGCGGCCGGCAGGTCGGGCTTTGCCACTGCGATTCCTGCCAGAGGAAATACCGGCAGCTTTACAACAAGGACATTCCGGAGACACCGGACGACGACTATCGCAAGTTCATGTTCACGTCGTCGCGGGAGGTTGCCGCCGCCATCGGCGACCTGATCCGCCAGAAGCGGCCGCAGGCCGGCTACTTCAATTACATTCAGGAATATACCGACGGAATCATGTCGGAATCGAACACCGCGGTGGCGCGTCCCCTGCCGCTGTGGCCCTACGCTGCCAGCGACCACGTGAACCGGGCGCGCAACAGCGAACCAGGGAAAATGGCGATCGACCTCAACATGCAGTTCGTGGATTTCTGGTGGCGCTTCGCCACGGTGCCGCGGCAGGAGATCGCGCTGCGGTCATGGCAGAACCTGGCCCATGGCGGCGCGTTGACATTTGAAGTGAACGGCACGCTGGACCTGCAGGACCGGCAGGCGCTGGAGACGGCAAAGCCGATCTTCCGCTGGGCTGCCGCCAACGAGCAATACTACGCCGGACAGAATAGCGCCGCGCGCGTGCTGCTGTTGGGAGCGCCCGCCGCCGGGGGGCGCACGTTTGGCGAGGAAGCGTACCGCGGCCTGTTCCGCCTGCTCAGCGAAGAGCATCTGCCGTTCGCGGTGGCGGACAACATGGACTGGGTTTCCGGAGCGAAGAAGCGGGAGTTCGACCTGGTGATCGCCGCCGACTGGGCGCCCGCCGGGTTGAAGCAATATGTCGAAAATGGGGGCAAGGTGCTGCTGGCCAGCGCCCATGAGCCCGAGTTCGAGGTGGCCAAAGTGGTGCGGACTCAAAGTGACGTAAAGGGCTACATCCGGGTTCGCGACCATGCCGCGTTCCCCTCGCTGAAAGAGACCGACCTGCTGATGCTGAACGGACCGTTTACGGAAGTGAGCGCCGAGGGGCATTCGCCAGATAGCCCGGCCGCGCTGACGCTGATTCCGCCATCGCTGATCGGACCTCCAGAGTTGGTGCATGTGGATATGAAGGACACCAACACGTCCGCCATCGTGACGCGGCAACTCGGCAAGGGAACCGTGACCTGGATTCCGTGGAACCTCGGCAGCCTGTATTACCTGCAAAGTTTGCCGGCACACGCGGGCCTGTTTCGCGACGTTGCAGACCGGCTCAACCCGCGCCGTCAAGTGCGGACCAACGCCCATCCGCTGGTCGAGATCACCATCATGCGCCAGGGTGGACGGACGCTGCTGCATTTGATCAACCTGAGCGGCCAATCGCAAACGGGCTACTTTCCGCCGGTGCCGATGAAGGACATCCATGTCGAGGTCGCAGGCGATTTCAAGGCGGCAGCAACGGTCCGCGAGCCCGGCAATCTAACGGTCAAGACTGTCGGGGAGTACACTGGATTCACAGTCCCGCAACTATTGGATTACGAATTGGTCGTTCTCAAGTAACTCCAAAACTGAATGGGAGGTAGTACTGTGAAACAGGTTCTTCGCTATGCCGCGCTGCTGATGGTGGTGCTGCACGCCGCATCGGCCCAGGTCTCCACCGGCACCATTACGGGATATGTTCATGATTCCAGCGACGCCATCATTATCGGCGCCAAAGTGAATATCACTCAGTTGGACACGGCCGAGCGCCGGGAAACCATCACCAACGAGCGCGGCGAGTTTACCGCGCCCTATCTGCGCCGCGGAAATTATTCCGTCACCGTAACGGCAAGCGGCTTCAAGAGTCAGACTCTCACCGGCATCGTGCTGGCGGTGGACCAGACGGTGAAACTCCCCGTGGTAATGAACCCAGGTGTGGTGGAACAGTCCATTGAAGTGACCGATGCCGCGCCGCTGGTGGACGCCTCCACGTCATCTCTGGGCCAGGTGATCGACAACAAAAAGATCGTGGACCTGCCGCTGAACGGACGCAATCCGTTTGCGCTGGGGCTGCTCTCCGGCTTCTCGGCTCCGGTGAGGGGCGTCACCAGCAACCTTCCGTTTGTGGCGGGCGGGGGACGCTGGCAAAACAACGATGTGCTGCTGGATGGCATCGACAACAACACCATGGCCACCGCGGGCGGCATCGGCATCAGCGGCATCAACTACATTCCCTCGGTGGACGCGGTGGCGGAATTCAAAGTCAAGACCAACAACTACAGCGCGGAGTTTGGCCGCTCCGCCGGAACCATTATCAGCGCTACCACGAAGTCGGGCACGAACAAAATCCACAGCTCCATTTGGGAGTTCGTGCGCAATGAGAAGTTCGATGCCAACAACTTCTTCTCGAATGCCGCGGGAGCGCAGCGGCAGCCGTTCAAACAGAACCAGTTCGGCTTCACGTTGGGCGGTCCTGTGGTGATCCCGAAGATACACGACGGCCATAACAAGACATTCTTCTTCGTGGATTACGAAGGTCTGCGGCGCGCCACTTCGGCGTCATCCAGTCTGCTGGACGTGCCTCCGCCGGCATTTCGCACCGGCGACTTCTCCACGTTCAAGCCGCGGATTTACGATCCGCGTGCCCGCGTAAAAGGTGCCAATGGACTGGTTACCAGCACGCCATTTCCGAATAACCAGATTCCGGGTGCGCAGCTCAATGCGGGCGCCGTGGCCACGCTGGGGCTGATTCCGCAACCCAACTTCGGCGCCGCCGGCGCTCAGGCCAGCAACTTCCTGCACATCGCCGGCCAGCCGTTCAACAGCGATCAGTACGATGTTCGGGTAGACCACCAGATCTCCCAAAAGAACACCTTGTTCGGCCGCTACTCCAGAGGTCTCCAGACCAGCGTGAACCCCGGCAGCTTCCCCGGCTTCATCGGCGGCGGGACGAACAATATCAACAATTCCATCACCTCCATCGTCGATGACACGCACGTCTTCTCGCCGAGTGTGGTCAACGAAGCCAGGGCGGGATATACCCGGCACAACGGCAGCTTCGAGATCGCCGGCGTTTCTGAAGGGATCGATTTTGCCAACAAGAACGGTATCGCCATGTACCCGTTCCCCGTGGAGATGTTCCCGAATATCGTCTTCTCGCCTTCCGGACTGACCAGCGGAAGCAATTCGTTCACCCCGCTGGGTTCGGGCGGGCCCAATCTGAACATCGAGAATACGTTCCAAGGGTCCGATAACCTGACGTGGAACAAGGGAGCGCACTCCTTCAAAATGGGTGGCGATGTGCGCCGGCGCCGCTTCGATACGGTTTATGGCGGCGGCCAGACCGTCTTCGGGTCCATCTTCAGCTCCTCGTCCAACGACGCCGGTTCCGGTTCTCCGCTGGCTGACTTCCTGTTGGGATATCCGGCGCAGCTCACGGGCACGCAGTTGCCCGACTGGGCCCGGCTTCGCGACGCCTACGCCGGGGCGTATTTCCAGGACGACTGGAAGCTGAGTTCGCGGCTGACGCTGAACCTGGGACTTCGTTATGAACTATATTCGCAGCCGGTGGACGCCCGTGACCGCGGCTCTCTCTTCAGCGCCGGCACCGGGCAGTTCGTGGTGCCGGGGCAGCCGGGCTTCACCCGGGCCATAGTGGACGGCCACCACAAGAACTTCGCGCCGCGGTTCGGATTCGCGTACAGCGCCTCCAGCAAGTGGACCGTGCGCGGCGGCGCCGGCGTATTCTACGGACCGCGGTCGCCGAATCAGCAGACCACAGTCTTCGGCTCAAACCCGCCTAACGCTCCGACGGTCATCACGCCCTCAGTGAGCGCGAGCACGACGGTGACGCCGCCGATCACGCTGGGTTCGCCGATTCAGGTGGGGCCTACCAGTGCCGATCTCAGCACGTTCACGCCAGCCAATCCGCTGGGCCTGTTGATCCGCACGGCCGATTTCACCAACAGCCGGCCGGCGATCATTTATCAGTCGAACCTCGGTATTCAGTACCAGGCAGCGCGCGACCTGGTGCTCGAAGCTGCTTATGCGTGGAGCCGCGGCACGCGCTTGACCACCCGCGTCAATTTGAATCAGATCCCCTGGGAAAGGGCACTCGCCGGTTTCACAACTCAGGCCGACCGGCTTTTCCCGAACGTCGGCAACCAGGTGGTGATGGATTCCTCGATGGGCAACAACCTTTATAACGCCCTCAATCTGCGCGCCGAAAAGCGCATGAGTTATGGGCTCAACTTCCTGGTGAACTATACCTGGTCGAAGAACCTGGAAACCGGTTCGGGCGGCAACAGCGCGATGTCGCAAAACGGCGGGACGACAAATCCGTTGGATAGCTGGAACCTGCATAAGGAGAAGTCGTACTCGGCGCTGGACCTGCCGCAGGTGTTCGTGACCAGCGCCGGTTACGAGTTGCCGTTCGGCAAAGGCAAACCGATGGCCAGCCAGAATCCGGTGGCTCGCGCGGTGTTGGGCGGCTGGCAGTTGAACGGCATCTTCACCAGACAGAGCGGAAACCCCACCGACATCCGCAGCGGTCTGGTGGCCGCCACGAACCAGTTATTCGCCACTTTCAACGTGCCCGACGCGGTGCAGGGTGTCTCGATGTACCTGCCGAACGGCGGACCCGACGGATGGTTTAATGCAGCCGCGTTTAGCCAGCCCGGGCAGGTGATCAACGCCAAGGGCACGCCGCTGACGTTGTTCGGCGACCTGGCGCGGCGCGCCGGCCGTGGACCGGGCATCGACAACCTGGACTTCTCGGTGTTCCGCAACTTCGCCATCCGCGAGCGCGTGAACCTGCAGTTCCGCGCCGAAGCCTTCAACCTGACAAACACGCCGGCGTTCTTCCTGCCCAGCGCGGCCAGTCCGGCGCTAACCATCGGTAATGCGAGCTTCGGGAAGCTCAGCTCATCTTCCGCGACCGGCCGGCAACTTCAGTTCGGCTTGAAGTTGTTGTTCTAGCCGGTGGCCGCGACCCTCTGGGTCGCGACCTTGCTCGGGTACATTTCGTGTCTCGCGACCCTGAGGGTCGCGGCTACTTCCTGCCCCACTCCACGTGCAGCCGCAGGGACTCCGCCCACACCGGCCCGCGGTCTTTGTTGTACGCCGGCTTGTCGATGTGCTGCAGGTCCAGTGTGGCGAAGAAACCATCGAACAGGCGCGCCCGGTAGTAAGTTTCCCAAATCGTTTCGCGGCCGTAGTTCAGGCGGCCGTCGCCAATCAGGAAGTCCACACCTCCGCGCGACAGGTAGAGCCTGTGCACACCCGAGAGTCCGCTCACCGTGATTTCGGTGGCCGCGGTATCGTCGGGCCGCTTCCATAACCCGCCCTTCACGGAAAAGCCACCGGAAGCCACGCGGTCGATGGCGGTGAACGCGAAGCTTTCGGTCTTCCCGTCATTCCAGCCCAGCCGGCCAAACACGCCCACGTGTCCGGTGATTTCCTGGTCCGCGCTCACGCCGAAGCCGTACTTGAGCGTTCCCACACGGCGGGTGGCAACCACATCGGGTGTGCCGCCGGTCTGTTCGGCCACCCGGATGGCATCGGCATAGGTGCCCGATGCCGTGTGATGCAGGAACCCCAGCAGCCGGATGGCGCCCTCGTGGCCTTTCGGTTTGCCGCGAACTTCGCCTTCGAAGATGTCGCCGCGGTCGCGCAGCAGCCGGCGGTCAAAGCGCAGCCCGTTGGCCGTGCGTGGTTCGGCAACGCCGGCGTAGCGCAGCGACCAGCGCGCGGTGTGGAACTCATGCATCCAACCCCAGGTATAACCGCGGGTGTCGGCCGGGTAGTCCCAGGCGCCGTTGTACATGATGCCCCAGCCCATGAACTGCGTGCGCGGGTCGTGCGTGTACTTGTTGTTATCGAAAAAGTCGGTGACGGTGAAGCGGCCCACGGTTACCGAATACCGCGTCATCGGCCGGCTGCCCGCCAGTTGGTTGGCGCCGGACTCGGTGGCTTCCCGCGCCTCGCCGAAGCCGAAATCGTGGGTGATGTAGAGTCGGGCCAGGTACGGTTTGGGAGTAGCCGTGGCCACGCGCGGCATTTCGCCGTTGGGGAAATTGGCCACTCCGTCGGTGGCGCTGAAGCCTCTGCCGCCGGCCAGTTCGGGGTCGAAATAGAGCTGCGTGCCGGGCGTCAGCCGCAGCCCGAAGAACAGCGTCGAGGTTAGCGAAACCTCGCCTTCCGGATGGTTGAGTAGGCTGAACGGGCCGGAGTACTTCGCCGGAAAGCTGCCATGGTATTGGCCGATCGAGGTCGCTTGAAAATAGAGGTTCCACCGCTCTGCATCCGGTGCACTCTGGGCAGTCAGCGGTCGCGCTCCGGCAATGGCCAGCCAGAGGCACGTCAAAACAAACCTTACAGGCAGGCAGTTTCTCCGCCCGGAACCGGTGAGACAGGCAGCGGCATGCTTAGCTGCTATTCTCTCAAAGTCACCGGCCCAATGTGTGGAGGCCCGGCGTGTGCGGGGCCTCCGTGCCCGTTTGGGGCGGATACGTGCCCATGATTGTGCGGCAGAAGCCGTGCAACCGGTGAATCCAGCCTGTCTCCGTCAGGAACATGAGCGGGCACTCGCCGCCGACCACCGAAATTCCGTGCGCTTCGCAGAAGCTTATGGCGGATGGGCTCACCGCGCCGGCTCCGGAGGCGCGGTATAACCAGACATGGTGGATGCCGGCATGCGCGCAGTCCGCCAGCACCTTGTCGGTGACCGAGGGGCTGGTCAGCAGCAGCGCGCCTTCGACCGGCGGCGAGATGTCGGCGATGATCGCCTCACACGGAATGCCGTCCACTTCCGTCAGCGCGGGATTTACCGGAACCAGATCATACCCCCGTTGCCGAAGTTCGCGGAACAACACGCGGCTGAAATCGCTGGCGTGCCGCGAAACGCCGACGACTGCCAGGCGGCGGAGAGCCAAAAAGTTCCCGATGTCTTGGAGGGTTGTCATTTTCTAATTATAGGACTATAATATCTGAAACGCTACTGTTCGATTCGACGCTGCTTTTTGCCAATCCCTTGCGGGGCAGGGACAACGGCCACCATAGGCGAGGGGTTGACGGCGATCTTACCCAAGGGTTGGCGCCAGCGTTTGGTCCTGGTCACCGGCGAGAACACGCGCTTCGTGAGAGGCTGGTGCCTGGAGATTCATGGCCTGGAGGTAGCCAGGTACGCAGCGGGCCGCGAAAAGGGTCGGGATTTCACCAAGGGCCCTCCCGGCATTCCGTGGTGCGCCGCGAAACCCTCGAACTCCGTCTCGCCGCAACCTCTCTTAAGCTTGAGCTTCGAAGCCTGGTCCCGGCGCGAATCCAGGCGGATTTTTCCGCCGCCGGTTGAGGCGCTCAGCCGAAGAGCGTCTGGATCTCGGAACCGTCATAGCCCCCTCCGTTCAACCCGCTGCCGCCGCAACTCGCGCATACTCCGGTTCCCGCGCAAAATGGACACTGCGGCTGAGCCGAATCCAGTTGGGTATTGATGCCGGTGCCGTTACACTTCCCACACTTGCCGTCGCCCTCGAAGAACCCGCCCGCGCAATCCGGACACCGCCCTCTTCTTCCCGTCATCGTCGGCTCCTTCCGGACGGGTTTCCGTCCCAACCTCTTCCGAAACGCCGGGCAACCAGCCGAGGGGCGCACCCATTCGACTCCTTTTCGAGCCCCGACGATTCCGTCCGCCCCAAGCGATGCTCAACTCGGGCGCGAATTCCGAAGCCCTGGCGTCCGCCTGGACTGGGCGTGAAGGCGAAATCACTCCGTAGGGAACCCCTCGGATTGCGGCTTCGGCACATGCGTCCGCGCCTCTTAACACCCGGTGGCCAGTGGCCGGTGGCCGGTGGCCGGTTAACACCGTACCGGGCGCGTTGCCTTTCACCGGCCACCGATCACTGGCCACCGGCCACCGCGAATCGTCCGAATCGCTCCGACATTGCAGCTTGGCCCTAGATGTGCTAAGATGTTCAGCAGAATCATTGTGTTATTTCTGCCGGATACTCTTCTCTCGCTTTATCGGCGCCCAACACCCAGCAATCCATCCGAGGAGTAACCTTTTAAGGTAAATCTATGGCTTCCAACAACTTTAACAACGGAGCTCAGGTCGAACATCAGAAGTTCGGCTTCGGCACCGTCATGTCGAGCAGCGATGAGCGCATTGAGATCAAGTTTGACGATCACGGCGTGAAGAAGTTCGTCACCACGATGGTGATGGGCAGTTTGAAGAAAAGCGACCGGACGCCCCCCGCCGAGAAGAAGGGCACCCGCAAAAAGAAGGTTGCACCCGCCGCGGTCTAGCCGTAGCCACTGAGAGGATTCTTTCGTTGAACGCACGTCAAAAACGTTTGTTTGAAGAGGCCCGGAAGCGCAATCCGGACCTCAAGATGCCCTCCGACTCCAAGGCCCCCACGGACAATTGGTCGGAAGCCGACCTGGCTTTGATCAAGCAGGGAGTCGGCGATAAATCCACCAAACCAGCGCAAGCTGCCGCCGAGAGCGGCGATGCCACTGGCGAAGCGCCCACTGGCGAGCAGTCGGGCGCCGTGGTGACGTATTTCGAAGCCAAGGGCTTTGGCTTTCTGCGGCCCGACGATGGCGGAAGGGATATTTTCTTCCACGTTTCGCGCCTGGCCGAGGGTCTAGCCACCGATCTGCGGCCCGGGACGAAAGTTCTTTACGAACTGGGCATGGACCGCACCGGGAAGATGGCGGCGAGCAGCATCCGCATCGCGCCCGCCGCAACGGTATAATAGAAACACCGCAAACCGAAGGCGGCGCCGGTATTCCGCAAAGAATGCACCTGTTGTTCGCCCGGCGTTGTTGGCTCTCCCGGGCGGTACCGTGTTCTCATGTTCGACAATCTGTCAGATAAATTGCAGCGGGTCTTCAAGAACCTGCGGGGCCAAGGCAAGCTCTCGGCCGAAAACATGGATGCCGCCCTGCGCGAAATCCGCATGGCGCTTCTGGAAGCTGACGTTAATTTCAAAGTTGTTAAACAGCTCATAGAGAACATCAAGCAAAAGGCAGTGGGTGAGGAGGTGCTGGCCGCGTTTTCTCCCTCCCAGCAGGTGGTCAAAGTCGTTCACGAGGAACTGATCAAGATCCTCGGCAGCCACGAATCCAAACTGCGCTTCGCCAATGACCCGCCCAGCGTCTTCATGATCGTCGGGCTGCAGGGGTCCGGCAAGACCACATCCACCGGCAAGCTGGCGCGTTGGCTGTCGAAAAACGGCCACCGGCCCATGGTGGTCTCGGTGGACGTCTACCGGCCCGCGGCGCGCGAACAACTCAAAGTGGTGGCGCGCGAAGTCGGCCAGCCGATTTACGAGGGCGCACCGGGCGAAACGCTGCCCTTGGACCTGGCCAGGTCGGCGCGGCGCGAGAGCGCCAATTCGGGCCGCGACGTGTTGCTGGTGGACACGGCCGGCCGCTTGCACATCGACGAAGACCTGATGACCGAGCTGCAGCAGTTGAAGGAACAGCTCAACCCGGTGGAGATCCTGTTCGTGGCCGATGCCATGACCGGGCAGGACGCCGTGAAATCGGCGGACGAGTTCCACAAGCGCCTCGGCATCACCGGCGTCATCCTCACCAAAATGGATGGCGATGCGCGCGGCGGCGCGGCGCTCTCCATCCGCCACGTGACTGGCCAGCCGCTGAAATTCGTCGGCGTCGGCGAAAAACTCGACGCGCTGGAGCCGTTCCATCCGGACCGGGCGGCCAATCGCATTCTCGGCATGGGTGACCTCCTCTCCTTCATCGAGAAGGCCGAGGAAGCCATCGACAAAAAGCAGGCCGTCGAGATGCAGCGCAAGCTCATCGAGAACGATTTCACGCTGGAAGATTTCCGCGACCAGTTGCGCCAGATCCGCAAATTGGGGCCGCTCGAATCGCTGCTCGGCATGATGCCCAAGGTTGGGATGCTGAAAGACCTGAAAGATGTCAAGGTGGATGAGAAGGAGATCGGCCGCGTGGTGGCCATCATCGATTCGATGACCCCGCGGGAACGGGACAACCACATGATCATCAACGGCAGCCGGCGCCGGAGAATTGCCAAAGGCAGCGGGACGTCGGTACAGGAAGTCAACCAGTTGTTGAAGCAATACACCCAGGCCAGGAAGATGATGAAGAGCTTCTCGGGTGGGTTTATGGGGAAAAAGCTCGGTAAGATGAAGTTGCCGGGCGGCTTTCCGTTCGGAAATATGTAGTGTCCGCGACCTGTGGCCGCGACCCTCTGGGTCGCGATTGAGATTCTAGGTTTCAAGTTTGGAGTGCAGATGCTTATGATTCGCCTGGCGCGGTTTGGCGCCAAAAAGAAGCCGTTTTATCGCATAGTCGTGATCGAAAAAGAACGCGCCCGCAACGGACGCAACCTGGAAGTGGTGGGGCACTACAACCCCCTCACCACGCCGCCGCAGGTATTGCTCAGGCACGAACGCCTGGAGCACTGGACCAAGAGCGGCGCCCAGTTGTCCGATACCGTCAGGAAACTGGTGGAAAAGAACCCCGCCGTCGCCGGGCCGGTAGCCGTTTGAGGAGCGTAATCGCTCCTAACTGTTAGAAAAAGAACCTCAACCCAGGCCGTAACCATCCTCTCGCACACCCGTTCGGGTACCATGAATGGTTGGGAGGCGGGATGAGATGAAACAGTTGGTTGAAGACATCGCGAAAGCTCTAGTAGACATCCCCGAAGAAGTTTCGGTCAAGCTGGTGGAAGGCGAACAGGCAACCGTGATCGAATTGAAGGTGGCGCCGAGCGATCTGGGAAAGGTCATCGGGAAGCAGGGGCGGACGGCCCGCTCGATTCGCACCATCCTCGGGGCGGCCGGCATGAAACTCAATCGACGCTTCACGCTGGAAATCCTGGAGCCGCCATTTCCCGCCGCCAGCGGGCAAATGAAGTGAGCTTGGACGAATGGGTCGCCGTGGCCCTGCTCGGAAAGACCAGAGGACTCCGCGGCGAACTGACGGCGCTCGCTCTCAGCGGCAAACCGGAACGGTATGAGGCGCTGGAGTCGGTTTTTCTGTTCGGCGCAGGGCTGCCCGAAGAAGGCGTCCGCTATGAGGTGGAATCCACCTGGTTCCACAACGCCGTGCTGGTTTTCAAGTTCCGCGGTGTGGACACTATTTCCGAAGCCGAACGCCTGTCGGGCGCCGAAGTGCGAGTACCGTTGAGCCAGCGGACCCCGCTGGAACCGGGGGAGTACTTCGAGTCCGACCTGTTGGGCTGCGAGGTGGTGGACCGGCGCACCGGCGAATCGCTTGGGCGCGTTACGCGCTGGGACGATGGCGGCAGTTCCGGACTGCTGGTGGTAGCGGAAAACCTGCTGATCCCGTTTGCGCGTTCCATTTGTGTGGAGATCGACCCCGCGGCCAAACGTATCGCCGTCGATTTGCCCGAGGGCTTGAAGGATTTGAACCGTTGATGGTTTTTGAACCGTTGAAGAATTTGAACCGGCCGTTTCGCGCTGGGCGAGCATGATCTTCCACCTGCTGACGATCTTCCCCGAATTCTTCGCGGGGCCGTTCGCGCATGGCGTGGTGAATCGTGGCATGGATGCAGGCCTGCTGGATATCCGCATCCACAACTTGCGGGACTGGACCAGCGACCGCCATAAGACCGTGGATGACCGCCCGTTCGGCGGGGGCGAGGGCATGGTGCTCAAGCCCGAGCCGGTCTTTCTCGCGGTGGAATCGATCTGGCCCCAGCGCCAGCCCGGCCAGAAAGTGGTGCTGCTATCGGCGCAGGGGCGGATGTTCGATCAGGCCATGGCGAACCGGTGGAGCGGAGAACGGGAACTGCTCTTAATCTGCGGCCGGTACGAGGGCGTGGATGAGCGCGTGGCGGAGTATCTGGCGGACGAAGAGATTTCGATTGGGAATTATGTCCTGAGCGGCGGCGAACTGGCAGCCGCGGTAGTGGTGGACACGGTGGCCCGTCTGCTGCCGGGAGTGCTGGGGAACGAAAGTTCCGCGGCCTTCGAATCGTTTCAGGAGACCGGCCACGGCGAGGGCCTGCTGGATTGCCCGCACTGGACCCGTCCGGCCGAGTTCCGCGGCTGGAAAGCTCCGGAAGTCCTGTTGAACGGAAATCACCGGGAAATCCGCAAGTTCCGAAAGGCCGCGGCGCTGGCAAAGACCACCAAACTGCGCCCGGACCTGCAGAGCCCGGCTCATAGGGCGCCCCGTTAGGAAAACCGTGTCACGCCAAGCCGCCAAGAGCGCTAAGAAATCAAGTTGAGACTGGTGAAATTCTAGTTTTCCGTGGGTACCTTTTCCGCACGGTCGATCACCAGCATCTCGACCGGGCCTCTCTGCGCGCCCAGCCTCAGCCCTAATTGCTCCTGCAATGCCATGAAAAGCGACGGGCCGGCCGCCGCACCATCCGCGCCGGTTGCCGGTTCGGGGTTCGCGCCGTCATCGGCTACCCAATCCAACGCAATCGCAAACGGGCCTCCCAAGCCTGTCTGGTCGAGCACTACCCGGCCCACCTGTTGTGCGAGGTAGTCCGCGAATTGTGCCATCGTCACGTTGCCGGCGGCGTGGTGGCGGGTTCGTGAAGAGTTACCGGTGAGACCACTGGTAGACTCAGCCTTTTGCAGCCCCTTTGGTAACCCTGATCCGTTCTTCGCCACCGCCAGCGCGTAAATGCGCGCCTCCTTGGTCTCTCGATGGAGCGCCAGCTTGAAGCGGTCTGCCAGCAGCGCTTGCAGCATCCGCGGCACGCCATCTTTGGGAACTCCCGCCGGAATCTTCGCCACGATATCGAACCGCGCAACGCCCAGCCATTCCGGCCCTGAGATCTGGTCGTCCTGCACGCCATAGGCCTGTTTTAAGACGTCTCGCAGGGAGACGTTGGTATACCTCAGCCACGCGGGATCGACACTCATCCGGGTGCTCAGACGGTTCCCAAGCTGAGGCGGAGCGGCCTTGACCGACGCCACCTCGAATTCCAGCGGCGCGGCGGGTTGGCCCCAGATTGGCCCTACCAGAAAAGCGGCACAAATCGCCGCCGAAACTGCTCTTGTGTGGATTGCGGTTTCCAGGGCTGGCACATCCGAATGACGCGCCGGGGGGTGCCGGGTGTGCATAGAGAACTGCGCAAGAAACTGCATAAAACCACATAAAGCTGCAAAAAAGGAGGCGCGCCGACAAAAAGGGCCGACAACCCCGTCCAGGTTGAAGGCCCTTTTTGCTGCTCAAAACTGGTTTGCCCGGTTTGGTTTAGCTTGTTTCGTTTAGCCGGCTTAAGTTATGCGAGGCCGGCGGCCTTGGATGCCGCGCCCACAACCTGAACCTTGTTCTTGCTCCCCGGGGGCCGGCCTCTGCGCTTTGGCATGGCGTCGCTCATCCAGGACGGCGGCCTGCCGCGACGCTTGCCGCGCCCCATCGCCAACCGCTCCAGGCTGGCAATTGCTTCTTCGATTTGTGCTCTTTCCGCTTTTAGTTCGGCGAGGATTTTGCTGACATCCATATCTCTGAGCCCCCAACCAGCCACGGTTTCAAAGCTGCCACCGGGCCGGAATCAAGAAGAATCAAGAAATTCATCTGATTCTTCTCCTTCGAGTATACACCAAGATTTTCGCCCGATGCATACCTAATTCTCGCGCGAATATCGCTAATTAACGCGATTAATGAAAATGATCTTACGTACAGGCCATGGTACTTTTCGGACTTCCTAGTACCGGCGGGTGGCAGATCTCATGGGCGCGCGTTTTTTCCAATAAAAATAGAATGGAAGGCCGGCTACAATCAAACCGATGCCCTTGGCCGAATCGATTGGCCGGTCGATGGCGGTTTTAACCAGGAGAATGGAGGCTCCCACCACGAAGAGCACCGGCACAAAAGGGTAGCCTACGGTTCGGTACGGACGTGTTAAATCCGGCCGCTTATACCGCAGAACCACCACCGCGGCGGCCGTCATTCCGTAGAGTATCCAGCTCGCGAAGATCACCAGGTTGAAAAGATCGTCGTACTTTCCCGAAAGTACCAGCAGGCAGGCCCATCCGCTCATCACCCAGATGCACACGCCCGGCGTATGGTATTTGGGGTTGACCCAGGCCATCGAGTGAAAGAACAGCCCGTCCCTGGCCGCGGCATAAGGAACTCGCGAGCCGGTGAGGATTGACCCGTTCAGCGCCGCAAAAATACTGATCATGGCGGCTATGGACACGGCGCTGGCGCCCGTTGGCCCAAAGATCTTGCCCATCATATCCCCGGCCACCCTGGTGCTGGCCGCTACTTCCTGGGGCGCCATTACGTGGAAATAGGCGGCATTTGCCATTAGATATATTGCGATCACGCACAACGTTCCCCCAATCAGCGCCCGCGGCAGGTTCCGCTGCGGATTTTGAATCTCGGAAGAAACCATGCTGACGTTATTCCAGCCGTCGTAGGCCCACAGAGCCGCCACCAGGGCCGCGATAAATCCGCCGAACGTCAAAGGCGCAATCGACGTAGCGGCGGGGGCGTGCGCCTGGCCGAAAAACAGACCGGCCACGATGATAGCTGCGATCAGCGCCACCTTGATGAAGGTGACTGCAACCTGCACATCCCCGCCCAGTTTTACCCCGTAGTAGTTCAGCCAGGCCAGCGAAAGGATCAGCCCGATGGCGAAGAACTGGCCATACCTTATCTCCAGCGGCCCGCCGTTGGGACCTATCGGCAGCGGGATGGTACAGAACACACCGTCCAGCGGCGCCCAAAAATTCGTCAGATACAGGAAGAACCCGGTGGCCAAGGTTGCAATTGACCCGCTCTTTGCCACCCACATTTGTGTCCAACTATAGAGAAATCCCCAAAGTGGCCCGTACGCCTCCCGCAGAAATGCATACTCGCCGCCGGCCTCCGGCATGGCTGCCGCCAACTCTGCGTAACTCAGCGCCCCAGCCAGCGAAAGCAATCCGCCCACCACCCAGACCGCGAACACCAGATCCACCGAGCCCACTCTTTGAATCATGGTCCGCGGCACCAGGAAAATACCGCTGCCGATCACCGTTCCCACCACAATCGAGGCCGCGGCCCAGGGCCCCAGATCCCGCTTTAGTTCGGTTATCCCCAAAATCGTCCCCCCTTATTTGGTTAGTTGTGGGGCAGGTTGTTAACCTGCGGCGGATTGTTAATCCGCCTGCCGGGAGCTTTGACACGCCGCGCGCACGGTTCGCGTACTCCGGGCGGATTGCCGCCGCAGGTTAACAACCTGCCCCACATTACTCCTCACTACTCCCTTGAAATAACGAACCCGCCATCCCCACGCCAAACGTCACCAACGTGCCGATCAGCACATACCAGGTGAAGGCGATTGGCGTCCACAGCTTCACGTATAAAACGGTTCCCAGGCCCGCCACCACGCCCGCAATCGCCGCTCCTTCGCGCGGCTTCCTGGTCAACACGCCAAGCAGAAACACTCCCAGCAGCGCCCCCATCGGAATGGAGCCGATGGTCAGCCCGGCCTCCAGCACCGACTTCGAACCCCGTGCCACAATGGCGATCCCGAGCAGCACCAGTCCCCAGACAACCGTAGCAAATCGGGCCAGCCGCACGGACCGGGCCTCGCTCACCCCCTTCGCCCGGGCGCGGAAAAAATCCACCACCGTGGTGGAAGCCAGCGAATTCAGGGCCGCGCTCAAATTGGCCATGGCCGCGGCCAGAATCGCCGCGATAATCAGACCGGACAGACCCGGCGGAAGCTGGTTCCACACGAATTCCGGATAGATGCGATCCTTCTGTGCCGGCGCCGCCAGGTGCCGGTCGCCGTAATACACGAACAACAGTACCCCGATCAGCAGGAACAGCACGAATTGCACCAGGATCACCGCCCAACTGGAGAGCAGCGCCATGCGGCTCTGGCGCTCGTCGCGGGCGCTCAGCAGGCGCTGCACCATTAACTGGTCAGTTCCGTGCGTCGCCGTGGTCAGGAAAGAGCCGCCGGCCACCCCCGCCCAGAAACTGTAGGTGCGGGAGAAGAACTCCATGTTGGGCGCAAACCGGAAATCGAAAATGGCAAACTTGTGGGTCTCTTGGGCGACGGCGGTAACGTGTTCCCAGCCGCCTGGAATTTTGCCCAGAATCACCACAAAGCTGGCCACCGCGCCCAGCACGTAGAGACTCATCTGCACCACGTCGGTCCAGATCACCGCCGTCATGCCACCCTCAAAAGTGTAAAATAACGTGAGCAGAACAATCAGCACGATGGAAGCGATTTCACCCGTCCCCAACACGATGGAAATCACCAGTGAGATGGCGAAAACGCGGACGCCTTCGGCCATGGCTCGCGTCACCAGAAAAATACTGGCGGTGAGTTTGCGGACCCGTTCTCCGAAGCGGCGCCGCATGAGTTCGTAAGCCGTGAACATCTCGCCGCGGAAATAATGCGGCAGCAGCAAGACCGAAATTACGATGCGCGCCAGCAGGTATCCGAGAACGATCTGTAAGAACCCAAGGTTGCCGCCAAAAGCCAGTGCGGGCGTACCGACGATCGTAAGGGTACTGGTTTCGGCCGAAACGATCGACAGGCTGATGGCCCACCACGGCGCCGTGCGCCCGCCCAGGAAATACTCGCGCAGGCTGGTCTGGCCTTTACGAAAATGGGCGCCGAACAGGGTGATGCCTGCCAGGTAGACGAGGATAATCCCCAGATCGACGTAGTGCATGCAGTGAGCCTTCTAGCATACCCTTGATCTGATATGATTTGGTGATTCGGAACCGGGCGGATGAAACCGGAGTCGAATGAGTTGCGCCATGCGAACGGTTTGGCTATACTCCGCAAATACACAAGTCATCGGTGGATACAAGTCAATGGTGGACGCCGGTTCCACGCCGACGCCGGTTGCACGCCAGGGTCGCGTGGGCTGTCATGCAAGAGCTTGCGTGGGCCGTATAGCAGGTTGCGTGGGCTGTCAGGCAATCCGAATGTTAATGGATACCGGTTTGTATGGATACCGGTTAGATGGAAACCGGTTGATGGATACCGGAACAAACAAGAGGCGCTAGTGCATTTTTATCGAACGGTTCAGACGATTGCGGCCACGGCCGCGCTGGGTGTCTTCGTATATATGGGGACGGTTGCGCCGGCGGGGGCGCAGGCTCCGGCTGAGAAGAAGTGGAAGGACGGCCAGGAGGAATACAAACTCTACACCGCGGCCAATACCGACCTGACGGGCAACAACGCCGCCAAAGCCGTCGCCGGGCTGGATGCCTGGAAGGCCAAATATGCGGAGTCCGATTACAACGACCTGCGGGCTTTGATGTATGTGCAGGCCTACGCCGGCTCGGGGCAGCAGGCCAAGGCCGTCGACACGGCGGCGGTGCTGCTGGCGAAGGATGTCTCCGCGACCTTCAACGACCCCGCCACCGGTCCGAGTGACATCATCAAGCTGCTGTTCACCACCTCGGTCGCCATCCAGCAGGTGCCTAACCCGACGGCCGACCAACTGGCTACCGGGGCCAAGGCCGCCCACCAGTTGATGGAATTCGACAAGAAGCCGCCGGGCGTCGCCGATGCGGCTTGGGCACAGGCCAAGACCCAGTTGCAAACCGCCGCCAAAGTCGCGCTGCTTTCCATGGCGGTCCGCCCTGGCCAGATGGCTATGGCCAAGCAACCGCCCGATTGCCCCGCGGCGGAGCAGGCCTACAGCAAGGCGCTCGCAGACAACCCGGACAGCGCCTTCGTCGCCTACCAACTGGCCACCGCGCTGCGCTGCCAGCAGAAGGAAAAGCCGGAAAAGGTCTTCCAGGCGATTTACGAATTCCAGCGCGCGGCCGTCATCGATCCCACGCTGGGCGATCCCAAGGCCGATCCCAAGAAAATCCAGACCTTCGCCGATAACGCCTACGTCACCGTGCACGGCAGCACCGAGGGTTTGGACCAGTTGAAACAGCAGGTGAAGCAAACGCCCTTGCCGCCGGCTGGCTTCAAGATCAAGACGGCCACCGAAATCTCCGCGGAGAAAGAGGCCGAGTTCGAAAAAACCAACCCGCAACTGGCCATGTGGATGAAGTTAAAAGGTGCGTTGTCCGATACCAACGGCGAAGAGTATTTCGCCTCCTCTTTGAAGGATTCGAACGCGCCGAAATTCAAGGGCACGCTGGTGGAAGCCAAGCCCGCCTGCCGCCCCAAGGAACTGCTGGTGGCGGTGCCTCTGCCCGATGCGCAGGGCGCGCCGCGGGCCGAGATCACGCTGAAGCTGGATAAAGCGCTCACCGGGAAACCGGAGGCCAATACCGAATTCCAGTTTCAAGGCGTGCCGTCCGCCTTCACCAAAGATCCCTTCATGTTGACCATGGACACGGAGTCCGCCAAGGTGGAAGGCCTGAAGAGTGCGGCTTGTGCGGCGGCGGCGCCCGTCCACAAGAAGAGCGCACCGTCGAAGAAAAAGTAAACAATGACCCTGGAAACGAATAGCTCTGATCCCGACCGTTTTCCGGCGCTAAACTGAGAATCGGACGTGATGTCCGCAGTTGATGTCTTAGGTGTAAAGTTGGGAGGCGCAATGCGTAGACTGTATCGGAATTTGAAAGGTATCGCGGCGGGTGCCGCCATGGTCGCTTTTGTGACGACAGGCGCCCTCCAGCTTGCCAGCGCTCAGGCGGCGGCGGAAAAGCAGGCGGCCCCGGAAAGGAAGGTCAAGGACCAGGGCGAATTCGATATCTATAATCAGGTTCTGAAGGATACAGACCCCGCCAAGCAGATCCAGGATCTGGACACCTGGACGCAGAAGTACCCTGACTCCGACTACAAGGACTACCCGCGCCCATACATTTATATGCAGGCCTACAATAAGGCTAAACAGCCGGCGAAAGTTCTGGAAGTGGGCGAGCAGTTGCTGTCCAAGGGCCTGAAGACGCTTTTCAAGAGCGACCAGGAGATCCTGGCCGTCCTGTTCATGGTGTGTGTGAACCTGCAAGCTTTGCCGGCGCCAACCCCCGCGCAGTTTGCCACCGGACAGAAAGCGGCGCAGGAACTGCAGGCCTTTATCCCCACGTTCTTCACGGCCGCCAACAAGCCGCCGACTGCTTCCGAGGCCGACTGGACCCAGGCCCGCGGCACCATGGAAAAGGTGGCCAAAGACACCTTCATGTTCATCGCGACCAAGCCTGGCAGCGACGCCATGAACAAATACACCACGTCCAAGGATCCGAAGGATTGCGTAACCGCCGAAGCCGCGTACCGGAAAGCGCTGGAACAGTTCGCCGACAGCCCGGCGATTGCCTACCAGTTGGGCCGCGCGTTGCGCTGCCAGCAGGCCGCCAGTCCGGAAAAGGTGCCGCAGGCAATCTACGAATTCGCGCGCGCGGCGGCCCTCGATCCCACCTTGGGCGGCACCATGGATGCCAAGGCCCTGCAAACCTACCTGGAGAGTGCTTACGGCGGAGTCCACGGGAGCCTTGACGGGCTGGATCAACTTAAACAGCAGGCCAAGAGCGCGCCGCTTCCACCGGCCGGATTCACCATCGAAACCAAGTCGGCCCTGGATGCCAAGAAGGCCGCCGAGATGGAGCAGAAGTATCCACAGTTCTCGCTTTGGTTGAAAATCCGGGGCGCGCTTTCGGACACCAACGGCGATCAGTACTTTGCCGCGACGCTGAAGGATTCCGGCGTTCCGAAACTCAAGGGTGTGGTGGTGGAAGGAAAACCGGCCTGCCGCTCCAAGGAACTGCTCGTCGGCATTCCCGACCCAGAAAAGCCGGCCGCACCGGTCGCAGAGATCACCCTGAAACTGGATGCCGCTTTGACCGGCAAGCCCGAACCTGGCACCGAAATCCAGTGGGAGGGCGTTCCCTCGGCATTCGCCAAGGATCCGTTCATGCTCACCATGGACACCGACAAAGCCAAGATCGAAGGCTTGAAGGCGACCCCGTGCGCCGCCCCGGCGCAGAAGAAGGCCGGCGGAGCCACGAAGAAGAAACAGTAGGACAGACGATCGGGTTTTGTCGTCTGTTAACCCTTGTGCGGTTGCAGAAGCCTGACAGACCACCAAAGGCGATGGTCTGTCCCACTTCTGTGTTACAACCAAGTCAGTGGATCTCGAAAAAACGCTGCTGCGAAAAGTGGGGGAGGCCGTGCACCGCTTCAAGATGGTGCGCGATGGGGACCGCGTGGCGGTGGCGCTTTCGGGAGGGAAGGATTCGGCGACGCTTCTGGAAGCGTTGGTGTTGCTCCAGAAGCGCGCGCCCATCAGTTTTTCCGTCTGCGCCTTCACCGTGGAACAGGGCAAGTTCCTGCGCCCCATCGAACCCATTGGCGAATACCTGAAGCAGCGCGGAATTGCCTGGACCTATTTCCGCGATGCCCCGTCGCTGCGCTTGTTGAAGGATCAACCCGAACATGGGTGCGATTTCTGCAGCCGGTACCGGCGCCGCGCGGTGTACGAGATCGCGCACGGGCTTGGGGTCAACGTGATCGCCTTCGGCCACACCGCCGACGATTTCTGCGAATCGCTGCTGCGCAATATCATGTTCACCGGGAGGCTGAGTGGGCTGCCGCCGGTGACGTTCTCCAAGAACCGGGAGTACCGCCTGATCCGCCCGCTGGTATTCGTGACTGAGGACATCACCAGCGCCTTCGCACAGTCGCTCGGCATTCCCGTAGTGCCCTGCGGCTGCTCCCAAAAGACCGGGACCGTGCGCCGCGGGCTACGCGATATTTTTGCGGAGCTGGAGCGGGAACACCCTCATTTGAAAGAGAATATGCTCTCCGCCATGGGAAACGTGAACACCAGCCGGTTGCTGGATACGCGATTCCTCGACCTGGATGGCCGCGTTAGTCAGGATCCCAGCCAGGACGGTAGCCAGGATGCCAGCTACGATGTCGGCCACGATGCCGGCCTGGATGCCGGCCAGGATGCCGGGCCGCGGGAATTGTTTCCGATTGTCTCCGAATCGTAACGACGGTTTGACCCCAACGTCACATTCCGATTAACATGGGGTCACGTTTTTCTGGGGCCTTTTGCCCCTCGGTTTATGAGACTTTTGCCACGCGAGGAGAAGTTTTACCACTTGTTTCTCAAACAGGTGGAGATCATCTCGGAGGCGTCCAGGCTGCTGCTCGATGGTGTGCGAGCCGGAAACGCACGCCTGCCGACCGTTGCCACCGAAATCAACGTTCTCGAACGTCAGGGCGATGAGGTGATCCACGAGATATTCACGCGCCTCAACCAGACTTTCATTACCCCCATCGATCCGGAAGACATCCACAACATTTCGTCGGCGCTGGACAACGTGCTGGACGGCGTGGAGGACACGGCGCACCGGCTGGTATCCTACCGGATCAACCCCGTCCCGCCCACCATGATCACGCTTTCGGAGATTGTAGCCAAGTGCGCCAAGGTGTTCACTCAGGCTTTCGAAGCCCTGGAGAAACACGGCGCCATCCAGGACCACTGCATCGAGATCAACCGCCTGGAAAACGAGGCGGACCTGATCGGCCGGAGCGCCGTGGTGGACCTGTTCGACCAGGAGAAGGACCCGATCACCCTGATCAAGCTCAAGGAAGTGTACGAGTTTTTCGAGGCCACCATCGATAGCTGCGAAGACGTGGCCGACGTTCTGCAGAACGTGGCGGTCAAGAACAGCTAGCGATGACCATCTTCACGCTGGTTGTCCTGCTGATCTCGATCGCGCTGGTTTTCGATTACATCAACGGTTTTCACGACGCCGCCAATTCCATCGCCACCATTGTGGCGACGCGCGTTCTGACGCCGTTCCAGGCGGTGGTTTGGGCGGCGTTCTTCAATTTCGTAGCGGCCTTTGTTTTCGGGACGGCGGTGGCCAAGACCATTGGCAAGGGCTTTGTGGATTTGAGCCTGGTGACGCCCTACGTGATCATGGCCGGCCTGGCGGGCGCCATCGTGTGGGACCTGATTACCTGGTGGCTGGGGCTGCCGACCAGTTCCTCGCACGCCCTGATCGGCGGTTACGCCGGCGCCGCTATCGCACGGGTGGGGCTGCTCCGCGGATTCGGACACAGCATAGAAGCCCTCAACCTGAGCAGCAACGGTGAGTGGGCGTTTACATTGAAGATGATCGTCGGGGCGCCGCTGATCGGGTTGGTTGCGGCGTATGTGCTGATGGTAGCGGTCTATTGGCTGTTCCGGAAGTCCACGCCATCCAAAATGGACCGCTATTTCCGCAAGCTGCAATTACTGTCGGCGGCGGCCTTCAGTCTGTCGCACGGTTCCAACGACGCCCAGAAGACGGCGGGCATCATCACCAGCGTGCTGTTCACGTCCCGCTATCTGAAGACGTTCGAAGTGCCCTTCTGGGTGCTGATGGCGGCCCACGGGGCGATTGCGTTGGGCACGATGAGCGGAGGCTGGCGCATTGTGCGCACGATGGGTGGAAGGCTGACGCGGCTGAAACCGCGTAGCGGCTTCTGCGCGGAGACCGGCGCGGCGATCTCGGTGCTGCTCTCCACCTACCTGGGGACACCGGTTTCCACCACGCACGCCATCGCCGGCGCCATCGTGGGAGTTGGCAGTATCCAGCGGCTGAAGGCCGTGCGCTGGGGCCTGGCGACTAACATTATCTGGGCCTGGGCGCTGACCATTCCGGCGGCGGCGGCGATCGCGTTCCTGTCGTTCTGCCTGCTGTATCTCGTGGCGGGGGTGTAGTGAACCGGCTATCGTCACGGCTCTGGTCGGAGCCGCGCGCATAAGCAAGCGGTTTCCCGATACGTTGACGAACTTCTGAAACGGCGTACATCGTCCCCCTACGCATCGGCGGCGGCTTAGCTGAGTGGCCGGCGCGCACTCCGCTATGAGTAGCCGACAGGGGCTCTTTGGGCGATTTGCCCAAATCGACCAAGCAACTCTTTTGTTAGTAATGAGATAGAAAATCCGCTTTGGGCGATTTGCTCAAAAGCCAGAAACCCTGACCAGAAAGAAAGGAAGAAAGGGTAAATCTTATTTCTGATCGAACAGGCCCGGGCGGTGGATGCGCTCGCCTTTGAACACTACCAGGGAAATGCGCTCGGTGGCTGAGACGTCCTGCAGGGGATTGCCATCCACCAGCAGCAAATCGGCATCCAGGCCCCGGCGGATGGCTCCAGTGTGCGCCGCAATGCCGAGCAGCCTGGCCGCGTTGACGGTCGCGGCCTGGAGCGCCACCTCGACGGGGATGCCGGCCTGCACCCATAGTTGCAACTCGTGGTGCATCGATGGGCCGTGGAAGACCAGCGGATTGCCGGAATCGGTTCCCATCACCAGCGGCACGCCGGCTTTCCAGGCACGCAGCAGGTTGGCGCGGGCCTGTTCGAAGGCTTTTTGGAATAGCTCGGATTTGGCCGGATCGAGGCCCTTGCCGGAATCTACAAAAGCCCGCGTGCCCTGCAGAATATGCGCCGGCACTACCTGCTGCACCAGCGAACTGCTCAGCGCGTCGGCCTTGCCGGCGAAGGATTGGGCGTAGGCCTCCGCCACCGTCAGCGTCGGGTCAAGATACACGCCTTGCTGTGCCATGCGTTCCAGCAGGCGGTCGGGAATTTCGTCGCGCCAGGAGCCGTGCTCCACCGAACTGGCGCCGATTTCGATGGCGTCGGCCACATCGCGGGCATCGCCGGTGTGAATCGCCAACGGAAGGTGTTGGGCGCGCGCTTCCTCGGCAACGGAACGCACCAACAGCAGGTCCAGGCGGTCGAACAGCATGCCATCGCCCCAGCCGGCTTCGAGAATGGCTTTTACGCAGTCCACGCCGGCGGCCTTCAACTTGCGTACCTGGCGCCGGGCTTCCTCAGGCGTCTTGGGTGTGCGCACCAGTTGGGCTTTGACGGTTTCCTTGATGGCCGCGGGCAGGCGCTCGACGAACTCGGTGCCGTGACCGTTTTCGGCGGTGAACATGGGCCCACAGGCTGAAATTTGGGCGCCCAGCCTGCTGCCGGCGTTGATGGTATTGCGCAGTTTGAGTGAGGTCTCGAGCGCGTCGCCTACGCTGCGCGCCGCGGTGACGCCGCTATAAAGCAGCGCGGCGGCAGCACGCGGCATGGTCTTCTGCGCGTCGTAATCCTCGGGCGCGGTGGAGATGCCGGCGGGGCCGCCCAGGTGAACATGGGCATCGATCAGGCCGGGCAGCAGCGTCTTGCCCTGGCCCTCCACCACCGTGGCTTTCAACTTCTCCGGGTCGGGCGTGGCTCCGTCGTAGACTTCGGCGATCTTGCCATCGCGCACCAGCACGCCGCCGGTTTCGATCAGCTTGCCATCGCCGGCGAAAATCCGCACATTGCGGATCAGGTACGTTTCGGACCGCTGCAAATCGCGGAAGAGTCCTTCGTTCTTCCCGATATTCTCCTTGCTGTAAGCCTGGTAGCAGCCCGTGATCACGAATGGCGCCAGCACCGCCAGCACCCACAGCTTGTTACGCGGCCGGAGCTTCTCGTCTTTCTCCCAGCGGAAAAGCTGCATCGCCAGAAACGTCCCCAACAGGATGGTCACCACAAGGGCGCCTACGGAGGCGGCGTTATCCCAGAGGTTCTGGTTGCGGAAGAAGATTCCCTGGAACCCAGTCACCAGGTAAGAGGCCGGCATGAACTGCGCCAGCGTCTGCGCCCAACCGGGCAGCATGGCGGCCGGGATAGTGGCGCCGCTGAGGAACAGCATGGGCATGTAAACAATCTGAATGGCGATGGTGGCTTCCTGCATGGTGTTGGTGACCGCCGCCAGGATCAGGCCGATGGCACGAAAAGCGCAGACCCCCAGCGATGCCAGCACAAACAGGGAGAGCCAATTCCGTGGCAGCGGCATGGCGTAGAGGAAATGCGCCAGCCCAACCAGGATGAGGATGACGGGCACATAGAGCAGCCACCCGCTGACCATGGCCGCGGTAAGAATGGGGAGCGGCGAGATGGGAGTGACTTTGAAGCGCCGCAGGATGTTGGCCTCGCGTTCCTGCACGGAGCGCATGCCCGCGCCGAAAAGCCCATTGCCGAGGATTCCCATCACCAGCACCGTGCTGACGAAATAGGCCACCCCAGCGCCAGTGCCGGCATGGAACAACTCGGCAAAGACGAAAAAGAAGAGCAGCGGGAAGAGGTAGTTGAAGAAGAGAGCGGCGCGGTCCCGCATGGTCAGCCGCATGTTGCTCTTGAATAGCGCCAGGTAGGTTCTCATTCGCCCGTTCTCATTCGCGCAGGCTCTTTCCCGTAAGTTCGATAAAGGCGTCCTCAAGCGAAGGCCGCCTGATGCGGATATCGGTGAGTTCCACGCCCTTTTCGTCGAGCCACTTCACCATCGCGACCACGACGCGTGCCGGGCGCGCCGAAGTGACGGCGATCCGGGTGCGCCGCTCGTCCAGCGTGACCTTGGCCGCATCGGGCCAGGCGGGGACATCGGGCAGCGGCTGGGCGCATTCGATTTCGATGGTGGAATTGGCCAGCGTGCGCTCCTGAATCTCGCGCGGCGTGCCCATGGCGATGATGAGCCCTTCGTCGATGATGGCCACGCGATCGCAAAGTTTCTCCGCCTCTTCGATGTAATGGGTGGTCAGCAGGATGGTGCGCTGTTCACGCCGCAGGTCCAACATCAGTTCGTGGATTTCCAGGCGCGCCTGCGGGTCCAGACCGGCCGAGGGTTCGTCCAGGAACAACACCTGCGGATCGTTGAGCAGCGCCAGGGCCAGCGCCAGGCGCTGTTTTTGACCGCCCGAGAGCTTCACGTACTGGCTGTCGCGCTTTTCCCAGAGCTGCAACCGCTTGAGCAATTGATGGCTGTCCACCGTGCGCGTGTAGAAGGCGGCGAACAGATCCATGGCCTCGATGACCTTGAGCTTCTCCTGCAGATTGGTGGACTGCAGGCAGACGCCCACGCGATCTTTCAATTGGCGCGTCTGCACTTCGGGATCGCAATCCAGCACCGAGACGCGGCCGGCGCTGCGGGTGCGAAGCCCTTCCAGGATCTCGACGGTAGTGGTTTTGCCGGCGCCGTTGGGCCCGAGCAGACCGAAAACCTCGCCGGCTCGAACTTCGAAATCGATCCCTTTGACGGCCGGAAAATCGCCGTAATTCTTCTGGAGGCCTTCCACTTGGATCGGATGTCCCACGAAGATTCAGTGTCGCATAGCCTCCCGTAGAGGATTCGGAGCCGTGACCGTCAGGGAGCGGTGTGCTTAGAATCGTTCTATGTACATTCGCGTGAACGTCCGCGACAACGTGGCCATCATTGTGCACCCCGAGGGCGTCGCGGCAGGCGCATCGCTGCCTTGCGGCCTGACCGCCCGCGAGCGCATTCCGCAGGCTCACAAGATCGCGCTCCACGATCTGGAAGCGGGCGAGCCGGTGCTGCGCTACGGCCAGACCATCGGCCTGGCGAACCGGCCCATCCCCGCCGGTACGTGGGTTCGCGCAGAGACGATCGACATGCCGGTTCCTCCGCCGCTCGACCGGCTCCCGCTGGCCACCGCCGTTCCCGCCGCACTGCCGCCGCTCGAAGGTTATACGTTCGAAGGCTACCCGAACCCCGGCGGGAGCACCGGCACGCGCAACGTTCTCGGCATCGCCACCACTGTGCAATGCGTCGCGCCCACGGTGGATTATGCGGCCCGCCGCATCAAAGCCGAACTGCTGCCGCGTTTCCCGAACGTGGATGACGTGGTACCGGTGACCCACTCCTACGGCTGCGGCGTGGCTATCGACGCACCGGGCGCGGCCATTCCCATCCGCACCCTGAAGCACATTTCGCTGCACGCCAACATGGCAGGGCAACCGATGATCGTCAGCCTGGGATGCGAAAAATTGCAACCCGAGCGGCTGTTCGAGAGCCAACTCGCCGGCATTCTGCCGATTCTGGGCGAACGGAATATCATCCGGCTGCAGGATCAGCGCGGCTTCGCGGAGACGGTGGCGGCGATCATGGAGGGCGCTGAAAAACGACTGGCCGAACTAGACCGCCGCCGGCGCCGGACCTGCCCGGCCGCGGACCTGGTGGTGGGCCTGCAATGCGGCGGCAGCGATGCCTTCTCCGGCGTCACCTGCAACCCGGCGGTCGGCTTTGCGGCCGATCTGCTGGTGCGCGCCGGCGCCACCGTGATGTTCTCCGAAGTCACCGAGGTTCGCGACGCCGTGCACCTGCTGACGCCGCGCGCCGCCACCCCGCAAGTGGCGCGCGACCTGATCCGCGAGATGCAATGGTACGACGATTACCTGGCCCACGGCCAAGCCGACCGCAGCGCTAACACCACGCCGGGCAACAAGCGCGGCGGCCTGGCCAACATCGTCGAGAAAGCGCTGGGCTCCGTGGCCAAGGCCGGCAGTACCGCGCTCCGCGCCGTAGCCAGCCACGGGGAAAAGGTGACTGCCAAGGGTCTGGTCTTCGCCGCCACGCCGGCCAGCGACTTCATCTGCGGAACCCAGCAGCTTGCCTCCATGAACCTGCACGTCTTCACCACCGGCGAAGGCAGCCCGTATGGACTGGCCCTGGTGCCGGTGGTCAAAGTGTCGTCGCGCACGGCGCTGGCGGAGAAGTGGCATGACCTGATCGATATCGATGCCGGCCGCATCGCCACCGGACACGCCACCATCGAGGAGGTCGGTTGGGAAATCTTCCGGTACATTCTGGAAGTTGCCAGCGGGCGCAAGCAGACCTGGGCTGAACACTGGGGCCTGGCCAATACGCTTTCGCCGTTCAACCCGGGGCCGGTGACGTGAAATTGAAGCGGGTATGTGGGGCAGGTTGGTAACCTGCGGCGGATTGGCAATCCGCCTGCCGGACGTTGACGAGCCTCTTGAGGCAAGGCGAAAACGCTCGCTGCCGCATCGCGCAGGCGGATTACCAATCCGCCGCAGGTTAACAACCTGCCCCACAGGAGGGTTTCCACACTCCCCCACATAAGGGCAGGACGACTTCACTGGTATCGTATGAAATGACATGGTAGAGACAATTCAATGGACCGCGGACGGCATCGTCATGATCGATCAGACGCGCTTGCCGCTTACCGAAGCGTACGTGACCTGCCGGACTTACGAAGAGGTCGCCACCGCCATCCGCGACATGATTATCCGCGGCGCTCCGGCCATCGGCGTGGCCGCCGCCATGGGGGTTGCGATCGGTGTCCAGCATGCCGCCGAAGAGGATCTCGACGGCCAGGTGGAAACCATCTGCGATTCGCTCGCCAGGACCCGCCCTACCGCGGTCAACCTTTTCTGGGCCATCGACCGCATGCGGCGGCTCTACCGGTCCCTGAAGGGCAGACCGATCGCCGAAATTCGCGCCCGGATGGTGGAGGAAGCGCAACGCGTGCGTGAGGAAGACATCGCCATCAATCGCGCCATCGGGCGCAATGGCGCGGTGCTGGTGCCCGACCGGAAAACGGTCCTCACCCATTGCAACGCCGGCGCGCTGGCGACCGCGGGCTATGGCACCGCTCTCGGGGTGATTCGCGCGGCGCGGGAGTCGGGCAAGAACATCGACGTCTTCGCCGACGAAACCCGGCCCTTCCTGCAAGGCGCGCGGCTCACCGTCTGGGAACTGCAGCAGGACGGCATCCCCACCACCCTCATCACCGATAACATGGCCGGCCATTTTATGAAGTCCGGCCGCATTGGCTGCGTGGTGGTAGGGGCCGACCGCATTGCAGCCAATGGCGATGTCGCCAACAAGGTGGGCACTTATTCGGTGGCGGTCCTGGCCAAGGAGAATAACGTTCCGTTTTTCGTGGCCGCGCCGATTTCCACACTGGACTTGAGCCTGGCTTCCGGGGACCAGATTCCCATTGAGCAGCGTTCCCCGGCGGAGGTGACTCATGTCTTCGGCCACCAGGTGGCGCCCACAGGCACGGCCGTCCAAAACCCGGCCTTCGACGTGACGCCATTCCGGTACGTAACCGCCATTATCACGGAAAAGGGCGTGGCTCGCGCGCCCTACGCCGAATCTTTGAAAGAACTGGTAGGCTGACTGGCCATTTTTAAGGTACGTTAAGGTAAAAGGACATGCGAAAAACACTTGTCACTCTCTTCTGCGCCGCCGCGCTGCTGGCCGCGGACGGTCCCCGCCGGGCGCCCGGTTTCTGCCTGATCGATTCCACCGGGCAGTGGCGGGACCTGGCCGACTACCGGGGCAAAGCCGTGCTGCTGGAATTCATGCAGACCACCTGCAGCCACTGCGCGGCCTTCGCCCCGAAATTGAAGGAAATTCAACAGAAGTACGGAACTGGGCTGCAAATCCTCGCGGTGGCTCTGCCGCCCGACAATCCCAGCACCATCCTCCAATACGTCAAGGTCCACGGCTTGTCCTACCCGATGCTATTCGACATGGGACAAGTGGCCGGCTCCTATGTGCGGGTGCCTTCGCTGGAGTTTCCGACCATCTACCTCATCGACGCCAACGGCATGATCGAAGGCCATTACGAATACGGCGCGCTCACCCATGGCATCTTCGAGGCTAACGGGTTGCTCCCCGAACTCGA
>DATMNI010000121.1:0-35901 GCA_035570275.1 Candidatus Acidiferrales bacterium | reverse complement strand
GGCCAGGAAGCGTTGCATGTACGGTGGAACTGAACTCTCCCTGGGGCCGTCAACGCCTTCACGGCTGTCTGAGCAGTGCTACGGGGTCGGGGGAGAGATCTTGGGTTCGAACCCATAACATCGGGTGGTGTGCGGATAGCGTTCATTGTCGCCCCATCTGGTAACAGAGGAAGAGCGCCAAATCGGCAAGGATATGCTCGCCATTCAGCGGGCCTAGATCATCGAAGGTGCTCTCCAATCCATTGGGCGGCCGACACGCACGGCGATAAGTCCGAGGGGACAACCCCAAAAGCCCGGCCGCCCGCAACGATTCTTTCCCAACCCTCAACCTACACGTGTCTCTTGCTGGTGACAGCCCAACCATGTCTCCGCTTCCGCCCTCTCAGGTTTTGATTTTCAACCACGTCTCCGCGTCCCAGAATCGGCTACCGGCCGCGGCGGGCCAGCGCCCTGTCCAGCGAGAATGCGCCACCGCCACCGATCATAACGGCCACCGAGATCGCCATGGCCAGCAGATGGAATTCAAAGCCCTCGCCCTTCTGCCGGCCTGTCCAGTTCATGAAGAGGCCGTTCGGAGCGTGCACCATAAGAACAGCGACAGCCATATTGCAGAGGATCCCGAAGCCGGCGATGCGGCTTAGAAATCCGGCGATCAGCCCCAGCCCACCGAAGAATTCCGCGGCGATCGCCAGGAAGGCAAACACCGCGGGAATGCCCATGTGCTGGAATCCCCCCATGGTGCCGCTGAAGCCGTTCCCGCCGAACCAACCGAGCATCTTCTGCGCTCCGTGAGGGAACATTACAGCACCCAGGGCCAACCGCAAGACGGTCAGCGATAAGCTGTCGGTGGTTTGGAATATCCGGCCCAGACTCACGGCGGGTTTACCTTTGCTGGTGGCTCTCCTGGTAATGCGTCTTCAGCACATCGTCGCCGAAATCGTTCTGGGCGTCCCGCCACACCGAGTGGATGTGGTTGGCGTTGTCCTGGGTCATGTCGAACTCGATCAGGAATGACGAGGCCTGCACGCGGTAGTAATGCGGGTCGCCTTTGTTGATGCCGCCGGCCCAGGCGAAGTAGATATTCCTGCCGGCCTGCTTGATCAGTTCTTCGCGCGCCTCGGCCAACTGGTCCGGCACGTTGCGCGCGTAGACTTCCGTCAACGCCAACAGTGCGTCGAGTTGTCTGGCGTTCATCTTCGACGCCAAAAGCCCCGAAGGCTGTCCGCTCAGCGCCGCCGTGCGGTTGTTGAACGTGATGATGTCTTTGTAAGCGGTCTGATCCACGATGGCGACTTTCCTCTGCTCGGCGTCAAGCGTAGCGACCATCGCCAGGCCCAGGTCGTCCTCCTGGAACAGCGTCCGCAGCCCGGCGCGCGGGCCCTGCTTGACCTCTGCCGGATTGGACCCGAAAAAGCTTGGCGCGTCCACCACGCGTCCGTTGACCACGGTGTAGTTCTGACTAACGTGGTGGCCTTCGACGCGGTAGCCCCAGGTGCCCTGATCGCAGGGCGTGCCGAAGATCGAGAAGTAATATTTCTCCGGGTTGCGGCGCTGCCCGTTGTCCTTCTCCATGATCTTCAGCACGTCTTCCAGGCTCATGATCGTCACCGCCTTCATGAAGCCCTGCTGGCTGAGCCCGGCGCTCAGCAGCGCGGTAGCCAGATGCTTCTGATGCGAAGCCATATCCAGCAGCGGCAGCCCTTTCCGCTCCCTGGGGATGAAGTGCCAGTTCACGCGCTCCGCATCGTCGAACTTAAAGGTGGTTTGAGCCCGCTGTTCGGGCGTCAAGGAAGCCAGAAGCCGGTTGGCGGCCTCGGTCATCACCGAAACCGAATCGAGTCGATGATACGCCGAAGTCAGTAGAATTGCGCCCATGGCAACAGCGCCCAGTCGGGTACAGACAGCCCTGCTCCTGCGTGACATCTTATCACCACGGCGTTGTTGGTGGGCTGCGCCAGCCTGCCAGGCCGCGTCCAGCCTGCCAGGTCGCGCCAAACCTGCTACAACAAGAAGCATGGCCCCGGGAGGCATAGCGCACCACGACATCCGCCGGCGAGAGTTTCTCCAAGCCGCGGGCTCGGCCGCCCTGGCTTCGCCGCCGTGCGGGCGCGGCGTCCGGGGCGCAAATGACAGGGTCAACCTGGCCTTCATCGGGCTTGGGCGCAGGGGCTCCGCGAACCTTTGGCACGCCGCCCGGGTTCCCGGGTTTCGGATCGCGGCCGTGTGCGACCTGCATGCGCCAGCGCTGCAACAGGCGCAGGCCCAGGCCAAAGCGCTGGGCTTCACGGGTACGAAGGCGCACAGAGACTTTGGCGAGATTCTGGCTGATGGATCCATCGATGCCGTTTGCATCGCCGTGCCCGGCGCGCTGACGCCGCACCTCACCGTGCAGGCTTGCCAATCCGGCAAAGATGTTTACGTGGAAACGCCGGTGTTCGTGAATCTCGATGAAGGCCCGCCGATGGTGGACGCCGCGCGCCAATGCCGTCGCGTGGTGCAGGCCGGCACGGCGCTACGGTCCGGAGTGGCGTTCCGGAAAGCCCGTGAAGTCATCCAGAGCGGCCAACTCGGAGGCGTCGCGTTCTGCCGCCTCACGGGCGCCACGGAGCCTATGCCCGTCATCGACCTCTTGCAGTTTCTGTTCGACGAAGCGGCGCCCGTTTCCGTTGCCGCGCAGGTTGGCGTGGGACTAGTCGACATCACCTTCCGTTATCCGGCCTTCATCGCGTCGTACCAGAGCCTTGCGGGCCCCGCGGCGGCGAAACGCGCGGCGGCACAACCAGTGGCGGCAAAACCACCGGCGGCACAACCATGGAACGTGTCGATCCACGGAAGCCGAGCGACCCTCGCCCTCAGCCGTGCCGGGTATTCGCTGGTCCCGGGCGTGTTCCCGGCCGGCCACGGGCATCTCGAAGTTTCCAGCCGGCGTGCCGTGGAACCGCGGGGCGACCCGGTGCAGGTGGCGCACTGGAAGAACTTCCTGGAGTGCATCCGGACCGGGCGGCGGCCCGCCGGCGATATCGAAGCCTGCGTTCGCTCGACCACGGCCTGCCTGCGCGCCGGCCTCGCGATGCGGCCCACCTGGATGTCTGTATGAACGTCGACTGGATCCGGCGCTACTGCATGTCGCTTCCGCATACGACGGAAACGGTGCAGTGGGGAAAACGACCTGGTATTTAAAATCGGCGGCAAGATGTATGCCGTGGCGCCGCTGGAGCCGGCTCCAGTGGTGCTTTCGTTCAAGTGCACACCGGAGGACTTCGGCGAGTTGACGGAGCGCCCGGGCATTATCCCCGCGCCCTATCTGGCCCGCGCGCAATGGGTCGCGCTGCAGAGCGAGGATGCGCTGACCGCGGTCTCACTGAAGCCTCTGTTGAAACGCGCCTATGACCTGGTCTTCGCCAGGCTGCCCAGGAAGACGCAAGCGGCGCTGCGCGAGGCGTCGAAATGAAGGTTCTGCCTGGCCTCCTGATGCTCTGGTTCGCGGCGTTCCCATTGGCGGCGCAAGACGCGGCCTCGGGCCAAGGCAAGCTGATGGTTACCAGCGGTGGGCAAACGGCTGAGGCATTGTTCCGGCAACTCATCGCGGGACCCGAGCCAAGCGTCGTGTTTATCCCGACTGGCGCGTCGTCGCTGCGCAGCGACTCCGGGGTGATCTGGAACCCGGACAAGCCGGAGCACCGCGCCGAGTACGAACAGGAGATCCTGAAGCTCTTCGGCCTGAAGCGGGTCACGATCCTGCATACGCGCGACCGGCAGGTGGCGGATACCGACGCGTTTGTCACGCCGCTACGCACCGCGCAGGCGGTCTGGATATCGGGCGGCAACCCCGGCCGGCTTGCGGACGCCTATCTCGGCACCAAAGTCGTCGATGCGTTGAAGGCATTGATCGACCGTGGCGGCATCGTCGCCGGCGAATCGGCCGGAGCCATTATCCAGGGATCCTACATTGTCCGCGGGAATCCGAACAAGCCTGTACTGATGGTCGATGGTCACGACCGCGGCTTGGGCCTGCTACCGAACGTCGCCATCAACCCCCACCTGAGTTCCAATAAGCGGGAGAACGAGCTAGTGTCCGTGATCGACCGCTATCCGCAACTGCTCGGCATCGGCATCGACGACGATGCGGGGCTCCTGGTCAGTGGCGAAATAGCGCAAGTGTTCGGCAAGGGTCGGGTGGCGATTTATGATAACCGCAAACACAAGGACGGCTGGTATTACTGGCTGAATCCCGGTGATCGCTTCGATCTGAAGACGCGCATGCCGATCGGCCGGCCTATTGAGTGAGCGGCAATCTGGGCCGAAGGGGAACTAGGCCAGATAGACCTCACCGAACGGCATTCACCGGTTGCCCATCTTCCAATGGTTTCCACTGGAGGCCACAAAGGGGGTACGATATCCAAAAGGTTCGGAGGGTTTATGATCCGTGGTCTGGTGGCGTGTTTCGCCTGGTTGGCGACCGTTGGGATGCCGGCCTGGGGACAGGATTCGGCGGCGAGCGCGGCGGCGAAAGCGGCATCTACCGCGCCCCAGGACGTGAAACCCGGCAGCATTACTTACGAGGACGTCGCGTATCCGTTTCCGGTTCAGCACCTGCCGCTGACGGTCTACGGTCAGGACGTGCGCATGGCCTACATGGACATACCTCCAGCCGGCCAGCCGAACGGGCGCACCGTGGTGCTGTTCCACGGGATGAACTTCGGCGGCTTCTATTTCGCCGGGCCAATCGAGGCGCTGCGCGGCGCGGGCTTCCGCGTGGTGGTGCCGGACCAGATCGGCTTCGGCCGGTCGTCCAAGCCGATCATCCCCTACAACTTTCACGACATGGCGGCCAACAGCCGGAAGCTGCTCGAATCGCTGGGTGTCGGCAAGGCGGCGATTGTGGGCCACTCGATGGGCGGCATGCTGGCCGCGCGCTTCGCCGCGTCCTATCCGGACGTCACCGAACGCGTGGTGATCAACAACCCGATCGGGTTGACCGACGTACGTTGGGACCGGCCGTGGCGGACCGCCGACGAAGCCTACAAGGCCACCATGGCGCAGAGCCACGACCAGGCCTGGCAGGCGTTTTACGCCAACATCCGGCGTTACTTCCCGGGCGCATGGAAGCCCGAGTACGAGAAATACGTGCGCATCCTGTATGCGCCGACGCTAAGTGGCGATTGGCCCCGCCTGGCGATGGTGCGGGCCATCTATCAGCAGATCACCTACCTGGACCCGGTGGTCTACGATTGGGCGCACATCAAGGCGAAGGCGCTGGTGCTGGGCGGCGATCAGGATGGCGACAACTTCCCGGCGCTGGCCAGGCACATCGCCGATACCATTCCCGGAGCCGAGCTGGTGCTGATCCCGAAGGTAGGCCACGTGCCCCACTTGCAGGCGCCGGAGGTGTTCAATCGGGAGCTGCTGAAGTTCTTGCAGTGACCGGTAGGACAGACGATCGGTTTATGTCGTCTGTCAACCTGCCGGGGTCGCATGACGGGGTCGAAAAACCACCTCGCCCATCGGGAATCTCTGGGCTTGCCGCAGTGTTTCATGAGCTTTCGCGGGCGGAACGCCCATCCCAACAGACCACGAAAACGATGGTCTGTCCCACCCTTCTTACTGCAGCGTATAGACCGCGCGCGTCGGCGATGGGTGCGTAACGCTCAGGCTGGTGTTTCCACGCTTCTCCGGCGCCGGCGCGGCGGCGGGCAGCGGCGTGGTCTGGTCCACGGTCAGTGTGGTGTCGGACAGGCTGACGGTGCGCTTCCAATCTTTTCCCTGAGAGTCTTTTCCCTGAAACTCCAGGCTGTTGCCATGGGTCTGAACTTCTACCGGGCCGGGCGCGGCGAAAACGCCTCCCTCGGGGAAGAAATTCACGTTGGTGTCCTTCCAGGTGAACTCCATCCAACGGCCGCCATCCTGCTCGGAGAAAACGGCGCGCACCTTTGGCGATTCCAGAATCCATTCCGGGTAGCCGTCGCCATCCAGATCAGCGCTCCACACAACCGTGCGGCCCCTCGGCACCAGCAGCACGCGCACGGGCACGTCGTGATCGGCGCCGTTGGAGACGCGCAGACGAAAATCCCTCAGGCCGGTGTCGCCCTCGGCGTTGCCCGCCGGCACGGCGGCGTCACCCGCAGGCGCGGCGGCGTTGCCCGCGGGTCGGGCGGCGTCACCCGCGGGCGCGGCGGCATTACCAGAAAGCGCGGCCGCAAACACGCGGATCTCGACGCGGCGCTCCTCCATGGCGGCGACCGAGATGTCGGTCTTGGCCGGCAGGAATTCCAGACCCTTGCCCGAAACTTCCAGGTGGTAGGTCTGGATACCGGGTGTATTGTTGCGGATGGCGAACTCCAGGTTGGCGCCGCCTTTGGGCTCGATGGGCGCGGTGGAGGGATCGGGCGTCAATTCGGCGGCCGATCCGAAATGAAGCTGCATCGCCTGCACCACGCGAATGGACGCCGGGCGGAAAAGTTGCAAGCGCGCGCGCCCCAGGCGCACGCCGTCGGCTTCCAGCGCCAGGTTGGCATAATCGCCGTGCGCGGCCTCCGGCGGAACAGCGATTTCGTAATCGATTTCATTCGGCGACTTCACCGTGGGTGTGGCCGTGAAGCCCTCGGGAAGCCGCAGCCGCGAGCGTTTGGCGACGTCCTCCGAGGAATACACCGTGGATACCGTATTCTTGCGGCCGATGACCAGGCGTTTGGCTTCATTAAAGAAGGCCGACGTCTCCGGGGCTTCGATGGCCAGGCCGATGCGTACGTGCTTGTCGGCGGATTTGCCGGCGGGAATCTTGAGGCGCGCGCGCAGGCTCTGGACGTCCCAATCGAACCCTGTGGGCCGGCCCGCCGCCAGAAACGGCCCTACCGGCTTGCGAGCCAGTTGGAGAATTACCTCGCCGGGTTCGGGCGCGGCAAATTCCATGGCCAGAAGGCCGTTCTCAAACTCCACCGAGAGCAACTCGGCGGTAGCGTAGACAATGCGCTCGGCGGGCGCGAACACGATGCAATCGCGGCACAGGCCGTCGGGCGAAAGCGACAAGCCGAGCGGCAGCCACAGCGATTCGCCGGGGCCGACGGAGACGCCCGGAATCACCATGATCCGCTTCGAGAGCGGCTCGAAGACGCGCAGATCGTCATGGAAGGGCTTGACGCCGGAGTTGGCGATGCAGATGGCCGAAGCCGCGGGCGAAACCAGTTCCACGGCGGTAACGCCCTCGGGCAGTTTGCCGGCCAGGGGCTTGGGCATCGCCGCCGGGCGCAGTTCGGAGAACAGCGGCGACCAGGACCGCAGCAGCGCGGCGTCGCGGCGCAGGGCGCTGGTGGTGGGGCGCTCATCGCCGTTGAGGCTCACGGCTCCCTTGCGCAGCAGCGTGGCCGGGGTGGCGGCCCAACCGGCGGGATAGAGTGTGTCTTCGACATCGGTCCAGAGCAGCGAACCGTGCGCGGCGGCGATGGATGCCCGGCTGTGAACCACCGCGGCGGGTTGGTTGGCCGATAGCCGGTTGATGGGCTCGGGCGGCGCGGGCATGCCGAGAAAACCGGCCCGGCCCTCCACCCATGCAATGGGCCCGCCGTGGTTGGCCGTCTGCGTGGCCAGCAGCGAATCCAACTGCTTCAGCCAGACCTGTTCGCCGCCTGGGCCGCTGCCACCGGTGCCCGGGGAGGGCAGGCCGTCATTGATGAAACCGGGAATGGTCTGCAAGGGACGGATCCAGGCGCGCATTTCCAGCCGGCGCAGCAGCCGTATGAAAGCCATCAGATCGCGGCGCGGGCTGGTGCGGCCGGTGAAATCGAATTCGCCGGGCTGAATCTGGTGAAAGTTCCAGGGGATGGAGAACTCCACGGTCTGCACGCCGATATTCTTCAGCCACACCAGTTCGCGCTCCCAAAGCGCGCGCGGGTAGGCATAGTAGGCGAACTCCACCGCCTGCACGAAGCCGGGCTGCGGCTCGGCGGCAAAGGGGACCCCCGGGAGGGCGGCGAGCAGCGACAGAGCGGCGAGGCGGGTGACCGAACGCCTCAACCCTACACAACCCATGTGACACCACCCATCAAAACGTCCGGGCCTTTCGCAGCCGGTAGTCTTCGACCAACGGCATTTTGATTACTGTGCACATTTCAAACAGGCGCGAACGCGCGCGCGCGCCGATGCGGTCGGCCAGCGTGATGCCGTATTCGATGTTGCCGCTGGGCGACTTTTTCATCACGGGGTTACCGACATCTCCGTCGGCCAGGTTGGTGGTAGCGATCAGCGCCCGCCGGTTGTTGCAGCGCCAGGTCACAATGGACGTGATGGTGTCCTCCACCCAATCGCTGACGCGGTGCGCGCCGATATCGTCCAGCAGCAGCACCTCGCTATCCAGCGCCACGCGGTAGGCTTCCTTGTCGGAGGAATTGGAAGCGGCGTCATAACCCGACCGGATGCGGTCCAGCAGGTTTTGGTAGTCACAGAAAAGGCCTTCGAATCCCTTGGCGATGACCGCGCGCAGGGCGGCCGCGGCCAGATGCGTTTTGCCGGTGCCGGGGTCGCCGATGAGCAGCAGGCCCGGGCGCGATTCGCTGGGGAAATCGCGAACGTAGTTCTTGACCGCCAACAACACGTTGGTGAGTTCGCGCCGGGCGATGGGGTTGTCGGGGCCGGGAACGCTGAAGTTGTCGAAGGACGCATGACGATACAGCGGCGGAATCTGTGCGCGGTCTTCCAGGCGCTCCGCCCGGCCCTGGCTGCGGCAGCCGCAGGCTTCAGCCCCGGAGACATCCGCGCGCTCAATGATGATCCATCCCGTGCCGCCGCACTTCCCGCAAACCGACTCCGTGGGCATTAGCTATATTATCAATCAGACGCGAGAGGCCCAAACCGTGTTTCGTTGGGCACAGCGTGTTTCGCCGGGCAACACTTCTATGGGTGCTTACACGTATTCGGGAAACAGGGGTCAGCGCAGCCTTTTTGTGGGGCAGATTGGCAATCCGCCGCAGGTTAACAACCTGCCCCACAAGCCGCTTGCCCTCCGAAACCCCGAAAACGTGTAAGTATTCCACTTCTATGCCGTGCACTCCCCGGTGCACGCAATGCGGTCACTGCACCACGCCCGCGCCCGAATCCGGCGCCCGACGGAGTGCGCAATCGCCGCCGGCGGCACACCGGGCCTCTCCGTCGCCGATCCTTGCCGGCGCGTCCTCGACCAGATCCGGCCCCCTCCCCTTGGTGAACTCGAAGGTGACAACGACTCCCTTCTTCGAGGTCCATCCGTTCCGAATGAGCCTGTACTCCACGGCGTCGTCGACGCCCCCTACCATGGCGCGCATGGTGTCGCCCTCCAGTCTGTGAATCGCTCCCTCAACATATGACCCATCGGGGTAATGAATGAGCATTGCGTAGCCTCCGGTATCTCTGCCCAGTCACTAGTTTAGGCGCCAGCGCCCTGTTGATCTGTGAGCGGTATTCGAAGAAATCGTAAATCCCGGCAGCGTTTTCGGATCCAGGCCCCGGAACGGGGCGGCGGATTGCCCCCGGTTAGCTGGGAACCTAGGAAATTCCGGTTGCTCATTAGGTGAATTGCCCGTGCTTTTGGAGAGCGGCGCGAGCGTAACCTCAATTTCAGGGCAGGACAAAATTCCCAAGGAACGCCCTAAGCGGAGAGAACGAACATGACCACTGAGAATCGCGGTAAGAAGAACGGGAATCCGCGGCAAGACTGCCGCTGCGGACAATGCGCAGCATGCATCGACAATGCCAGATGGGAACGCATATTTAAGGAAAAGTTCGCGGACCCTCTCTATTACACCCCGAAGCAGGTCCGCAATGCCTCGCCGATAACCGACATGTGAGTGCGGCGCCCTGGTTGCACGGATGCCGGTGGCCGGTGGCCGGTGGCCGGTGGCCGGTGAAAGCAGTGCGTGTGGCTGCGCAATCCGCGCGGGCCGTTTCTTAAAACGCGTGAGCCGAGCGCCCAGAGTGGGCATGAGCCGGTCGTCCACCACGTAGATGCAGACGCCGGCATCGAAGTAGCCGATGTCGCCGGTCCGCATCGGGCCGTCCCGTCAGGACCTCTTCGCCGCAGACCCGTGGCTGCTCCGGTGGCTGCGACCGTTGGCTGCGCCCGTGTCTGCGAATGACCCGCTTGCTACACTCTTCTTATGTCCACCCGGCGGTGGCGTCCCGCTCAAAAGCTGGCGACCTTGGCGCTTCTTTCTTCGATAGCCGCGGCTCGCCCGCCTGCGCCTCGCCCTCCCGAAACCTGGATACTCGCGCGCAGCCGCCATTTCGAGGTCTATTCGGACGCCAGCCCCAATTCGGCGCCAGCGCTTCTGGCCGACTTTGAGCGCATGCATGCCTTTTTCGCGCGCCAGGTGGGCGCCGCCCCGGACCCGCGCCGGCCGGTTCGCATCATCTGTTTCGGCGGACGCCTGGAATACGAATCGTACCGGCTGCGCTCCGGCGCCGATGCCTATTATCTCGGGACGGAAAGCCGGGACTACATCGTCATGCCAGCCTGCGCGCCTGGCGACTTCCACTTAGCCGCCCATGAGTATGCTCACCTTCTGATTCACGCCTCGGGGCTTGGGCTGCCGCGCTGGATCGCCGAAGGGATTTCCGAAGTCGCCTCTACCGTGCAAATCGGCGACCGCGCCAGCAGCGTGGGCGGCGACATCCCTGACCGCTCCCGGCTGTTGCGCAGCGAACGCTGGCTGCCGCTCTCCGACCTCTTTGCCCGCGGCGAAAACGCCGAGGGGAGCGCCGTTTTCTACTCCCAAAGCTGGGCGCTTACCGCCATGCTCCTGCTTTCGCCGGAATACGGACCAGGCTTCCGCCTGCTGGTGGCGTCCCTGGCTTCCGGAGTTGCGGGCGATGAGGCTCTGAGCTCCGCCTACAACCGGTCGCCCAACACCGTGATCCGCGACCTGCAGGCGTGGCTGGCCCGCATTCCGCCACCCATTCCCCTTCCGGGCATCGCCGGGCTCGCGCTCCCCGGCCAGCCGGCTCCGGTTTCGGCTTTCGAATCGCAGGCCATGCTGGCCGACCTGCGCTTCGCCTCTGGCGATCTGGACCGCGCCGAAACCATGTACCGCAGCCTCGCCGCCGGGCCCGGTGGGCGCCCCGGAGCCGCCAGCATTTATGCCGCCCTCGGCCTCATTGCGCTGCGCAAGAACGATGCCCCGGCCGCACTGGCAGCCTGGGAGCGCGCCATGCAACTCGGCATCGCCGACGCCGGCACCTGCTACCGCTACGCCGTGCTGGCTGAGCAGCGCGGTCTCCCGCCGGGCCAGGTCCGCCGCGCGCTGGAGCAGGCTATTTCCCTGCGACCCGATTTCGACGATGCCCGCTTCCAACTGGCGCTGATGCTCAAGAACGCCGGCCAGTCAGAGCCGGTTCTGGCCCAGCTCAAGGCCATGGGCGCCGTCTCCCCGGCGCGCGCCTTCGCGTACTGGTCCGCCATGGCGGATACGCTGCTGGACCTGGGCCGCCGCGAAGATGCCCGAGCCGCCGCGCTGCAGGCCCGCCAAGCCGCTACCTCCGATGCCGAGCGCGAACATGCCGCACAGATCCTCTACATGGCCGATACCGACCTCGCCGTGCAATTGACCTCGGGCCCGGGTGGCCCTGCCTTCCAAGCCATTCGCGTGCCGCATGACCAGCTACCACGCAACCCGTTCATCGAATCGGGCGACCGTATCCAGCGAGTCGAGGCCACTCTCAAGCGAATCGAGTGCGCCGAAAGTGAAATCCGAATCGCGGTTTCGGGCCAATCCGGCGATCTTACGTTATCCGTTCCCGACCCTTCACGGGTCGAGATCCGCAATACACCGGGCGTCTCGTTTGAGTTTACGTGCGGCCCACAGACGCCGAGGAAAGTCTTCGTGGAGTACACCACCACGAACATTCTCCGTGGCTTGGAAATGCGCTAGCGCGAGTTTGGCTGTGGGACAGACGATCGGTTTATGTCGTCTGTCAACCTGCCACCCAGCTAGCCGCTGGCCTGCCTCCGGCTTTCCGCTTCCGGCCGGATGGCGCGGTGCATGTCCAGCGCCGGCGGCCGGACCGTAGTCTGGCTGAGCATCACGTGCACCTGCCCGCGGTGGTGCGTCTGATGGTTGAAAAGATGCGCCAGCAGCAGCCCGGCGGGATCGGCATGATGCTCCCCGGCGCTGTTGACGTAACGCACCTCCTTCGCCAGCAACTCCTCCGTAGCGTCGGCCAGAAAGGCTTCGATGCGCGCGTCCTCCGCCACTCTGGCGGCCCTAAGGCTGGCGAAATCCGGGTACAATTCGCTACCCAGGGCCGGGGTGGTGGTGTAGCCCGTTTCGGTGAACCGCGCCATCCAGATCCGGTCGCCCAGTAGGATATGGTTCAGAGTCCGGTGCACGCTGCGAAACGAGGCGGCCCGCTCCCGCCGGTACTCCTCCTCGTCCAGCCTGCCACAAGCGTCGTATAGCCGTTCGTTGGCGATGCTGTTGTACCGCGCCAGCATCTGGAAGTGCGCAATCAGGGATGCCATCCCTCCATCTTACAAGGGTCGGCCATGCGACCGGCACGCTTGCCCGCACCCGCGCGTCAAGGTACGGGTGGGTGTGCGACGTAGAGTGGGCTTGTGGTGTAAATGCCGATTCGGAGCCGTGACCGTAAGGGAGCGGAGTGCGGCATCGTATCCCGCGGTATCGTTGTCCTGCGGTATCGTGTTAAGGAGAAATCGCAAATGACCAACATCACCCGCCGGGATCTGGGACGCCTGGCGGCATCGGGCGCTGCCTCGCATTCTGTGCCCGCGGCGCCGGCGCAACCGGCCCCGAAAATCGGCTACTGCATGGTGGGGCTCGGCCGCATTTCCATGCAGCTTCATCCCTGCCTGCAAAAGCACGCAACTTTCCCCGGTCGCCGGGCGGGTAACCGGCCATCGCGACAAGGCCGAACGATGGCGGCCGCGTACCGCGTCCCGGCCAGGAACATCTACAGAGATCCGTCCCACTTCGTCCGCCAGGCCAACCACTTCTCCGTGTGCATCCTGCAGAATAAGGAACCGAAAACCCCCGGCGAGGAAGGTCTGCGCGATATGAAACTCATCGCCGCCATTCACAAATCGGCAGGCATCGTTTTTTAGGAGCTATCGACATGAGAATCTCAATCGCCGGCATTTTCCTGATTCTGTTCGCCACATCCGCGTGGGCGCAACAACCCCCCGCGCTCCGCTCACCCGAAGTCGATTCCGCCCGCCGCGTGACGTTCCGCCTGCGCGCCCCCAAGGCCAGCGAGGTCTCAGTATCCGGCGAATTCATTCCAGGCAGCCAGAGCCTCCAGAAGGACGATCAGGGCGTCTGGAGCGTCACCATCGGGCCCGTCGAACCGGAGATCTACAACTACAACCTCACTATTGACGGCGTGCGCACCATCGATCCCAACAACCCCAATGTGAAATCCGGCTCCACGCCCGGCACCATCGCCAGCGTTCTGGAGGTGGCGGGCGTTGGCCCGGCATTCTACGACGGCCAGGCGGTGCCGCACGGCGAGATCCGCACGCACTGGTACCAGTCGAAATCGCTGAACGCTTTGCGGCGGGTGACCGTCTACACGCCGCCGGGCTATGATCAGAGCGCGCCGACACGCTACCCCGTGCTTTACCTTTTCCACGGCGCCAACGCGGATGAGACCGCCTGGACGCGCTTCGGCCACGTCAACCTGATCCTCGACAACCTTTTGGCGGCTGGCAAGGCTAAGCCCTTCGTGGTGGTCATGCCCTTCGGTTACGGTGTGCCGCCCGGAACGCCCGCTTCCGCGCCGGGCGACAATACTGCCCTCTTCAGCCGCGACCTGATCGAGGACGTGATCCCGGCAATTCAATCCAAATACCGCGTCAGCACCAGCCGCGACCAACGCGCCATCGCCGGCCTGTCGATGGGCGGCGGCGAGTCGCTGGGGATCGGCCTGAACCACCTGGACCTCTTCAGCTACGTGGCCGGCTTCAGCGCGGCTCTGCGCCCGCCCGACTTCCCGAAAACCTTTGCCGGCCTGGTAGCCAACCCGAAGGAGGCCAACCAGAAACTGCACCTGCTCTGGGTCGGTTGCGGCAATCAAGATAGCCTGTTCGCCCCGGCCAAGAGCTTCTCGGCGTTCCTGGAAGATCACAAGATCAAGCACACCTTCCGCGAAACCCCCGGAGCCCACACCTGGATGGTCTGGCGCCGCTATCTGAACGAACTGGCCCCGCTGCTGTTCCAGTAACACGGGCCGAGGCTGCTCGTTTTCGCGGAACGCCGTCCCACGGGCGAACGTTAACCGGTCAGTTTACCTGCCCGGAATCAAGCGCTTTGCCTTGGCCTTCCACGTGCCATCAGGGCCGGGCATGAAGAAGCCGCTTGTTCTGGCCCTGCTGCCCCTGGCAGTGTTGGCAGCCGACACCGCCATGTTCCGTGGAGATCCGGCGCACTCCGGAGTCTACACCTCCACGCTGACGCCCAGCCTCTCCACGGTGAAGTGGAAATTCAAAACCGGCGCCGAGGTTGTTTCGTCACCGGCAGTAGCCGCAGGCTCGGTCTACTTCGGCAGCGCCGACCACAACCTCTATGCGCTCGGCGCCGCCGATGGCACGCTCCGTTGGAAGTTCCACACCGACAGCCTGGTGAACTCGTCGCCCGCGGTTGGCGGCGGAACGGTCTTCGCGGGCAGCGTGGACGGCAACTTCTATGCCGTTGACTCGGAGACCGGCAAACTCAAATGGAAGTTCAAGACCGCCGGCGAGCGCCGGTTCACGGCGCCGGGAATCCACGGCGCCATGCCGCGCACCGAAATGATGGCCGATGGCTTCGATGTCTTCCTGTCGTCACCCGCCATCGCCGCCGGCGTAGTCTATTTCGGCAGCGGGGACCACAACGTCTACGCGCTCAATGCCAGGACCGGCGAACTGAAATGGAAATTCACTACCGGGAACGTCGTTCACGCTTCGCCGGCCGTGTCGGATGGCGTACTTTACATCGGAAGCTGGGACCGGTACCTCTACGCGCTGGATGCCAGGACGGGCGCCGAAATCTGGAAGTTCCAGACCGGCGACGACACCGAGATCTATAACCAGGTCGGCATCGCCAGTTCAGCCGCGGTAGCCGGCGGCGCCGTCTACTTCGGTTGCCGCGACGGCCATTTTTACGCCGTGGATGCCAGGACCGGCCTGGAAAAATGGAATGTCGACAACCGGAAGGGCTGGGTGATTGCTTCGCCGGCGGTTCACAACAGCACGGTCTACTTTCCGACTTCGGACGGCATGCGCTTCAAAGCCATTGACGCCGCCACCGGCCGGCCAGTCTTCGATTTCGGCAACAAAGAGATTTCCTTCTCCTCGCCGGCCATCGTGAACGACACGGCTTATTTCGGTTCGTCCGATGGCTGGCTTCACGCCGTGGATCTGAAAGCCGGAAAGGTCAAGGCCGAGTTTCAGACCGACGGGTCCCGGCAGAACGCCTCGCTGTACACCGACGCCCAGGGACGGATCAAGCCCGGCATTTACCCGGATGGCACCCTGGACGGCATAATCATCGGCATCCACACCATGTTCAAACTCGGCTCCGTGCTCTCATCCCCGGTGGTGGCCGATGGCGTGCTGTACGTGGGCAGCACGGACGGGCAGGTTTACGCGATCCAGTAGGCGTCGCCGCGTGCTTTGTGGGGCAGGTTGTTAACCAGGTTGTCAACCTGTTTCGCATGAGGCCGGGCGCACATGGGCAGGGATGAAAGTCGCCCGTGGCGCTATGTGGGGCAACTTGGCAAGCTTACTTGGCAAGCTGCGGCGGATTGGCAATCCGCCCGCCGGGAGTTGGCGCGCAGCCGAACCTCCACAAGCGACTTCGAGAGTGCGGCGGATTGCTAATCCGTCTGCGCGATGCGGCAGCGAGCCAGCCCGCGTTAGCCGACTACGCAGCCGCGGGCGCTTCTCGACCCCGAGGACTCAACGGCCATTTGCCTCGGCGATCTTGTCGATGACGATGGCATTGGATCCGCCGCGCGTATAGGCTTTGCCCGTCGCCGTAATGCGTTTGCCCGCAAAAGGCATGAGCCGCTTATTCTGACCTTCGGCCGGCATAGTTTCTGCAATCGGCCAGTAAATGGAGCCGTCGTCTTGTAAGATGACGAGCGGCGATCCATTCTTGGCACAGGATACCGCGCAATCGGCGCTGATGGGCTTTTTCAGCCCCTTGGTGAAAGCGCACGCGGAGTCGAGCACCCAGCCAGTGATTGTTTTCTGCTCGGCCGCAATGCCGGACGCGCTCATGATGACTCCGAGAACCGTGGCGATTGCCAATCTGTGCTTCATGAGACCCGATTCTACATGCAACGGTGGAGTTGCGCAACGGCAGGCACATTGCCGCCGCTACGGTTCGATCACCACTTGCACGCGATTGCTTTCGACTCCATCGGCGCTGATGTACAACTCCGAGACGCCGGCGTTCACGATGGCGGGCAATTGCACTTCCACCAGATAGAAGCCGATGTGCCCCGGCGCCAGCGTGGCGCGCGTCACGGGAATGGCCGCGCCATTGAGATAGGCACGAACGGCAGCCGCCACTTCAGGGGGATTCTCCAGCGGGGCCGGCAGACCGGCGTGCCAATCCGCCCGCACTTTGCCTAACCCGGCCGCAAAAATCTGCACATGCGTATTCGAACGGGCCGCGTTGCGAGCGTCCAGAAGCAACCCGGATTCGGCGTCCTGCAGCAGCGGAGACCCATCCAGGCTCACAAAAATCGCCGGCGACACCGCCTGCAGTTGCAGCCCGACTGGCACCCGCCCACCGGGAGTTTGCAGGGCCAGCACCACAGTCGGCCCCACGGCATCGAAGGGAACCTGGATTTGCGACGCATCGTCGGCCGCCGCCAGCACCGGAAAGTTTAACGTGCCGGCGGTGGCTGAGCTCACCCGGCCGCCAATCACGCTCAGCAGCGAACCCGGGGCCGCGGGCCGCAGGCTGAAATCGGCTGCGTTGACCACGCGGAGGCTGCGCATGCGGTGCGGCGCCAGCGTCGCGTACACGCCATAACCATCTAACGCCGCATACAACTGAATTCCCGCCGGGTCCAGCTTTACGTCGGTCGCTGGCGCCGCCGGCAGCCGGTCCGAAAGGCTGGTCCAATTCACCGCGGGCGAACTGGCGTTGTCCAAATCGACGCGACCCGCGAAAACTCCCCGGTCGGTAGCCACGAAAACCGCGCCCGACACGCGCTCGCCGACCACCGCGTGCGCCGGGGCGTTGGGCAGATTGGCATCCAACGCGTCCCAGAAAATGCCGCCGTTGGTGGTGCGCAGCACGTGCGGGCCAACCGGGCCGCCCACCGCCGCCAAAGCCGTTTGCGGCCGCGTCGGATCTACAAAGATGCGCTCCACGGGGCCCGTGGCATCGGTCACGGTCCCGCGGAAAGTTGCGCCGTTATCAATCGAAACCCAGATGCGCCCATCCGGCGAACCGGCATAGATGGTGGCGTCGGACTGGCCGTAGGACGCGACCCTGGCGCCCAACTTGGCCGAGAATTGCTGGAGCCTGGCGGCCTCGTTCTCTGCCCTGGATGACGTTACCGGAACCCACACCGAGCCGCCGGGAGGTAATTCCAGCGTGCCCAAAGCGTCGGACTCCACCCGAGTGCCGGCAGTCCCGGCCGGCGTGGAAACAATGCGCCTGACCGGCAGATTGGGCAGGGAGTGGTTTAACCCGGCCCACGACATGCCCCCGTCCATCGACCGCCAGACTCCGAAGTCGTTGGCGACCACCAGTTGGTCGGGGTTGACCGGTGAGACGGCCACGCTGTGTTGCATGCTGCCGATCACCGATTCCGATTTAAATCCAGTCAGGTTCACCCAGGTGCGTCCATCGTCTACGGAGCGCATCAACTGGCGGCCCAGGGAAAACAGCCCCGACCCAGGCACGGTGACCACGCGCGCGCCCGGCTCGGGGATCCGGACCGGCAACCCCAACAGCGGTTCAGCGGGCTCAGCCGCCGAAGCCGCCGGTGTCCAGGTTTCGAAATCGGGAGTCTGGAGGACCTTGCCGGAACGCGTGCGTGCGTACAACAGCCCACCGTCGGAATTGAACCAAACCCGGTCCACCGGGCCCGTCGCCGGCGAGGCCAGCAGGAATTCGGCGGCGGTGCTTCCTACCTTGCGCCACTGCGTGCCGGTCTGCGCCGCCACGAAGTGAGCCAGAGCCAACACCAGGGCGAAAAGGCGCAGGGTGTGGCGGAGTGTTTCTTTATGACACACAGTCGTTGTCCATTTTACCGCACTTTGGACCGATGTCCTCGAACTAACTACTGAAATCACATACTTTGTGATCGTTTGTTAATCCCGGCCCCATGTTTGCTTTAGCAAGTTTGGTGCTAGACTGATCTTGTTCCGGCACCTGGCTGCGGGTTTCAGACGTCCGAGTCTCGAAATCAGAGGTTAGAGTCTGGAAAAGGCGATATGCTTCGGCGTTCCACGTTAACGCGGACCGTGCACAGGCTACTGGTGGCGGCCACCCTGGTGGTGTGTCTGGCCCCGTTGCGGGCGCAGGACGCGGCTGCCCGGCCTACCGAGTTGGCCGGCGACGTTTCCTTTTTGCGAGACGGGCAAAACGGCTACAAGTGGGCTTTGAACCTGGGCACGGACGTGAAGCCGGGGTGGATCGTCAAGACCGGGAAAGACGGCTATGCCAAGTTCCAGGTTTCCGACGGCAGTACCTTTGAAGTTTTCCCCAACTCGGAGATCACCTTCCGCGCGGATCCTGGAAACTGGACGCATCTCCTCAACGTTTGGATCGGCCACATTAAGGTGATTATCCAGCACTTGCCGGGCGTGGCCAATCCGAACAACGTCACCAGCCCGACGGCAGTGATTTCGGTTCGCGGCACCATCTTTGACGTGATTGTGGAAGATCTGGATGGCACTACGTTGGTCAGCCTGGATGAGGGTTTGGTCCAAGTCCATCACCGCATGCAGCCGGGACCGGACAAGTTCCTGAATCCCGGTGAAGCCGTCCGCATCTTCCCCAACATGCCTTTGGCCAAGGCGGCGGCCGCCCCCGCCAACATTGCTATGAGGCTGGCGCGGGTGGTGCAAGACGGAATCTACGAAATGTTGCGGCAGCGGAATGTGGGTGGCGGCCCTGGTCCAGGCGGTGTCCCGACGGGCACTGGCGGCTCGCAAGGCGACAAAGGCAAGAACGGTGGCAGCACGGGAACGGGCGGTTCCCCCACACCCACTGGTGGCGCACCGACACCTCCTGGCGGAGCACCAACGCCACCCGGCGGAGCACCGCCCCCACCAGGCGGTCCCGGTGGCGGAATCTAATCAGCGGACGCTAATCAGGGGACGTTAAGTACCCGTTTCAGAAGCTCCTAACGTATCCGGCGAAACCGCTTGCTTACGCGCGCGGCTCCGATCAGAGCCGCGGTTCCCTCCGTTCCGAGCCGCGACCGTCAGCAAGCGGTTCCCTCCAAATAACTAAGCTTTTCAGCTCCTCGCCCGCTCCATAGGTGTATACTCTTTCCAACATTCTTCCACCCTGGGAACTCCGAAGAACGGGATTTCCGGGCCGAAAAGGAGGGGGCATGGAAATCGAACGCAGATCCTTCTTCGCCAGCCTCGGAGGTGCGGCGGCCGTCGCTCTCATGGACTCCGAGGCGCGCGCGGACGCGCTGGAGCATTACATGTCGGACCAGTTGGATGAGGCCACCGCCGGCGAGCAGGCAGAGACCCAGAAGTACCCAACCGTCGCCGAGCTTGAGGCTCAGATCGCCACGCGAAATTATCGTCGAGGTGCCGGCAGCCTTTTTGCGTCGGGGACCAAGGTCAACAAGCTCCCGCCGATGCCGCGGAATCCGACGCTGTTGGACTTCTTTCAGCTTCGGTTCGCGCCCGCCAATCATGTGCTGCAGAGCGCTACGCGGGCCCTCAAGACCGGCATGACGGAGGAGATTACGCTGGCCTGCCTGCTTCACGACGTGGTGCAGAATCTGATCAAGCCGGATCACGGATGGTGGGGCGCGCAACTCATCGAACCGTACGTCTCGCCGAAGGTCGCCTTCGCCGTCCGCTACCATCAGGCCTTGCGTTTCTATCCCGATTCCGCGGCCGGATACGAGTATCCCGACCTCTACTACCGCATGTTCGGGTCGGACTACGTCCCGCCGCCGCACATTGAAACCACCTACCAGATGGTCAAGAAGCACCGCTGGTATATGGAGCTCAGACTGGTGACGGTGAACGACCTGTATGCGTTCGATCCCAAGGCGGTGGTGAGCGTCGACCCCTTCGCCGATATTATCGGGCGGCATTTCAAGCAGCCGAAGGAAGGGTTGGGAAACGACAACAGCCCGGTCGCCCATATGTGGCGCACGATCGGCAATCCGGACTCGCCGCTGTAGCATTCGCCGCTGTAGCATTCGCCGCCATGGAATGAGCGGTTTGAATCGCCGCCTGTTCCCCGTGATAGATTGGGAAAGTGCCCCCATCATACGCCCTGCGAGGGTTGAGCGTTTTGGCATGTGCCGCGGCGCTGTTCGCACAGGCGCCGGCTACCCAACCGGTTTCCCCACAGGCTTCCCCATCAGCGCCCGGCGGACTGGAGCCTGCCTGGGAGATCGCGCCGGTATTGCAGGAAATGGGCGATCACGCCGCGCGCCTGTTGCCCGTGCTGGATCGGATCGACGTAAAGTCCTGGACTGCCAAGGGAGCATCGGAAACCTACGCGGACCAGTTGCAGTCCAGTAAAGACCAGGCCAAAGCCCTGGCTGGTGGCGCCCGGGCGTTGTCGCGCAATCCGGAGAAGCTGTCCGCGTCGCTGGAGCTGTTCTTCCGCATCGCCGGCCTGGAAACGATGCTGGCCTCCCTGGAAGATGGCATCCGCAAGTACCAGGATCCGCAACTGGCCCAGCAACTGGCGGCCGTGAACGCGGAAAATGGCGCCAATCGCGAGCGCCTTCGCCGATATATCGTCAATTTGGCGGCGGAGCGGGAAGATCAGTTTGCGGTCATGGATCGCGAAGCGCAGCGCTGCCGGAGCACACTTTTGCCAACTGTCCCGCCCAAGGACTCAGGAAGGAAGAAATAACAGCCTCATGCCCTTCATCTGCAGCATTTGTGGAGAGCCATCCACGCGAATCTGTGCCCGCTGCACGAAAGACGCCTGCGACAACCATCTTTGCGATAAGTGCCTTCGGTGCAGCGACTGCTGCGAGTGCGAAGTCGCACTTGCCGAACCGGCCCGCCACGTAGTCCGGGTCGCCGCGCCGCTGCCTGTTCAAGAACCGCCTCTGCCGGAACCGGCGCCGGCTGCGCTGGAATGGGAGCCCGAACCGGCGCTGGCTGCACTGGAATGGGAACCCGAACCGGCGCCGGCTGCGGAACCGCCTTTGACCGAACCGGCGCCGGCTGAACCGGCACGGGAGCCCGAACCGGAACCACTGCCCGAGTGAGCCGTAAGAACGCCCGAAAAACGGGTAGGGCCGGCGAAGCCCCGGCCACTCGGCCCGAAGCGCCCGTGCTTAAGCGTTTTCGGGAAACACTTATGCGCCGGAACGCTCCCTAACGGTCGCGGCTCTGTAACCGACGCCGAATCAGCACGACCACAACCGAGCCGCGACCGTAACGGAGCGTTTGCCACCGCTGAACCCATCAATCCCGAAAACGTTTACGCACCCCCCGCGGCCCCGAAGCCCGCCGGCCCCCACTCGCTCCCCCGTTGTGCCATAATCATTCCCCATATGAAGGCCGCATTTCTATTGACGGGACTGCTGGGCGCCCTATTCGCTCAGGCTCCCACTGTGTGGACCCCGGAATTTTCCATGCAGTTCAAGACCGTGGGCGGTGTGGTTCCCTCCGCCGATGGCTCGCGCGTCGCCTGGACTCAAACCCAGCCGGTGATGGATGCCGAGCATAGCGAAAACCTCACCCACATTTTCATCGCGAACGCCGATGGATCGCATCGCCTCCAGTTGACGCGCGGCGAGCAGAGTTGCACCGCGCCGGCGTTCTCGCCCGATGGGCGTTACGTCTACTTCCGCTCCGCGCGCTCCGCCAAAATGAACGTCTACCGCATCGGTATTTCCGGCGGCGAGGCCGAAATGCTGACGGATTTCAAGGGCAATCTGGGCAATTATCAGGTGGCGCCCGACGGCAAATCCGTCGCCTTCACCGGCCATCAGCCGCCCGCCGACGAAGAAAAGAACAAGAAGGAGAAGCGCGACTGGCGCGTGGTGGATTCCAGCCCCGCCAACATGGCGATCTACCTGATTCCCGCCGAAGCCGACGCCGACGGCAAGCGGCCTCCGCGCCAACTGACCGACGGCAAGCGCCACGTGGAAGAGATCTCCTGGTCGCCCGATTCGCGCGCCATCGCCTTCACTCACATGCCAACCCCGGGCGCCGACGATTGGACCAAGTCCGATCTGGCGGAGGTCGATGTCTTGTCCGGCGCCGTGAAGCCAATCGCCGCCACCAGTGCGGCCGAGTCGCAGCCGTTCTATTCGCCCGACGGAAAGTTTCTCGCCTATACCAAGTCATCCGATCCGCCCCGCTGGGCAACCGACCAACGCGTGATGCTGGTCAATCGCGCCACCGGCGAATCGCGCACCTTGCCCGCCACTTTCGACGAAGAGCCGAACCTCCTCGGGTTCAACGCCAACAGCTCGCGCCTGCTGTTCATCGAAGGCAAGCGCACGCGCTCGGCTGTCTATGCGATGCCGGTGGATGGGCCGCCCGAAGCCCTCTTCGAACCGGCGAAGGGAGTGGTGAGCGTCGCCGGCACGCGCCTCAACACCAGCGGCACCGCGCTGGGCTTCGCCATGGAGAGCCCCGACGAGCCGCCCGAGGCTTATATGATGCCCATTGGCGGCGGCGTTCCCCCGTCCGCCGGCAAGCCCGTCAGCCGCGCCAACGCCGACATGCCGAGACTGCCGCTCGGCAGGACCGAGGCCGTGCGCTGGAAGTCCAAGGATGGCCTCGATATCGAGGGCCTGCTCACTTATCCGGTCAATTATGAGGCCGGCAAGAAGTATCCGCTCATCCTCAACATTCACGGCGGACCCACCGGCGTCTTCACCGAGTCTTTCATCGGGCGCGCCGGGTTGTATCCCCTCGCCGTCTTCGCCGCGCGCGGGTACGCCGTGTTGCGGCCCAACCCGCGCGGATCGGGCGGCTACGGCCGCACGTTTCGGTTCGCCAATTACAATGACTGGGGCGGCAAGGATTACGAGGACGACCAGACAGGCGTCGACCATGTGATCGCCATGGGCGTGGCCGATCCCGACCGCCTGGCCGTGATGGGCTGGAGCTATGGCGGCTTCATGACCTCCTGGACCATCACCCAGACTCACCGCTTCAAAGCCGCGGCCGTGGGCGCGGGCGTCACCGACCTGTGGAGTTTCACCGGCACATCGGACATCCCCGGTTTCCTCCCCGATTATTTTGGCGGCGAGCCCTGGGCTCAGTTCGACGCCTTCCAGAAGCACTCGCCGATTACGTACGTCAAGAACGTGACCACGCCCACGCTGGTACTGCACGGCGAAGCCGACGTTCGGGTGCCCACTTCGCAGGGCTATGAATACTACCACGCCTTAAAGCGGCAGGGCGTGACGGCTAAGATGGTGGTTTATCCGCGCCAGCCCCATGGGCCCACCGAGCCCAAGTTCATTCTCGATATCATGCAACGGCACTTGGATTGGATGGACAAATATGTTCGCTAAAGCTCTGGTACTGCTCCTCCCCACCACCACTCTCCTGGCCCAGTGGACACCCGAATTGTCGATGAAGGTGCGCGTCGTTTCGGCGGTCGTCCCATCCCCCAACGGGCGCCTGGCGGTGTGGACCGAAACCTACCCGGTGATGGACGGCGAAAAAAGCGAATCGCTCACCCACGTTTTCCTGGGGCAAACCAAGGAAGCCCAAACCAACGGCGCCCAAACCAACGGCTCGGGCCGCCTGCAACTCACCCGCGGCGAGAAATTGGCCAACGCTCCCAGCTTCTCGCCGGACTCGGCCTGGGTCTTCTTCGCGTCCGACCGCTCCGGCAAGCGCAACCTCTACCGCATTCCCGTGGATGGCGGCGAGGCTGAACAGATTACCAACTGGACCGGCACACTGGGCGTCTATGCAGTGTCGCCAGATGGCAAATGGCTGGCCTTTGCGGCCCGCGAGCCGGATAGCGGAGAGGAGCGCGCCAAACGCGAGAAGCGCGACCTGCGCGTGATCGACGAGAATCCGCATAACCAGTCGCTCTGGATGGTTCCAGTCGAGCCCATGCGGAGGCCAATGCCGAGCCCAGGCCCGAAGTCAGGCGGCCCGTAAAGAAGGTGGCCGCCGGCCCGTACCATGTAGGCGCCTTCGATTGGTCGCCCGATTCGCGCCGCATCGCCTACGAGACCCGGCCCACGCCCGATGCCAACGATGGCCGGCTGGCCGATATTTACGAGGTCGAAGTCGAAACCGGCAGCGTGCGGCCGGTAGCGGCAACCACGGCCAGCGAGAGCCAGCCGCGCTACTCGCCCGATGGCCGGTACCTCGCCTATGTGCGCAGCAATGAGAGCGCCCGGCGGATCGATGGCAACCGCATCGTGCTGCTGGCGCTGTCCGGGATGAAGGCGCGCGAGTTGCCGCCTTCGGCGGACGAATCTCCTGCGCTGGCAGGCTGGGCCGGCGGCCGTATGCTGTTCACCGAGGGCCGGGGAACCCGCGCCGCCCTGTACACGATGCCGGTGGATGGCGCACCCACGCTGTTGTTCCAGCCGTCGCGCGGGACCTTCGGACCGGGCGGAGCCGGGCTGGCCGTGAACCGTACCGGCAGCCATGCCGGTCTGGCGATACAGGCGCCGGACGAGCCGGTAGAAGCTTACGTGATGGATCTCGCTTCCGGCAAGCCGGTCCGGGTCAGCGACGCCAACACCAGCTTGTCCAGGCAGCCTTTGGGCGAAACGCGGCTGATCCGTTGGAAGTCGGCCAAGGACGGCAAGGAGATCGAAGGGCTCCTCACGCTGCCGGTGAACTACCAGCAAGGCAAGAAATACCCGCTGATCCTCAACATCCACGGCGGCCCGGCAGGTGCTTTCACGGAAACCTTCATCGGCGCTTCCGGATTGTATCCGCTGGCTGCGTTCGCCGCGCGCGGATGGGCAGTGCTGCGCGCCAATCCCCGCGGCTCCACCGGCTACGGTCTGCCGTTCCGCTCGTCCAACGTCGACGATTGGGGCGGCGGCGATTATACCGATCTGATGAGCGGCGTGGATGCGGTGATCGCCATGGGTGTAGCCGATCCAAAACGCCTGGCCGTAATGGGCTGGAGCTACGGCGGCTACATGACCAACTGGGTGGTGACGCAAACCAGCCGCTTCCAGTGCGCAGCCACCGGGGCCGGCCTCTCCGACCTGATTTCGATGTGGGGCACCAACGATATCCCATCGGTGCTGGACGACTACTTCGAGGGCACGTCCGCAGAGGAGCCGCAGCGTTATATCAAAATGTCGCCGCTGGCCCATATCGGGAACGCGAAGACGCCGATGCTGATCCTGCACGGCGAAGCCGATATCCGCGTCCCCACCACGCAGGGCTACGAAATGTACACCGCCCTCAAGCGCAAAGGCACTCCGGTGGAGATGGTGGTCTATCCGCGCACGCCGCACGGCCCCCAGGAACCCAAGTTCGTCATGGACATCATGCGGCGCCACATCGAGTGGGTGGCGAAGTATATCGGCGAGTGAGGTGGGACAGACGATCGTTTTGTGTCGTCTGTCAGTCAGTCCCGCCTCGCCAAATTTTACGTTGTTGTAACCCGATTTTCTGCTAGTCTATTTAGGTCAACTTCAAAGCTGCCAGGCGGGTCACGTTGCCCATCGGATTGCTCCCCAAGTCAGGGCGCCAAACCGGCGAATTGCGGTGGCGTGTCCGCGGAGGTTCTCTCACGATGAAAACGAATCGTAACCTAGCATTTTTTCTTGGCGTCGTGCTGTCGGCGATGTGGCTGAGCGGCACGGCTTGGGGCCAGGCGACCGGCTCCGGAACCATCACCGGCACAGTCTCGGACCCGAAGCAGGCCGCTGTTCCGGATGCCGCCGTAACCATTCACAACACCGATACCGGCATTGACCGCGCGGCCACCACGAATGAAGTGGGGCTGTATTCGGCGCCCTTCCTGCAGCCTGGACGGTATGAGATCACCGTCGGCAGAGTCGGCTTCGCCAAGTTGCTGCGCAAAGACGTCACGCTGCAAGTGGGCCAAACGGTGACCATCGATTTGACGCTCACGATCCAGGCGACATCCGAAACCGTGACCATTACCGCGGAGACTCCCGTCATCGATACCGAGAAGACGGAGATGTCGCAAGTGGTGAGCCAGACCCAGAAAGACAATCTGCCGCTGGCGGGCCGGCGCTGGGAGAGCTTCGCGCTGCTCACCCCCAACATCACCACCGATGGCGGCACCGGCCTGGTCTCCTACCGCGGCATCTCCGGTCTTTACAACGCCAGCGCAGTCGACGGGACGAACAACAATCAGGCCTTCTTCTCCGAAGGCAAGGGCCGGACAGCCACAGGCGTGCCTTACGTTTACAGCATGGATTCCATCCAGGAATTCCAGGTGACTTCAAGCAACTACAGCGCCGAGTTGGGCCAGGCCGCCGGCGGCGTGGTGAACGCGGTGACCAAGTCGGGCGCCAACGATTTTCACGGCGACCTCTTCTACTACCTGCGTTATCCGACGCTGAACGCCCTGGACCCGCTCAACAAGTCGAAGGGAATCTACTCGCAGCCGGTGCACCAGCAACAGCAGTTCGGTTCCAGCGTGGGCGGCCCGATTATCAAGGACAAGCTGTTTTTCTTTGTGACCTATGACGGGTCGCGGAAGGTGAGCCCCATCTCCTACGCCAGTTTCGCCGCCTTCCCGCTGCCCTGTTCGGCGCCCATCACGGCGGCGCAATGCGCATCCGCCAATGGGTATTTCTCGGGCCTGCTGGGCACATTCCCCAGGTTTTTCAGCCAGGACATCGCCTTCGGTAAGTTCGATTACCAGGTGACGCCGCGAAACCGCTTGAGTGCTTCGTTCAATTTCGACAATTTCCGCGCGCCGAACTCCTACGGCACCGGGACCACCAACAACAACACATCCATCACGGCCTCCGGACCTTCGGTTACACACGAGCGCATCTTTGTGGCGAGCTGGGATTCCACTCTCACTCCGACCATGTTCAACAGCCTGCGTTTCCAGTGGTCGCGCGACCTGGAAATTCAAGGCGCCAACGGTTCGGGGCCCAGCGTGAGCGTGGCCAACGTGATGGGCTACGGAATGCCGAACGCGCTGCCGCGTCCCGCCTTCCCGGACGAACACCGGCTGCAATTTTCGGATGTGCTTTCCAAGAACAAGGGCCGCCACACATTCAAGGTAGGCGCCGATTTCAACGCCATTCACGAACTGCTGATCAACCTGTTCCAGGGCGGCGGCGTCTACAGCTATTCGGGAGCCACGGCGTTCAATGGCTGGGTTGCCGACGTGATGGGCGTCAACCTTGGCGATGGGTTGACGGGCCGCCACTTTGCCACTTTCGTGCAGGTGACGGACCCGGTCACGGGCGTCGGCAAGGACGATTTCTACGACAACGATTTCGCCGGGTTCGTGGAAGACACCTGGAAGGCCAGCCCGCACCTGACGCTGAATCTTGGGGTGAGGTACGACCTCCAACACATTCCGGCGCCTCCCAAGCCCAACACCAACACGCCCCTCACCACGTTGTACACCTCCACCATCAACATCGACAAGAAGGAGTTTGCGCCGCGCCTGGGGCTCGCCTGGGCCGCCGGTAAGGGAACCGTGATTCGCGCCGGTTACGGAATCTTCTACGCCAAGACCTCCAACAGCACCTATTACGCAACGCGTGTGGAAAACGGCGTTTACCAGCAGACCTACAATTGCAATCCCACCACCTGCCCGTTGCTGACTTTCCCCAACCTGATCTTCACCCCGCCGGGCGCCCAGCCGGTGGCGCCGTTCCCTGGCGCCCTGACACCGCGAGTGGTCCCGTTCACTCCGGGAGGCAACACTGCCACCACGCGCGGCCAGTCGCCGGACTTCTTGAACCCCAGGGTGCACGAAGGCGAGGTGACGGTAGAGCACGAACTGCCGGCTGGCATCAGCGTTTCGGCGAGCTATGTTTTCAGCCGGGGCCTGCACCTGCCGATCTTCATCGACTCGAACATCGCCCCATCCACAACCACCAGGACCTACGACGTCACCACCGCCTCGGGCGCGACGCAGAGCACCCTGACGGAGCCGTTCTACACTTCGCGCATCGATCCAACTGGCCCGGTCCTGACCGGCTATAGCGTCATCAATTCCTGGTACCACAGCCTGGTGCTGACCTTCAAAAAGCGAATGGATCACGGCCTGGAGTTCGTGTCCAATTACACGCTGAGCCGCGCCACCGATGGCGGCCAGGCCCAAGGACAGTTCGGCACTTTCAACGGGACGATCTCCGCGCTGGATCCTTACAACCTCAAGCTCGAATACGGCCTTTCCGACCTGAACCAGCGCAGCCGGTACGTGGGCAACGTGATCTGGATTCCGCAGTTCACGGCGAAGATTGCGAACCCGGCCGCCAAGGCCATTTTGGACGGCTTCCACTTCTCGGGCGTGGTGCTGATTGCGACCGGTCAACCGGTCACGGGCACCATCAACGGTTCGCCCGCGGGCGGACCGGCGGGCGGTCTTACCGGCGCGGACGTGAACAACTCGGGCACGGCGCAATCCAGCAGCCGGTTCCCCGGCGAGCCTCGAAATTCGTTTACCGGACCCGGCTTGGCCAATGTGGATTTCCGGATCGCCCGCGACTTCCGCCTTGGCGAACGCATGAAGCTTTCGCTCTTGGGCGAGGCCTTCAATCTCTTCAACTTCACCAACTTCTTCACGGTGAACAGCACCCAGTACAACTACACCGCGGCCGGTTCGGGGCTATGCGCCGGGCACACCAACAACTGCGTGGTTGCCAATCCGGCGTTCCTGACGCCCACGGCGTCGAACAACAATCTTTACGGCGCGCGGCAGTTGCAAATCTCGGGCCGGCTCACGTTTTGATTCGGAGCCGCGCGCGTCAGCAAGCGGTTTCGGCGGATTCGGAGCCGCGCGCGTCAGCAAGCGGTTTCGGAGAGAGGCTGCAGCCCGGTTGAGACTCGCGGCGCCTGTGCAATTAGACGCCGCGAGCTCCGCTGGTTGGTAGTACGCTAGCGCTCTTCTTTACGTTGAGGAACCGCTCCGGTGGGTTTCCGCACGCTCCGGTGCCATCGGACGCGTCCCGGCCCCGGTTCCGGTCTCGGCCATACCGCTCAGCCACTGATCAGATTGCATTTGTGCTTCTTCCTTGGCGATTCCGTACCTCTCTTGTATTTTGCCGATGAACCGATCGCGGCTCCCAGCTATGTAATCCAGGTCGTTGTCGGTCAATTTTGCCCACTTCTGTTTGGCCGACCCACGCAATTGTTTCCACTTGCCTTCTACCTGGTCCCAATTCATTCGTTTTCTCCTGATTGGATTTGCCGGTTTTGACGCCGGCTGCCATGGAAAAGTGCAGATGCCATGCCAGTGCGGGTATGCACACCTCTCCGCGGTGCGGGCGTTTTACACCACCGTTTTAACTCCACCGTTTCAACACACCGTGGGACAGACGATCGGGTTTTCGTCGTCTGTTGGGATGCGCGCCATGCCGCCGCCGGGATCCAAAGTAAGCGGCAAAAAGGAAAGGCCGAGCCGTGATAGAACCAACCCCTTAACCCAGTCGAGAAAGCAATTCCTTCTCCCCTATCTTATCTAGTAAAATATGTATCATCTTGCACAATTTATGATACTATAAGCGAAACACTAATTAATGCGAGACTCCATTTACTTCTTGTCCGCGACCGTTCGGTCCCTTCGAATAGTGTTCGCTGGCGCTCTCGCCATGGCAGCGCTTTTTGCCCAACCGCCGAACATCTCACCGGATGGTATCGTTAACAGCGCGAACCAGCAGCGATCGATTCAACCCAGCGCCTGGATTAGCATTTACGGCACTGGCCTATCTGGCACGACAAGAGCATGGAGTTCCGCCGACTTCGTCAATGGCGCTTTGCCGACAGCTCTGGACGGTGTTTCCGTTACGGTTGGCGGTCATGCGGCTTTCGTCCAATACATCAGCCCAACGCAGATCAATGTCGTACTTGGGCCGGATACGCCGACCGGCCCGGTGGCGGTTACGGTAACCAATCGCGGCGCCACAAGCGCCCCGGCGATCGTGATGTCGACTGTGGCGGGCCCGGGCCTCTTCAGGCTTGGCGCCGCCGGCGGCAGGTATCCGGCGGCTCTAATTGATTTCGCCGACGGATCAGTGAAAATAGCAGCTTCGGATGCCCTTTATGGCCGTATTGAAGGCGTCGCGACCGCCGCGCAGGGGCAGATAATCAGCGTCTATGGCACCGGTTTCGGGCCAACCCGGCTGGCCCCTCCCGCTAGCAGTCTTTTTAGCGGCGCCTACGATCTTGCGGCTTCGGTAACAGCGACCATAGGCGGCGTTTCGGCTAACGTGCTCTTTGCCGGTCGAGTCGGTCCAGGGCTCGATCAAATCAATATCGTCATCCCCGCGGTTCCCGACGGCGATTACCCGATCGTTCTGACAGTCAACGCGCAGGTCAGCCAGCCCGACGTATTCCTTAGCGTCGGCCCGGGAGTCAACACATCGACGCCGGGCATTTACAATCCAATCGCCAAGGCACAAAACACCACGGTGGTGTTGGGAGACTCGATCAGCGCTACCACGCAGGATGTCGTGAATGAAGCCTGGCCGTCCCAATTATTTATTCGGTCGAACGCCCAGGTGCTCAAGATTGGCGATGCGGGAGTTCCAGGGAATACAACCGCCCAGATGCTGGCGCGAATCCAGGATGTCATCGCCTTGAAGCCGGCGAATTGCGTCCTGCTTGGCGGCACCAACGACCTTATCTTAGATCTTTCCACGGCGATGGCAAATATTGACCAGATTGCAAAGACTCTGCAGCGGAACGGAATCCGGCCAATTCTTTCGCTGATTCCGCCCAATAATGGACAATTGGGGCTGGTCAAGGCGACCAACTCTGCGATCCAGGCGTATGCGATCGCCAACGGCTTTCCTTTTGTCGATTTCTTTTCGGTACTTGCCGACCCGGCAACCGGCAACTATCTCCCTGGGTACTCTCTCGACGGAATTCATCCAACGCCGGTCGCCGCTGAAGCCATGGCGAAGATATTCATCGATTCCGCGCGGCGATTCTTCATGCCGGTTCCCTCTTTTCTTCCGGCGATTTCACAAAATGGGAACAACATTCTTGCTGGATCTTCATTCTTGAAGGATTCAAATTCCGATGGACTGGCTGACGATTGGGTCATAACCAATGGCCCGGGGTCACTCGCGCTCCTGCCTGATAACGGTGGTTTCAACTGGCAATCGATCACATCCCAAGGTCCTCTTGTGCAAATTGGCAGGGAATACATCCTTGCCGGGCCGCAGACATTCTCCGATGGTGACCGCGTGGCTTTCGTCGGGAGGGTAAAACTCTTCCAACCAGCGGACGGAGGCGGGACCGGCACGCTCAGCCTGGCGGTAAACCAGGACAACGGCGCTACCGCAGTCTGGCCTCTGAATGGCTGGACTACCGGCATAGAGGACGATACTATCTACCACGAATTCACCATCCCGCCGCACACGCAGTTCATCAATATCTTCGCAACTGCCCAGGGACCGGGAGTAAACATTCAGATTGCGCAACCCGGCCTTTTCAATTTAAGCAGATAAATAACCGCCCACTGATTCCGGCTAATAGAATCTCGGTGCGTCAAGGGCGGCTTGTGGCGTCGTGTATTTCGACGAAGCCGCTCCCTAACGGTCGCGGCTCTGGTCGGAGCCGCGCTCTGGTCGGAGCCGCGCGCGTTAGCAAGCGGTTTCCCGATACGTCGGCGTACTCCTGAAATGACCGCCTAAGCTAGCGCTGCCGGAGTTTTCCACTTACTGAGCCCGCCGCGATGGGCCTGGCTTGCGGCCTTTCCGGGCCTGCCGCTTCCGGTCCATCAACAGCCATTCCTGGGCGTTCACCGGTTTCTTGCTCTCGCCGGTCTTCTTGCGCGTGTAAGCACCGTTGGGCAGCATGCGGCGCGCCTTGCAGTTGTCCCCCAGGTAGACCGCCAGCACTTCGTCCCGGGTGCGGCGAATCAACTTCTGGTCTTCCAGCGGGAAAAGCACCTCCACGCGATGGTCGATATTGCGCGGCATCAAGTCGGCGCTGCCTACGTAGATCTCTTCGTCGCCGCCATTGTGAAAGTAGTAGATTCGGCTGTGTTCCAGAAACCGGCCGACCACGCTGATCACTTCGATGTGGTCGCTGACTCCCGGCACCCCCGGCCGCAGGCAGCAGATGCCGCGCACGATGAGCTGGACCTTCACGCCGGCCTGCGAAGCCCGGTACAATGCCCGGATCACGGCGCCATCGACCAGCGCGTTGGTCTGGAAAATCAAGTGGCCGCCGGCGCCCGCGCGCGCGTGTTCAATCTCCCGCTCGATCATGGCTTCGAAGCGCGCCCGCAGGTTGTGCGGCGCCACCAGCAGCTTCTTGTAATCGGATTTCGCGGAATACCCGGTCAGGTAATTAAACAGGTCGCTGACATCGTCCGCAATCTGCTCGTCGCAGGTGAACATGCCAATATCGGTATACAGGTGCGCGGTGAGGGCGTTGTAGTTGCCCGTGGATAAGTGCACGTAGCGCACCATGCGGCCGCCTTCGCGCCTCACCACCAGCGCTACCTTGCAGTGGATCTTCAGCCCAACCAAGCCATAAACCACGTGCACGCCCGAGCTTTCCAGCGCCCGCGCCCATTCGATGTTGCTCTCCTCGTCGAAGCGGGCCTTCAGTTCCACCAGCGCCGCCACCTGCTTGTCTTCCTCCATGGCGTCCAGCAGGGCCTCCACCACTTTGGAATTCCGGCCCACCCGGTAGAGACATGCCTTGATGGCCAGCACCGCCGGGTCGCGCGCCGCTTTGCGCAGAAATTCGATCACCGGTTGAAAGGTATCGAAGGGATGGTGCAGCACAATGTTCTGCCGCCGGATCAGGGCAAAGACATCGTCATCCTCGGCGCTTTCCACCAGCGCCGGCGGCAGGGCGGGAACGAAGGGAGGGTCTTTCAGTTCCGGCCGGTCCAGTAGCGCCACGTCCATCAGCCGCTTGAGTGAAAGCGGCGCCTTCAACCGGTAAACGTCGCTGGCCTCCACCTCCAGGTTGCTCATCAGGATTTCCAGGATGTGGGGAGGCATATCCTGCGTCACCATCAGGCGCACCACGCTGCCGAAGCGGCGCTGCCTCACGCCCTCTTCGATGGTCTCCAGCAGGTCTTCGGCCTCCAGTTCCTTGATGGCGATATCGGCGTCGCGGGTCACATGGAACGGGTGCGATTCCAGCACCTCCATTCCCGGAAACAGCCACTCCAGGTGCGCGGCCACCACCTGCTCCAGCCACACCATTTCGGTTCGCCGGGGCCGCCCCTTTCCGGCCTTGGCCGCGGGCGCGGGACCGGCGGGCGCCAGTTGAGGCAGGGAATCCGGCACCTTGACGCGGGCAAAATGCTCGTTGCCGCCGGGGTCGCGGATCAGCACCGCCAGGTTCAGGCTCAGGTTCGAAATGTGCGGGAACGGGCGCCCCGGGTCGAACGCCAGCGGTGTCAAAACCGGAAAGACAGTGGCCGCGAAATACTTGGCCGTGGTCGCCCGTTGGGTTTGATTCAGCTCGGCGTAGTCGTAAATCCGGATGCCGTGTTCCCGCAACTCCGGCAGAATCGCCTGCAGGCAGCCGTTCGCCTCTTTCAGCAGCCGGTTCACCTCCCGCCGGATGGCCACAAGCTGCGCCCGCGGGCTCATGCCTTCCTGGCCCGTATCCACCGCGCCAGAATCCATCTGCGCCCACAGCGCGGCCACGCGAACCATGAAAAACTCGTCCAGGTTCGAGCCCAGAATGGCCAGGAACTTCAGCCGTTCGAGCAGCGGGTTCTGGATGTCTTCAGCCTCCTCCAAGACGCGCCGTTGGAAGGCCAGGAGCGATAATTCCCGGTTGAGGTACAGCTCCGGATCTTGCAGATCGACGGGGTCCGGATTGCGTGGGGCTTGCTGGCTGGCCATCGGAAAGCTCCGGCTCAGAAAACCGCCGGAAAGAGATACTGTAACACCGGCCCGAACCGCGCCGCCCAAGCCGATTCGTGATGGCCCGCCCCGGGGACCTCCCAATACCGCAGATCGGCGCCTTCCCGCCAGCCCTTTTCCACCAGCGAGCCGCGCAGCCGGCGCAGGTCCGCGATCACGTGCTCCGGGGCATCGCCCTCCGCCGTCCCCGCGTCCAGCCAGATGCGCGGACGCGCTTTCAACCGGCAGCCCTCGATCATCTTCAGGATGGCCTGCTGGTCCCACCACACTGAAGGCGAGAGCAGCGCCAGCTTGCCGAAGACCCGCGGATACAACAGGCCCACCTCCAGCGAGACCAGGCCGCCCAGCGAAGAGCCGCCCACTCCGGTATGCGCCGCCGACCTGCGGGTGCGGAACTCCGAGTCGATGAACGGTTTCACTTCGCGCGCCAGCATCATGGCATACCGGTCGCCTTTGCCTCCTTTACCGTGGCGGGGATCGCGCGTCGGCGTGTACTCCGAAATGCGGCGCACGCCGGTGTTGTACAGCCCCACGATGATGATCGGCTCGATCACGCGCCACAGGATCAGGTCGTCCGCCGTGACGTCGGCCCGCCAATCCTGGCCTGCGAATGCGGTGGCCGGGTCGAACAGGTTCTGCCCGTCTTGCAGATACAGCACGGGGTACCGGTCCGGCGAGGAATCGTAGCCCGGCGGCACATACACCACCAGTTCCCGGCTGGTGGAAAGATATCGGGAAGCAAATCGGGGAAGCAGGCGAATTCTGCCTTCCTCTTTGGCGTGGCGCATGACCGCAGGCTCAGTTTTCGCCCCGTACTGGCCGGACCCGGCGCCGGGTACGATGGCTATCTCTCTTCTACTCTAGCCGAGTCCAGCACGGCCCCCATTCTCTTCATGAACTCGGCCTCGGAGAACTGCTGCGCCCAGGACTGCAAATCACTGGGGCGAACGCTGGGTTCCATCTGTTCGAAGCGGGCAATTGCCGCTTCCAACTGGTCCTCGTCCGGCGTGTCGTAGAAGACGCCGCCGAAGGAGGGGACGGTCTCCAAAGCCCCGCCGCGGCCCAGGGCGATTACGGGCTTGCCGCTGGCCAGCGCTTCCACCGGCGTGATGCCGAAATCCTCTTCACCGGGCATCAGGAACGCCCGGCAGCGCGCGTACTGGTTGCGCAGTTCGCTATCGGGCAGGCGGCCCAGAAACTGGACGTTGGCTGCGGCCATGGCGCGCAGTTTGCGGTACTCGGGTCCGCTGCCTACGATGCGCAGCGGCCGTCCGCTGCGCGAAAAGAGCCGAACCGCGCAATCGATCCTCTTGTATGGAACCAGTTCGGAGACTACCAGGAAGTAGTCTTCGGCGGGCTTCCAGTGAAAGGAATCCACCTCCACCGGCGGGTAGATCACCTCGGATTCGCGGCGATAGGTTTTCCAGATCCGGGTGCGGGCGTTGCGGCTGCTGGCGATGAATTGGTCCACGCGCGCAGCGGAGGCAAAGTCCCACAACCGCAGATAGTTGGTGAGCGGGGTCATGGCGGCGCGTTTCCATCGCGACGCCGTCCATTCGTTGCGGTATGCCGGGTACAGATCCCACAGGTAGCGCATGGGCGTGTGACAGTAGCAGATGTGGCGCGTGGACGATGCCGTGATCACGCCTTTGGCCGGGCCGGATTCATGCGACACCACCAGGTCGTAGCCGCGCAGGTCGAAGCTTTCGAGCGCCATGGGCATCAGCGGCAGCAGCGAGC
>DATMNI010000120.1:0-4708 GCA_035570275.1 Candidatus Acidiferrales bacterium | reverse complement strand
CAAGATCCGCGGACCTCGCGGTTGGCCCCATTTCCAACGAAATACCTGCCCCGCGAATCTGCCCGCCGCCTCTATCGGCCCGGTTCACCAACTTTTGCGCCCTTCGGGCCAGCGGACAAGCTTGGTATGCGAAGTTCCTGCGTGCGGTGCAGCAAGGCCGGCTCCACCTGTGTCATAATTCTAGAATGTCCACGGCCGTTCTGAAGATGGAGCCCAAGTCCGAGGGTATACTTACCCCGCGTAAGAAACGGCCCAAGGAACTGGCCGTGATCACCGAATGTTGCACCGGGTGCGCCGGGTCTCCGGCCTGCGTGCCCTATTGCCCTGTGGCGGACTGCATGTACTGGATTCCGGACGAAGACCACACGCCGTTCGGCCGCATCGAAGTGGATCCGGTGCTCTGCATCGGCTGCAAGAAGTGCGTCAGCAAGGGCCCCGATGGCGCGTTTCTGGACGGGTGCCCGTGGGACGCCATCGAGATGGTCGCCATAGAACAAGTCGAAGCCATGATCGGCATGAAAATGCCGGTCTGATCGCCAATCATGTCTCTGGAAATCGAGCATCGGGAACGTGAGGGCATTTTCATCCTTTCGATGAAGGGGCGGATCACCCTGGGCAAGGAAGCCACGGCTTTGCGCGAAAAGGTTGGTGAACTGAACGCCGCCGGTAACCGCAATCTGGTATTCATATTGACGGGCGTGGACTACATCGACAGCACCGGTTTGGGCGCGCTGGTGATGTCGGCCAGCAGTTTGCGCAAGAATGGCGGCAACGTCAAACTAGTGGGCCTCAATCGCCGCACCATTGAGTTGCTGGTGATGACCAAACTGGCCACGATTTTCGAAATTTTTAGCGACGAACAGGATGCGGTCAACAGCTACTTCCCCGACCGCATACTGAAGACTTTCGATATTCTGAATTTTGTTAACGAGATGGAGAGAGAGGAATAGGCGCCACGTTTCGGTTGGCCTAAATCATGGCACTAGTGGTGATCGGTGGTGTGGCCGCCGGCCTCAGCGCGGCTGCCCGCGCGCGGCGCACGGATCCGCGGCTCGACATCACGGTTCTCGAAAAAGGCCCCGTCATTTCCTACGGCGCCTGCGGCTTGCCGTACTATGTGGAAGGCCGGGTGCGCGACATCGGTCAGTTGATCGTCTACACGCCCGACTATTTTCGCAAGGAGCGAAGGATCGATGTGCGCACCGGCGCGCGCGTCATCTCCATCACCCATCCGCGGCGGGAGGTGGTGCTGGAATCGGGCGAGCGTATCCGCTACGAAAGCCTGGTGATTGCGACCGGCGCGCGCCCGGACGCGCTGGGTATCGCCGGGGCGCAGCAGCCTCACGTCTTCACACTGCACACGCTGGAGGATGCCGAACGGCTGCGCAGCTTCATACGCGAGAAACAGGCGAAGCGCGGGGTGGTGATTGGCGCCGGCTATATCGGGGTAGAGGCGGCCGACGCGCTGCGGCGTAACGGCCTTGAGGTGACGGTGCTGGAGCGCTCGCCCTACGCGCTGCTGCGGCATGACCCGATGCTCACGGCCGCGGTGCGCCATCAACTGGAAGAACACGGCGTTGCCATGCGCTGTGGTGTGAGCGTAAGCGCGATTGAGCCGGATAGCGTAGCCGGCGTGCCCTGCGATGTGGTGGTTCTCTCGGCCGGCTTCCGGCCCAACGTGGAGATTGCGGCTGAGGCCGGCGTGGAGATGGGGAAGAGCGGCGCCATCCGCACGGACGACCGCATGGAGACCAGCGTCCGCGGCATTTATGCGGCCGGCGACTGCGCCGAAGTCAACCACCTGGTGACCAACCGGCCGGCTTACATCCCGCTGGGCACCACGGCTAACAAAGCCGGCAGGGTGGCGGGCGCAAATGCCGCCGGCGGCCGCGAGCGATTTCCCGGCATCGTGGGCACCTCCATCGTGGGCATTTTCGGCGTGGGGTTTGCCGCCACGGGCTTCTCGGTGGAACAGGCGCGCGCCGAAGGCTTCGTTCCGGTGGCCGCCCGCATTGAAGCCAACACCCGTCCGCTGTATTACGGGGGCACCAAGACCACCGTGGAACTGGTTGCCGACCGCACCACCGGGCGTTTGATTGGCGGAACGATCATCGGGGAGGATGGCGCAGCGGGGCGGATCAATGTGATTGCCACGGCCCTGCAGGCGCGGATGCGAGTCCCTGAGTTCGAGCAGTTGGACCTGGCGTATTCCCCGCCGTTCTCCGCCACATGGGACCCGCTGCTGATCGCGGCGCAGCAGTTGCGGAAGGAGATGGGGTGAGAAGCGATCAGCGGTCAGCTTTCAGCTATCAGCTAAAACGCCTCCCGCTGCTCGTGCCACTTGTGACTGCCCGCAGGGCAATCGGAACCTGAAAGCTAATAGCTGATCGCTGATAGCTGATTGCTGAAAGCTTTTTCACCAGAACTTCAAGTACGGTTTACATTCGATTTCCCGCAACAGGTATAGCGCCACTTCGCGAGCATGGTAGTCGCCCCACATGCAGGACTCGCCGGCCGGAACCCTGGCGCCGGCGGGCACCGTGTCCCAGCCGTTGGGGCGGTGATAGACCGAGTGCAGAATGAGGCCCTCATGGTTGGCATCGGTGCTGAGGTAGGGCTCGGCGAAGAGCGTGTCGCAGACCTTGAGGCCGGCCTTCCAGTAACGGTCGTCGCGCAGGCGGCGGCCGAGGCGGAGCAGGCCCTGCGCGCCGATGGCGGCGGCTGAGCTATCCACCGGTTCGTAAGGGTTGAACGGGTCGGCCGGGGTACCGCGCCAATCGCCCAGGTGGCCAAGGCCGGGCGCGCCGGTGTCCCAATACGGAATGCCGTCGGGCGGCGTGTTCTCAATGTAGAAGTCGCAGGTAGCGCGCGCGGCCTTTTCCATGACGGCGATGACGGCCTGTTGGCCGGGCAGCGTGTCGAAGAATTCCAGTTGTTCGGCGAAGCCCAACATGGCCCAGGCCAGGCCGCGGGTCCAGGTGCTGAACCCGGAGTAGCCTTGCTGCGAGTTGGGGCAGCGGTAGTTGCCATCGTTGGTGTTGAAGACGCTCTCGTGGGCCACGCGGCCGCGGACATCGTAGAAATCGCGGCCCTCGCCGTAGTAGACGGCGTACCTGGCGGTGGCCTGCGCGTGTTGGATGACGCGGTCGAGCAGCGAGATTTTCTTGTCGCCCTCCCCCATCAGGGCATGGCCCAGCAGGTGGCTGATGGCGGGCGCGCGCAGGGTGCGGATGGTATCGACGAAGAGGGAATGCGGACCGTTGAAGGAGTAGATATAGCCGCCGCCATCGGCAGTGCGCGACCAGCGCGCCGCCTGGATGGCGCCGGAAACCTTGAGAGCCAGTTCGTAGAAGCGGCGCTCCCATGGGTCGTCTGGGATGCGGCCTTCGGTCATGAGGCGCAGCAGGTTGCCGTAGGTGCTGACGTTGTTGAAGCCGTGGTCATGCACGCCCATGTGGCTCAGGTGCGGGGCCATCACGGAGACGGTGCGGTCGCGGCCGATCCCGAGGAACTCGGGGTCGCCGGTGGCATCGAACTGCAGAATCGCAGCGCCGAACTGGAAGCCCTGGGTCCACTCGGTCCATCCGCGGCTGGTGTATTTTCCGTGGACGGTAAAGACGGGCGAACCCTGGGAGGGCTGCCAGGATTTCTCGATGGCGCGGATTTTGGCGGCGGAGAGTTCGAAGAGGCGGCGGACTTTGGGGGCCAGGGCCGACGGCGTCAGGCCGGAATCGTTTTGCAGCATAGAATTGTCATGTTAGCTGGAAGTGGTCTGGTTCGTCGCGGGCTTGGCGGCTGCCATTGCCCGTAGCCTTGGTGTGGGGCCGATTGTCAATCGGCGGCGGATTGTTAATCCGCCTGCGCGATGCGGCAGCGAGCCAGCCCGTTTCTGCTGTCCGATGCCGTCAGTAAACACTGCGTCGTTAATGGCGGGCTAACGGTGTCAGCGGCGTCGCCGTGAATTGTCAGGTCGACGCCTCGGTGTGCTGGTCTTTGGCTTCAGGTCGATATTTTTTGGATCCACGTGGCTAACCCTTTTCGTGGTCGATCGTCTACCCTCGTAGTCGCGGCTTGAGGGTAGAATGTCTTCTGAGGATATGCCTAAAGAGTCTCCCGAACGAATCGAACTGTTGCAGGGCACATCGGACATGCTGATCCTGCGGACACTCCTGTTCGGTCCTGCACACGGACACCAAATAGCGAAGCACATTCAACGTACTACCGATGACCTGCTACAGATCGAGCATGGATCGCTTTACCCAGCGCTACACCGGCTTGAGCGAAAGGGTTGGTTGGCCGCCAAATGGGAGCCGGCAGTAAAAAACCAAAAGCGCGAATTCAAATATTACCGGCTGACACCTGCGGGCAGAAGACAGCTTGCGGCGGAAGAATCCAAATGGAAACAAATGGCCGGAGCAATAGCGCGTGTGATGTGGCCAGCCGAGGAGAGTTGAAAATGCGGTGGCGCTCCAGAAGGGATCGCGAGCAAGACCTGGAGCGCGAGTTGCGCTCAGATCTGGAATTGGAAGCTAACGAACGGCGGGAGCAGGGACTGTCGCCGGAAGAAGCCCGCCACGCGGCGCAACGGGCGCTCGGAAACACAACCTACCTTGCCGAGGAGGCGCGTGAAATGTGGGGATGGAGTTCGGTGGAGCGATTCGCTCAGGATGTCCGGCTTTCGCTGCGGGCGCTGCGCCGCAGTCCCGGC
>DATMNI010000119.1:0-22149 GCA_035570275.1 Candidatus Acidiferrales bacterium | reverse complement strand
TTGCTTCCCCGGTTTCCACCAGCAGGATTGCTCCGACTCGCTCCGGTTCAGCTACATGCACGAACGAGCAATTTACATGGTGAACTCCTTTCAGTTCACAAGATCAAGCCAGGCTTAGCCTGGTGTACCAAAGGCGCAAAGTAGACTGCTCGGCGAGTCCATTAGCGACGCGCGTGATGCCGTTCTTGATCAGGGCCGCTTTGAAGTTTATCGGCAAACGCTTGTTGGCTCGTCGCAGATGGGAGGCCTGCCCGAAATCCCATCTCAATGTGGACGACGTGATACCAGGGGAACCAGGTGCTGACGACGTCGTGAGCAGCCTGCCGGTGTTCCAGTTCGGATGCCAGGACCAATTCATAGACCGACTCCGGCAGGCCCGGCCCCAGAGTTGGTATGGACTCGATAGGCTGCATCCACAATCTGTTTCGCCAGTGGATTTCCGGTCACGTTGACTTCGATTATCCCTCTTCCTTTGCGGCTACTTTGCGGCTTCGCGGCTTGGCGTGAAATCCCGTCTTTGTCTTGTGCGCCCCGCCGCGCAGCGGTGCGTGCAGGTCCCAGCCTCAACCATCCCAAAGACTTCGCCGCGTTAGCACGCGAGTGTCTCTGCTTCCTGCGCTCTAACCCCGGATGGTCACAAACTCCGACCGATGCAGAAAGCCATACCAGTATTGGTCTTCCTCTGCGCTTCTCTCTTCGTCTCCGCGTCTCTGCGGTGCAGAACACGTCTGAGGCAGAGCCCGCTAGTAAGTAAGCCGCAATCCAAACTGGATGTAACGCGGATTGTTGCTCTGGGCCCCAATCGTGCCAAAGCTGGAACTGGTCGCGCTCAGAGTTGCCCCGGAGAAGAGCGGCTTGTTGCAGAGATTGAACGACTCCGCGCGGAACTGCACCTTTACCCGTTCCCCAATGCGGAAAGTCTTGGTGAGCGTGATATCGATGTTGTTGCTATGGCCGACGCGAAGGTTGTTGAACTGCGACGGGAAGGTGCGATAATTCTGCGAGAGTTGCTGGTTCGACACGGTATTGAATGCCGTGGTGTCGAATGCGTGGTTCGGATTTTCGGCATTGTAGTTCAACGGGGCGCCTAAGTATAGTAAGTTGCCCCAGGTCAGCGGCGCGCCGCTGTGCAATGTATAGACGCTGGCCACCGACCAGCCGCCCAGCGCGAAATCGAGCGGGCGGGCTATTTTATTTCCGGGCTGGCTCCCAAACTGCTTGCCGCGGCCAAACGGCAGGTCGTAGGTGCCGCTCGCCACAAAGCTGTTGGGGCGGTCGTACAGGGAAACGCGCTTTTCCAGAACCGGCGAACCGCCGTTCAGGTAGTTGACGCTGTCCATAAGCCGTGAGTGATCGTAGTTGATCACAAATTGCAGCCCCCGGGAGAAGCGTTTCTGCAGTTTGACATTGAGTGAGTGGTAGTAGGACCCGCCGTTGTTCAGGTTGGCTTCCGTAACGCCCGAGAATTCCGGAAAAGGCCGCACCACGCTGGATACCGCGGCAGTGGCCCCGCTAAGACTGGTGCCGGGCAACAGTCCGGAAAGCGGATTCGGCACGATGGCCGCCAGGGCGTTGATGGTTGCGTTGTCGCGGAACGGTGAGGTGCTAAGGTCCTGGGCCGGCAGCGAAGTCAGGCTGTAATTCGTCGTCAGGTGAACCGAGTGGTTGCCCACGTAGCCGATCTCCATGACCGTATCGAGCGGCAGTTGCTGCTGAATATCGAAAGTCCATCGCAGACTGTATTGGTTCTGCAGCGATGGATTGTAGTAGGTGACGCTCTGGCCAAGAAATGTATTCACGCCCTGAGCGGCGCCTGGGGGCTGCTGGATTCCATTCGGAAAGGGGTTGCTCAACGTAGTCGCCGGGGTTAGGAAACTGTTGTTCGTGGCCACATACTGGTTCTGAATGCTGAAGCCCGGCGCCTGGCTGGTGAGCACTCCGTAGTTGTAATAGAAAATGCCCGTGCCGGCGCGAATTACGGTCTTATTGTGCAGAGACGAAGGAGACCAGCTCAGGCCCAGCCGCGGCGCAAAAGCACGGTGAGACGTGGTGTAGGCGGCACGGTGGTCCGCGGAGGCGAACAGCAATCCCCCGGTAGCCGAAAACGCGCTGGCGGGAAGTAGCGATTGCGGATTTCTGGCGTAGGCCGCGGCTGCGGCGGCCGCCACCTGGTTGACCGCGGTGGGGTCGAAGCCGATCGACTGCCGGTTGTGGCTCTCCGTGGTGGGGGCGCCGTACTCCCAGCGCAGTCCCATGTTGATGGTCAGGTTAGATCGCGCATGCCAGTCGTCGTTGAGGAAGAGCGAGTCGTACCAGGAGTCGTTCTTGGCCGGAGAATAGATGTCCAACGAGCCGCTGGTGGGAAGGCCCATCAGGAATTGCGCCATCGATCCGCCCAGGGTCGGAGCCGTGGCGCTGCTGGTGGCCTTTACCCAGGTTCCGGTGTCGAAGGTGTAGCCGCCGGTTGAATTCTGCCAGTTTAGGCTGGTGAAATCCTGCAGCAGCGCCTGTCCCCCGAACTTGATGGCGTGGCTTCCCACGATCTTGGTGAAGCTGTTGAAGACCTGGTAAGTGGAATACGGCTGGTTGATGTAATAGGCCGAGGTCGCCGCATTTCCGGCGTAGCCGTCGGAAAACGTGAATACGGACATCATCAGGTGCGGCGAATTGGCGCCGATATAGGATGGGAATCCCAGTTGCGCCGGGTCGTAGCCCAGGCTGGGTTGCGACGAGTATTGGTCGTAGCGATTGAAGCCCAGGCGAAGGTCGCCTACGAAGCTGGGCGAAAAAGTGTGGACATCGTCGATCATGCCGCCCCACAGATCGCGGCAGATGGCATGCTGCTCGTAGGCCAGGTTCTCCACAATGTCAGTGGGGCCCGTCTGGCACCAGTAACTCTGCCGGCCGCTGACGGTCAGCTTGTTCTTATTGCTGATATTGACATCGGACCTGCCGGAGAAGGAGTGGTACTTATCGATGGTATTCTCGGGCGAAAGGTAGTTATTCGTATCGTCGTAGATGCCTTGCGTGTTCGGGGCGGGCATGTAAGTGGAAAGAAACTTGGTGGCGATCGGGTTCAGCCGGCTGGCGGGGATTATGTTTCCGGGGAACGCCGTGCGCGTAATCGTGCTGCCGTTGAGCACCGCGGTATTAGGGTCGTAGAGGGTGTAGTTCTTGGCACCGTTGTTGAGCGAAAGCAGCCGCGAAAAATCGCCTTGAATTTCGGGGGCGGTAGGCACGGTGAAATAGGCGGGCGTGGCGTAAGCGTCCTGAAATCCTTCGTAAGTGAAAAAGAAAAAGAGCTTGTCCTTCCCGTTGAAGACTTTCGGAACCCAGACCGGTCCGCCCACGGTCATACTCCAAAGATTCTGCCGGTACGGCGGCTTTTTCGCGCCGGCCGCATTGGTGAAGAAGGGAGTGGCCGCCAGCGCCGACACCTGGTTGAACTCCGAAGCCGAGCCGTGCAATTGGTTGGTGCCTCCCTTGGTGGTGACTTCCACCGTGCCGCCGCCGAATCCGCCGTAGGAAGCATCCACGTTGAAAGCCTCTACTTTTACGTCCACCACCGAGTCCACGGGCGGGCTAAACGACACGCGTGTGTTGACCGTACCCAGGGTCCCGATATTGGGGACGCCATCCAGCAGGGCCGCGTTGGCTCCGGTGGCCGCGCCGCCCATGGCAAAGGTGGAGAAGCCGCTGTTTTCGAACGGCCGGTTCTGATCCCGAACACCGGTGTTCACCACGCCGTAGCCCAGAATTGCCAGATCCATCGGGGCGCGGCCGTTTACCGGGAGGCTTTCCACCTCGTGAGTAGTGATCACCTGTCCGGCCGAAGCGGAGACGCTCTCAAGTTGCGCCGCATCCGCCGTGACCGTCACCGATTCGCTGTTAGCGCCAATCGCCAGCACGATGTCCTGACCGATGCGCGTGTCGCTGCCGATTTGCAGACCGGACTGCTGGTACTTCTTGAAACCGCTGCCTTCCGCCGACAGGGCATAGAAACCGGGCGGCAGGAACGGCAGCGTATAAAGACCGTCGGTGTTGGTTACGGTTTCGAACCGGCTGTTGGTGTCGGACTTGGTTGCGACTACCTTCACGTTGGGCACGACGGCCCCCGAAGGGTCAGTGACCTTGCCGCTTAGTGTCGAACGGAATTCCTGCGCCGAAGACAGGCACGCTAGAAAGGCTGCAATTGCCAGAATGCGTCGTGGCATGGCTCCTCCAAATGCAGTGGCCGCGACCCTCTGGGTCGCGACTCCGGTAGCTGAATTATAGGGCGTTACTGGAAGCCAGTCAAGGTCTATTCATGAAAACAAGATCACCGCAGATCGCGCGATTTTATGGGTTTCTGGATCGATCGGCCCAGCGATCTAAATTTTGGAAGTCCTTATTTCATGAAATGCCGGAGGCATCTGTGTTAAGCTTTTCCCGTGCGGCGGCATGGGGAAAACAAACGACCGACCATTGTGGACGTAGCGGCCAAGGCCGGGGTGTCGCTGGGCACGGCATCGCGAGCGCTGAACAACCGCCGCGATGTGGACGCGGTGCTGCAGCGCAGGGTCGCGGAGGCCGCCCGGCTGCTCAGCTATGTCAAGGCCGATCGCGGGCGGCGTGCCTTCCGTGAGACTCACCCGATCATCACCTTCGTTCTCAGCAACCGCGAGTTCCTGCATCCGATGCACGCGCGGATGCTCCAGGGCGCTGAGGAATACTGCGAGGAATTGGGTTATTTCGTGGTATTCAAGCGGCTGGATTACACGGCTGAGACTCCCGTGCCTGCGTTGAAACTGCCGCTGCTGTTGCGGGAGCACGGCATCGCCGACTGCCTGATTCTGGCGGGCACGAACTTCCCAAACCTGATCGCGGCCACCGCAGCCGCCGGCGTGCCATACGTACTCTACGGCAACAACCTGGTGGGGGATGTACCCAACTTCGGCGCCGACCAGGCCCGGTCGGATGACCGAACCGGGTCCATGGAAGCGGTGCGATATCTGGTGCGCCTGGGACACCGGCGGATCTGTTTCATCGGCGACATTTCGCAGCCCTGGTTTGGCAGCCGGTATCAGGCCTATCTGGACGTCATGGCCGAAGCCGGTTTGCCACCGATCGCGCAGACCGTTGGCCTGGCCGCGGACAGCTTTCGCAACGGTCTCGCCTCCACGGAAGCCGTGCTTCGGCTGGGCTTTCGTCCGACCGCCATCTTCGCGGCGTCCGACCACATCGCGCTCGGTGTATTGGAGCAGTGTCGAAGAAGCGGCGTCAGGGTACCCGAGGATTGTTCGCTGGTGGGGTTCGACGATATTCCAGACTCTCAGACCACCAATCCACCGCTCACCACGGTTCACAACCCATTTCTTCAATTGGGCCGGGAACTGGCGCGGCTGGCCATCGAGAAGGCCAAGTCGCCCGGCGAGGCTGTGCCGGCAGTGCTGCTGCCGACTGAATTGGTGATGCGGGGCACCACCTGGCCCTATCTCGATGGAGTCGTCGGAGGCTGAGGTAGCGCATGCTTCAAATTGGTGCGCCGGGATAAACAGGAACCGGGTCGGAAGGCGCCCAAGTCGGCCTGGGGCCATTCTTGGTCCCGATCCGCCGGTCCGCAGCCGCACGCCTATAATCAAATTAATGGCAAGAAACAGTTTTGGCGCCGCGGCGAAGCTGCGCGCCGGTAATGCGGAATACAGCTACTTCCGCCTCGCGCGTCTCGAAGAGCAGGGTTTAGGCAACGTCAGGCGCCTGCCCTTTTCCACCAGGATCCTGTTGGAAAACCTGCTGCGCAATGAAGATGGTAAGCGGGTCTCCCCGGCCGACGTCGAGTTGGTCGCCCGCGGCGAAGGCGCCGGCGTGCAGGAGATCAGCTTCATGCCGGCCCGCGTGCTGCTGCAGGATTTCACCGGCGTTCCCTGCGTGGTGGATCTGGCGGCCATGCGCGACGCCCTGGCGGCCATGGGCGCAGACCCGAACCGCGCCAACCCGCTGATGCCCGCGGACCTGGTCATCGACCACTCGGTTCAGGTGGATCACTTCGGCGCCAAGGATTCCTTCGATCTCAACGCCATTCTGGAATTTCAGCGCAACCGCGAGCGCTACATGCTGCTGCGCTGGGGCCAGACGGCCTTTTCGAATTTCCGCGTGGTGCCGCCCGATACCGGCATTGTCCACCAGGTAAACCTGGAATACCTTGCCCCAGTGGTCTTCCGCAACGCGGCCGGCGCGGTGTACCCCGATTCGGTTGTGGGCACCGATTCCCACACCACCATGATCAACGGCCTGGGCGTGCTGGGCTGGGGCGTTGGCGGCATTGAGGCCGAGGCCTGCATGCTGGGACAGCCGGTTTCGATGCTGCTGCCGCCCGTGGTCGGGTTCAAGCTCCACGGCCGCCTTAAGGAAGGATGCACGGCAACCGACCTGGTGCTGACCATCACCCAGATGCTGCGCAAGAAAGGCGTGGTGGGCAAGTTCGTGGAGTACTTCGGCCCCGGCCTGAGCTCACTGAGCGTGGCCGACCGCGCCACCGTGGCCAACATGTCTCCCGAATATGGCGCCACCATGGGCTTCTTCCCGGTGGACCAGCAGACGCTGGAATATCTCAAGTTCACCAACCGGAACGCCGACCAGGTGACGCTGGTGGAAGCCTACACCAAGGAGCAGGGCCTCTTCCGTACCGACGCCAGCCCCGACCCGGTTTACACCGACGGCCTGGAACTCGATCTCAGTACCGTGGTGCCCTCGATGGCCGGCCCCAAGCGCCCCCAGGACCGCGTCGAACTGCCCGACGTCAGCAAGAATTTCCACGCCGCGTTTCCCAATGCCGCGCCCGCAGCCGCGGATACTTTGGGGAACGGCTCGGTGGTGATCGCGGCCATCACAAGCTGCACCAACACCTCAAATCCAAGCCTGATGCTGGCCGCCGGTCTGCTGGCCAAGAAGGCCGTGGAGCGCGGTTTGAAGGTGAAGCCGTGGGTCAAGACCAGCCTGGCGCCAGGGTCGAAGGTGGCGGTGGATTATTACCGCGCCGCCGGCCTGATGACGTATCTGGAGCAGCTCAATTTCCACCTGGTCGGTTTCGGCTGCACCACCTGCATAGGCAACAGCGGACCCATTCCCGAAGCCGTGGCGGAGGTCGTGCAAAGGGACAACCTGGTGGTGTCCGCCGTGCTCAGCGGCAACCGTAATTTCGAAGGCCGCATCAACCCGCTGGTCAAGGCCAACTACCTGGCTTCCCCGCCGTTAGTAGTTGCGTACGCGCTGGTGGGCACAGTGGATCACGATCTGGCCAACGACCCTCTGGGTATCGGCAGCGATGGCCGGCCGGTTTACCTGCGCGACATCTGGCCCAGCAATGAGGAGGTCGCCGCCACCGTGCGCGCCGCCGTCAATCGCGGCATGTTTGAGCAGGAATACGCGCACGTCTTCGAGGGCGACCAGAACTGGCGGTCGATGCGGATTCCCACCGGCGGCATCTACCAGTGGGACGAGAAATCCACCTACATCAAGAAGCCGCCGTATTTCGACCACATGGTGGACCCCACCCAGCCGCTGCTGGATTTCCATGCCATGCGCGTGCTGGCCGTGCTGGGCGATTCGGTCACCACCGACCATATCTCCCCCGCCGGTTCCATTGCCAAAGACAGCCCGGCGGGAAAGTATCTGATAGAGCAGGGCGTGCCGCCTTCGGACTTCAATTCCTATGGGGCCCGCCGCGGCAATCATGAGGTGATGGTGCGGGGCACCCTGGCCAACATCCGGCTGCGCAACCAACTGGCCCCCGGCACCGAAGGCAGTTGGACGCTGCACCTGCCCGATGGCGAGCAGATGTACATCTACGACGCCTCCATGAAATACCAGCGGGATGGCGTGCCGCTGATGATTCTGGCGGGCAAGGAGTACGGCTCCGGCTCATCCCGCGACTGGGCCGCCAAGGGCGTCGCGCTTTTGGGCGTGCGCGCCGTAATTGCCGAAAGCTTCGAGCGCATCCACCGCACCAACCTGGTGGGGATGGGGGTGCTGCCGCTGCAATACCGCGCCGGCGAAAACGCCGCCAGCCTGGGTCTGACCGGCCGCGAGACCTTCCATGTGGAGGGCGTGGCCGGTTCGTTGAACGGCGGCGGCCGCAAAGCCACCGTCCGCACCGTAGCGGAAGACGGCACCCCGAAACAGTTTACTGTGGACGTCCGCGTGGATACGCCGCAGGAAGTGGAGTATTACCGGAACGGCGGAATTCTGCCCTACGTGCTGAGGCAGTTGGCGGCAGTGTAGTCTGCCAATTCGCTTAAGCGCTTTCGGGCCTGCTCCATGGGTATGAAGGCGGCGGGTCATGAAGGTGGCGGGTATGAAGGCGGCCGACACACTCCTGCCGGGGCTGTCATCCACGGGGCTGACGGAGCCCCAAGTGGCGAAACGGTAAAGCTCGTTGGCTTTTGACGATCCTCGGCGCGCCGGGGGAGATCCACCACGCGTCGCGGTGGACGAATCCCGAAACAATGGAGGGTGGCAGACAATAAGAGGGGTCTTAGAATCTCTCGGATGGCCAAACGGTTTGGCGGCCTTATGGCAGGCAACAGAATGTTGCTTCGGCGAAAGTACGCCGACCCGGCCCCCATGGGCTGGAGAGCAGCCAGCAGTTTCTCGTACAACGCCAACCAGGAATCAGGGCGCCGGAATCAGGGCAGCCAGTATTCCGTGCCTGGACCGGCTGCGGCAGCGGCCCTGACTCGGGGAACGTCGGGAATCGCGTTCGCGGTAAAGTCCAACTCAGACAGGCCTTCTGCTACAGGCTCGCCCTCGGTTGGGCGGGAATCTGTCTCGACGGTTGCCACGATGTCGTTGCTCGATACCCGGCTATTCGGGCTCGTGGATGGAGAAGAATACCACATGCTTGCCTCGGTTCTCGACTTAAAAGATACTCTACTCCGATTATATTACACGATTATGAACACTTTGTCAGCATGTTTTTCCTTGGGGCCTGGGAATGGATGATATCGAAGGACAACAAGCCCTGACAGGCGGGCGCCGCACTGCCACAATCCGAGGGCCGCGGGGTTGCGCCGGTTGGATCCTACGCTGGCGGCGGAATTGGCGGGTCCAGGCGGCCTTCATTCCTGGACCCTGCCCGGGTTGCCGTCAGAAGTACAGCTTCGCCGAGAATTGCAAAATCCGCGGATCGAAGGCGGCCTGCACTCTACCGAACGTCGAAGAGCTCAAGCCGGTGGACAGGGTGGAGTAGCCAGTCACCGTGCCTGCCGGCGAAATGGCGCCCGCGAAGTTCGTGTGATTGAAGACATTGAACCCATCCAGGCGCGCTTGCAGGTTGAAGCGCTCCGTGAACTTAAAAGTCCGGCTTAGCGCGGCGTCGAAATTTATGGTGCGGGGTCCGCGCAATGCATTGCGTCCCAGGTCGCCAAAGGTGCCGAGCGCATTGGCAGTGAACGCCGCTGGATTGAGCCACTGGACGCAGGCGGTGGTGCCGTTGTTGCAGATGGGGTTGGTGGCACGTACGTCCGCGAGCGCTTGATTGGGCCGGTCGTTGCCGAGACCGGTGAGCGAGTTATCCTTGCCGACGGTCACGTTCAACGGCTGGCCGCTGGAGGCGTGAACGAGCGGCGCGAGTGTCCAATTGTTCAGCAAATGCCTCACCAAAGCGTTGCCGCCCTTAATTGAGCTGCTCGCCACCAGAGAAGCATTGAAGTTGTGGCGTGTATCAAAAACGCACGGCCCCCAGTCGGCATGGCGATTGAACGGTTGGGAGTTCCCCGGCGTGGCTAGAGCGGCGCCAAAATCGGTGTCGGAAACACAGTTGGAGTCCGTGTAGTTGGCCAGGAAAGTGAAGTTGTGGGAGAAGCGATGTTGAATGGATGTCAGCAAGCCGTTGTAGTGCGCCACCGCTCCGTCATCCATGGTGTTGATGCTGGCGTAGGCCGCGCCCAGGGTGGGATTCAACAGGAAAAGGCGCCGACGTTGGTTGGTGTTGGACGTGGTAGAGAAGGGTAACCCCAGGAACGTCGCGGGATTTATTTCGCCGTTGTTGCTCCAAAGGTGAGTGGTCTTGTTGCCCAGGTAACTGACAGAAGCCATCCAATTGCCAGGCAACTGCCGCTGATAGGTGATGTTCCAGTTGGCGACGTAAGTGGGCTTGGGATCGATGGGGAAGTTGACATAGACTCCCGCAGTCGGGAAGAAGGCCTTTCCGTTCTGGGGAAATGGATTCCCACCCGGGTAACCTTGCCATGGATTCGACAGCCCGCCAGCCGGGTTCGGCGTGTCGAGTGCAGTGCCGACCGGGGCGTTGGTGGTCTCGCGCTCATTGAACCAGGTCTCCGACACGTCGTACAGGATCGAGCCGCCGACGCGAAGCGTGTCCCGTCCGTCGCCGTGGGGATTCCAAACAACGCCCAGGCGGGGCGCGAAGTTCGCCAGGTGCCCGTTCCAGTTGGCCGCGGGAATGCCCGGGTCGCCCGGAAAGAATAATCCCGCCGGCGCATTCGGATACCTCTGACTGACCTGGCCGGCCAGGAAACCCGGAAGGCTGAAGGAACTGCCGCGCTTGAACTTATCGGGATCGGCGAAAGTCGGCTCCCAGCGAAGACCGAAGTTCAACGTGACACGTTGCGAGACTTTGAAGGTGTCCTGCGCGTAGAAGCTCATGATCCATTGCCGCAGGTCGTCCGGAGTCGCGTTGGTCTGCGTGAAATCGTTGGGCCGGCCAATCATGAAATCGGCAAGACCCAGGCCGCAGTTTGAGCATCCGGGTGAGGCCGTGGACCCGGTGAGCGTTCCATTAAACGCAAAGTTTCCATTCTCGTTGAAGCCGGAGATGGTGTTGTTCTGCACGCGGACCAGGTTGAACCCGAAAGCCATTTGATGGCGCCCGTGGATCACGTCCACGTCGTCGGCCGCCTGGTAGCTGGTTACGTTGAAATGTCCGGGGGCGCAGGTACCGCAAAAGGTGCTGAAGCCGCCGGTAACGGCCAACAGCAGAAAGTTGGGCACGGCGCTGTACATATTGACCCCGAGTTGGGTCGGGTTGATCGGAATATTCGTCGGCCCGCGGTTGTCGCGTATCCGGTTGAAGGTCAGGTGGGCCGAGTTCAGTATGGACGGACTGAAGGTATACGTGTCGCCGACAGAGAGCGACTGGGACCGCTCCAGGTTGCCCGCCTGTGTGGTCGTCAACAGGTTCTTGCCGTCGTAAGTGGGCGGGTTTTTGAAGTCGACCAGGAAGTAGCGCCCAAATAAAGTATGCTTCGCGCTCTGTACCCAGTCGACACGCCCGATCGCCTGTTCCTCATCGCCGGTGACCGGAATCCCGTAGGTGATTTTGCCGCATGCATCGGCCGAGCCCACCGGCAAAAAGCTGCTCGCGATCTTCTGGGCAATGGGGTTCAGCAGCGAGACCGGAATCTGGTTGCCCGGGAACGCCTGGCCGCCGTTGGGATTAAAAAGCGTCAACGGTTTGCCGCTCGAGGTACAGGCAGCCGAGGTAACCCCGCTGAAATCCCCATTCAGCATGGCGGCGTTCGGAATGAACGTAGTATTCGATGCCGGGTTCGAGCGGTTGCGCGTGCCTTGAAACCCGCCAAAGAAAAACAGCTTGTCCTTGATGACCCTGCCGCCGGCCGTTCCGCCGAATATGTTGCGTTTCAAGCTGTCCCGTGTCGGCGCGAAGAAGTTGCGGGCGTTCAAATCGCCGTTGCGCAGATATTCGAACAGGTCGCCGTGGAATGCGTTCGCCCCGGACTTGGTAACCACGTTTACCGTAGCCCCGGGGTGGATGCCGAAGCGCGACGACACAGCGCTGGTCTCGACACTGAACTCCTGGAGCGCGTCGGGGAAGGGAAACGGCATGTTGACATTCGACATCGGGTCGGTGTTATCGCCGCCATCCAGAAGATAAGCCGTGCCATTGCCCTGTCCGCCCGCAACGGAAATCCTGGTGGAGCTATAGAAGGTCTTGCTTCCCGTGTCGCCCGAATCCCCGTACGCAGCCGCGCCCAGGGTGATGATCAACTGGGTCGCCTGCCGGCCGTTCAGCGGCAGTTCGTTGATGCGCTGCTGGTCGACCAGACTTGAGATTGAGTTCTCCTTGGTCTCCACCATGCTTGTGGTCGCAGTCACTTCAATCCGTTCCGAGGCCGCGCCCACCTGCATCGTCACGTTGACTTGAATATTGTTGTTGACCGCCAGCTCAATGCCGGATTGAACGTAATCCTTAAACCCTCTGCTTTTGACTTCCAGGCGGTAAGGCCCCACCGGAAGATTAGGCAGAGTGTAACTGCCGGTAGCGTCCGTCACCGCGGTGCGCCCCAACTGCTTGTCGGTCTCCGTCATGGAGACGGCGGCATTGGGGATGGCGGCGCCACTCTGATCGGTAACCGTGCCGCTCACCTGCGCGACGGCGACCGCCTGCCCCCGCAAAAAGGGAGCTCCACTGAAAGCTAAGATCGCGGACAAACTCCAAGCTGCAAACGTCGACCGGGACATAGACAACCCCTCCAAAACGCTGACTAGGCGCACGGCGGCGGATTCCGCCGCTACCTTTTTAACGCTATAGTTATGAATTATACAGTCCTTTGGCGGAAAATCAATGTTAATTTGTGGAATCGCACCTTGTGAAAACGCCGAAATTCCGCGTGGAGGACCTACCCTACGCTGGTTCGGGGCGGGCAGTTTGTGACGCATCTTGCGAGACTCTTTGGGAAATGTGCACAACGCTCTAAGTGCCCGGGTTTTGTGTGAATTGCGGGTGCGAGACGAGGCTTCGTGACGCATTCTGGCGATGATTTTCACAAGATGCGTCACAGAGTTCGAAGGCAAGAAACCTTTCGGGAGGGCGGCGCGTGGGGAGGCCAGGGTGACGCAATATGCGAGACTTCGCGAGATATTGTTGCGAAGTGAAAGGGTGTAGTTTGTTCGGGTTGGGATGGGATGGTGCAGCCGGGCGACGCAAGTTGAGGGTGATTTTGAGAATTTGCGCCGGTTTTTGGGAGTTGATGAGAAACCACGACGCCGCGTGGAGGAATTGGGCTGGTGTGAGGGCTTTCGGCGCCGGCGGACAGGAAGCGCGCTTGTTTCGCGAGGTCATAAGTATCATATGTTTGTTCGAGTTCGGTGGGGAAATGGGTTCGTTTGGTATTTTCGACCGTCGAGACACGAGTTGGGCGGAGGCGCACGGGCGGCCTTTCGAACATTTACCTCTGTTCCGGCGATCCATATCATCCACCGTTCCGCGACTACAGAGTAGCAGGGAAAATCAGTATTAAGAGTGCTAAAACCTGTATATAGTTGAGCCGGCGAAGAAAAGATCGTTAAATATCGTGTGAAGGGTGTTGGGACAGGACCTCGCGCCAGTGGAAAGGCAGATGCCAGGCAGCGTGATCCGCTTGGGTAGGGCAAGTTGTTCAACCAAGTTGGTTCAACCAAGTTGGTTCAACCTGGTTGTTGGGGATCAATGGAACGGACAGCCGGGTTAACGTAACGCGAGCTTTGCGGGTGCATTAACCCGGAAGTTGGCCAGATAGTGTGGGCCTTGGCAGGACGCCGCCGCCTGCTTCCCGGAAGGCGACTTTGGGGGAGTGATCGCCCACAATGCCCTGGTGTTCGAGGAACTCTGGGAAGATTGGTACTGACCAGTCTGCGTCGCAAGGGTACGTCAGCGCCGAGAGGCGGGTCTGATGGGTTACAGTGGCATTGTGGAACCGATCCGCGAAGCGTTGAACCTCGCTAGCGACGCCGAACGGGAGATCGTGGCACTAGTCTACGGATTTGACGGGCCCCCGTGCAAGACCGAGGAGATCGCGAAGCAGCGCGGGAGGACCCCCCAAGAAATCGATGAGGTTGCCCGATCCGTGGTCAGACGCATGCGACGCCCCGCTGTCGCCGAGCTCATCCGGGGGGCGCTTGTTAACGCCGATGCGAGGATTTGGTCGGCTCTGGCTGGCGCCAGCGGCGTCCTTCGGAAAACGGAGACGCTGGCCGTGGCCCGCCAGCGTCTTCCTGGGGAGCTTGACTTGGCGATCGACTGCCTGTACGGCACGGTGGAACAATGGTTGGCGGCCAATGCGCGTAACTCCGCACGGGGCGTGGTATCGCTGCCCATATGCGGAAGAGGAAATCGATCGGCTGGTGCGCCAGTTCTCCGCCGGAGCGGACCAACTGCTGCTTCCGGTCCCGCTGGATTTTCTGGCGAGCCAACTGGACGCAGAGGTTCCCGCCATCGAGACCGCCGTTCGGCTCACCGGCGAATGCCGGCTCTTCTCGGGTTACGTGGCTCGGATGCCTCTGGGCACGCGCGCTCCCCGCGCCATCCGGTTGCACCGGATACTGTCGGGCGGACGTGTGGGAGAGGTGGCGCCGGCACGGCAATTGCTCGAGCTATACCGCTCGGAGTTTGCCGACGACGCCTGTACTCTGTTCGACGTGGAGGCTACGATGTCCTCCTTTCCCCACCTGTTTCTGCGGTTGGGAGACCTCGGATGGGCCAGGATCGGTGCCGCTGGCAGCCGGAAGACGGCGCCGGAGGGATCCGGCGAGGACGAGGTCGGGTTCCACCGATGGAGCGACGAACGAAGATCCCTCAATCAGGCCCGCAATCGGGAGCTGCTGCTGCAGATCCTGAAGGAACACGGCCTCGGCGGGATCCCCAAGATCGCACGACTCCTCACGATGAAGTGCGGCAACCAGTTCTCGGTCGCCTCCGCAACTGCCTGCCTCTACTCGAGCGGCGACTTCGTGCACTACGCTCCGGGAATTTACGGCCTGTTCGATGAAACCTGGCATGTCTGCCGGGATCCTGAGGCGCGCAAATTGCTATTGAACCGGCGCGCTTGCATTGAGTACATCCTGGCGCGATGGGCGGGCGAACCGGCCGGCGCCTACCCGCTATGGACGCCCGAGATGGAGGTAGATTGGTGCGAATGGGCGGAGTCCCGGGCGAAGCCTCTGCTGGGATCGCTGTTGGCTGTCGTGGATCCGTCATCGTGGCCCATTTCTGAGTCCTACCGGAACATCTGGCTCTGGAAGAAGGAGTGTTGGGAGTACTACCGCTTCGAAACGCCGCCAAGCTACCCACTGGCCGAGGTCCCGCTGATCGGCCTGTTGGCCGTGCTTCGCTGTGCCCGGTGGCGAGGCGGGCTGAACTGGGTGTTGGCCAGCCGGGTGACCGGGGACAGCATCATCAGGCGCGCCACTGCCGCCTACATGGCGCTGTTGATCGGCGTCGAGGCGATCGTCCCAGCCGCACATTGGCAGAGGTGGCACAACGTCTCTCCCGAGGCCGGCGCGATCGACTCGATGCTTTCCGACGAACTGCATCGGAAGGGTTCTCTAGGCTGGGACGGCGCCGCCGGCCAGGATCTGCTGAAGCGGCTGGAGAAATCGATGGATCGGCGTGAAACCGGATGGCTGTCAGGCCCTGAGTTGCATCGACTCATTGTGAACCACACTTCCAAGGCCGCAGCCACTCCATCGAAATGACGTCGGAGCTTGCAGGATGGGGCGCCTTTGTCACGCGTTTGCGGAGATAGCGTGGCAGACCGCGTCCCCGCATTTGCAACCGAAGCAGCTCGGGAGCCTGACTCCGTTCTTCGCCGGCGGCCGTATTGGCAACAGAACCGCGCGGCTGGATCTGGCGGCTACGCTGGCAGTGACGCGGAAAACTCCCGTTGCATAATTACTGCCGCGCGCTGGCTTGAGCTCCGTGGATGTTACCAGCTCAGACGAAGCATCAGGTTCATCAACGGTTCACCGGTGAGGCTGGCAGTGGCTACGTCGGAAGTAATCTTTCCGAACAACTGCGGATTCTTGAAGTCCACCGAAGCGCTCGGGGGGGAGAAGCCGAAGTTGTGGAACGGATTCTGGAAGTCGAAGCGGAACTGCAGATTGAGGCGCTCCGTGATCGGGAAGTTCTTCTTGGCCGAGATCATGGAGTAGTAGGACGCCGGTCCAGTCAGGATGTTACGTCCCGCATTGCCTGGCGTGAACGGCGGCGGCGGAGCGAAAGCGGAGATGTTGCAGGTGGGAGGAGCGCAGCCCGCATAGGTCGCGGGCGATCCGCCGGATGCCCCGACCAGCGCATACTCGCCGGACTGATTGAAGCGGCTGGGGCCGATGTCGTTGCCCAGTCCGAACTGCGGCATGGTCGGCGTGGCGACCAGGTTGGGAACGCGGGTGCCGATGTTCGTCGGATAGTAGTTGTACGGGCTGTTGGCGAAGCTGAAGCCGAACGGATTGCCGGTATCGACGGTCTGAATCCAGGAAAGATCGTAACCGCCGATGATATAGTTCAGCAAACCTCCGCGGTTCATGTAGTGCCTGCCTTTGCCCACCGGCAGCTCGTAGCTGAAACTGGTAACGAACCGGTGCCGCATGTCGTAGCCGGCCCGCCCTTTATTCAGGTTGCGATCCGAGATGGGGGATACGCCTGTGCAAGTGCCGTAATCCGAGTCACAGTCGTCCAACGCCTTCGAGTAGGTGTAGAACGAATCCAGAACCAGGCCGCCGGAGTAACGCCTGGAATACTGGACCGTGCCGGAGTGATAGCTGGAGTGACCGGTGTTGGCCATGTGATTGATGCTGCCAAACTGCGGATACGGCAGATAGGCCTGGGTGTTGGCGAAGGCCGCCGCCTGCAGGGTGGGATTGTTGGCGCCAAAATCTATCGGGAAGGCGTTGATATTCCAGCTTTCCACCAGATGCACGCCGGCCGACCCGGCATAGAACACCTTCAACAGATTGTTGGCGCTGAGCTGGTACTCGACGGTGGCGTTCCAGTTAAGGACATAGCCGGGATGGAGGGTGGGGTCCATCCACGTGATATTTCGCGAGCCGTAGTTGGTGCCCACATAGGAAGCGGTGCCGTTGGGCTGAAGGTTGTACACTACCGGCGTCGGCCCCTGGCTCAGTTGAAATAGCGGCAGCGGGTTGTTGGACAGGCGCTGCTGGACAACCTGAGCCTGATACTCGTCGAATTGCATGGCTTGATTGGGCCATCGGATATCGACGGTATTGAGTCCCAAGCCGCCGCGGAACACCCATTTCGCAAAGGGATGGTACGCCATGCCGGCGCGGGGCTGGAAGTTCCTGAGATCCCGGTTATTCAAACCTCCGGTAGGGTGGATCACGGCGCCCGTCAACCCGGTCAAAGGATCGGTTGTGGTGGGGCTGAACTCGCTCTCCTGCCCGTGGGCGGTATGATACGGGCTTTCGGTGGACCAGCGAAGGCCAAGGTTGAAAGTCAGGTTCCGGGAAAACTTCCAGTCGTCCTGGATATACAAGCTGTGGATGGATTCCCGCGGCTGCCACGTGTTCGTATACGTGCTGAAATTCGCCGCCGACACCGAGCCCAGTTCGAATGCGGCGAAGGTGTTACCGGTGTTCGGGAGGGGTTGCCCGTTGGGTTGGAGCCCGGCCGTGGTGTTGGCGAAATTGAATTGGCCGCTGGGAAAACCTTGCTGGTAGAAGTTATCCGTAAAGCGCAGGATCTCATAACCCATCTTGAAGGCATGAGAGCCGTGGACTATGCTGAAATCGTCGCGCAAAGACATGCTCTGCCGGATCTGTCTGGTGGCGCCCTGGACGGTAAGACCGTACAGTTGGCCATAATCGGGGGCGACTGTATAGGTGCCCACTCCCAGCGCGCTCGGGCTGAATGCCGGCATCAACGCGGGGCTGATGTTGGGAATGCCCAAAGTGGCGCCCCAGTTCTGGTTTTGCGACGGCACAAACAGATCGTTCCGGGGCCGGAAAAAGCTTATCCGCAATTCGTTGATGGCCGTTGGACTGAAAACATAGGTGGCGCCCGCGGATGTGTTCTGTTGGGTGGCCGGACCGTTATAGCCGGTGGTGCCGTCAAACGCAGCTACCTGAATACTGGTGGGCCGCTCCAGCCCGTTCTCATGATTGTAGGTCCAACTGGCGTATAGCCTGAACTTCGAACTCACCTGATGATCGACGCGCTCGGAAAAGTCCTCAAAGTACGTGCGCGAAGGTGGGTCGTAGGTGAAATTGCTGACCGGGCCGGTGCTGCTGAAGGACCCGGGCATGTTTGGCAGACGCCAGATATTGTAGGACAGGATCTTGGCCGACACCGGGTCGAAACGGTTGAGGGGGATAACCTGGTTCGGGAATGGGTCGCGCGTCCAGGTGCCGTCCGCGTTCTGACGCGTGGTCGCCGGATCGTAGAGCCGTTGTCCCAAGCCGCCGAAGGTGAAATCTCCTTTCAGTTCGTCCGGCGTCGGCGTGACGCTGGTATAAGCCTGGGTCTTTTTCTCGATCAGTTTGCTGTAGCCGGAATACCAGAACGTCTTGTTGCGGCCGTTATAAATCTTGGGGATGACTACCGGGCCGCCCCCGTTTCCATCCGGCATCATGAAATAGGCAGGCACGCCGTTGGGGTTGCCCGGTTGCGGTTGCGCCGTGGTGTACAAATTAAAATACTGGCGGTGCGTCATGATGCGGGTGCGGCCGTAGTCGGAAACTGCCCCGTGAAACTCGTTGGTGCCGCTCTTCTTGACGGTGGTGATGACGCCGCTGGTGGAATGGCCGTACTCGGCGGGAAGAGTTCCCGTGAGAACCTTAACCTCATCCACGGAATTCATGATGGGTTTAATCACCAGGTTATTGCTGGTCAACGGGTCATTGGTGAACACGCCGTCTTCGAACACCGCCGTGCCGGAAGCGCGCTGGCCGTTCACATTAAAGGCGCCCAGACCATTGGTGCCGCCGGTGGTTTGGTTGGTCACTCCCGGCACGATGGACATGGTGTTGGTGATGTAGCGCTGATACATATTCAGCTTGTACAGTTGGTTGCCCTCGGTGACGGTGCCAGTGGCCGAAGTCTCGGTTTCGAGCAGCGTGCCCTGGGCCTTCACTTCGACCGACTCGGTGACGGCGCCGACTTGCATCATCACATCGACGGGCAGGACGTCTCCGACCCGGAGCGTGATGTCCGCCCGAACCAGGCGCTTAAAGCCCGCCGCTTCAAAGGTAACCGAGTACGGCCCGGGCTGCAGCGACTGCACGCGGTAGATGCCTTCACTGTTGGTGACGGATGTGAAGTGGAAATTGGTCTCGGTCTGCACGATCGAGAGCTTAACATTCGGTACGGTGCCACCCGTGGCATCAACCACTCTTCCAGTGATGGTACCGGTATCGGCTTGGGGCAAAGCGATGGAAACCAAGCCAAAAACAAGAGCCAGTAAGGCTGCGCAACGTCTGAGTTGCATAATACCCCCTCAAACCTCAAGATGCCCTGCAAACTGGCAGAATTATTTCAGTTGGCGTGGAGATTGTCAAGGTGGCCGGCCCATCTGGCCTGCACGGTGAGTGCCTGCGCAGTGGGCTTAAAGCTCGACTTGCGCGCCGTACCGGCGGTCATTTTGGCGACGGCCTTGTTTTCACGCCGATGCTGACACCGTAGCCCACCACCATCAAGACTACGTGCCCGATGGCGCCAATCATGTAGTCGTGCCACGGGAAGTTGAAGGAGCCCAGGTTCAGAATTCGTTTGTCGCCCCCCATGGTGAGCGTTGCCCACGCGGTAAAGATCACGCAGGCCGCGATGCCGGCGTAGACTCCGCGGCGCGTGGTCCGCGTCGTGAGAAACGCCAGCACGAACAAGCCTGCCAGGCCGCCCGACACGATGGACGAGGCTGAAAACCAGACCGAAAGCGCCGGCGTCTGCGTATGCGAGAGCGCCAGCGCCGCGGCTACGCACAGCAGGCCGCAGCACAGCACGATGCGCTTGGCCACGCGCAGGCGCTGCTGGTCGGATGCGGTGGGGTGCAACAGCCGGTAGATGTCCTCCACGCCCACCGCCGCGAAGGCGTTCAGGTCGCTCGAAAGCGCGCACATGGCCGACCCCATCAGCGCCGCCAGTACCAGGCCTGCTATGCCCACGGGCAAATGCGTACCCAGAAAGTACGGGAAAACCTGGTCGCTCTTGCTTACGTGCGCGGGCAGTTTCTCGCCGGTCAGTTTGTAGAAACTCCAGGTGCAGGTGCCGATGAGCGTGAACAGTGCCCAGACCGGCACCGAAAGCAGCGCCCCGAAGGTCACGCCGCGCACGGCCGCGCGATCGGACCTGGCGGCGAGGTAGCGCTGCACCAGGGTCTGGTCGGTGGTATAGCGCTGCAGATACCAGAAGAAACCGTAAGTCATGAGCACCCAGATGGTGGGCTTGGAGAGGTCGAAATCGGCGCTGCCCAGGGTGATTTTGTGGTTGGCCCAGGCGGTTTCGAAGACCGCGGCGGGGCCGCCGGGCGGCAGAAAAAGCAGGTAGCCGAGACAGAGGAAGATGCCGGTCCAAAGAATCACGCCCTGGAATACGTCCGTCCACACCACCGCTTCGAAGCCGCCTTTCAGGGTGTACAAAATGGTGAGGAACCCGGAAACCAGAATCACCTGGTCCATATTCCAGCCGGTGGTGCTGTTGACCGTGAGCGCCAGCAGGTAGAAAACCAGCCCCATCTTGGAAAAGTGGGCCAGCGTGAAGGCCACCGAGGCGTAGACGCGGGTGGGCCGTCCGAAGCGCTTGCCGAAATACTCGAACGCGCTCATCCCCACCGTGCGGCGGTAGAACGGGATGATGACAGTGCCCACCAGCGCGATCACCACCAGCAGGAAAAACCCGGGAATCAGCAGCGACCAGTCTTTGGCGTAAGCCGCGCCGGGAAAAGCGATGAAGGTGACGCTGGTGATCATGGCCGTGAAGAACGACATTCCCACGGCCCAGGAGGGCACTGCGCGTTTGGCCGTGAAGTAGCGTTCGGTAGTGGTCTGGCGCCGCGAAAAGTACAGCCCGACGGCGGTTAAGCCCATTACGTAGGCCACGATGATCCCGAGATCCAGCCAGCGAACGCCCGCCATCGCGAACCAGTATCCCACGCGGCACAATAGGGGCGAGGCGCTCTGTGTTCCCTTCGCATCATCCTTGCCCTCAGATGGGACAGAGAACTCGGCGGCATCAGCCGGGCCGGTTCACGCGGATCAGTTGGTTCGTCATTTCGGGGGCGGTCCCAACGGCTTCGCCAATGCGCTGTGCCTGTCTGCAAAAATCGGGGTCGAATGTACACAGGACGATCCCTTGATGGTCTACGGTTTGTGCTGATGAAGACGCAGGAAGTGGCGGCGATTGTGGGTCAAAAGAATCCTGCCGTCAGCCGCCGCGAACGCGAGAACCTCGGCATCCGGCACGGCGGAGTTCGCCCTTCCAGCATCCAACGAGGTGATGACGTCATGCCCCAACCGCCGCAACTCCGTGACGACCTGCACTGGGATATTCTCGTTCGTATAGAAATGGGCCATGCTTTATGCGGTTTCGTTGTCGCGAATCTGAGACTCGATTTCCTCGGCATGGGAACGCGCGTAGGCCCACGCGTTCACCAGATCCTCGCGCCTCAGTCTTCGAAGGAGCGGACACCGCCCTGAAACTTGTTCTTGATCACGTTAGACCAGAGCCATTTGATGACACGAGCATCGTTGTAGCAATACGCGAGATTGTGGTTGAGCGTGGAGCAGCAGTGCTGCTGGCACGTCTTCTTCATGCCGGCGAGCTGTTGTGGATCGAATCGCGGCTGGTCGATATTTCCCCAGTCGTATGTTGCGCCGTACATCGGGAAGCACGGCGCCACTGTGCCGTCGGTCCGTATGATCACGTTATTTTGGCCGGCGCGGCAATTCCATTCGGCGAATTGGAGCTCACCGTCAGCCCTTTTCACGATGCCGGGAAGGCCCGAGAGGAGATCTGCCTCGATATCGGCAGGATTGCTGCCGTCTCCGTTCCAGCCATGCTCGCTCAGATCGAGCCCGGAAGACATGCGGACGAATGCCTTGATCTCCTGTAGCCGCTGCACGGAGTTGACCATCTGGTATCCCGCCCGGTTCTTTTCGATGAGGCAATCGACTAATCCATCGACCGCGACCCAGTCTTCCGGCCGAATGTAAGTCGGATTGTCGTACAGGTGCTTGAAATGATCGTCCTGCTCGAGCATCGGGGTTTCGTTGATGTGATAGTCGGTTGCCACGCGGTGGTTTGTGGGCGTACTCAGTCAGAAGGCGGACGTCTTCCAGGTTGCTCCGGCAGATATTGATATTGAAGAAGACGACGTATCCGTTCACGTACTGTTTGCGCAGGATGTATTCCAGGTTCTTCCG
>DATMNI010000118.1:0-17720 GCA_035570275.1 Candidatus Acidiferrales bacterium | reverse complement strand
CCCCAGAAGCCTTGTCCGTTAGCGATGCGTATCATGGGCGTTGCGCTCCAGGGGCCGGGGGCCAGGGGTCGGGGGTCAGGGCTCGGGGCTCGGGGGCCGGGGATGCGGGGCCGCTTTGCATGGATGCCTCCAAGGCGAAAGCTAGGATGTCGCGGGTTTCCAGCGGGTCTATGAGGGCGTCGCAGTGGCCGCGAGCGGCGGCGTATTTCGCATCCAGCCAGCGTTCGTAATCGGCGCGGGTGCGCTCCACGGCCTCGCGCAGGTCTTCGGGCAGCGGGCCGCCTTTGCACTTTTCCAGCTCCGCCGAGTACAGCGCAACCACGGCCGAATCGCCTTCCATCACGCCGATCCGCGCCGTCGGCCAACTAAACGTGAAGTCCGGGTCGAAGCCCTGTCCTGCCATGGCGTAGTAGCCCGCGCCGCTGGCATGGTTGATGGTCAGCACGATCTTCGGCACCGTGGCGCACGCCATGGTTTCCACCATCTCGGCGCCGGCCCGAATGATGCCGTCGCGTTCGGCATCCGGCCCCACCATGAAGCCCGAAACGTCCTGCACATAGATCAGCGGATGGCCGGCCCGCTCGCTGGTCTCCACGAAATAAGCCACCTTGCGCGCCGATTCAGTATAGATAATTCCGCCGATGCGGGGCCGCCCCTGCACCTTAAAGAAACCGCGCCGGTTGGCGATCACCGATACCGGCCGGCCCGCCAGCCTGGCGTGCGCGCAGAGCATCTCCGGAGCATACTCGGATTGGAATTCGGTGTAATCCTCGCGATCGAAAATGCGCCGGAGGACTTCTTCAATGTCGTACGGTAGCCGATGGTCGGCAGGGAGCACGCCGTACATTTCGGAGGCATCGCGCAGCGGCGGTGTAGATTTGCCGGGCGCGGGCGGCGGCTCCGGAAGCTGGCGGAAGCGCTGACGGATGCGCGCCAGGCAATCGGCATCGTCCTTGGCCATGTAGTGGGCGACGCCGCTGACCGCGGTGTGGAGGTGCGCGCCGCCGAGCGGTTCGGAATCGATCACCTGCCCGGTTGCGCCCTTCACCAGGTTAGGTCCGCCCAGGCCCATGAAGCTGGTGCCCTCCACCATGATGATTACGTCGCTCAAGGCGGGCAGGTAGGCTCCGCCGGCAATGCACGGACCCATCACAGCGGCGATTTGCGGGATGCGCAGCTTGCGCCGCATCAGCGAATTGTAGAGGAAGATGCGGCCGGCGCCGTACTGGCCGGGGAAAATGCCGTCCTGATACGGCAGGTTCACGCCCGCCGAATCCACCAGGTAAACGATGGGCAGGCGGTTCTTCATGGCGATTTCCTGGGCGCGCAGAATCTTGGTGATGGTCTCCGGCCACCAGGCGCCGGCCTTCACGGTAGCGTCGTTGGCGACGATCACCGCGGGCCGGCCTTCAACCTTGCCCAACCCCGTGACCACGCCGGCGGACGGGGCCTGGCCGTCGTACCGATCATAGGCGATCAGCAGACCGACTTCCAGAAACTGCGAGCCCGGATCCAGCAGCGCAACGATCCGCTCGCGCGCCGTCATCTTGCCCGCGCGATGCTGCCGGTCAATGCGCGCCGCACCGCCGCCTTCACGAAGACGGCTCTCCAACTTGTGGAGTTGCTCCACAAGAAGGCGCATGTGTCCCTGGCGGGCGATATCCAGGGTCATTTTATTTGCGAAAAATCGGCTGCGTCCATGTAGACCGATTCCGGCGGCTTCGACAGGATTTTACCGTCGGCTTCGGAGGCGGCCGCTACCTTCTTCCATTCCGGATCGGCGCCGAACTCCCGCCAGTTCTTGGTGGCCTGTTCCCGGCTGGCGTGGGAGATGATGTAGATCAAGGTGGTCTTGGATTTTTCGCCGTCCTGCGGAATCCAGTAGCCGATGCTTTCCATTCCGTGGCGCTTGAAGATCTCGATAGTGTGGTCGCGGAAGCGGGCCTTCAGGGCTTCCAGCTTGCCTTCATTGCAGGTGTAGGTGCGAAGTTCGAAGACGCGGTTCTGCGCCATGGCAAAACCGGCCGTCAGCAGGGACAGCAGCAAGAGTTTTCGGGTCATGAGGATAGTGTAGCGTGTGGCTGGGATTCGTGCGGCCGGGCTGCGATTCCGGCCATCGCGGCGAGGCATGGTGTCACGAGTGTGCGCGTGTTCGGCTCATTGGCGCGAGGTGAGGCGACACGAATGGCGCGGTCACACGAATCGCGCTTGACTCCGCGTCATGAGAGAGCTAAATTACTGTCTGAACCGCAGAGTCTGATAAGGCTTTTAGACTGCATGCTAACGAACGCAAGCCCGTGGGGGTTTGCTCCGGTTGTTCGGGATTGGGGAGAACTTACACGATGCGATTGCTGTTCAGAGGCTGGGCGATTGCAACCAGCGCCACGGTGGCTGTCCTCTATCTGGCGACAACATCGCTTTCTGGTCAGCCGGCCTATAAGGGGCCGCGGATGCCCGACGGAAAACCAAACTTGAACGGGATTTGGCAGGCGCTGAACACGGCAAATTGGGATCTTCAGGACCATGCTGCGCGGCCCGGACTGGCAGTTGCACTGGGCGCGACTGGCGCGGAGCCCGGAGGCCCCGGAGTGGTGGAAGGCGGTGAAATCCCTTATCTGCCGGCGGCCAAGGAAAAGAAGAAAGCCAACTTCGACCAACGCTTAACCGCGGACCCCGAGGTCAAGTGTTACCTGCCGGGTGTGCCGCGAGCCACCTACATGCCGTATCCGTTTCAGATATTTCACAGTGCCAAAGCCATCTTCTTCGCCTACGAATACGACGGCGCCGTTCGCAATATTTACCTGAAAGATCCGGGGCCGGCCCCTGCCGACTCCTGGATGGGACAGTCGGTGGGCCATTGGGAAGGGGATACGCTGGTGGTCGACGTTACCGGTCTGGATGAGCGCACCTGGTTCGACAGGGCAGGGAATTTCCATGGCGACGCACTGCACGTGGTTGAACGTTATGCCCCACTTGGCCCGGATACGCTCTCGTACGAAGCCACCATCGAAGATCCGACGGTATTTTCGCGGCCATGGAAGATCAAGATGCCGCTCTATCGTCATGTCGAAAAGAATGCCCGGCTGGTGGAATTCAAGTGCGTGGAGTTCGTGGAGGAACTGATGTATGGCGAGTTTACAAAGAAAACCGCTAAGTGAATTGAACCGATGGCCCCATTCGCATCCGGAACTTGAGGTGAAGGAGAAAGCGTGATGAAAACCAGGTATATTGCCGCGGCGGCAGGCATCAGTTTGATTCTGGCGGCGCCGGCAGGGGCGCATCATGCCTTTGCGGCGGAATTTGACGCGAAGAAGCCAGTCCACCTGGAGGGCGTCGTGTCGAAAGTGGAATTGATCAATCCCCACGCATGGATCCACGTCGATGTGAAAGGGACGGATGGCAAGGTGACATCATGGATGGTGGAAGCCGGCAGCCCGAACGTTCTTTTGCGGCGCGGCTTTACCAAAACAACGGTGAAGATCGGGACGCCGGTTGTGGTTGATGGTTATCAGTCGAAGGACGGAACCAACCGGGCCAATGGCCGTGATATCACCCTGCCCGACGGAAAAAAGCTCTTCCTGGGCTCGTCGGGAACCGGGGCGCCGTACGATAAGAAGTAGAATGCGCCCATCGGGTGGAGTCAGGCGTCTTAAGAAGGAGGACAGGATCAAATGACCTCTCGGGTTTTCGCATCCATCAGCGTACTGGCGGTGATGTTCACGTCGCCTCTCCCTGGCCAGGCTCCGGGCGCGGCGCCGCGGGCCAAAGCCCGGAACTGGACTGTGCCGCGCACCCCGGATGGCCACCCCGACCTGCAGGGAGTCTGGACGAACGCTACCATAACGCCACTGGAGCGCCCAGCCGCGCTGGCAGGGAAAGCCACGCTTACCGATGCCGAAGCGGTGGCGCTCGAGAAGAAGAGTGCGGAAGAACTGGCCAAAGTGGATGGCGCCTCCGAACACCCGTTGTTGGCCGCGGCGGGGTCCAACGGGACCGGCGGTTATAACGTGCTGTTTATCGACCGCGGATCGGAATTCGCAAAAGTGGATGGCGTCAAGCGAACCTCGTTGATTGTGGAGCCGCCGGATGGGAAAGTTCCCCCCGTAACGGCCGAGGCGCGGCAAAGAGCCGCCGCCATGCGGGGGGGCAGCCGTCTTGACGGCGTGAAGGACCGGCCCCTTGCCGAGCGGTGCCTCCTTGGGTTTGGGTCCACATCCGGACCGCCTATGCTTCCCGTGCTTTACAACAACAACTACCAGATCGTGCAGACTCCCGGCCACGTGATGATCCTGGTGGAGATGGTCCACGACGCTCGCATCGTTCGCATCGACGGGACGCATGCCCCAAGGGACGTCCGCCAATGGCTGGGGGACTCGATTGGCCATTGGGAAGGCGATACCCTCGTCGTGGACACGACCAATTTCACGAACCAGACAAGGTTCCTGGGATCGTCGGAGAATCTGCACGTGGTGGAACGGTTCACGCGCACGGATGCCAACACAATCCTGTACAGGGTCACCATTGACGACCCTACGACGTTTACGAAGCAATGGACGGCAGAGTATCCGTTTGTTGCGACTAAGGATCCGATCTATGAATACGCATGCCATGAGGGAAATTACGCCCTGACGGACATTCTTGGCGGCGCGCGCAAAGCCGATGCGGACGCAGGGCGCAAATAGGCGGCTGGGATTCCGGACGGTCAGGAAAAACCGATCCACCTTCCCCCAACGCCCACCCCAGACCACAAGAGAATGGAAATGAGGGCTACCGCCTTGCTCCAGAATGGCCTCACGCGGCCTTGCTCGGCCAAAGCGACCTTGCGCAGCACCGTGAACGTGAAGGCCGTTGCCAACAACAGCGAGACCATTTTCACCCAAAACGCCTCGTGGTAATACAGCTTTGTCGCCTCCGACGTAAACAGCAGCAAACCTGAAACCAGCATGATCGTCAGACTTCCCAGCAGCCAGGGCCTGGTGTCGCGCCAGAGTTGCGGCACCGGCTGGCGCTCCATCCCGAAGCCCAGGAGACGCAGGTTCACCACCAGCACTGCTCCACCGATGACCGCCAGGCCGAGAAGGTGGAAGGATTCGATCACGGGGAAGAGCCAGCGCGAGCCCCGAATCGCCTCGCCCACCGAAGAGTTTTCACACCAGGTGAAGAAAGAGAGCACAGACACTTGGAGCAGCTCCTTGACGACGAACCCGTACTGGACAACAGTTTAGGGGTTCTTGTCGAACCAATTGTATGCGATCATGCGTCCCGCAACCACAATACCACCCCAAAGAGCCAACGATAATCCACCCGCCAGTCTGGCCCGCCGGGGTGGAACCGGATCGAGATCCCATTCACTCATGCGGCGGTAAATTGTCAGGTGAAACACCGCTGTGTTAACCCCGGCCAGCAGCAGGAAAAGCACCTTTACGCGGAAGAAAATGTTGAGGTAGGTTTTGACAGGAGTCGCATAAAACAGGAGCAGGCCGGTCATGACCATGATGCCGAATCCGGCGACGGTCCAAGGCAATAGCCGTCCCGCGACTTCGGATACCGGCGTCCTGAGCATGGTCACCCCCAGCAGCCGCAGATCCAGCATGACCGCCAGGCCAAGAAACAGGCACAGGGTTAGAACGTGCACCGACTCGATAATCGGATAGCCCCATATCGATTCGTGGAGCGCCATGCTCCAAGCCGTACCTTCCAACCATTGGCAAAATCCGAGCACTCGTGCGGCAGCTCCGTGTGGATCGAGAGTTCTATTCTACATTGCCCGAAGGCTGGCCCGGCAGCGCCGCAGTTTCTTGGGTGCTTAACCGAATTGGGGAACCGCCCTGTGAGCACGTTTCTGTGGGGCAGGTTGCCAACCGGTTGCCAACCTGCGGCGGATTGGCAATCCGCCTTCCGACGTTTGGAGCGAGCCCCGAGGGGCTCGTTGGGCCAGCGTCAGGCGGATTGCCAATCCGCCGCAGATTAACAATCTGCCCCACATAGCCCATCATTTTGAGCTCTTCCTAGGTTTTTCCCCGGCTTCGGCTTTCTCCTCGGCCCGAGCGCCGGCGAGCATGCTGGCGAGGGAGTAATTGCCCTCATGGCAAGCGTACTCGTATATCGGCCCGGTCGCCCTGCTCATGGCAATCTCGCCTGTCCACGGCTTGGTAAACGCGGTCGGATCATCGATCGTGAACCGGTACCGGAGAGTATCCGCGCCGGTGCGCGTGAAACGCTCGACCACGTGCAGGTTCCGGTCCGATCCCCGAAAGTGAGTCTTGTCGGTGAAATTGGTGGTGTCGACGACCAGCGTGTCGCCCTCCCAGTGCCCAACGGAATCACCCATCCATTGGCCGATGACCGATGACATGTGCGGACGCCCGTCCAGCGGGATGATGCGCACGTCGTGGATCATCTCGATATCGATCGCGACATAATCGCGGGTCTGGACGATCTGATAGTTATTGTTGTAACCGCCGGGAACCATCGGAGGTCCGGCGGTCGGCCACATGATGCAACGGACCGGCAAAGCGAAGTCTTCCGGCCCCTCCGGACGGCGCCGCTGCGCTACCGCCCGCGCCGCCGCCGCCTCGCGCCCCTCGGGCGTTAGCGGAGGCACCCTTCCATCGGCGGGGTCCACCACAATTGACGTGCGCAGGTTCGAGGCAACCTTGGTTCCACGGTCGAAAAAAGCCTCATTGTACGCTCCGTTCACATCCTCTTCCGGGGTTGCGCCACGACGGTCACGATTTGACTGATCGATCAGCCTCCTGGCGTATTCAGCCGCTTCTTGCTCGGTGAAAAACTCTTTCCCGGCTAACTCCTTGGGACGTTCGAAGGGCGTGAGGCTGGCGTTGCTCCATGTCCCCTGCAGGTCCGGATGGCCGTCAGCGGTAAGTGGAGCAGTCCAGGCTTTCGACGCCGGGGCCCGGGTCGCCGCGATGCTTGGTTTGGCCCCTGCCCCTGATGGAGCTTGCGCCAAAACGCTTGCTGGAGCCACTACCAGGGCCGCTGCACCGAGCCAGGCGAGAGATCGATGGCCCAGCGGAAACCGCCATTTCACTTCTTTGCGAAGAGGCCTATTCGTTGAGCCCTGGAACCGACTTCGCATCTGATGAACCCCCTTGCCGCCTGTAGTATACACCTTCGGCGTGGACGGTCAGAGCCGGTTCCCGGCTCAAGATGCTTAAGCGTTTTCGGGAAGCACCTATTTGCCGGAACGCTCCCTAACGGTCGCGGCTCTGTAACTGACGCCGAATCAGCACGACCACAACCGAGCCGCGACTTGTCGCTCGACCGTTAGGGAGCGTATTGCCACCGCTGAACCCGCGCCGGGAGCGGTTGACTTTACGTTAACCGGCTAATAAGCTGGGCTCGTTGATTGAAGGAGGCGTATCCGCCATGAGATGGTTCCTCACCCTTCTGCTTTGGCTGCCGCTGGCAGCATCCGATGTTCGCATTATCCAAACGAATAGCGCCGGAGACAACGTCTCGATCATTGACCCCGCGACGAACAAGGTGGTGGGAGTCATCCAGGGCATCGAGGTAAACCACGGTGCGGCGGCGGCTCCCGATGGAAGCCGTTATTACATCAGTAACGAAGCGCAAAGCACCTTGGATGTCGTGGACACAAAATCCTTGAAGGTGACCAGCAGGATTCCCCTCAGCGGCCACCCTAACAACATCGCGATCGGCAAGGATGGGCGGCGCGTCTATGTCTCCATTGCGAAGGCGCCCGGTGCGGTGGATGTCGTCGACACGGCGTCGCTCGAGAAGGTCAAGAGCATACCCGTCAAGGGCGCGGTTCACAACACGTATGTGACGCCGGACGGCAAGTGGGTGGTCGCTGGCTCGATCGCATCCAAAACGATCACAGTGATCTCCGCGAAGACCGAGACACCCGAATGGTCTCTGGAGATGGACCTGGGAATTCGCCCGATGGCGTTCACCACGAATGGCGACGGTTCCACGAAATGGATACTGGCCCAACTCTCCGGTTTCAACGGATTCGCCGTAGTGGATTTCGCGACGCGCAAGGAAATCAACCGGATCACTCTCCCCGACCTGCCTGCCGGCAAGGCAAAGTATATGTTCGGCGGCAACGAGTCGCACGGCATGGCAGTCACGCCCGATCAAAAGACGCTGGTGGTCAACAGCCGGCTGAACAGTTCGATCTATCTGTACTCGCTTCCGGATTTGAAACTCGAAGGCAGCGTGGAAGTCGGCAAGGCTCCGGACTGGGTGACACTCACGCCAGACGGCAAGATGGCCTATGTGGCCTGCGCCGCGTCCGACTATGTGTCGGTTGTCGACCTGCCGGCCAGGCGCGAAGTCGCCAAAATCCCCGTGGGTCAGGTCCCGAAGCGGAACATTACCGCCGTGCTCCCATAGTCCGCTTGCTGATGCTCGTCCTGCGCGCACCGCGTTCGGACTTTCGATTACTTCGCGCCGCGGACCCAGGCGGCGATCGCCTGCCAGTCGGGATCGTCCATGGACTGAAACTGGCGGCCTCCGCTGTGGAACTCGTCGCCGCCGGCTTCTTTCGCCAGCGGATGAAGCAGCAAGATGCTACGTTCCGGATTCCCTGGAGTGACCAGTTTCGAAATCATTTGAAAGTTCAGGCGTGATTGTTCTTCGGTGAATGCCTTGGTCTGCCGGCCCCACGCCTGGAGCTTGAACGCATGGTTCGATTCCGAATGACAAACCACGCAGCGTGCGTGCCCCTCCCGCTGCTTGGAGAAGATCGGCTCAACGCGCGTCCTATAGACATCGAAGTCGAGCGACTGAGCCGCCGCCATAGAGGAAGCCGCGGCCATCACCGCAGCCATCGTAAAACGCAACAGGTTCACCTGGACCATGTGTCGCAAAGCTCCTTATTCTCGATTCTCGGCCGGGAGTACTTTTCCGCATGATACTACGCCAGCCTGGCAAAGTAGATTTCAGCCGCGCGGCACTGGCGTTGGGACCAGAAGTGGATACGGAGTCACGAACTCCTCTTACGAGACGCCTGCAGTTGACCCGAATTCCCGGAACAAATCCACGGAGAATGCGTCCAAGTTTCCATGTCTTGCCGAATCATGTTTTGCCGAATCATGTTGTGCCGAATCAGTGTGCTTTCTTTGTTTGGGGCCGTTTGGGCATCCGCTCAGCCTGCATTTCCCGACACTCCGGCAGGGCGGACGCTGAGGGCGTGGCTGGAGGCGTTCAATAGCGGCGACCGGGCACGGATGGAGGCGTACATCCAGAAATTCGACCCGGCCCGGCCGATCGACAACCAGATGAACTTCCGCAATCAGACCGGCGGATTCGACCTGCTCAGCATCGACAAGAGTGAGCGGACTCACATCGAGTTTCGCGTGAAAGAGAAAGGCGGTCCCACCACCGCCATCGGAAGGCTTGACGTGAAGGATGCCGACCCTGCCGAGGTCGTAAGCTTTGGTGTCAGAGCCCTACCGCCCGGCGTGACGGAGGCGGACTTCCACATCGACGCCGCGGCGCGGCAGCGCGCGATCGATGGCGCAGCCGCCATGCTGAACGAGTTCTACGTGTTTCCGGAGACTGCCAAGAAGATGGAGGAGGCTGTACGAGCCCGGCAGAAAGCGGGCGAGTACGATTCGCTTACGAATGGCGATGCCTTTGCCGAGAAGCTTACCGCGGATTTCCGGGAGATCAGCCACGACAAACACCTGGGCGTGAGTTTCAGCCCGGCGCCGTTGCCGAAAGGCCCGCCGCCCGGAGGCCCGGACTCGGCTGCGATGCGACGGCAGATGGAACGAATGAACTGTGGGTTCGACAAGGCAGAGCGGCTGCCGCCGAACATCGGATATTTGAAATTCAACATGTTCGCCAGTCCGGACATTTGCGGCCCGACGGCAAGCGCCGCCATGAACTTCCTTGGCAGCGTGGATGCGCTGATCATTGACCTGCGCGAGAACGGGGGCGGCGATCCGAAGATGGTGGCCTTCATTTCGAGTTACCTCTTCGATGAGCCGACTCACCTGAACGATCTCTACAATCGAAAAGAGAACAAGACGGAGGAGTTTTGGACGAGCAACGACGTGCCCGGAAAGCGGCTCGGCGGCAAGCCGGTATTCGTACTGACTGCCAAGCGCACCTTCTCCGGCGCCGAAGAGTTCACGTACAATCTGAAGAACCTGAAGCGGGCTACCATTATCGGCGAGACCACCGGCGGCGGCGCCCACCCCGTGTCCGGTCACCGCATCGACGATCACTTCATGATCGGAGTGCCATTCGCAAGAGCGATTAACCCGATCTCGAAGACGAACTGGGAAGGGACCGGTGTCGAACCCGACGTCCAGGTGTCCGCCGCGGAAGCGATCGAAGTGGCCAAGAAGCTCGCCACGAAAAAGTAACGAAGGCCTTCACTGGCTGAATTCTCCAATGTGGGGCAGATTGTTAATCAGACTGCCAATCCGCCGCACGTTGGCAACCTGGTTGGCAACCTGCCCCACAGAAACGTGCTCACACGGCGGTTCCCCCAATTCGGTTACAATGTCGAAACAGAGGTCCAAAGTGCGCTTTGTAAAGGCCTGCCTGTGCGTTCCCGCATGCATGACGTGCGCCTTCGCGGCGACGCCGGAGCTGACCATCGAGATCAAGGATTATGCGACCATGCCGATCACCGGAGCGGTCGACGGCACAAGCAACAGTGCGAGCCTGCTGGCGCGGGTCAACTTTTTGCGGGAGGAACCTGGCGGGGCCAGGAAGCGATTCTTCGTCAATGACGTGGCCGGTCAGTTGTACATCCTCGACAAGGACACGAAGAAACTCACCACATATCTGAACTTCAACGGTCTTGAGGGCCAGCCCGGGATATTTCACAGACTGGCTATCGATAACTTGCTGGCGAGCGGCTTCATCAGCTTTCAGTTCGACCCGGACTATGCGCACAACGGGAAGTTCTACACTATCCACCTGGAAGACCTTGCGCTGCCGGCTTCCGATCTTCCCGACAACAAGAACTTTCCAGGATTCAAGACGGCGGGGTACACGCTGACTCCGGCGATCCGGACTTTTGGCGCGACGCAGCGGGAATCCGTCGTAATCGAATGGACCGACTCGGATATTTCAAATTCCACGTTCGAAGGCACGGCCCGCGAGCTGATGCGTGTGCAGTACAACGGGCGAATTCATCCGATGGGCGATCTGATTTTCAATCCGACGGCACGGCCCGGCGGCCCCGATTGGCGTGTGATGTACATCTCCACCGGCGACGGCGGCTCGGGCGAGCAGAAAACGGACATTCGAAGCAATCCGCAGCGTCTGGACACGCTGGTGGGAAAAATCCTGCGGATTGTACCCGACCTCAAAGAGCAAATCGATTCGAGCACGGTAAGCGAGAACGGCCGCTACCGGATCCCGAAGGATAACCCGTTCGCCGCCAAGCCGGGTGCCCGGAAAGAGATCTGGGCGTACGGTTTGCGCAACCCGCACCGGATGAGCTGGGATGTCGACCCAGCCGATGGCGCCAACAATCACCTCATCGCCAACGTGGTTGGACTTCGCACCTGGGAGACCGTCGATATCATTCACAAAGGCGCCAACTACGGCTATTCGCTGCGCGAAGGCCCCGAGGAACTGCATTCCGATAACACGCTTTCGAAACCGCCGGACGTGGATAAAATACCCATCCGGATTGATGAATCGACTACTGACGGCACGGTGGTTCCGACTTATCCGGTGATTGCCTATGGCCACATCAAGGGCACTGGCGGCGACGCGGTATCGAACGGCTTTGTCTACCGCGGCAAGGCGATTCCGTCGCTCCGGGGGAAATTCATCTTCGGCGACATCACGACCGGGCGCGTCTGGTGGGTGGATTTCAAGGAAATGCTGGCGGCTGACGATGGCGATCCGAAGACGATGGCCGAGATGCACGAGGTGCGAATCGCCTGGAACCAGGAAGTCTACGGAACGATGGCCCCGATCACCGAAAGCGTATACCACGCCCGCGGCGGAAAGGCGGAGCATCTGCCCGGCTTCGCGCGCGTGTCCGGGGGCCGCTCCGACATTCGGTTCGCCATGGACTCGGACGGCGAACTGTACATCCTGAGTAAGAGCGACGGTATGATTCGGGCGATCGTTGGCGCCATCGCTAAATGACAATCGCTAAATGAGAGGTGTGTCGTTTCGCTCTGCGTGGCGGCCATGGCGGCCATCCCCCGCTAGACACGATCCGGACGCCGTGGTATGTATGGCGCTATGAGAACTCTGATTGCTGTTGGGCTCTTGCTGGCATCCGCAGCGGATGCCTCAGAGAAGCCGCCGTCACAGCCGGACATCGTCTCCGGTTGCGTTCAGGCGTCAAACATCTACTCGCATGGGGCCAGTCTTCTGTCCCTTGGCGGGCCGGAGGCAGGCGTTGAGGCCCGGATCAGGAACACGTGCGGCCGGGCTGCGAGTGTTCTTGTGACCGTTGGCTATTTCGATTCAAGCGGCAGGCAGATCGGCAGCGGAGTCGAAATCACCATGCTCGCGAATGGCGCCGCATGGGAAATGTACCACCGGGCGCGGCTTTATGGGCTCCCTGGCGGCCGGATGAAGCTGGCGAAGATCATCAGGATCGAGGGCTTTTAAGCTCCCTGTGTCCGAACCATGTCCGATTGGTTTGTGTGTCGTGCCGCGAACGATCACGTGCGCCGCGGCCCACGCAACCCCAGTTCCGAGCCGCTCGACTCTGCGCGCGGTATCTGGCGAAAGGTGCGAGTGCGCGAGAGATCCGCACTGAGGGGGCGGCGGAGTCTGACTCGAATTGTGCGGGCGGGTGCGACGTTGGCGGCGATGCCGCTCGCTCGTTGAGGCCGCCGCGCCTCTACTTCTCACCCGCGATTTCTCACCCGCGCCGCGATGAGGCGCCTCGTCGGGTCCGCTCCTGAAAACCCAAACTGATGTAGAGTTGGGGAGGCTGTCAATTAAATGGTGGCCAGACAATAGGGGTAACCAGGAGGCCAATTATCAATGAGAATTCCGCGCGTCCTCGCGAGTGCTTCCATCGAACTGCTCATGACCGCCTCGCTTGCCTTCACCCAGGCAACACGACCTCCCACGACGCCGGCGAAGCCTGGCCAGACTTTTCCCGATGAACTCGTCAGGACCGGCGAAACCTTGTTTGTCCAGCATTGCGCGTTCTGCCATGGGCGCGATACCGGTGGCGGGGAATCCGGGCCGGACCTGACCCGGTCCAAGCTGGTCGCGGACGATATCGGTGGGAATCAGATTGGGCCCGTGGTTCGCAATGGGCGCAACAATATGCCGCGCTTCACGGTGACGGACCAGGAACTCCTGGGGCTAACCGCCTTTATCCGCACGCAGAAAAACATCGCGGAATCGCAGAAGGGAGGACGAAAGGGCGTTGACGAGAAGGATCTTGTCACGGGCAATATCGACAAGGGAAAGGAGTACTTCAACGGAACCGGCAAATGCAATTCCTGCCACTCCCCCACAGGGGACCTCGCCGGCGTGGCCACCCGCAATGGAGGTCTGAAGCTCATACAGCGCCTCATGTATCCCCGTGGAGCCAAAGCCAAGGTCACCGTGACGCTGCCTTCGGGCGAAACCGTCAGCGGCACACGCGCATACCTCGATGAATTCACGGTGGCTCTGCGCGACGCCTCCGGCCGCTACCGCTCCTGGCCTGCCGCGATGGTGAAGGTAAGGGCTGACGACCCCGCGGAAGCCCATGTCGATCTTCTGGCGAAGTACACGGATGACGACATTCACAACCTGATGACGTACCTGATGACGTTGAAATAGGAGCGCGCCATGAAGCTGACCAAACAACTGCTCTGGCTCACGGCCTCCACCTTGTTCGCCTCCACTTTGCTCGCCCAGGGAACTACGCCTGACATGCTCCTGAAGCCGCCGAAGGATAGCTGGCCTGCCTATCACGGCGACTATTCGGGAAAGCGCCACAGCGCGCTGACGCAAATCACTCCGCAAAACGTCGGCGGCCTCGCGCTCGCCTGGGCGTTCCAGTCGGGCGTCAACGCGGAGATCAAAGCTTCGCCGCTCATGGTGGATGGTGTCATATACACCTCAACGCCCGACAATGTCTATGCCGTCGACGCCCGCTCCGGCCACCAGATCTGGCATTACACTTATCCCCAGAACAAAGGCTTCCACATCGGCTCCCGGGGCGTTTCCATGTACGGCGAATGGCTGTACTTCATGACGCCGGACGCCCACCTGATCTGCCTGAACGCGAAGGATGGCGCCGTCCGCTGGAACGTCGCCGTGGCCGATTCGCAGCGCGGCTACTGGACTACGATGTCGCCGCTGATCATTCGCAACCACGTTCTTGTTGGCGTTTCGGGCGACTTCGACAATCTCACCGGCTTTCTCAAATCCGTCGACCCCGAAACCGGCACCACCCAATGGCGCTGGGACAGCACCCCGCCCAGCGGCACGCCGAATTCAACCACAGGCGGCATGACATGGATGACCGGCACCTATGACCCCGAGACGGATACTGTCTTCTGGGGCACCGGCAACCCGACTCCGGTGCTCAACGGTGAGGTTCGCCCCGGCGATAACCCCGATACCTGCAGCATCGTCGCACTCGACCCAAACACCGGGAAAAAGAAATGGGCCTTCCAGCCGTCTCCACACGATACGCACGATTGGGACGCCGTCGAGATCCCGGTGCTGGTTGACGCCGACTTCCGCGGCAGGCCGCGCAAGATGCTGATGCAGGCATCCCGCAATGGCTACTTCTTTGTGCTGGACCGGCTCAATGGGGAGAACCTCCTCACCACTCCGTTCGGCCCCGTCAACTGGTCGACGGGGCTAGACCAGAAAGGACGGCCAACGCCAAATCCAGTCAAGGACCCCGCTCCCGATGGACGCCTGATCGCGCCCGACGAAGGCGGCCTCACCAACTATCGCTCGCCTAGTTTCGACCCGAAGACCGGCCTGTTCATCGTCAGCGCGCACCCCAGCTACGGCATCTACTTCAATAAACCCGCCGACGGCACGTTCGGGTGGGCGGGCGCCGACTATGGAGTGTGGGGTAAGGGCGTTCTGGATGCCATCGACTATCAGACCGGCAAGATCAAGTGGAGCCACGAACTTGGCCCCAACGGCGCGGGCGCGGGTGTACTGACGACCGACTCCGGCCTGATCTTCACGGGCGACGCGCAGGGCAGTGTTCTGGCGCTTCGCACCAGCGATGGCAAGACACTTTGGCACGCAGGCCAGGGCCAGAGCATGCAAAGCTCACCCATTACTTATGAACTCGACGGCCGCCAATACGTGCTCACCAGCGGAGGCGGCGTGATGTTTGCCTGGGTATTACCCGAGAAGGCCGAACTGCCGTAACCAGCGATCCAGCGCTCGCCGGGAAGCGACCGCGCCGCAGCGCCTCAAAGCTCAGTCCTCGATGTGGCGCCGCCGCGGTTCCCGTGGCTTCGCAATCGGGCGTCCGGCGGCCAGCAACTACGGAAGACGAGGCGTCCGCGGTGAGCCGCGCACACAACCTGCTCGCCGCCACGCCCCGCCAGTAACGCAGCCGCCGTCATGATTTCACGAAAGCACGTAGTCTGCCGCGCGCAAAGGCGCGCAATTTATCAGAGCGAAGAACTCATCCGCCGGGGCGGGCGACGTCCGATGTTCGCGTGCTGATGACGGGCGAACCATGGCCACTCCCTGGTACCCGCCGCTGGGCGATGGGATGGCCGATCATATTGGATGGCCGATCGGGGTTGCCGAGGCGGAGCCGCGCCCCGCATCTTTCGAAGCAAGTGGGGACATACCTGTCTCCGGCTATTGTTGGCTGTTATTAACTCTTTTACTATCAGTGGGTAAAGCTAGAGTCGAGGACATGCATGTCTCGACTGGCCCGATTCACACGAAAAGAGACCTGACGCGCCGGCAGCTCAGCGCCAGAAACCTAACTTCCCGGCCGGGATGGTGCCGGTGGCGTTTCGCGGATTGTAATCTCACCGGCCCTGCGTTAATGGATGTTTCCACCCCGGCCGCCAACGGCCCGATTTCCTGCTGACGCGGCCCCCATGTCGCGCTACTTTTTCTTGCCCTTCGGCTGCTCCATCCTGGGCAAGCCGAAGTGGCCGCCTAAATCGGCCAGGGAATCCAGACTCACGTTGCCCACAATGTTGGCCACGGTGAGCCGTTTCGGAGCGCTGACCAAAATCACCACTCCTGTGACCTTACCGTTCTGATTGCAGACGTGCACCTCGGTGTTTTCGCCGTCTTCGGCACTTTTCACGCCCACGATGCGCGACCAATCCGGCGCTTTCATTTGATTTAGAATCTGATCCAGGTCGGCCTGCGACCAGGCGCCTTCCTGCTTGAACTCGAATTGCCTGATATAGATGCCGTCGATGCCGACGATCAGCTTCTTGACCGCGGCTTCGTCCGGGTCTTTGCCGTCCAGGAATTTACCGGCGAACTGCAGCATGGAGTTGTTGAGCGAAACATCGACGGAATCCGAGGCCTTGGCCGCCAGGTGGTCCAGGTTCAATTTCAATTGCTGGGCACACAACTGGGCACACAGCGCGGCGGCGATGGCGCAGGCCAGCGCCCCAGTTAGCGCAAGGCTGCGGGTGGTCTTCATGGCCGCACCGCTTTCATCTGCATCTGGATCCGGTTGAGTTGGGAGCCGGCCAGCCGCATGGCGAACATCACCTGCTCTTTGGCGACATGGCCCCGATGATAGCGGTAGCCGGCGCCCGCGCCGGTGATCACCAAGACTGCCGCCGCGGTGGCCAGCCATCGGGGCATCAAGCCCAGGGGCCAGGGGACCGGAGACAGGGGCCGGGGGCCAGGGGCGAGGGGCCGGGAGAACACCGGCCGACGCTGTCCCGCCGCTGCGGTAACTTTGCTTCTCACCGTGCTCGTCACCCGGGCTTCGAAATCGGGCGACGGCTCCTGGCGCTGCAACGCCTTCCTGAGTTCATCCTCGAACTTGAGTTCATCCTCTAACCAGTCCATTATTCTTCCCTTACGCCCCGCCGCGCCAGCTTCTCCCGAAGGAGGGCCAGCGAGCGTTGCAAGTGGCTCTTCACCGTACCCACGGGAATCGCCATCAAGTTTGCAATCTCACTCGGGTCCAGGTCTTCCTGGTACCGCAAAATCACTACCATGCGCGGCGTCTCCGGCAAAGTGGCAATGAGCCGCCGCAGCATCTCGCCCAGCATCGGGTCGGCCGGCACGCCGCGCGCCACCGGTTCCGCCACATCTTCCAGCGCCACCTGCGGGCGGCGCATGCGTTTTCGCGACGCGTCGATAGACCGTTGCACCGCCACCTTGCGCAGCCAGAAACCGGCGTGAGCGGCCGATTGAATGGCGCCCAGGTTGCGGTGCAGGCTCAAGAACACGTCCTGCGCGATCTCTTCGGCGGTGTCGCGGTCGCGCAGAAAGTGATAGGCCACGCTGAAGACCATGGCCCGATGCTCCCGCATCAACGCCGCGAAATCGTCTCCGGTCTGGACCACGCTTTCGAGTTCCGTCACTGTTGAGTCTGGTACGTCACGGTACTGTTCACTAACGACCGTTTGAAATCGCTGTTCACCATCGAGACCGAAATCGTCCGCTTGTAAAAGAATACCGCCCGCACTTCGAACTCTCCCCCGTAGCTCACGGGAAACCATACGCCATCCTCGAATTTCTGGTACGCCAACGAAAAACCCAAGCCTTTGATGTCGGTGCCCAGCAGGGTTTTGACCAGCAGCGGCATCTGGAAGGCCAATTTGGTCGAA
>DATMNI010000117.1:0-92895 GCA_035570275.1 Candidatus Acidiferrales bacterium | reverse complement strand
CGGCTGCTCTTCGCCAGCAACCACTTCCTGCGCGCCATCGATGCCAAAACCGGAAAGCTAATTACCACTTTCGGCACGGCCGGCCGCGTCGACCTGAAAGAGGGCCTGGACCGCGATCCCAAGAGCCTGAGCCTGGTGCAGTCCATGACGCCCGGCCGTGTCTTCGAAGATCTGCTCATCCTGGGCTCGGCCACCAATCAGGGATACGGATCGGCGCCCGGCGACATCCGCGCCTTCGACGTGCGTACCGGCAAACTGGTCTGGACCTTCCACACCATCCCGCGCCCCGGCGAATTCGGCTACGACACGTGGCCCAAGGACGCCTGGAAAACCGTGGGCGGCGCCAACGTCTGGGGCGAATTCTCCGTGGATGAAAAGCGCGGCATCGTCTACGCCCCCACCGCCAGCGCCAAGTACAACTTCTACGGCGCCGACCGCAAGGGCGCCAACCTCTTTGGCGACTGCCTGCTGGCGCTGGACGCCCGCACCGGCAAACGTCTCTGGCACTTCCAGATGGTCCACCACGATATTTGGGATTATGACGACGCCACCGCGCCTAAGCTGCTCACCGTGCGGCACGAAGGCAAGAGCGTCGATATTGTGGCGCAGGTCAGCAAGCAGGGCTTCGTGTGGGTCTTCAACCGTGTGACCGGCGAGCCGCTGTGGCCCATTGAAGAGCGCCCAGTGCCGCGCTCCGACATGCCCCGCGAACAGACCTGGCCGACGCAGCCCTTCCCTTCAAAGCCGCCGCCCTTCGCCCGCCAGAAGTTCACGGTGGACGATCTCAGCCCGTACCTGGATCCGCAAGAGCGCGCCCGTTATCGCGACGAACTGCTGAGCGCCCGCAACGAGGGCCTCTTCACCCCGCCCGGCGTGCGCAACACGGTGCAAATGCCCGGCAACAACGGCGGCGCCAACTGGGGCGGCGCGGCGGTCGACCCCACCAAAGGCATGCTCTACGTGGTGTCCAAGGATCTCCCCGCCATGCTCAAACTGGAACCTGGAGGGGGGCGGAAATCGCCGGCGCCCTCGTCCGGGGATGGGACGCCAAACGATTCCGACAACGACCGCTACACCAGCGGTTTCGGCTTCATGATTTCCGCCAGTGGCCTTTCCCCGATTGCGCCGCCGTGGACTTCCTTCACGGCCTACGATCTGAACGAGGGCACCATCGCGTGGAAGATCGCGTTGGGCGACGTCCCCGATCTGGCAGCCAAGGGGATCAAAAACACGGGTTCGCATTACCCGAAGGTAGGCCCCGTGGTGACCGCTGGGGGCTTGATCTTCACCGGCAGCCGCGACCGCGAAGTCCGCGCGCTGGATGCCGCCACGGGAAAAGTGCTCTGGCAAAAGCAGGTGGATGCCGCGCTGGAAGGCATGCCCGCCGTGTACGAACTGGGCGGCCGGCAATATGTCGTCTTCTGCGCCGCGGCGCAAGTGGGGCTCACGCCGGCGACGCAGACCAAAATCTCTGGAGCTTACGTGGCGTTCGCGCTGCCGCGGTAACGGCGTTCGTGGCCGCGACCCTCCGGGTCGCGTCTACCTCGGGGTGCAACTGTACTCGGCAAACCGCATTTTACAATGCTTGCGGCAGATCGCTCGACCCTGCCAACTCTGCCAGCAGGCGGACCGCCAGCGCCCGGCAACCGGCATCGAATTCCGAATCGGCGGATTCCGGAAGATGGCTGGAGATCCATTCCTGAAGGGCTTCGGTCACTGGTTTGGCTACTGCCTCTTCAGCGCCGGGTTCGAAGCGCAGAGGGATCTCGGAACGCCTGATGGCGGCAATCAACAAGTCTTGGAATTTCATGGGATGCTCGCGTGGTGGTTGACGGGTCCGGAACCGCGCCCAAGGCCCGGGTTGGTCCGGATGGCTTCGTGGATGAAACCCTTGGCACGTTCGACGGCGGCTACCAGCGCCATTCCCCGCGCCAGGCCGGCGGTGATGGCGGCCGAGTAGGTACAGCCCGTTCCGTGCGTATGCCGGGTTGGGAGGCGCGGCGCGGGAAACTCGCGCCACAGGGTGCCATCGAACAGAACGTCGGTGGCATCGCCATCGGGGTGTCCGGCCTTAATGACGTGGCCCCCCTTGATGAGGACGGCCCGGGCGCCCATTTCGCGTATCCGGCAGGCAGCGTGGTGCATGTCGTCGAGACTGAGGATGGCGAGGCCGGTGAGCGCCTGGGCTTCGGGCAGATTGGGAGTGACCAGCGCCGCATGGGGCAGCAGTTGGTCGCGGATGGCGCTGACCGCCGATTCGGGCAGCAGCGGCAATCCGTGTTTGCTGACCATCACCGGGTCGACCACCAGTGGAAACCCGAATTCCGCGGCCGCCCTGGCCACTGCCGAGACCATCTCCGCCGACCCAAGCGCGCCCGTTTTAGCCGCCGCCGGCGGAATATCTTCGAGCACTGCTTCCAGTTGCTCCAGCACCAGTGCGGGCGCCATCACCTCCACCCGCGAAACCCGCACCGTGTTCTGCACCGTGAGCAGGGTGATGACTGCTTCGCCGTAGACGCCGAACTGGTGAAACGTCTTGAGGTCGGCCTGAATTCCGGCGCCGCCGCTGGGGTCCGAACCGGCGATGGTGAGGGCGATGGGAGGCACTGGTCTCAGGATAGCAACCGAGACAATCGGCCGCGCGGCGACGGGAACCGGTCTGCGCGGCGACTAAAGAGGGATCAGCTCAAGCCTTGTCCCGCGGCCGTTCTTTCCTCACGAAATCCGTATCCTGTCGCGGCAGGCCGTCGCATTCGATGGCGATAGTGGTCACCGGGTCGTCAGGCGGTTTCTCCGGCAGGCCGGTGAAGCGGACGCGGAACTTGTCCTGGTCGAACTTCACGTCTTTGCCGGAGGCCAGCAGCCTGGCCGACTTCACGCTGTTCATGAGGCCGCCCAGCGCCACTGTGTCGCCGGGCCAGGCGTAGACGTGCATGTACAGGGTGTTGCCCTTGCGCGTGAAGCCGGCAAAGTTGGAGCGGTGGGGCTGCGCGATTTCGGATTGGTAGATGGACACGCGGTTCCTGTCCAACCACTTACCCACCTGCGTCATGATCTTAACCGACTCCTCGGGGATGCCACCGTCCGGTTTCGGGCCGATGTTAAGCAGGTAGTTGCCGGTGTCGTGCGCGCAGGTGATCAGGTTGCGCACGATGGTTTTGGGCGTCTTCCAATCGTCATCGGCCTTCTGGTAGCCCCAGCTATCGTTCATCGTCATGCAGGATTCCCAGGCGCCGGCTCCCTCGGCCCGGATGGTTTGTTCGGGCGTTTTGAAATCGCCGTCCAGGTTGTTGCGGTTGTTGACGATGATCTCGGGCTGAAGCTGGAAAACCATGGCGTTCATCTTTTCCGATTCCCAGCCCTTAGAGGTGAGCGGCCAAGCCACGTCGTACCAGAGAATGTCGATCTTGCCGTAGTTGGTGAGCAGCTCGCGGATCTGGCCGTGGATGTAGGCGACGAAGCGCTGTCGCGCGGCCTCGTCGTTCGCGCAGCGGGCGCCATCGGGATGGTGCCAGTCCATCAGGGAGTAATAGAAGCCCACGCGCAGGCCTTCGGCGCGGGCGGCATCGACGTATTCCTTAACAAGGTCGCGGCCGGGGCCCTGCTTGGGCGCGCAGTAATCGGTCAGTTTGGAATCGAAGTGGCAGAAGCCTTCGTGATGCTTGGTGGTCATCACCATGTACTTCTGGCCGGCCGCCTTGGCGAGTTTGGCCCAATCGCGCGCGGCGTTGGGTTTCGGTTTGAAGCGTTTGGCAATCTGTTCGTATTCGGCAACAGGGATGCCTTCGTTCTCCATCACCCATTCCTGACGGCCCAGCACGCTGTACAGGCCCCAGTGGATGAACATGCCGAAGCGGGCTTCGTGCCACCACTTCATGCGCGCCGCGCGGTCGGCCTCGCCACCTGCGGCCGAGGCGGTAACGGGGGCCGAGGAGGCGGCTGCGCCAGCGGCCAACAATTGGAGATAATCACGTCGCGTCATGGCTTGTGCTCCCGATCGACGAGGGTAACACGGCTCAGTTTAGCGGTAAAAACCAACACCAGGCGAATTGAACGGGAGTGTGACCTTGGACACAGGGCGCGGTTGGGTCACGGGATCGGCGGCGATCCGGAATCCTGGGGTTCCGCGGCTGTGAAAGCCAGCAGGGAAAGGATGAGGATCGGCCAGGAGCCCAGGGCCGGGCGGGAGAAGGGGTAGTCCACGATGGCATGCAGGAATACGGCGACGACACCCAGGCCCCAAACGGAACGGAATGCCGGGCGAAGGGACCAGAAAAACAAGGTCGTGAGTATGATGCCAAAGGGGATGCCACCCTCGACGGTCCATTGCAGCCAGTCGTCATGGGCCTGATTGGCGAAAGCCCCAATATCGACGATAGCGTAGTGGGGATAGACGGTGGGCCAGGTGCCGAGACCAGTGCCGAACCATGGGTGCGAGGCGGCCATGTGGAAGGAAGAGACGGCGAGTTCGCGGCGCACTCCCAGAGGGTCGGCCATCCAGAGGCGACTCCACACGGATTGCCATCCCACGACGGCCGCAAGGGCCGCGAACAGGAGGCACATGCCTAGCAGCGTGGCGGCGGCGGTGCGGCCCGTGGCACGGCCCAGCGCCCACAGAAGCAGAGGTACGAGCAGGATCTCGGCGGTGGCCAGCACCGTGCCAGCGCGGGATTGGGAGGCGATGACAGAGGCATACATGACGGCGGCCATGCCCGAATAAAGCAGCGATTGGCCCTCGCGGCGCACGGCCAGGTATAGGGCGATGGGGAGGACGGCTTCGATGAAGACAGCGTAGTGGTTGCGGTAAAGAATGGGACCCATTACGTTATCGGTGTATGGAGTGGCGAAGAGCCAGAAGACCTTGCCCTTGGAGGTAAAATTCTGGACGGTGGCGAGGACGGCGACGAGGAAGGCGAACCAGAGGATGGCGGAACGAAACCAGCGGCGAACCGCATCGTCCCGGAAGAGGGAGATACCGACCAGGAAAACGGACAGGAAGGTGGCCCATCGGAGGGTGGCGAGTTTGGTGTCAACGGCGTAGGCGGTGCGTCCCGTGAGCCATTGAAACAGGCCCCAGAGGACGGCGAAGGACAGGGGGACGAGGGGCCACGAAAAGGCCGGGGGGGAAAGGCGGGCGCGCCAAACGGCGACGGCGGCGAGCGCGAATACTCCGACCTGAAAAACGGTGACCGGCCAGTACCCGGGAACCCAGCTTGTCAGGATGGCGAAGAAGAAGAGTGCGGCGAAGGCTACATGCACTCTTCAATATAGGACAAAACGATCGACTTGCGAGGAAGCGGTGAAGGAATGCCGGCTTGCCGAACCAAATCTGCCACAGGCATTACGGTTGTCAGCGCTTCCCCCCAAACTTGTCACCCGCTATTGACGGCTCATAGGGGCTGGGTCACTAACGAACGTTCCGGCGGCAGCCAGGCCCCCGGCGGTGGCAACGACTGCGACGCCGCCGACGATCGCGCCGACGGCAGCGGCCGAGACGCCGACAGCGGCGCCAGCACCAGCGGCAGCGCCTGCACCAGCGGCAGCACCTGTACCTGCAGCCGTACCTGTAGCCGTACCTGCAGCGGCACCTGCGCCTGTACCTGCACCAGCAGCACTAGCGGCCGCGGTGACGTTCACCATGCTGATGTTGGTGGTGGCCGTCATACCGTTGCTCAAAGCGCTCACGTGCATCTGGAACGGTCCCTTGGCGATGTTGGACAGGAAGCCGCGCGCCATCGCCTGGCCCTGGCCGTTGGTAATGGTGGTCAGCGTGTGGGCGCCGTTGGCGAATGCGCCGCCCGCGCCATGGGTGGGAAGCGTAAAGACCACCACCGCGCCGGCAACCGGCTTGTGGTTTTCGTCTTCCACCTGCACAATCGGTTCGCGGGCCGTGCGTTGCCGGATATTGTTGGTGGCCCCTTCGGCCTCAACGATGACAATCTTGAGTCCGGCTGGCGCCGCGGTGTCGGCACCTGCACCTGCACCAGCAGAGCCTGCGGCGCCACCGGCTACAACCGCACCAGCCTTGCGCTTATCGATGACGGGTTTGATGGTGACGGCAACCACGAGCTGCGACGCGCCGCCGGCAGGGTTGGCGTCGGAAACGGAAGAGCCAGTAATTTCGACCTTCCTGCCGACGTATTTGGCTGCATCACGGCTCTCCACCTGGATGGTGACCTTGGTGGTTTCGTCGGTAAGGAAGTATGCGCCGCTGCGCGCTTCCATGATGCCGGTCATCTTGACCGCGGAGGCAGCGGCCGCCCGAGGATTGAAAGCGAGCGACATTCCCGGAAGCAGGCTGGCGGTCAGTATGCCGGAGGCGTTGCGCACTTCGACGGGGCCGCCGCGGGCGCCAACGGTCACGCGCGAGGGGTTGCTGATATCCACTTGAACTACGGAATCCTGGGTGGACGTAACGATGCGCAGCGTGTCGGCTTCGATGACGTGATTGGCGCCGTCCTTTACAGAGCCGGAGCCTTTCTCCAACACAGTGCGGTCGCGAAAGATGCGTGCGCTCGAATTGGGCGCCAGCGTGATCTGGGCGTCGGCGAGTTGGATGACGGAGCGCGCAGAGGCGGTCTCAACCAGGTTGCCTTCGAAAACATTGCTATTGCCGCGAACGGCCGAACCGTCAACGCGGAACTCTCCAAGGGATTTGACAACTCCGAGAGAGGGAGACGTTGCCGATACGAGCATCAGGGGGCAAACGGCGAAGAGGGGAATCAAGTGTTTCAGCATTGTGCGTATTATCACCGTATGATAGCACGCCAGGCATGGTGTAAATCCCCTTGGTGTAGGGGGTGGCGAAAAGCCAGAAGACCTTGCCTCTGGGAGGTAAAATTCTGGACGGTGGCGAGGAAGGCGACGAGGAAGGCGAACCAGAGGATGGCGGAACGAAACCAGCGGTGAGCCTCCCGGAAGAGGGAGATACCGAACGGGAAACGGACAGGAAGGTGGCCCATCGGAGGATGGCGAGTTGGGGTACGGATTTGCCGTGGCCGTTTGGTCCCAACGGCGTAGCCGGTGCGGCCCGGGAGCCACTGAACAGGCCCCAGAAGACGGCGAACGACAGGGGGATGAGGGGCCACGAAAAGGCGGGGGATCGCGGCGGGCGCGCCAAACCGCGATGGCGGCGAGCGCGAATATTCAGACCTGAAAGACAGTGACCGGCCAGTACCCGGGAACCCAGCTCGTCAGGATACCGAAGAAGAAGAGCGCGGCCAAGGCAACATGCGCTCTTCAATATAGGACACAACACGGACGGCAATACCAAGACACCCCAGAGGGCTTTCGAGGAAGCGGTGACAAATGCCAGCCTGTGGAACAGAGGCTCTCGCTGGCATCGGATTTGTCACCGCTTCCCCTTAAAAGCTCGTCAACCGCTATTGGCGGCTGATAGGGGCTGGGGCTGAGGAAGCGCCACTAAAGGTTCCGGCAGCAGCCAGGCCCCCGGCGGTCGCAGCGATGGCTACGCCACCGACAATCGCGCCGACGGCAGCGGCCGAGACGCCGACTGCCGCACCTACACCAGCGGCCGCACCGGCACCAGCGGCCGCACCGGCGGCGGCACCTGCACCTGCACCTGCGGCCGTAGCAGCGCCAGCCTTGCGCTTATCACCGACCGGTTTGATGGTAACGGCATGCACGAGCTGCGACGCGCCTTCGGCAAGTTTCGCGTCGGGAATGGATGAGCCAGTGACTTCGCACTTCTTGCCGACGTACTTGGACACGTCAGGGCTTTCAATCTGGATGGTAACCTTGGAAGTTTCATCGGTAAGGAAGTACGCGCCGCTGCGCGATTCGATGATGCCGGTCATCTTGACGGCGGAAGCAGAGGCCGCCCGAGGATTGAAGGCGAGCTTCATTCCGGGAAGCAGGCTGGCGGTCAGTATGCCAGTGGCGTTGCGCACTTCGACCGGGCCGCCGCTCGCGCCAACGGTAACGCGCGAGGGGTTGGTGATATCCACTTGAACTACGGAATCCTGGGTGGACGTAACGATGCGCAGCGTGTCGGCTTCCATGACGTGATTGGCGCCATCCTTTACAGAGCCGGAGCCTTTCTCCAACACAGTGCGGTCGCGAAAGATGCGTGCGCTCGAATTGGGCGCCAGCGTGATCTGAGCGTCGGCGAGTTGGATGACGGAGCGCGCAGAGGCGGTCTCAACCAGGTTGCCTTCGAAAACATTGCTATTGCCACGAACGGCCGCACCGTCAACGCGGAACTCTCCAACGGATTTGACAACTCCGAGAGAGGGAGACGTTGCCGATACGAGCATCAGGGGGCAAACGGCGAAAAGAGGAATCAAGTGTTTCAGCATTGTGCGTATTCTCACAGAAATATAATAGCACAGGAGACAAAGTGTTAAGCAACCGGGCAAGGCTTATTATTGAATAAAGATCACCTGAGGCGTGGAATGAAACGCCGCCGCCGGTTTGGGTTTGACGCCCGCGCCAGGGACGGGCCGGCAAGGGTCCGCGTAAGGCTATGAATTATTACGAAGAACTCGGGATCCATGGGGATGCGACGACTGTCGAGATCCGCGAGGCATATAAGCTGGTGGCGCGGTTGTTGCATCCGGACAAACACCGGGAGCCGCGGCTAAAAGATCTGGCGGAGTGCCAGATGAAGCGGCTGAGCGACGTGTTGGCGGTGCTTTTGAATCCCCAGGAGCGGGCGAGATACGACGCGGGGCTGGCAAATGGAGGCAGGCTTGAGCTACTGACGCCACTGGCGCCGGCCAACGAACCAGGAATCTTGCAGACCGTGGTCCGGCACTGGTTCTGGGTTCTGCTGGGATCGACGGCCATAGGGATGGGAGTGTGGTACGGGTTGGCGCGCGGTCCGGATGCTGCTCCAGGATTTGCCGCGATGGATAGGGGAACGGTGCCCACGGCGCCGGTATCGCCGGGCAAACGGGCGCCGGTGAACAAGCGGCGGGTGAAGCCAGGCGAAACCACAGGCAAGCCCAGCGCCGAGCGGCCTTCGAGGCACGCGGCGGGGGAGGAACCGGAACCGATGGTGAGCGCAAGGGTTCCAACGCCGGCGGAGTCTCCAGCCGAAGCGGCGAAGGAAAAACAGGCAGGCATGCCGGCGATGCCAAAGGCGGAGCCTGCCGATGGGGCGCGGAGCGGTGTCGAGTCCCGTTTTGCAGGGGAATGGCTGTACGCGGCGGACGGACGAGAGCCGGGTGCGGCGGGCACGTATCCGGCAACCTACGTGGAGTGCCGGTTGCGGGAAGAGAGCGGGATATTGGCGGGCGACTACCGGGCGCTGCACCGCGTGGCGGACAAGGCGATCTCGCGCGAGGTGGTGTTTCGGTTGCGCGGGGAGTCGCCGGCGCGGAGCACGGGGAAGCTGGGCTGGGAATCGAACGCGGGAGCCAAGGGGGAGGTGGAGTTGACGCTGCTTTCGCCGAACCAGTTGCAAGTGAAGTGGTGGACGACGCAGTTCGGCAGGCAGGAGGCACTGAGTTCGGGGATGGCGGTGCTGATCCGCCTGAGGACGCCATGAAGGTCCCAGGTTGGGCAGGGTTTTTGCCGGTGGTGGTGGCACTGAGCGGCCTGGTGACCGCGGCGGCGTGGTCGATCCGTATCGGATGGGCGGACCACCGGATGCGGCAGGAGACGGTTGGCGGGACAGAGCGGGCGATTGCACTCATGCCGGACCAGGCGGAGTACTATGCGCGGCTGGCGTGGCTGGTGTCGGATGACGATCCGCGGCGGGCCAAGGAAGCGCTCGGACGCGCGGTGGCGCTGAATCCGTGGGATGCTCAATCCTGGATCGAATTGGGGCTGCGGGCCGAGGTGGAGGGTGACCAAACAGCGTCCAAACAGTACCTGCTGCACGCCGCGGAAGTTGACACGAAGTTCCTGCCGCGATGGACGCTGGCGAACTATTATTTTCGGCACGGCGATATGCCGAGGTTCTGGTCTTGGGCGAAGGAGGCGGCGCCCATGCTGTATGGCGATGCGCAGCAGATGTTCCGGCTGTGCGGGAGGGTGGAAGAGGATGGAAAGCTGCTCGACCGGCTGGAGATTCGGGACCCGGAAATGCGCGCCCGGTACCTGTTCTACTTATTGAGCCAAAACCGGCTGGATTTGATGGGGCCGGCGGTGCATCGGTTGCTGGAGGAGAACCGGCCGGCGGATGTGGCGTTGCTCTTGATGGCCTGCGAGCGCCTTTTGGAGGCGAGGCGCGTACCCGAGGCGGCAGAAGTCTGGAACCGGCTGGCGGAGGCGGGGAGAGTGCCTTTCCGGACGCCCGCGGGGGAGGGGGAGCAACTGGTCGCCAATGGCAACTTCAGCGTGGCGCCTGCTTCGCGGGGTTTTGACTGGCGGCTGCCGGCGGTGGAGGGCATCAGCGTTTCGCGGGAGGAGGAATCGCGGGGCGGCTTGCGAATCACGTTCTCGGGGCGCCAGCCGGAGGATTGTGAGGCGCTGGTGCAGTTGGTCCCATCGCAGCAGAAGATGCACTACGAACTGAAGTTCGAGTACCGGACGCAGGGGATCCCGAACGGAGCAGGACTCGGGTGGCGCATCACGGATGCAAGTGGCGGCACGGTCCTGAAGGAAGGGCTAAGCCTGGCGTCGGAGGCAGATGCAGAAGGGCAGTTGTCGTTCGAGACACCGGCGGATTGCCGGCTGGTGCGGCTGGCGCTGAGGTATCACCGGACCCTGGGGACCATCCGCATGGAGGGGTTTCTGGTTTTGCGGAACGTGGCGCTGAAACCAGCAGCTCAAGGGGCGACTTCTAAGGGTACGAGCAGGGTAAGGGCCGAACTTCTAAGGTAAGGGCGAACTCAAGGGCCAATCTTCGGTGGGCGGGTCAGCAAGTAAAGAATGACCCCAAACACGATCAGTGCCGAACCATAGAGAATGATGTCGCGCTTCTTGCGCTTCCAACGAAAGGAGCTTTGAGTATGGGAAATTTCACGTTCGACGCTCCGGGTAGCTGGTGAGGTTCCTTCGGGGACCGCATAGCGGGAGCTCACGAAACGATGTTTGCAGTTACGGCAGCGGTATGGATGGTAACCCGCAATGCTAATGATGTGCTCCCACAGGCCGACTCTGTGAGAGCGGTGCGCATTATCGGTCTTGCATTTGGGACATAGCATGAAGTTTTCCGGACCAATTCCTAACCGGCTGCGCGCCAAAACTGCCACCAGCGTTTCCCCGCCGCTTCCTCGCGAAGATACTTTCCTCCCGCCAACGGGACGCCCTCTACGATGTCTTTTGGATTGTGGGTGAATAGAATGTCCGCCTCCTCTTCCCCATATCGCGACTTGACGATTCCGTAGGCTTCATCCAGGCGCGCATGCCGGTGCTCAGGATCATGCGCATCACTGGCTACCACGTGTACCAGCCCTTGCTCCAGCAATCGGTTCGCAACACCGCCAGCCGTCCGGCCAAAACCGCCGCAAATCGAGAGCGCCGTCACTTGGACCAGGCAACCCAGTTCCACCCATTCTTCCACACGGCTGACCTTTTGCTGGAGCACCGGATTGCGCTCCGGATGCGTCACAATCGGCACGATCCCGGAGTCGATCAGCCGTTGCAGAACGCCTTCCATATGCTTTCCAACGTGGAAATCCGGGCATTCCACCAGCAGATACTGCTTGCCGTCGATGGTGTACTTCCCAGGCCGCTGCAACACTTCATCGATATTATCGAAGCTCAGGTGAAGATCGCACCCTCTGTGTATCCGGGGTTTGCCGCCCAATTCCACTGCCAGCAGGCGAATCCGCTCTTCGAGCAATTCCGCCTCATACCTGAACTCTGCGTTGGAGTGAGGCGTCGCCACGATATCGGTAGTCCCTGTCTGGGCCGCGGCCCGCAGCATAACCAGACTTTGCTCCATGTCGGTGGCGCCGTCATCAAGGCCCCACACCACGTGACTGTGAATATCGATCATTGTCGGAGCGACTCCAGCCCTAACCTATACCTGTCTTGCCGTACCACGATGCCACCTACTCCTTCAACATTCAAATCGCCTGCACCGGTTCCCTGCATCCGTAGAAATCCGGTTCCGCCCGGAGAATGTTCGCGGCGGGTCTGAACTTGCTTCGCAATGCTCTGGTGCCTGGTCAGGAGTTTGTCTACCAGCAGGATCAAAAATGGTCTATCATCACCTAAGCCCTTTATGTTAGCACACGTACGCCGCCGGAGGAGTGTATACTGGGTCTGAATTCTTTTCGGTGCCAAATCCTTAGGTGAGTCATTGCAATTAGAAATGCCGCGTTGGTTTGCCATCCGAACATCCCCCCGGTCGGAACTGCGGGCGTCTTCCGAATTGTTTCTTCGTGGGATCGAGAACTACCTGCCGACTCGCCGGGTCAAACGCAACTGGTCCGACCGCATCAAAATAATCGACGAGCCACTATTTCCAGGGTATCTCTTTGGCCGCTTTCACCTGGACGACCGTGTCCGCGTATTGCAGGCGCTGGGTGTTAAGCAAATTGTCGGCACCGGCAACAATCCTGCCCCGGTCAGCGACAGTGAGATCGACAATCTCAGGACCCTGGTTTCAGCCAATACCCTGCTCGTGCCGTGGCCCTACCTCTATGCCGGTCAACGAGTACGCATTGATCGCGGTCCGTTGGCTGGCGTGGAAGGTTTCGTTGTCCGCGCTGAGCAAGGAGCCCTTCGCATCGTCGTATCCGTGGATTTGCTGCAGCGTTCCGTCGCCACCGAGATCGACCGCGATTCCATTGGCTCAGCGGAATAGCGGTCTCGCCCAGTGGATCAGTGACCTGAGCGCCGGCGGTTTTGGCCGCTCTGCGCCAGGATTTGGATCACGAACGGCTGGCGCCATGGGGCCAAAGTAAGCGAAGCCTGACAACCACTGGCCCCTTAGGCGAGAGTCGTGTGAGTTAATACCGGGCGGCCACGCTCCCCCATTCGCGCGGATGGCCCCGCCAAACGCGGGTATCGCCTATCCATGTGGGCATTAGAAGCGCCCGCCAAAGACTGGCGTCACTAGTACTGCAATGAGTTCACATCTGTTAAAAGCTGTGTTACATTGATTACAGTTTTACAAAAAAGAGCTAAGAAGTACTGTAAGCCCGCTTACGGGCCGCTCGGTAAGTCGTAGCTCCAGACCATCGCGGGAAATCGCCGGCCGCCGCCGACACCCGCAGGGTGAGGGGAAAAGCCAAGGCATGTGACTCGATATGGCGAAGCCTTGCCAGAGTGGCGGTTGAACGGTTGATTAGCCTCAGCCGTAGCAGGGGAAAACGGAGCCTGTGACCGTATTGGCGAAGCTTGTCCCCTGGTTGTATAACGAGCCATTCCCACGGAGATCAATGCATGCTGAAAGCTCGAGGCCGTTTCGTAAACTTTCGTGTCACAGATGAAGAATTCGAGCAACTGAAAATCGCTTGCGATCGGCAAGGAGCCGCCTGCCTGTCCGCCTTCGCTCGCCAAGTGATCTTAAACACTCCGCACGCCAATGGCGAGGATTTCTCAGACCGGCTGGCCGTGCTCCACCGTCGTCTTTCCATTCTAGAAGTCTCCATGTCGCGCCTGGTCAACGCGCTGGCCGGTTCCAGCGCCGACCTCAACGTTTCCGAAAGGTAGAAGCAAAAATTAAAGTAGAGGCTCCCCTATGCGAATCCTATTCTTTGTGATACTCTCCGTTTCCTGTGCCTTTGCGCAGCCGACCAAACACGTCGTCTCCGAAGTCGGCGGAAACCTGCCATCCCAGCCTGTCGGCCCGAATGATCTCATTGCCGTGTCCGTCTACGATGCGCCGGAGTTAAGCCGCACCATCCGTATCGCCGCCGACGGTTATCTGGCCCTTCCCATGCTCAAGGAGCGCATCAAGGCCAACGGCCTCACTCCCGCGGATCTGGAAGCAGCCATCAGTACCGCCCTCAGCGACGAAGAGATCCTGGTAAGTCCCGTCGTCACCGTCACCATAGCCGAGTACCACAGCCACCCCATCAGCGTCTCCGGCAGCGTGAAGATGCCGCTGGTCTTTCAAGCCGAAGGCCCCACCACCCTTTTGGAAGCCCTCGCCCGTGCGCAAGGCCTCACCAACGATGCCGGCCGCGAAATCCTCGTCAGCCGCTCGCAGCCCGAGGCCGACGGCAAATCCATCATGCTCACCCGTCGAATCCCGGTGCGCAGCCTCTTCGACGATGCCGATCCGGCCCTCAACCTGATACTGACGGGCGGCGAAGAGATCCGCGTTCCGGAAATCGGCAAGATCTATGTCATGGGCAACATCAAGAAGCCCGGCGCCTTCCCCGTTCAGGACGGGACCGATACTACCGTCATGCAAATGCTCGCCCTGGCCGAAGGGCTGGCGCCCTACGCCGACAAACACGCCTTCATTTACCGTCGCGAAGGCGCCGGCGCCAAGAACGAAATCGCCGTTCCGCTCGATAAGATCATGAAGCGGCAGGCTCCCGATGTCACCCTGACCGCCAATGACATCCTTTATATCCCGGACAACAGCGGCAAGCGCATGGGCCTGGCCGTACTGGAGAAGCTTCTCATATTCGGCGGCGGCGCCTCAAGCGCCCTGATCTACTCTCTCAGGCCCTGATCTACACCTACAGATAAATCCAAGATAAACATGCCTAACGAAAAATCAATGCTCGCCCTGCCGGCTCCGGAGGCCAACGGCTCCGTTCCCGTGGTCCCTGAATACGTCACATTCCAACAACCCTACGGTAATAGCCAACAGGAGCCCGAGGAGCCCATCGTCCCCCTCTCCCACTACCTCTGGATCCTGCGCCGCCACAAATGGAGGATCAGCGCCTTCGTCCTGGTCTGCGTGGCTTCCACCGTGGTGGTGTCTTCGCGCCTCACCCCGATCTATGAAGCCACCGCCACTATCGATATCGACCGGCAAGCTCCCGAAGGCTTTATTGGCCAGGATGCTACGCGGTCGGCGCCCAACGACGCGGATCAGTTCCTCGCCACCCAGGTGAACGCCATCCAGTCGGATTCCGTTCTGCGCCCCGTGGCTGAGAAATTCAATCTCCTGGATACAACCAAAACGGCGCTACCCGCCGCGCGCGTCCAAAATGCCCCCGTGGCTCTCGGAAGCCTCAAGGTCACACGTCCGCCAAATACCTATCTGCTGCTCATCAGCTACCGTTCGACCAATCCCGAACTGGCCGCCAATGTCGCCAACGGTATCGCCGATAGTTATATCCAGCATACGTACGACATCCGTTTCCGCGCCACCGCCGGGCTCTCCGCCTTCATGGAAAAGCAGATCGAGGAGCTAAAGGCTAAGATGGAGCGATCCTCCGGCGCCCAGGCACAGTTTGAAAAGGACCTGAGCGTCATCAACCCCGAGGAGAAGACCAGCATTCTCTCCGCCCGCCTGCTCCAGCTCAATGCCGAGTTCACCACCGCCCAGGGCGATCGCGTCCGCAAGCAGGCCGCCTACGATTCGGTGAAGACCGGTTCGCTGGAAGCCGCCAAGGCGTCCACGCAAGGCGAACAACTCCGCCGGCTGGCGGACCACCTGGATGAGGCCCGCGAGAAGTTTGTGGTGGTGAAAACGCAATACGGCGCCAGCCACCCGGAGTACAAGAAGTCCCTCTCCCAGGTAACCGAGCTGGAACGTCAGTTCGCTTTGTTGCGAACCGATATCACGCAGCGCGTCAGCCTGGAGTACCAGGAAGCGGCCAATCGCGAAGGCATGCTCAAGAGCGCCGTGGCCGAGATCAAGAACGAGTTCGACCACCTCAACGCCCGTTTCTTCGAGTACAAGTCCCTCAAGCGGGAAGCCGACGGCGACAAGACCCTCTATGACGAGCTGGTACGCAAGATCAAGGAAGCCGGCATCAACTCCAGCTTCCAGAACAGTTCCATCCGCCTTTCCGATTCCGCCCGGCCGCCGCTCGCGCCGGTCTTCCCGAATCAATTGCTGAACGCAATCCTCGCATTCCTCTGCTCCACCCTGCTGGCGGTGGGCGCTGCCGTAGTCGCCGACGTTCTGGATAACACGGTTCGCGACCCCGAGCAAATCCAGCGCGGTCTCAAGACCGTAGTCCTCGGCTCGCTTCCGGTGGTGAAGTCCTGGCGCGGCAAGTTTCTGCCGGTCAGGACCAATTCGAACGTAGCCGGCGCACTGATGCATTCCGATCGCCTCAGCGGTCAGGCCGCGGCGTTTGAAGAGGCTATCAGGACGCTGCGGGATTCCATCCTCCTGGCCGACCTGGGCCGCCGCCCACGGTCGATCCTGACGACGTCAGCCACCCCGCGCGAGGGCAAGACCACCACCTCCGTCCACCTGGCGATTGCCCACAGCCTGCAAAACCGCAAGACTTTGCTGATCGACGCCGATCTGCGGCGTCCCGGAGTCCACGGCCGCCTCGGGTTACCGAACCTCAAGGGAATGTCCACCCACGTCAGCGGTGAGATCGACTGGCGCGATGCCATCCAGAAGTCGGAAATCTATCCCGATCTCGACGTGATCACCGCTGGCCCGGCGTCGCGCCGCGCCGCCGACCGCCTTGGCGGCGTCCTCGATAAGTTGCTGGCCGAAGCCGAAAAGGAATATGACTTGGTCATCGTCGATGGCCCGCCGCTCCTTGGGTTTGCCGAGCCTCTCCAGATGGCCGCGGTCGTGGACGGAGTCGTGGTCATTACCATGGCCGGCCAGACCAACCGCAACGCCGTCGCCAGCGTCCTCAACAGCCTGAGGCGCATCAAGACGAATGTGATTGGAGTAGTCTTGAACGAAGTCCGCGCGGACATGAGCGACCGTTATTACTACTACGGGTACTACGGGAAATATTATTCCAAATACTACAAGCCGCTCAAATCGTAAGCATTCGACCAACGTAGGCATTAGACCATCGCAGGCACCAGGCAATGTCCCGCGGGAACGCTTTCCGGTACGGTTCCCGCGGACGATTTCAATTGCCGCCCGCACGCAGAAGCCGCCAGCCTGACAACGGTAAAACACGATCAAATATGAGACTGCCCGCGCTTAACAAAACGTCCGTACTACTTACTTTACAGGTAGTAGTTTCGGGCATAACACTCTTCATTTTATACAGATTCATCTACCGCACGCTGGGTCCGGTCAATCTCGGGCTCTGGTCGCTGGTGCTGGCGACGACCGGCGTCGCACGTTTCACCGATCTGGGCCTTTCCGGCAGTCTGGGGCGGTTCGTGGCACGATACCGCGCATTGAATGACACACCCCGGGCCGTCCTTGCCGTCGAAACCGGGGTCATCTCGGTCATTGCGCTGGTTACGGGGCTTGGCGTGCTGGCTTTCCCGATTCTTCGAATCGCATTAGCTAAAGTAGTCCCGCACGAGAACATTGCGGTGGGCCTGGCGCTGCTGCCTTACGCGGTGGCTTCGATGATTGTGTCCTCGGTCTCCGGCGCCGTCCAAGGATCCCTGGATGGATGCGCCCGGCTGGATCTTCGCGCCATGCTGGCCATTGCCGGCAACGTTATATTTGTCACTCTGGCGGTTGCGCTCTCACATTCTCATGGGCTGATCGGCTTGGCCTGGGCCCAACTGTTCCAAGCGATTCTAATGGCGGCTACAGGCTGGATTGTCCTGCGCCGCATCCTGCCCGGCGTACCTCTGGTGCCGCGTAAGTGGCAAAAAGCCGCTTTTCGCGAGATGATCGGCTACTCGACTTCCTACCAGGTTGCGGGCATCGCCATGTTGCTGTGCGAACCCGTCACAAAGGGTCTCCTGGCCAGATATGGAGGACTCGCGGATGTCGGCCTGTATGAGATGGCCAACCGGGTGGCCAGTCAGTTTCGGGGCCTGATTACCGCTCCCCAGCAATCGATTCTGCCGATGGCCGCGGCAGCCAATGAAAAGGGGAAACGGGCGGTTGTGCATCTCTACGAAACCGCGGTCGAGAACATGAGCGCCATGCTGCTGCCGACGCTGGCGGTTCTGATTGCATCGGCGCCGCTGATTTCCATGCTGTGGCTCGGAAAGTTCAACCCCGAGTTCGTTCATCTTCTTCTGGCTCTGGCACTGGCGGTTGGTTTGCAGACTTTTATCGGCCCGGCGTATTTCAGTTTGCTGGGCGTCGGCAGCGCGTTTTGGATCGCAGCCGGCAACATGACGGTTGGAATCTGCAACCTGCTCTACGCCCTGCCTCTGGCGCATTATTACGGTATTCGAGGTGTCGTCGCCGGATCGGTGGCGGCCCTGCTCACAGGAAGCGCGGTGATCATCATCCGGTTCCATAAAGACTATACGGTCCCTTGGTCCATTTACGCCTCAAAGGCCAACGCATTCGGTGTTCCGCTGGTGGCGGCCGGACTTTTGATCGAATACGGGATCGAAGCCATGACGTTGGGCGCATCCTGGTCGAAATGGGCGCCGTGGGCCGGACCGGTGCTGATGGCGTTTCTCGCCGGCGCCGTCACGCTTTCGAGACTATCGTTAAGCCCCGCAGCTAAACGGACCTCTCACCAGACGGCGCTGGCGAAAACGTCCGAGGCCGTATCTTGATTCGCCGCGGCACTGGCTGGGGTACCCTGGCCAAGATTGGCGGCGCGCTGGCTACCGTACGCCGCAACACTCCTGGCATCCCAATGCTAAAGAATGCCATGAGGGGAATCAACTGGCTGTACTGGCGAACCTGCCTTGGCTCGCTGGGCGAGCGAACCGAGTTTTTCAAAGGCGTAACCATCCACCACGCTCACCGGGTTCACATAGGGTCGAGTTCGTCGTTGAACGATTACGTTCAAATGTGGGGGCAATTCGGCGTGACAATCGGCAACGACGTCCTCATCGCAGCCCATGTGGTCATCACGTCCGCAACCCACGACGCGAATTCCTACCCCTATTCGACTAAGGTTATCGGGGGACCGGTAGTGATCGAAGACGGCGTATGGATCGGATCCGGGGCGATCATCCTACCGGGAGTCCGGATCGGTGCCCGATCGATCATTGGGGCTGGCGCCGTGGTGACGAAGGATGTTGCCGCCGGAGTGATCGCAGTGGGCACGCCAGCGCGCGTTTTGAGGTCCATCCCATTCGGACAAGAAGCCCGGTGATTCGTACCGCAAACAAGCATGTTGAGTATGAACTGCACGAAATGACATTTCCCTCTATGACTAATACGGCAACCGCAATTGGCATGGGCGCCGGTGCGCTCTTTCATCCGAGCGGACTGGCGAGCCAGGGCATGAAAGATCTGATCATCGCCGACTATCAACGCTCCTATGGACGGCCGGCCAGCCTTATCCGTGTGCTCCGCGCTTATTTCGTGAACCCCGGGTTTCGGGCGACGTTTCTGTATCGCCTGGCGAATCAAGCGTGGAGGGCGGACCATGTCTGGCTCGGGTTGGCGATCGCAGCCTATACCGTGAAGATCACCGGGGCGGACATTCAACCCGGCGCCAGCGTCGGCGCAGGGTTGGTGATACGCCACCCGGTTGGAATCGTGGTGGGGACCCTGGTGGTGATCGGCGCCAACTGCACCCTGCTGCAAGGCACCACTTTAGGGGAAAAGCTGACGCCAGGCGACGATCACGCCTCTCCTGTACTGGGCGACGGTGTCACAATTGGCGCCGGCGCCGTGGTGGTCGGCGGGATCTCGATCGGCTCGGGCGCCGTCATTGGGGCAAACTCTGTGGTGGTAAGAGATGTTCCCCCCGGAGCTACCGCCGTTGGGGTTCCCGCGCGCCTGCTGTCCAAGTCCATCGGGGTGCCGCGATGAATGACCTCAAGACCGCCAAATCACCCTGGACGAGTTTGATTTGGCCCGCGCTCATTGGTGCGACCCTGCCGATACCCGTGGAACTCATCGGCACGCTCTATGTTGGAGAGATCCTCCTGCTGGGCGCTCTCTTTCACGCCCTGCTGCGCAAACATACCTCAATGAAGAAATGGCCGCGCCTGATGCGGCCGCTCGCCCTGTCTATGTTGTTGATGATCGTCGGGTATCTCCTGTCAGACTTGATCGTCGGCGCGCCGGCGAAAGACATGATGCGGGGGAGCGCGCGCGTGATCTTCGTGCTGATCGATGTCTTCGGAATGGCCGCGGTGGTCGGCTACTCCGGTTCGCGATTGCAGGCCGTGGCGCTCGGCTATGCGGCGGCGGCGGGCGCGTTGGCCCTGGCTGGCTTAAGCGGGCAACCATTTCTGGCTTACTGGAAGCTCGATCTCGGGGTTCCTGTGACGATGGCCGTTGCCCTGGTGCTGGGGAATCTCAGGCTCTTGAAGACGGCTTTGGCTCCATTGGCCTTCATGGCGCTTGGGATGCTGCACGTTTACCTCGATTCACGCTCTCAGGGTGCGCTCTGCGTGGCTGTAGGCGCGGTTCTTCTGGCGAATCTGGTCCGTGCCAGCCGTTGGAGAGTTCTCGCCTGGCCGGCCACCTTCGCCGCCCTCGGTCTGGCCGCTCTCCTGGTGGCGGGATCGCTTCTCAATGGCAGCGAGTTCTCCGAGCGCAGAGCCAATTCCGACACCTGGCGATTGGCTGGCGTCCAGGTTGCCGCGGCTGAGATCTTCTCTTCGCCGCTGATCGGCCACGGTTCATGGGCGACCAACGCCAATCTGCTTGACGCCGTGAACGGAAAGCAGCGAGATAATGGTTATCAGGCGAACAACAATGTAGGCGAAGGAACCTTCCAGGCCCACTCCATGGTGCTGCAGGCCTGGTTCGAGGGAGGGCTGCTCGCCTTGATTTTTCCGGTGCTGTACGGCGTCGCCATTGTTCGCGGCATACGGGCCGTCTGGCAGTCGGAGCGGCACGTCAAAAACCCACAATTGGTGCTGCTCTTGTTGTTGTTCACCGGACTCGTGCACCTTCTGTCCAGCCCGTTTAACGGGGGCCACCGGCTGGACGTTGCTTTTGCCCTTTGTGCATTCATCGTGGCGAACGGCTGGCTCCAGGCCGCGCAGACTGCCGGGCGAAGGCGCATGATCGGTAATGTCTGGATCCGCCGCCAACCTGCCATGGCCGGTGCGGCACATCTGGAATATTCACCCGGTCCATACTCACCCCGGCCACTCCGATGACTATAGGCATAGTAACCATCTCCTTCAATCAAGCCCGGTTTCTTGAGGAGGCCGTCGATTCGGTCTCCGTCTTGACTCCTCACCGTTTGGAATACGTCATCGTGGATCCGGGAAGCACAGACGGCTCCCGCGAGATCGTGGAACGGAGGCGGACCCAGTTTTCAGCCGCCATCATGGAACCGGACCAGGGCCCGGCGGACGGCCTCAACAAAGGTTTCGCCGCGCTCAAAGATGCCGACGTCTGCGGGTATATCAACGCCGACGACCGATTCGCTCCGGGAGCGCTGGACTACGTCGCCGGCTTTTTCTCGTCCCACCCGGAAACGGACATTCTTCTCGGGAGCATCCGGATCATCGACGAGTGCGGACGCCCATCCCTGAGGGGCCGGGTTGTCGATAAGGCGGACTTGACGCGATTCGCCAACCGCACTTCCTACTTCTGGCAGCAGGCGACTTTCTTTCGCCGATCGATCCTCGAACGCACCAGGGGGTTCAACCCGGAGAATCGAATCAGTTGGGACAGCGAACTGATCGTCGATATGCTCCTGGCGGGCGCGCGCGTGGCGCACACTCCACGGGTGTTGGGAGACTTCCGAATCTATGGCGCATCCATCACCGGGTCCGGGCGTCTGGTGGAAGAGGCTACCCGGCAGCACCGGCGCGTTTGCGCCAAAATAGCCAGCGCCGGCCGGCTCAACCGATCACCCCTTTTCTCCGTCTGGGGTCCGAAGCTCCATCAGCTCGCGTACCGTTTTAGTTTGCGCCGGCAATTCGGCAATCTGTTCATTGGCGTCGCCGCGCGTGCGGCAGGCACGAACAGCCGATCCGTTAAGACCCTATGAGAATCCTTCATCTGATCATGTCCGCCAGCTCCGCCGATGGCGGTCCTATCGAGGGCGTAAGACAGTTAGGCGCTACCTTGACTGCCGGCGGCGAACATCAGGTCGAGGTGGCTACTCTCGACGATCCGAAGGCCCCCTTCCTGACGGATTTCCCGCTGCCGGTACATGCGCTCGGCCCACGCCACACCTGGTACGGCTATGCACCGCGGGTGGTGCCGTGGCTGCGGGCCAATGCGCCGCGATTCGATGTGGTGGTGGTAAACGGACTCTGGAGATATTCTAGTTTCGCGGCCTGGCGGGCTCTCCATGGCACTGCTACCCCGTATGTGGTATTCACGCACGGAATGCTGGACCCATGGTTCAAGCGGGAGTATCCGCTCAAACATCTCAAGAAATGGCTGTATTGGCCCTGGGCCGACTACCGGGTGCTGCGCGACGCCGCGGCGGTGGTGTTCACCTGCGAAGAAGAGCGCTTGCTGGCCCGGCAGTCGTTCAGCCTTTACTCGGCGCGAGAGGTAGTGGTTGGGTACGGCACCTCGCTGCCTCCTTCACCGGACGAGGCTGAGGTCAAGTCATTCTTCTCGGAATTTCCTCATTTGCAAGGCAAGCGTCTGGCCCTCTTCATGGGACGGCTTCATCCCAAGAAGGGATGCGACCTGGCGATTGGCGCGTTCGCCCAGGTGTTGGCTGCGGACCCCGAATGGCATCTGGTGATCGCCGGGCCCGACCAGGCCGGGCTCCGCCCGTCGCTGTCGAGTCTGGCGGCTAAGCTTCAGGTCTCAGACAGGATTACGTGGACGGGAATGATTGGCGGCGCCACCAAGCGAAGCGCTCTCAGCACGGCCGAGGTCTTCGTGCTGCCATCCCATCAGGAAAACTTCGGCATCGTGGTGGCGGAAGCCATGTCGTACGGGGTGCCGCCGCTGATCTCCGACAAGGTCAACATCTGGCGCGAGATTCGGGACGATGGCGCCGGCATCGTCGCGACGGACGATCTGGCCGGGACCTGCTCCCTGCTCACCTCGTGGATTTCGCAATCCGACCACGATAAGAAACTGATGCGGGCGCGTGCCCGGCAATCGTTCGCCAGTAGATTTGAAATCCACGCGGCTGCGGACAGTCTGGTTCACGCGCTCAAGGCCATAACATAGTATGTCCAGCATCATGCAGAGCGCCCATCCGCGCAGCCAGGCCGACCCCTACCTGGTAGCGCCCTTTTCGTTTCGCAACAAGCTGCGTCGGGCCGTCTGGATTGGCGTCTACACGCTCCTGTTCCGGACCACGCCGCGGCCGCTCCATGGTTGGCGAGCGATGCTGTTGCGGTGCTTTGGCGCCAAGCTCGGGCGGGGATGTCACATATACCCCAAGGCAAGAATTTGGGCGCCGTGGAACCTTGTCTGCGGGGACGTTGTAGGGATAGCGGACGAGGCAATCATTTACAATCCCGCCATGATTAGACTAGCATCGCACGCCACGGTATCCCAGCAGGCTTACCTGTGCGGCGCCACGCACGATTATCAGTCTCCGGCATTCCCATTGATAGCGTCACCCATATCGGTTGGGGCGTATGCGTGGATCTGCGCGCGCGCGTCTGTCCAACCGGGCGTATCCGTAGGCGAGGGAGCCGTATTGGCCCTTGGATCCGTGGCTACGCGCGATCTGGAGCCCTGGTGGGTCTACGCTGGAATTCCAGCTCGGAAGATCAAAGCGAGAATCAAGTCGTTATGAAGGACGCGGGGCAGGTCCGGACGGTGTTCTTGACGGCGCCACACCAGGCCAGGACGAATCCGTCTGGTTCCACGCTGCGGTTACAAACCAAACCACAATGATCTCGATCCTTATACCTACGAAGAACGAACAGCAAGACCTGCCGGGTTGTCTCCAATCGGTAGGGTGGTCAGACGATATCCACGTCTACGATTCCGGGAGCACGGACAACACCCGTCAGGTCGCTCAAGCCGCCGGCGCACATGTCGTGGTCTCTCTGTCCGGCCAAGGCAGCGCGATTTTCGGAGGTAACGAAGGTGAGCACAAGAACTGGGCCCTTCGGAATATCCCCTTCAAGTATCCGTGGGTGTTGACTCTGGACGCCGACGAGCGCATGACCGCTGAGTTGGTGGCAAGCGTGCGCCGGGCGGTTGAGCGTCCCAACGGCAATGTCGCCTTCCGTATCCAGCGTCGTGATTTCTTTCTCGGACGCTGGCTGAAACACGCGCAGGCGACGCCGTTTTACATGCGGCTATTCCGGCCGGAGAAGATGCGCTACGAGCGGCTGGTGAATCCGGTGTCCCTACCCGATGGCCCCGTGGGTGAAGTCGAGGGCTACCTGGACCATTTCCCGTTCAGCAAAGGCATGGGGCACTGGCTCGACCGGCACAATTCCTACAGTACGTTCGAAGCCAGGCAAATCGCCGGCAACCGCGCCTCCCAAAAGCCTTTCAGCATCCGCCAGGCGTTGGCCGCCAAGGATTTCCACGAACGCCGCTTCCATCAGAAAGAACTGTTTTACCGGCTGCCGGCCCGTCCGCTGATTAAGTTCGCGCTGCTGTACTTCGCCAAGCGCGGCTTCCTGGATGGCCGGGCCGGCTTCACGTACGCCGCCCTGCAGTCGTTTTACGAATACATGATCGTCTTGAAGACGCGCGAGTCGACGAATATCTGAGCGGCCAGTGCCGCGCCAAAGTTACTTATTTATGGGACCTCTTCGCATTACCGTACACGATTTCGTGGGCCACGCCTTCCAGACACAGTTGAGCCGTGAATTGGCCCGCAGGGGCCACTCCGTCCAGCATATCTTCTTCTCTGGTTTCCGATCGCCCAACGATCACCCTGCCGCATTGCCCGCGGATCCAGCCACATTCCTGCTCGATCCCGTGAAGCTGCCGCGGGAATATCCCAAATATCAGTACCTTCGCCGGTACCTGGCGGATCGACGCTACCTAAGAACGTGCACTTCTCAGGTGGCAGGTTTCCGGCCGCAGGTGGTTCTATCCGCTAATGCCTCCCCAATGATTCAGGCGGGCATCCAGAGGTTCTGCAAACGGAATTCGATCGGATTCGTAAACTGGGTTCAGGATTGCTACGGAATCGCCGCCGAGAAGATATTCACGCAGCGCCTCGGTATTGCCGGCGCCTGGCTTGGTAAGTATATCCGGCACAAGGAAGATGAAGTCGTGAAGGCGTCGGATCGCGTGATCCTGATATCGGACGATTTTTATCCGGCTTTTCCGGGTCTCGCCAAGGGAAAGGCTTCGGTAATCGAAAACTGGGCCCCACTTGAGGACCTGGCTCCCAAGCCCAAGATTAACCCCTGGAGCGCGGCGCAAAATCTGACGGACAAGAAAGTATTCCTCTACTCGGGCACGCTGGGGCTGAAACACAATCCGGAGTTGCTGGTGCAACTTGCCGTAGACCTTCGCGAAGTGCCGGACGCTGCGGTCGTCGTGGTCTCGGAAGGGCTTGGCCGGGGGTATCTGGAAGCGCGCCGGCGGGAACTCCAGCTATCGAACCTTCTCCTTTTGGATTTTCAACCTCATCATATGCTCTCCGATGTGACCGCCTCGGCCGACGTGCTGATCGCCATGGTCGAGAAGGACGCCGGGGCGTTCTCGGTGCCATCGAAGGTTCTGACCTATCTTTGCGCCGGGCGGCCCCTTCTGCTGGCGGTTCCCCAGTCGAACCTGGCGGCTCGAATCGTGACTCGAAGCGGGGCCGGACTCGTCGTCGATCCCGGCGACGTTGCGGGGTTCGTTCGCGGCGCCCGGGATCTTGTATCGGACCCGGAACGCGCGCTGGAAATTGCATCTCGTGCGCGCGCTTATGCGCTTTCCACATTTGACATCGCCAAGATCGCCGATCGCTTTGAATCGGTACTATTTGAAAGTCTTCCATCCGGCCGCCCGGATCTCATGGTTGTGGCGCCCGCTCGATCCGGTCTGAACAGGCCGGCAAGCCTTGGATAGCCGTTCTCAAATACCAATTATTCGGAGTTTCTCACTATGCCTAAAGCCTTAATCACCGGTATTACCGGCCAGGACGGATCGTACCTGGCCGAGTTTCTCCTCGGCCGAGGATACGAAGTGCATGGCCTCAAACGCCGTTCGTCAAGCTTCAACACAGGACGCGTGGACCACATCTATGAGGACGCTCACGATGTCAACAGCAGGATGTTCCTGCATTATTCGGACCTGACGGATGCCAGCGCGCTGGCCACGGTCCTGGCGCAGGTGGAACCGGATGAAATCTACAATCTGGGCGCGCAGAGCCACGTCATGGTCAGCTTTGAAATCCCGGAGTATACCAGCGATGTAGTGGCCACGGGAACCCTGCGGCTGCTGGAGGCAATCCGCCGCTCTGGCCTCAAGACCCGCTTTTATCAGGCGTCCTCGAGCGAAATGTTCGGGTCTACGCCGCCGCCCCAGTCGGAAACCACCATCCTCCACCCGCGCAGCCCGTACGCCTGTGCCAAGGTATACGCCCACAACATCACTGTCAACTATAGAGAGAGCTATAATCTGCACGCCTCCTGCGGCGTTCTCTTCAATCACGAGTCCCCGCGCCGCGGCGAGACGTTCGTGACTCGCAAGATCACGCGCGCCGTGGCACGCATCAAAATGGGACTCCAGGATAAGCTTTACCTTGGCAATTTGGACGCGCGCCGCGACTGGGGCTACGCCCCAGATTACGTTCGTGCCATGTGGCTTATGCTCCAGCAGGACGAACCCGGCGACTGCGTCATCGGCACCGGCGAGGCTCACTCGGTTCGCGATTTCGCCAGCCTGGCTTTTGCGGCGGCCGGTATGGACTGGAGCGAATACGTCCAGGTTGATCCCCGCTACTTCCGCCCGGCCGAGGTCGATTATCTCCTGGCCGACGCCTCGAAGGCTCGCCGGGTGCTCGGCTGGGAGCCCTCGGTCACGTTCGATCAACTCGTCCAGATCATGGTCGAAAGCGATCTCGGGGACTTGGAGCGCACGCTGACTGGCGGCACGGCGGCACTGCGGCACGAGCCCGCGCACGCCTGAAAGGACAGCAATGGATCTCACTCAAAAACGGATTCTCGTCACCGGCGGCGCCGGTTTTCTCGGTTCGCATCTGATCGAAAAGCTGCGAGACAAGGGCTGCGAGGAAATCTGCGTCCCGCGCAGCCGGGAATATGACCTCACCCGGCTCGACGACATCGACCGGCTGTTCTCCGATCGCCGCCCCGAGGTGGTCATCCACCTGGCGGCGGTGGTCGGCGGCATTGGCGCCAATCGCGCCAATCCCGGCCGCTTCTTCTACGACAACGCCATCATGGGCATCCAGCTCATTGAGGCTTGCCGCCGTTACGGGGTAGAAAAAACAGTAGTCCTCGGCTCCATCTGCGCCTACCCCAAATTCACCCCCGTCCCTTTCCTCGAGGACGATATCTGGAGCGGCTACCCCGAGGAAACCAACGCGCCCTACGGCATCGCCAAGAAGGCCCTCCTGGTCCAGTGCCAGGCATATCGCCAGCAGTATGGCATGAACGCCACCTACCTCCTCCCGGTCAATCTCTACGGGCCCAGAGACAACTTCGATTACGAGTCCTCGCACGTCATCCCCGCCCTGATTCGGAAGTGCGTCGAAGCGGTTGACGAGCGGCGCTCCGAAGTCATTTTATGGGGCGATGGCTTGGCTACCCGGGAGTTCCTTTATGTCGACGATGCTGCCGAAGGAATCCTTCTGGCGGCGGAGAAATACGACCAGCCCGAGCCGGTCAATCTGGGCAGTGGAGTCGAGATCAGCATTCGCGATCTGGCCGAAAAGATCGCCAGGATGACCGGCTTCCACGGCGCCATTCACTGGGATACCTCCCAACCGAACGGACAGCCGCGCCGCTGCCTCGACGTAACCAGGGCCGAGCGTGAATTTGGGTTTCGCGCCCGAACCAGCTTCGAGGAGGGCCTGCGCCGGACGATTGAGTGGTACATCGCCCACGGGCAAGCCTCAACGCCGGCGCCGGTCCTCGCATCCATCGTCTGAGCGGTTTTCCCGGGATTTCGTCGCGCGGCCGCGAAATCCCGCTCGCTGAGAGCTGTAAAACAATCCGCGATTGTGTTCGCATCGGTGGAGCCGGCGGTTTCGCCTGCGAATCGAGGATTGTTTTTGCGGCTTCTTAGTCTTTGACTTAGTAACCGCATTGTTGAAGTCGGTAAATTCCCTGCAGAATGCTTTCGCGCCTGCGATTCTCAACCAGATTGGCGCAGTTCCCGCTGAACCCCGGCATAGGCCCCCCATCTCCGCGGAAAGCCGGGGCGCCAGCCCATGTGCGCCGCCCCCTCCGCTCCCCTGATCAGCTCTTGACTTGCCCGGTTTTCCTCCCCGTCGCACCGTGTTGCTTTGGTTCCGGCTCGCCATTCGCGGCTGGAGCGCCGATAGGTTCTTATTTCAAGGAAGGTAGAAATAAATGGTAGTAAAGTCACGTACTCATCCTGACACACTCGTTCAGACCGTGACGTCCCGCCAATGCGTGACGTCAAGACGAATACCAGGTGTTGACGGTCTTCGGGGCCTCGCTGTAATCTCAGTGCTGCTCTATCATTTCAAACTCTTTGCGGTTAGTTCAGGCAGCGCTTTATGGGAACGTTTATACGCTGGCGCGGCCGGGATCGGGTGGGCGGGGGTTGACCTGTTTTTTGTGCTTTCCGGGTTCTTAATCACCAGCATTCTGCTGCAGTCGGTAGGCAATGAGAATTACTACCGCGTTTTCTATTTTAGAAGAACCGTTCGGATTTTTCCGCTCTATTATGCCAGCCTCTTGCTCTTCTTTGTGTTGGCCCCATGGGCCTTGGGGCTAATGCATCATGGGGATGCGGTCCGCAGGTTGATTGAGCCCCGCAGGCCGATTCAGCCTTCTTTCCAGTTTTTTGCGTGGCTCTATCTTCTGAATTGGCGCAGCGGGCTTTATTCTTTTGCCGCTGTCCCCACAGTCATTCACCATTTCTGGTCTCTTTCCATCGAAGAGCAGTTCTACTTTGTATGGCCTTTTGTGGTTCGAACCGCAAAACGGGGCTGGCTTATGATTGTGTGCCTGGCGCTGGTAGCGGTTTCGTTTACGCTTCGGGTCATTTTTCACCGCATGCAGATGGGCGTTGCCGCCTATGTTTTGACATTTTGCCGTCTGGACTCTCTGGCAATTGGCGGGATCGTAGCACTGTCGTTTCGGGATCCCCGCTATTGGAGCATGGCAAGGAAAGCAGCACTACCGTTGACCGCGTTTGCGTTAGGTGCGCTGATCGTTCTGATGGGAATGACGGGGAGTGTCGCACCTGGAGACGTCTGGATGGGGACGGTTGGCATTAGCCTTTGGGGCCTGTTCTTCGGCGGTCTTCTCGTAATGGTCCTGGCCGCGCAAGAGGGGGGCCTCGTCCATCGGGCGTCATCGGCTCGACCGCTCCAGTTCTTTGGAAAATACAGCTACTGCCTCTATATCATCCACCAACCGTTGATTTTGGCCCTGGTATACTCAGGTATTAACAGCGACAATCTGGCCCGTATCCTGGGCAACAAAGTGTTGGCCGTGGCGGCGGTCAACGGTATCGCCCTTCTCCTTGTAGTCTTGATTGCTTTGGCAAGCTGGCACCTCTTTGAGAAGCACTTCCTGAAACTGAAAGAGCTCTTTCCATCTGGAGAGCCAGCGCGTTGATGCCTTACGCCAGAACCAAGACCGGCAACCAGGGTGAAGTAAACAATCACCTTAGAGGCTCCTTCTCTCTTAACCGGAGAAGGAGCCTAAGTTCGTGCCTACAGTACTTATATCTGCGGCAAGCTACCACCTGCTGGAGGCTTCCACGGTGCCCGACGGCGCCATTCCCGGAATACCTCCCAACCGACCGGGCAGCCGCGCCGCTGCCTCGACGTAACCAGGGCCGAGCGTGAATTTGGGTTTCGCGCCCGAACCAGCTTCGAGGAGGGCCTGCGGCGGACGATTGAGTGGTACATCGCCCACGGGCAAGCCTCGGTGCCGGCGCCGGTCCTCGCATCCATCGTCTAAGCAGTCTTCACCAATCCATACCATGTCCCGACGCCATATGCCGCGCACAGCCAAGAGCACGGGGATCACCCGCAGGGTATTTCACGCCCACGATTCGGGTGTTTCGCGGGATGCTGGGGAGCAACAGGTCCGATATGCTGAGTTTGTCTCCAAACGAAGACTCAGTCACTGTATTGCATCCCTATGGTACATAAGACCTCATCACTTCCCTTTGCAGTTGCCGTGCAGAAGCCGGCTTTCACCCTGGAAATCGAACCGGAGCCGCGCGTTCCTATTGAACCGCTCGGGTTTCGGGAGCGCCGCTCGGTCCCCTGGCTTATGGCGCTGGTGGACATTTGCGCCGGCCAGTTCGCACTCGCCCTGGGCTTGTTAGCCCGCCACATCGCCGCCCCTTGGTTTACGAAGAGTATCGGCCCGGAGAGTTATCGGGGTCTGGTTCTGGGGCTGTTATTATTGCCGATCGCCAATTGGCTGATGGGCCTGTATCCCGGGTACGGGCTCGGTCCGGTACAGCGGCTGCGGCGGCGCACGATCGCAGCCGGGTTCACGTTTGCCGGGCTGGTCATGTTGGACCACCTGGTGCTCACAGGGGGTTGGTCGCGCGGCATCGAGCTGGCCAGCTTCGTTTTTGCGCTGATTTTGTCGCCGCTGGTAGAGGTAACCGCCGTTACCATACTGATGCGTTGCCGCTGGTGGGGCACGCCCGTGATAGTCCTCAGCTCCGACAACGCCGGTTCACGGATCGTCGAGTCTCTAAGCCGCCGTCCGGAACTGGGCCTGGTCCCAATCGCTCTACTGAAGAACCGGCCAGAGACTTGGGGCGCGACCATCGGCGGGGTGCCGGTGCTCGGCCCGATTTCGCTGGCGCCAGGCTTGGCCGCGTACGCGCGCACGGCTATCGTCGCCATGCCGGGCTTTCTCAGCCCTCAACTGGCCGGGCTTGTCGAGTCGCTGCCGTTTCCCAAGGTCGTTTTGGTGCCCGACCTTCCCGGCGTTCAGAGTCTGTGGATCACCCCGCGCGACCTGGCCGGGTCCGTCGGGCTCGAGCTGCGGCGGAACCTGCTGCTTAAGAGGAACTACTACTTCAAGCGAGCCCTGGACTACGCTCTCGGCGTACCGCTATTTCTGGCCAGTGCGCCGCTAGTGGCGTTGCTCGCGCTGTGGATCAAGCGCGTCAGCCCGGGGCCGGCATTCTACACGCAGGAGCGCGCCGGGTACCGCGGGGGCAAGATCAGGGTCTGGAAGCTCCGCACCATGTACCCGGATGCCGAGCGCGTACTGGAGCGATACCTCGACGAGAACCCGGCCGAGCGCGTGCATTGGCAACAGTTCTTCAAGCTAAAACACGACCCGCGTATTCTGCCCGGGGTCGGTCGCCTGCTCCGCAGGGCCAGCCTCGACGAGCTGCCGCAGTTCTGGAACGTGATGCGCGGAGAGATGAGCCTGGTCGGGCCGCGACCGTTCCCCGGGTACCACATGAACGAATTCGGCCCGGAGTTTCGAACATTGCGACAGAGCGTGCCACCGGGCCTGACCGGGTTCTGGCAGATTTCCGAGCGCAGCGACGCGGACCTGAAGGCCCAGGAGAGCCTGGACACGTACTATATCCGAAACTGGTCGCTTTGGCTGGACCTCTACGTTTTGGCGTGCACTCTGAAGGCCGTAGTCATGCCGCGCGGCGCGTACTGAGTATCCCAATCCGGTCCAACCCCGTCCAAAGGGCGGAGGACCTGCAAACTCAATGAGAGTCGCCATCATCGCTACCGGATCCGCCGGCCTCATCACCGGCGCCGGTCTCGGATCGCCAGGCCAATATACCGGCATCGTTAGCTGAGCCATGCCCTGGGGAATCGACATCGGCGGCATTTTGAAGCACTCGTTGAACCACCGGCGGATCATCCGCCGCATCACTTGGGCATGGCTCCTGCTCGTGGTCGTAGGGTCTTTGCAGCCTCACAGGCTGCTCGAAGTGGCCGGGATCATGCGGCGCTCCCGGCTGCACGTGGCCTTCGGGTCCGTGCAGCCGGCCAGAGTGCCCGTGGCCGCCGGGTCTTTGCAGCCTGCCAGTCCCGGGCCGGTTGTGAACCTGCACCGCCAAATCCACTGGCTGGCTTTTGGGGGTGCGGCGTTCCTGCTGATGCTGGGTTCCCGGAAACCCCACCGGGAAATCCGCAGCGTGGCCGCCGCGTTTCTCCTGGGACTGTCTCTGGAGTACCTGCAGCACCTCATCTATCGCAACCCCATGGAGTGGTACGACGTGCGCGACGACGGCTTCGCCATCCTGGTGGCCCTCGCGCTGTATGGGTTGGCCGGTAGCAATTCAGTATCCCCCACTTATTTGCCGTCCGCCGCACCCGCTCCTGCCTTGCTCACAAAGGCGGCAACTGCACGGGACGAGCCTGCCGGGTCATGAACCACTACGCCCCGTCCGCTGTATCGTTACGCAATTCTTGCGCATCGCACGGCGCCTGCCTTCGCTCATTTCCCACATCCCAATCCCTCTCGCCCGTGATTTCAATCCCCGCGCTGTGAAACCGGGAACGCGCACTTCATTCGCCGGCTAACGGCCAGGACGGTTGAGCAGACTCAGACCGGCACGGGTGCCCCCGCTAGCCGTCGACTCGCACCGATCCCTCCGCGGAAGGGCTGTGCGAAGTCTCGGCTTCTCAAGCCGTCTTCTCGAAGTACCAGACCTATCTCCTAAGTAACAGGCCTATCGACTTGGAAACGGCGTACGTGGCTGAGGTAAGTACTTACCACTAAGCGAACCGGGAACTTTACGTAGGAAATATGCGGAAAACACCCGTTAATAGGGGCCCCCGTTACAAAAGTATCATAGATTCATTACAATGAATCTCGATAGCATAGTTTACGTGCAACCCGATCAGGTCTCCTGCCAACTCGGAGACGAGCATGTCATTTTAGGCCTGAACGCCGGTGTCTATTTCGGTCTGAATCCACTGGGCTCGTTCATCTGGAAGTCCATGACCGACGCCAAGCCCGTGCGCGACATTCGAGACGCGGTTCTGGCCCAATATGACGTCACGCCCGAGCGCTGCGAGCAGGATCTCTTCGACCTCCTCTCCAGACTCTCGGCCGAAAGGCTGGTAGGAATCCGTGATCCGCTGGCTTCGTAAACTCATCCGCCTGAGCTGGGGCGACCGGCTGGTGCTCGCCGAAGCACTGGTTTGCGTCTCCGTCATCCGTTTGGCGCTCTGGCTGGTGCCATTCCGCTTCTTGAGGCTCACTCCGAGAGTGGCGGCCCGTCATGCAGCGGATACGGATCGCCTGACCTGGGCGGTTCTCGCCGCCGCCGCCGTGGTGCCGGATTCCACGTGTTTAGTTCGTGCCCTGGCGGCGCAGCGCCTCTTCGCCCGTCACGGGCACGCCTCCAATCTCCATATCGGCGTGGCCCCATCGGTTGAAGAGGGTCTGGCGGCCCATGCCTGGCTCGAATGCCGCGGCGCCATCCTGGTTGGCGGTTCGAATACCCGGTACGTTCCGCTGCTGGCCAGGAGCTCCGGAATATGAGCGGCATTGCCGGTATCATTCATTTTGACGGCAGGCCGGCGGATCGCGGCCTCATCGAATCCATGACGGCCTCGCTCGCCTTCCGCGGCCCGGATGGCCGGCACGTCTGGACTGGCGGATCCGCGGCTTTGGGACATGCCCTGCACAAGACCACTTTCGAAGCCGAATCCGAGCGCCAGCCCGCTTCCCTGAATGGGCAGGGCGTGGATGCGCAGGTATGGATCACCGCGGACGCCCGCATCGACGCCCGCGAAGATCTGGCCCGCGAGTTGGGACTGGCGCCGTCGGCCCTGGCGCGCCCCGATTGCGAACTCATCCTCCATGCCTATGCGCGCTGGGGTGAAGCCTGTGTCGACCATCTTCTTGGCGATTTCGCCTTCGCCATCTGGGACGCGCGCTCCCGCAAGCTCTTCTGCGCCCGCGACCATTTCGGCATTAAACCGTTCTACTACGCCCACATCGCCGGCACTTTCATATTCAGCAACACTCTGAACTGCATCCGGTTGCACCCCGCCGTCTCCGGCCAGTTGAATGAACTCGCCATCGCCGATTTCCTGCTGTTTGATTTCAATCAGGACATGGCGACCACCACGTTTGCCGATATCCACCGTTTGCCGCCGGCCCATACCCTGGTCGCAACGGTTGACGGGGTCTCGGTGCGCCGCCACTGGACGCTTCCCGAAGTCGAGCGCATCCGGTACCGCCGCACCCACGATTATGTGGAGCACTTCCGGTCCTTGCTCGAAACCGCCACCGCCGACCGCCTTAGGACCAAACGCGCCGCGGTGTGGATGAGCGGCGGTCTTGACTCCCCGGCTATAGCCGCCTTCGCACGGAAGGCCCGGCCCGAAACCGAGATCCATGCGCAGACGCTGGTTTACGATTGGCTCATACCCGACGACGAACGCCACTTCGCCGGCCTCGTCGCCGGATCGCTGGGCATTCCCATCGATTTCACACCGGTCGATGGCGACCGGCCATACGATGGTAACGGGAGCTTCGGCACACCGGAACCTTGCCACGCTCCGCTCTGGCAGCCCAATAACTGCAAGCGTGTGGCAGCGAAAACACCCGTGATGCTTACCGGACTTGGGGCCGACCCGCTCCTGTGTGTTTCACCCCTGCTGAGCTGGAAGGCCGTCCAAGCGATCCCGCCGATTCACACAGCTCTCCACCTCACCCGTTATATGTGGGAATTCCGGAGCGTGCCCAAAATCCGGCTGCGCTCGACTCTGCTGCATGTCCTCGGGCGCCGGTCACCGCGCCAGATGGAGTTGCCAGCCTGGTTAAACGCCGACTTTGTCCGTCGTTGCCGTCTTGTCGAGCGGGCCGCTGCCTATGGCCTCACAGATCCGATCAACGAGCTTCGCCCCGCGGCGCGAACGAGTTTGCGCTCGGCCTCCTGGCAGGCTCATTTCGAGGCGCACGATGCCGCGCGCGTGGACGCTGCTGTCGATCAACGCCATCCATTCTTTGATATGCGGCTGGTGAGATATCTCATGGCCATACCGGAATTGCCCTATTCGGTGGACAAGTACCTCCTGCGCCTGGCGCTGCGGGGCTTGTTGCCGGAGCCCGTGCGGACACGGCCGAAGACCCCCTTGCGAGGCGACCCCTTCCAGGCGGCATTCCAACGGCATGGGCTCGGGCTCGCCCAGCGCATCCAGCCGCAGGGACGCTTATATGATTTCGTTGACTCTCGCGCAATTCCTGTGCTCACTCGTGCAGCTTCCGTGGAGCGGCTCTGGGTAGACACCAGGGTAATTTCGCTCAATGGCTGGCTTGAAACTAAGGAGAAATCAAATGCTTAAAGAAGATCAAACGCTTAACGAAGATCAAACGCTTAACGAAGATCGCCCCGATGTCCGCGCTGCCTATAACTCGCCCGAGTTTCGCGTGTTCGGAAATGTTGCACATCTGACCCAGACCAATTCGGCAGGCAAGGTCCCCGACTGTATTGGCAGTAAAGGGAGCTCTTGTTCATCGGGGCGAAATATGTCCTAGGCGGCGCCATCGATGCCAACTTCAGCGCACCAGACTCTAGGATAGATACCTGCTGTACGGCTGTCGAGTCGAATCGAACAGTTCGCTCCCCGGCCTGCAGGCGATGGCTGCCTTTGGCGCCGATATCCATGTGAGGCTCGAGAATCCCCCTATCTGGCGCGGTTCCGGGCAGCTTGTCTTCGCCGCGAATCCATGGAGGTCCGGCGCGTGGATGCCGGCCATCACTCCGCTTACGACGGGGCCGAGTTTCTCGTGAGTCCGGAGGCGAGCCGCGTGGTTGCGGCCCCGCGCCAAGCCTGACTCTCGAGGATACCTGCCCTTATCTCTTCGGCCCTGTCATGGGTTTCGTACAGTGCGTTCGCGTATGGTTTGTCCGCATGCCAGCACCGTGGTCATTGGCGGCCGCGCGGTCGCTTTCTGCGGGCCGCAGGGGGCTGGCAAATCGACTACGGCCGTGGCCCTGGCACAGCAAGGTTATGCCGTGCCCGCCGAAGATGTGGCTGCGCTGGACGACCGCGGCAGCGGCTTTTTTCGTCCGATGTCCTAAAAGTCTGCGCCGGTTGCCAACCGGCGCGCAGGATGCCATCCTGCCCCACATGAGACTCATTGCGCTCTATGGCGTTCTCGCCGTCAACCTGTTCGCGGCGGATTTCACGCCCTTCGACTACGACCGCACCCTTCCGCTAGATCCGCACGAGCATGAAATCTCCGTTCTCAAAGGCACCCGCGTCGCACTTCTGAATTTCGCGGTAACGCCGTCTGTGAGGGCCGACGGCCTGCTGGTCACACCGCCTCCGGGCAGGACCAAAACCGGCGCGATCGTCTGGGTGCATTCCAGCGGAGTCTTCCAACAACTCCCGGATGCCATGTTGCTGGCGCAGGCCGGAGCCGTCTCCCTGCTGATCAATCCCATCGGCCCAAATTGGGACCAGCCGGCGGCCGAGACCTGGCGCGGGCCGATGATCAACGCGGTGGTCAGTATTCGACGCGGCGTCGACCTGCTGCTGCAAAGAAGCGACGTCGACCCGCAACGGCTGGGCTTCGCCGGCCACAGTTATGGCGCGATGATGGGCATCGACGCCGTCTCGTCGGACCGCCGTTTCAAGGCCGCGGTATTCGAAGTGGGACTCCCCGGCATGAGCGTACATCTTCGGACTGCGCCAATCCCCTTCGCAGCGGACATCCGCAAGCGGCTGGGACCGGGGCTCGATTCTGCCCTGAGCTTCATCGAACCGCTGGATGCAATCCACTACGTGGGATCTCTCGCGTCTATCGCGCTGCTGTTTCAGTCGGCGCACCTCGATCCGGGTGTAACAGACGCTCAGGCGCAGACCCTGTTCGACGCGGCAAGCGAGCCCAAAACGCTGAAGTGGTACGACACGGCGCATGACGTTGTGGACATCGCCGCAATCAGCGACCGAGCGCGATTCCTGGCGACTCACCTGGGGCTGAAGCGAATCGATCCGATTCTGAAGGCGAAAATCGGCGTCCGGTAGCCCTTGGCCGTGCGCCTCTGGGCCTGGAAGCTGCTTCGGCGATCGTCTGGAGCAGTACACCCGGAAACCAGGTACTTCCACCACTCGTTGCACCTCGTCCCGATTCTGCTGGAGACGGTCCGAGGCCATCTGGTGGGAGTATTGGACCTGCGGCACGGCCAACGGATCCGCTGCTGGCGGAGGTCGCGGTTGCGAAAACCGTCGATCAGTTGATGAAGCACGGCAGGTTCGCAGCCCTCCTTGGGTGCTGTCGCCGCTCCTGCCACTGCCGCGGCTGACAGGTTCGTCTTCCAGCCCCACGCTCCAAACCGATCTTCCACCTTACGCTTGACTCAAATTGGCGAGTTTATTGTTTGACTCCGCCTTAGCGTAAACCGGCATGTCGCGGTTGAACTCAAACCGCCCGTTCGCTTATTTCCGTTGAGCGTCCGGGCCTTCTTGTGCCAACCGTTGAAGGCGAATGCATCCGGCACTTGTCGTTGCGTGCGGAATCAGAAGCGGAGTCAGGAGACAGCAGTCAGGAGAAGAAGCAGGAGACAGAGCAGGAGACAGAAATCAGAATTGAAGGCGCGCCCGCGAACCTCTGGCATTAGGCGTGACACAATGGGTGTGCATGAGAACGGATCGGTACTGACGGTGTTCCTGGCCGGCGTTGCCTTCGCCGGCCAAGGTCACCAATCCAGGCTTTGAACAGTGAAGCTGTTGGCGATGTCGTCTTTCCGTTCTTTGTGGTTGAAACCGCTAAATCGGTATGTCTTCCAGCTCCGCCCGCGTCTTCTCCGCCTCGCGGAGCCTCGCCGATATTTGTCCCAGCCCCACCGGCGATATCGGGGATCTCGGCGATGAACCCGGCTTACCCAAGAAACTGGCCGGGCACTAACACCGGCGGCCTTGTTCCCGTGCCAACTTGCCGATGTAGCTGTGAAGGCCGGACGCTCGAGGCATGCTACTTGCCAGGTCAACGTGATGTGTCGGTCAAGCTGTTCCGGGATGACTGCCATCCCCGGTTTTACGAAAAACGCCGGCCGCCCGTTCGTGGCGCGAGCCGCGGCGGCCGCCGGCGTTCATCCCGAAGCTGTTACCAGGAATGCGGCAAGCGAAACCAGGCACAGGCCGAGCCGTTTGGCATCCACCAGCCGCGGGCGGAAGGCCCCTTTGCCTCTTCAATTTGCCGTTTCATGATGATGTGGGTTGGGTCCTGCCTCGGCCTATTGCAAGCCGGCGCTGAACGGTGTCAGGGCAACCCCTCTCCCGGCCGCGCCGACGGCCGGAATCTTCATGGTGACGTCAACGGCGTACCCGGTCGCGGGGTTTATCCTTGTTGACGTAGCGTCGCCCACTTGTCCGTTCGGAATCGTCAGCCCCGGATGGTCGAACGGCGCCTTTTCATAGCGCACGCGCTCGTCGGTCAGCGCCTTCAGAAACGCTACCAGGGCCGCCTTATCGGTATCCGAAAGGAACAGCCGTTGGATTGCCGGAGGCCGATTGGTCGGATTGATTCCGAATCCCGTCGTATTGGTGGCAAATGAGCCGGCGCCGTCGCCGCCGCGATTGTAGAAGTCCACCACCTGTTCCAGCGTGGCCTGGCCGCCGTTATGGAAGTAGGGTCCCGTCAGTTCCACATTGCGCAAACTTGGAGCCTTGAAACTCCCGTCCACCGCGTCGCGGGTGTCGTTGGCGAGCGGGAGGCACGGAAACGACTCGAAATTGCACGTGCCCACGTTGAATCCATCGAACGGGACGTGGAAGATGTTGTACGCCTGGGAGCCGGGAGCGACTGCATTCTTCGCCTGCCGGGTCCAACTCAGCGGGTTGCCAAACGGGTCCAAGCCGCCCACTCCGATGTCGTCCCCAGGCCCGCGGACGCCGATGTTGTAGTGGCCGCTGTCGTACAGCGCCACCGCTCCGTCGCCCATCTGCATGCGCTCGATCTGCGCGCCCTTCAAGTTCAGCAAATGCAGATCCGTAGTGGCGGCCGAGAATACCGGGCCACTATGGCAGAAGACGCATCCGCCGTTGCCGTTGAAGACCTCGAAGCCTTTGACCTGCTGCGTCGTCATGGCCGAGATGTTACCGCTCATATATTGGTCGAACGGCGTATTGTCGGAGACCAGCGTCGATTCGTAGAGCATGATCGAGAGACCGAAGAACAGCGAGAAATTCTTCTCGACCTGCCGGTAGCCGTCGGGCGACAACTGCGTCGAGTTCCAGAACTGCGGCGCGAACGCCATTTTGATCAGGCCCTCGTAGGTAACGATCAGGCCCTTAGTCTTCGTGGCCCACGGTCCGAGCACGCTGTCGGTAGGGTCCACGTCCTGGTAGGCCAGCGGCTTGGCCGTAGCCAGTTTCTGCGCGATCTGCTCGAACATTCGGCCGCCGCACGACATCTCCAGGTTGCTGCCCGGAGGGCCAACCGCCTGTGACGCCAGGCTGGCATCCGGCATGGACACCACAATCGGCGACAGGTTGCCGAACCTGTCCGACACCAGGACGCTGTTCAGCGGGTCAATGCCCGCGGTGGGGTCGCGCGGCCCGAACGGATTCCGGCCATTAAAGTTGTTGTTGGCGCGGCCGTCAAAGAAGCTGCGGAAGTTGAAGATAGCGTTGATCATGGTGGGGGTGTTGCGCGGCTCCACTTGCCGGACGTTGATACCGTTCACGCGGAAGGTCGGGGAGATCGCGGAGTTGCAGACTTCGATCTTCTTCAGCTTAACCTTGGCGTTCTTTGTCGACACGTTCATGTGGTCGAAGTCGGCACTGAAGACGCCCTGCGACGAAACCACATCGTTGCTGTCGAACAGGACCGTCGAATTGTGGTCCGTGGGATCGGAAAGCTGGTGGAACGGGAAGTCCAAAGCCTTGAGCGTATAGTTAGGACCGCCCCCTGGAGGCGGACCGACCCGTTTGTTCTTGTTCGAAGCCGTCAGGCTGAAAATGTTCTGCAGTGTCGGGTCGACATTGCGCAAACCTGGGTCGATCTGGTTCTGGACACGGTTGTCGGCGCCCGCATGAAAGTGGCAGCTGCCGCACGCCAGGCCGTCGCTGCCGGCCATCTGGTCCCAGAAAAGCGCCTTCCCCAGCACGATCGCCATCTTCTGGTTCACCACAAAATCCGAGAGATTTGGAGGCAGGGGGAGGCACGCGACCGAGGGATTAGCAGTGCAAAGCGGTATTCCGCTTAATGGGCCCGCCTTCGGTGGACGATCCGGGGGAAACAGTCCTTGTTGCGCCACCAGGACGTTGGCGGCGGCGAAAAGCAGAGCGACAGCCCCGCAGCGCCACGTCGATCTAATCGTTAGCTCAGTCAAATGGACTCCTTATCAGCCAATAAGATGAGCCTAACGTAACTTTGCCGGTCCAAATACCGGGATTACTACTGAAAACAAGACAGGAAAATCACGAGATCTTTACATTACACGCACATTACGAAGCAAAAGATATCCCGCCACCCGAGTTCGGTCTCGGATGGCCGCAAGATCGGCCTATTACGGTTACCCGTCCCCGGATAGCCCCGGATAATCGATGTGGAGGAATTCTACATCGCCATTGACGATCGCTTGACAACGCCACCAAGGAGAAACGGGCCCTCGCCGGTTTGAGGTCGAAGGCCGCGCTATCTTGCTAGCAGCAAGATTCCAAGGCGCTTCCGCTGGCGTCGCCTCAAACGACCAGGTTTTCCCCTCTTGCTCCAGGGCGCCCGCCCCGGAACCTGCTCAGCGCTTCAGCCCGGGCCGGACCTGCGGCTGGGCACGACCTTCCGGCGAACTCCTGCGTGCGCCGGCCCTGGCCCTCTGGGAGTTCACTTTCAAAGCTGTTCGCGATGTGCGCCGGGCGCACAGGGGGAAGGATGAAAGTCGCCCGTGGCGCTATGTGGGGCAGCTTGGCAAGCTGCGGCGGATTGGCAATCCGCCCGCCGGGAGTTGGCGCGCGGCCGAACTTCTACAAGCGGACTTTCGAGGGAGCGGCCTGCTCAGCAGCGGCAAGGTACTGCACTTCTCCGCCTGCCCGGCCCGCTTCGCGCTCCCCCCTCGGCTTCCGCGACCGTTTCGCCGGAGTGGTCGCTAACCTTAACTTAGTACTTCCGCAATACGCCTGCTATCTATAGATAATCGGATTCATCCTTGAAAAACTGTACAATACAGTATAATAGAGTGCATATAAGATGGATCTAGAGAGCATAGTGTACTTGCAACCCGACCAGGTCTCCAGCGAACTTGGGGACGAGCATGTCATTTTAGGCCTGAATGCTGGTGTCTATTTCGGTCTGAATCCACTGGGCTCGTTCATCTGGAAAGCGTTGGCCGACGCCAGGCCCGTCCGCACAATTCGAGACGCGGTTCTGGCCCGCTATAAGGTTACGCCCGAGCGTTGCGAGAAGGATCTTTTCGACCTCCTCTCCAGACTTTCGGCCGAAGGGCTGATAGGAATCCGTGAGCCGCTGGCTTCGTAAACTCACACACCTTGAGTTGTGGCGGCCTGTCAGCGCTCGCCGTGGCATTGGTTTGGGGCTCAGTGGTTTGCGTCTCAGTCATTATGCTGAGACTCCTGACTGGGCGCTTCTCGCCCGGTTCGAATACGGGGCCGTCCTGCTTGACCGCTTGAATACTGAGGTTGACCGCTGGAATGCCAGGGTTGGCCGCTTGAATGCTAGGGTTGGCCGCTCGAATGCCCAGGACGTTCCGCGGCTGGCCTGGAGCGCCGGAATATGAGCGGCATTGCCGGCATGATCCATCTCGACGGCCGACCGGCGGACCGCGCCCTCATCGAATCCATGACAGCCTCGCTCGCCTTCCGCGGCCCGGATGGCCAGCACGTCTGGACCGGCGCATCCGTCGCTTTGGGACATACCCTGCTCAAGACCACTTTCGAAGCCGAATCCGAGCGCCAGCCCGCGTCCCTGTACGGGCAAGGCACGGATAGGCTAGGCATGGACAGGCAGGCCATAGACGGTCAGGTGTGGATCACCGCGGACGCCCGAATCGACGCCCGTGAAGATCTGGCCCGCGAGTTGGAGCTTCCGCAATCGGCCCTGGCGCGCCCGGATTACGAGCTCATCCTGCACGCCTATGCGCTCTGGGGTGAAGCCTGTGTCGATCATCTTCTTGGCGATTTCGCCTTCGCCATCTGGGACGCGCCATCCCGCAAGCTGTTCTGCGCACGCGACCATTTCGGCATCAAGCCGTTCTTCTACGCCCACCACGGCGGAACTCTGGTGTTCAGCAACACCCTGAACTGCATCAGGCTTCACCCCGCCGTCTCCGATCGGTTGAACGAACTGGCGATCGGCGATTTCCTGCTATTTGATGCCAATCAGGACACTGCGACCACTATTTTCGCCGACATCCGCCGTTTGCCGGCCGCCCATGTCCTGGTGGCAACCGTCAATGGTGTCTCCACGCGCCGGTACTGGTCGCTTCCGGAAGACGAGCCCATCCGGTACCGCCGCACCCGCGATTATGTGGAGGGCTTCCGCTCCTTGCTCGAAACTGCCACTGCCGACCGCCTCCGCACGGCACGAGTAGCGGTGACGATGAGCGGCGGTCTGGACTCGCCGGCCGTGGCCGCTTTCGCCCGGAAGGTCAGCCCTGGTACAGCACTCCACGCCCACACACTCGTATACGACTGGCTGATTCCCGACGAGGAACGCCACTTTGCCGGCCTGGTCGCCGAATCGCTTGGAATGAGCATCGTTTTCACACCGCTCGATGGCGACCGGCCGTATGCGCGCGTAGAGAATTTCGGCATACCGGAACCTTGGAACCAACCGCTCCTGCCGGATTTCCACCACCGCATCGCGGCGAAAACACCGGTTATCCTAACCGGATATGGGGCCGATCCGCTCCTGTCTGTTTCACCCTTGATGAGCTGGGCAGCCGTCCAGGCGATCCCCCCGGTTCATACCGCTCTCAACTTCGCCCGCTATATGTGGGATTTTCGGACGCTGCCGCAGTTCCGGCTGCGCTCGACCCTGCAGCATCTGCTCGGGCGTCAGTCGGAGCCCCGGGTAGACTTGCCGGGCTGGTTGAACGCCGACTTTGTTCGCCGTTGCCGCCTTGACGAACGGGCGGTTACCTATCGGCGCACGGCCCTGACCAACCAACTTCGCCCCCTGGCCCGAAGGAGTTTGTGCGCGGTTACCTGGCCGGCAGCGTTCGAGGCGGAGGATGCTGCGTGCTTGGACGCCGCCGTCGAACACCGCCATCCATTCTTTGATTTGCGGCTCGTGCGATATCTTATGGCCATACCGGAGCTGCCCTTCTCCATGGATAAATACCTCCTCCGCCTGGCGCTTCGGGGCATGGTGCCGGAGCCCGTGCGGACTCGGCCGAAGACCCTCTTGCAAGGCGACCCGCTGCGTACGGCATTCAAACAGCATGGGCTCGGGCTCACCCAGCCCATCCAGCCGCGGGCACGCTTAAACGATTTCGTTAACCCAAACGCAATTCCGGTCCTAACTTCCACAGCCGCCGCCGAGCAGTTGTGGGTTGATTTGAGAGTGGCAACACTCAATTGTTGGCTTCAATATCAGGAGAAACCAAATGCTTGGAAAAGATAAAACACCTAAAGAAGATCAGATACTCGAAGAAGGTGACATCGATGTCCGGGTTCCCTATAGCTCGCCCGAGCTTCGTGTCTACGGAGACATTGCGAAGCTGACCCAGTTTTCGGGGAATATGGGCTTGCCCGACTCCGGTACGGTAATGGGCGCCATGATGAGCCAGTAGACGGCGCCATGGAGCAATATCACCATGCCGGCGTTGCGGGATTTCTGCTATACGGCTGTCAAGTCGAAGCCAACGCTCCGTTGCCCGGCTTGCCACCGGTGTCTTCTGACTGTGCCGATACCGTTGACTGTGCCGATATCAGGGTGACGTTCGAGACCGCGCTGCGCGCGCACGACTTGTCCGGGCCCCTCGTCCACAGCGGCGACTATATTGCCGTCCGGCGCGTGGCTGCCGGCTATCATTTTGCTTACGGTGATGGGACCGAGTTTCTCGTGAGCCCGGAGGGGAGACGCGTAATCGCGACCATTCCCCAAGGCTCGAGTTTCGAGGATACCTGCACCTATCTCGTCGGCCCCGTAATGGGTTTCGTGCTGCGCCTTCGTGGGGTGGTTTGCCTGCATGCCAGCACGGTCATGATTGACGGCCGCGCCGTTGCATTTTGCGGACCGCCTGGGGCTGGTAAGTCCACTACAGCCGCAGCCTTCGCGCAACGGGGACATGCTATCGTCGCCGAGGATGTGGCGGCGCTGGATGACCGCGGCAGCGAATTTTTCGTACGGCCCGGCTACCCGCGCATCAATCTCTGGCCTCATTCGGCAGCCGCTCTTTGCGGCTCCGAAGAAGCTCTGCCGCAAATCACCCCCACTTGGGGAAAGGGTTATCTGGCTCTTACCGGGCTAGCCCAGTTCCATCCGACTCCCGCTCCGTTGGCAGCGGTTTACATGATCGGCAGCCGCAATCCCGGGGCCACTCCGGAGATTCGTGAGTTGACGGCCGTTGACGCGTTCATGGCACTGGCTGCCAACACCTACACGCCATACTTGCTCGACGCGGCAATGCGCGCCCGGGAGTTTGACGTGCTCCGCCGTCTGGTCGCTCACGTCCCCATTCGTCTCGTACATCCACCGGAGGAGATCGCCAACATTGGCAGCCTCTGCGATGCGCTGCTGCAAGACTACGGGGCACTCACTGTTACGGAGGCCGCCGCCTGATGTACAGCCTTGCTGATTACGGTTCCATGGTTGCCGACCGGGTTCGAATGGGTGCTTACGCGGAAGCTCTCAAGCGATCCGTCCAGCCGGGCAGCGTGGTAGTCGATCTCGGCGCCGGTGCCGGCATTATGTCCTTGATTGCCGTCCAGTCGGGCGCAGTCAAAGTCTATGCCATCGAACCCAGCGAAGCTCTCGAAGTGGGCCGTTCCATGGCGCGCGCCAACGGCATGGAAGATCGGATCGAGTTCATTAACGCCTGCTCGGAAGCCGTCACACTCCCGGAACGGGCCGATGTGGTGGTCTCCGATATTCGCGGCGTCTTGCCGCTATTAGGCGAGAACTTCCGGGCCTTGGCGGATGCGCGCGAGCGCTTTCTCAAACCTGGCGGCATATTCATCCCGCAATGCGACACTCTCTGGGCCGCGCTGGTTGAGGACCCGGCCGCATACGGTGAACTGACGGGCGGTTGGGACTCGGATGGGTTAGATCTCTCCGCCGGCCGGCGCATGGTCCTCAATAGTTGGAAGAAGCTTCGTGCCACACCGCAGCAACTGGTCTCCGAACCCGTGCAGTGGGCCCAGGTCGACTACCGCAACTTGACCAGCCCGTCGGTGGCAGGACACGGGCAAGCTCCCATACTGCGCCCCGGCACGGCGCACGGCCTCTGCCTCTGGTTCGATACCGTGCTCCTGGATGGTGTGGGCTTCTCCAATGCCCCCAGCCGGCCGAAGGCGATCTACGGCCAGGGGTTCTTCCCGCTTCTGGAGCCCATCGCCGTCGAGCCGGGCGACAGTGTGCGGATCGCCATCCGCGCGGATCTGGCCGGTGGCGACTACACCTGGACTTGGAACACCTGCATCCGCTCTTCCGGCGGCTCCATCAAGACAGACCAGAAGCAGAGCTCATTTTTCGCCATGCCGTTCTCGGCCGCGAACCTTCGTATGGGCGCGGACACGTTTGTGCCGCCGTCAACGAAGGATGCCACGGTCGATCTCGCCATACTGGACAGGTTCGGATCCGGCCAGAGCCTGCGGCAAATCTCCGTGGAGGTCGCCCTCCGGTTTCCTGACCGCTTCCGCGATTGGAAGGCCGCCCTCGACCGCGTGGCCGCACTTTCGGTCCGGTACCCCGGCTGATCGATATGCCGGCCGTTCTCCAGCCCGAACTCGAAGCTTTGATCGCCTGCGGCGCGGCGCCCCCGGAAGCAGTCCGCCGCCTGTCTCAGCTCCTCTCTGGCTCTTTGAACTGGCCTATGCTGGTCGATTTGGCGGACGGGGCGGGAATGCTGCCGTTACTTTCCGGTATCTTGTATCAATGCCCCTCGGACCAGATGCCACCGGCCATCTTGGCAGACATCCGGGGCCGGGCCGCTTCCAAAGCCATACGTAGCCTCGTCATGGCTGGTGAACTTTCGCGCATCCTGCGGAGGTTAGAGGCTGCCGGCATGGCGGCGATCGCCTTCAAGGGTCCTACCCTGGCGTATTTGGCTTACGGGGACCTCGCCCTGCGCGATTCCTCCGACCTGGACATTTTCGTCCCCCATCATCAGATCGTAACCGCACTCGAAATCCTCAAAGGGGACGGTTACGAGAAGAAATCGCCGGGTTTCAATATCGACCTTGCCGGCGACATCGAAATCGCCGTCCGCAGGCGGAATCCGCCGTGCGAAGTGGACCTGCACTGGCAGTTCTCACCGCGCTACTTTCTGCCCTTCGATGCCGCCCGCGCCGCGGAGCGTTCCATCGTCGTACGCGCCAGCGGTCTCACCGCCCGAACGCTCTGCCGCGAGGATCTGTTGCTGTACGTGTCGCTTCACGCCGCACGCGAGTGCTGGTCACTCCGATCCATCTGCGATGTGGCGGCCCTGGTGCGCAATTGCGGCATGGATTGGGACGATGTGCTGCGTGAAGCCGGACGTGCGCACCGCTGGCGGCCGGTGGCTGTCGGATTGGAACTCGCGGCCGGACTCTTCCAGGCGCCCGTCCCGCCCGAGGTTTGGAAGCGGGTGAAGCAGGACAGCGCGGTCGCCGGCATTGCCGCTGATTTGTTGTCAAACATCCGCCGCGGCGCCGCGATATTCGAGGACGCGCCTTCGGGAGCGCTGCTCCATTTAAGGATGATCGAGGGTGGATCGGGGAAACTTCGGTATCTTTGGCACCGCGCCATCGAACCGAAACAGACCGATGTAAACTTCCTGCAGCTCCCGGAGACCATCTCCGCCGGCTACTATCTCATTCGGCCATTTCGGGTGGCGTGCGCCGCGCTGGGACGCCTCCGCCGGTAAAACGGCCCGCTGCAACGCAGTAAATTATGGCTAGCCGCTCCTACCTCCTCTCCAAGTTTCGCAAGATCGCCGCCCAGTTTCCTTACATAGTCCAGGCGCTGCGTCTGGTGTGGTATGCCGCCCCGAAGCATTCGGCTATCTGGGCCGCGCTCCTGGTCTTCCAGGGACTGCTTCCAGTGGCGACGGTTTACCTGACTCGTACCCTGGTCAACAGCCTGGTCGCCGCGATACGTTCTCCGGCATCGGGAGCGATTAACAGCCACACGCTGCTGCTGGTGGCGGCGATGGGAGCGCTGATTTTGATCGGTGAGGTGGCTGGCGTGTCGGCCAGTTGGCTGCGAACCTCGCAAGCCGAGCTGGTCCAGGACCATATCAGCGACCTCATTCAACGGAAATCGGTAGCCGTCGATCTGGCCTTCTACGATAACGCCGAGTTCTACGATCATCTCCACCGTGCGCGGTCGCAAGCCGGGTATCGCCCGATCGCGCTGCTGGAAAACCTCGGGACCATCTTTCAGAACGGTATCACGCTCGCCTCCATGGTCGTGGTCGTAATTCCATTCGGCGCCTGGCTGCCGGTAGCGCTCGTCGTCAGCACGCTGCCGGCACTATTCGTGGTGCTGCGCCATGCCATGGACCAGCACTACTGGCGGCAACGCGTGACCTCGGATGAACGGCGCACCTCGTATTACGACTGGCTGCTGACAGCCGGCGAGACGGCGGCGGAGATCCGCCTTTTCGGGTTGGGTGAGCACTTCCAGTCAGCCTACCGGACGCTGCGCACGCGGCTACGCACCGAGCGTTTGCAGTTGACCGCGAAGCAGGGTGTCGCCGAACTGGGCGCGGGGCTGTTCGTATTGGTCGTTTCGGGTGTGTCGATTGGCTGGGTAGCGTGGCGGGTGTTTCGCGGTCAGTTGACGTTGGGCGATCTGGCGTTGTTCTACCAGGCATTTCAACAAGGAATGAGGCTCAGCCGGTCGCTGCTTGAAAACGTGGGGCACCTCTACGGCAACGTCCTGTTCCTGGGCGATCTGTTCGAATTCCTGGAACTCAAACCCCGGGTCGTCAACTCTGAACCATCGCTGCCGGCCGCTCCCGTGCGCCAGAGCATCCGCTTCCGGCAGGTCTCGTTCCGATATCCGGGAACCGACAGGCTGGCGCTGAAGGATCTGGATCTGGAGATTCCCGCCGGCCGGATTACCGCCATTGTGGGCACCAACGGCGCCGGCAAGAGCACTCTGATTAAGCTGTTGTGCCGCTTTTACGATCCCGAATCCGGCGTTGTCGAACTGGATGGCGTCGATCTGCGAAGGTTGGAGTTGGACACTCTCCGCGGCTCTATCTCGGTCCTCTTCCAGCAGCCGGTGCATTACAACGCCACGGCGGCGGAGAACATTGCATTCGGAGACCTGGCGGCGTTGCCGCCTCTCCCCGTTATCCAGAAGGCCACCGAGGCCGCCGGCGCCGCCGCGATTATCGCCGGCCTGCCGGCCGGATACGACCAGGTGCTCGGCCGGTGGTTTGAAAACGGTACCGAGTTGAGCGCGGGCCAATGGCAGCGGATCGCGCTGGCGCGGGCGTTTCTGCGGCAGTCCCCCATTCTGATCCTGGACGAGCCCACCAGCGCCATGGACCCTTGGGCGGCCGCCGACTGGCTGCGCCGGTTCCGCCAGTTGGCGGCCGGCCGGACCGCGATTGTGATCACGCATCGCTTCACCACCGCCATGATCGCCGACACGATTCACGTCATGTCCGAAGGCCGGGTCATCGAGAGCGGCTCGCACGACCAGTTGCTGGCGGCGGGCGGCTACTATGCCCAGGGTTGGGTCGCCCAAACCACCTGAACGGGTAAATGGCGTGAAAGCCTGCCGCTGACCGTCCCTGCCAAGTTTCGATCGGGGGGACCGGCCTTCACCCTCCAGGTAAAGTCAGTCTCGAACGAAGCCCACAATCCGAAGCGGTGTGTGGTGATGGCTCGGGTCACGTTCCGGCGGCGCCCTTCCACAATGCGGAACCCGGACGCCCGCTTGTGCCGTCGGCTACTCCGAAATTGGTCAGTCCAGGAGGCGCCGCCGTGAAGGCCGGCCCACGGTGGTGGTGTCTTCGCCAACTGGAGTTGGTGCACACGGCTCCGGGCGACAACCACGTAACCCCGCAGCGTCACCTACCCTCTGATATCCTAATCCCATCAGGAGTGCCCATGTCTCGACTCGCCATCTGTCTTCTAGCCGCCGCAGCCGCCCAGGCCGCCACCACGGTTTACCAGGCTGGGTTCGATCAGCCCAACCATGGCTGGACCACTGTCCACGGCGCCGCCTCCGCCGATGCCGCCATTCACCACGGCACCGGCAAATCGCTGCGCGTCGAACCCGGCGGCCCGTCGCCTGACGCGCTGGTGCGCTCCGCCCCTGTATCCCTCACCATCGGCAAGCGCTACGAACTCAGCGGCTGGGTGCGTACGGAGGCGCTCACCGTGCGCGACCTCGACCGCTCCCCTATAGCCATCGGCGCCGCCTTGAGCATGGCCTCCATGCCCTTCGACGTCCACTCCGCGTCTGTCGGCAATACCCAGCCGTGGACCCGCCTCAGCCTTCGGTTCGTCGCCAGCCGCGCGTCGGACAACATCGTCCTCACCGTAGGCAATGGCGGTGGATTCCGCGGCAAGGCTTGGTTCGATGGCGTCAGCCTCGATGAAGTAGGCTCGGCCGACGAGTGGCCCACGCGCGAAGCCGTCAAGACCTTCGGCCCCGCCTATCGCTATCCCGCCGCCGGATGGATCTACCTGCACATCGAAGGCAAGCCCTACGAACGCGGCTATCAGCACGGCTATCTGATGGCCCGCGAAATCCCCGAGTACCTGGACCGGTGCGCCGCCGACCTGGGCGCGGGACCCAGCACTAACGCGCAGGGATGGGCCGGCCTACGCACCACCGCCAACGCTTTCTTCCTGCGCGGCTTCGATCGCGAAATCCTCGAAGAAATGCGCGGCATTGCCGAGGGCGCTTCCGATGCCGGCGCCAGATGGCAGGGCCGCCCGATCGACCTGGTCGATATCGTGGTCGCCAACGTCACCGTGGAAATGGGCGAACTGCGGTCGGCCATGACCATCACACCCACCGGTCTGGAAGGCCTCCGGTTCGACTCCCCGGCTTATTTCGATAAGAAGCGCGACGTCCCGGTCACTGACCGCTGCAGCGCCTTCGCCGCCACCGGCGCCGCCACCAGGGACGGCAAGATAGTGGTCGGCCACGTCACCTGGTGGCCTCTCACCCTGGCCGAACAGACCAACGTCTGGCTCGATATCAAGCCCGAATCCGGTCACCGCATGTTGATGCAGAGCTACCCCGGCGGCATCGAGAGCGGCACCGACTGGTATCAGAACGATGCCGGCGTGGTCCTCACCGAAACCACCATCCGCCAGACGCCCTTCAATGCGCAGGGCACGCCTGTGGCCTACCGCGCCCGCATGGCCATTCAATACGCCGGCAGCATCACCGAAATGGTGGAGCGCCTGGGCACTAAGAACAACGGCCTCTACACCAATGAGTGGATCATGGGCGATGCCAAGAACAACGAGATCGCCATGTACGAACTCGGCACCAATCACACCAAGCTGTGGCGCAGTACCCGCAACGAATGGTTCCAGAACACGGAAGGCTTCTACTGGGGCAATAACAACGCCAAAGACCTCACCATCCGCACCGAGTATCTGCCCGATCCGCACGGCCAGCCCGAATACGTTCCCTACGTTCCGGCCATACGCGACCTGGCATGGCAGGATCTCTACCAGAAGTATCGCGGCCAGATCGACGAGCAGTTCGGCTTCCTCGCTTTCCGCACCGCGCCGCTGGTCAGCGCCAGCACGATGGACGCCAAGGTGGTCACCGCCGATATGGCCAACCGCCTGATGGTCTGGGGCGCCATCGGCAAGCCGAACCAGCGGGAGTGGGTGGCCGGCGGCCGCAGCACTTACGAAAAGAACGATGGCCTCTACCCTTCCGGCTATTATCTTTTCAGCGCCGAGCCGACGGCCAGTCTGAGCGCCGCCATTGGCGAAAACGAAACCGCCCGTCTGCATCCGACGAAGCCGGCCGGGGCCGCGCCAGCCCGTTCCGCGGCTGACCGTCCAGCGCCTGACCGTTACGGGCCTGACCGTCCAGCGCCTGACCGTACCGGGCTTGACCTTACCGCACGGGGCGCCGCATTTCAGGACCGCCTCTGGAAAGGCTGGATCGTCCCCGCTTCCGATGCCGATACCTGGTTCGCCGCCGGCTCGGTCGCCTATCTCGAGGTGCTCTCATCGGATGACGTCGAGAAAGCCGTGAAGGCGCGCCAAATCGCCTGGCGCGGCCTGAAGTTGGCGGCCGATAACCCCATCAACCGCTTCCGCATGGAGGAAACGAAAGGCGTGCTGTTCCTGGATGGGCTGCGCCGCAAGATGGGTGACGATGCCTTCTTGAAATTGATGGCCGATTATTTCACGGCCAACACAACCAGGACGGTGACAGCGCAGTCGTTCCTCGACAAGGCAGGAGTCCCCTTCGAATTCAAGGAGCCGGAGAATGGCCCGGCCTATCTGGTCGGCGACATCGCCCGCCGCTTGAGCTCGGCCGTGCTGGTGTACGGCACGCTACGCGAAGCCGGCGCCAACCGTTATGCCGCCGAGCAGTTACAGACCCGCTATCTCGACCAATACGAAAGCGAGGTCCCGATCTATAAGGATTTCGAGGTGTCCGACGACTTACTGCAGCACCGCGACGTCATCTTCGTCGGCCGTCCCGAATCCAATGCGGCGCTGGCCGCCTGGTCCGGCAAGATCGGCCTGGACTATACCGCCGCCGCGTTCAAGATCGAAGGCACAATCCGCGCCGGGGAACGTGAAGCTCTGAGCTTGGCCGCCAGGAACCCGCTCGACGCGGCACACATGGTCCTCGTCCTGGCCGGCAACGATGCGCTCGGTACCGTTAAGCTGGCCAAGTCAGGCGGCCCCCGCGACCAAGCCGAATACGTAATCACCGGCGATGGCCGCCCCGCAGCCCCTTCAGGCCCGGGCCGCCGGCAGCGGTAGGGCAGACGAATCGAACGTTGCGAAGTGCTGGTGTTCGACCAGGTGGTGGAGACGCCCGATGCCGAATGAGGCTCCGCATATCCAAAACGGGCCAAATTGTCTGGAAATGGCCTCTAAGTCCTTTGTTTGACGATCTTTTTGGGCCAAGGTGGCCCGGATCGCCTCTGCCGTGAAAGCCGCGGGTGCCCTGCTGCCGGCTTCCTAGGCTACGGCGTCGACCTGGCGGTGTCACGCGGCTAACACTATGCAGGTCCCGAAGGTCCTCTATACACTTGGCGGCCCACTGGGTGTTGGCATCGGCCAAGGGTAGACTTCGAGTCCACTGGCACGTGCCACCCTGGCGAGTTGGCGATCGTGGGTAATCATCACAACGTTCTCGCCGAAGTGCTCAGACCACAGCAGCGCGGTAGCCAAATGAATTGCGTCGAGGGCCTTGAGAATACCCGGAAAAGGTCCGCCGGCCCGCCTGAGCACGGACTTGGTAATCGGGAATTGTTCCAGAGCGGCCACGCCTTCCCGCAGTTCCGCCATTCGCGCACCCAAAACGTCGTCGCTCAGAAGCCCCTCCGAATGGACTCGGTATAGAGTGCGGAGCGCCTCTACCTCCATCAGATCGCTCGCCACCAGATCCCAACCGGTAAGCCCTTTCAAGGCGTAGGGATGCCTGAGCAACCTTCGCAAAATGACGGACGTGTCTAAGTAAGCTCGCCTGCGATCCACTTAATCGTAGACGTCCTTTCTAGTCTCCTCGATGGCGCGATCTATCGCGTCAGCCGGAATCTGGGGCGGGTCGGGCGCAGCATCGAGCATGCGCTCAAACTCCGCCCAGGAGCGCGTAGCTCGAATGATCTTCGGCAGCGCCGGGCGCGCGTCGTCGATAGGAACCAGTTTGGCCACGGGCGTATCGCGGTCTTTGATGATGATCTCCTTGCCCTTCTGAGCGGCGCGAACATACTCGCTGAGATGAGTCTTGAACTCTGCAATGCCAACGTTGGTCATTTCACTATTATGACCACTTCTGGTCACATTAGCAAGCTCCCCTACCAGATCAGCTTCAACCCAAACTGAATCTGCCGCGAAGTAGTCGCCGTGCTCGTAATCAGCCCCGCCGACCCGCTGTAGGCTGTGCCCGCAAACGCGATGGCGTTCGGCGTTCCCAGGTTGGTGTGGTTGAGCACGTTGAAAAACTCCGCCCGGAACTGAGCGTTCAGCCTTTCGCTCACGGCTGTGTTCTTCAGCAGCGAAACATCCAGGTTCGCCAGGCCCGGGCCGTTGAACGTTCCCCTGCCCAGGTTCCCAAACGTGCCCGCGGTGGGCAGCACGAACGCGTTCGGGTTGAACCATTGGGTCTGACTCTGCAACAGCACCGGGCCTTGGAATGATGGGTTCAACGACGGCCGGTCGGGGTTCCGCGTGTCGCCGTCGCCCGACCGGTTGGCGCCAATCTGCGGCGTGAACGGGAAGCCCGTGAGCAGCGTCGCAATGGAATTCACCTGCCAGCCGCCCGTCCGCTTGCCGCGGCCGAATGGCAGTTCGTAATGCATCGAGATGCTGGCCTGCTGGGTCACGTTGAATGCCGAGAGACCCCAGTCGCGGCGCAGATCGTTACGGTCCAAAATCATTTGCGCCTGATTGTTTGCCTGGGCTCCGGTTAGCCCGGAATTCATGTCCAGGTTCTTCGACCACGTATAATTGGCGCGGAATTGCAGACCGCGGCTGAGGCGGCGCGTCACTTCGGCTTGCAGCGCGTTGTAGCTGCTGTTGCCCTCCGTGTACCAAAAGAAGCCGCCCGACAAATACGGGTTGGGCCGGGTGCCCACCGGAATATACTGCGCGCCTTGAGCCACGCGGCCCTGGTTCGCAGCCACTGCCGTGCCGCCCGCCTGGCAACCGGCGGCGTTGGTACAAACCTGCGGCGGAATGCTGTTGGGGTCCACGCTCAGCAGGCCGTGGTAACCGAACGACCCGACGTATGCCAGCCGCAGCGCCATGGTCGAACTCAACTGGTGCTCCACCGCCAGGTTCCACTCCTGGACAGTGGGCGTTTTGGCATCGGCCTGCACGCCCTGCGGGGCATACGTAGTGCAGGGCGTGGGCACGCCCGGCCCGCAGGATGGCGGCACCGGCGCGCCTGGCGTCAGCGGCTCGTTGGCGAACAGGGACGCGTTGGCAAACGAAAGCGACCCGTTGGCCGGCGGCAGCGAGTTCAGTAGAAAACTGAGCGCGTCGATCACCGAATAGTAAGTGCCGAACCCGGCGCGGACCGCCGTCTTGCCGTTTCCGAACGTGTCCCAGGCCAGCGAAACGCGCGGCCCGAACAGCAGCTTGCTATTGTTCGTGGTGTAGGCCGAATCGCCCACGTGCGGCGCCGTCAGAAGAACGCCCTGTCCATCTGTGATGTAGTTGGCCGCCCTTCCCTCAACCTCATTCCACCCGGTGGTGAATTCGTGGCGGAGCCCCACCTGCAACGTCAGGTTGCGGCGCAGCTTGATGGTGTCCTGCAAATACCAGGCGCCGAACAGGCTTCGCCAGCCCAATTCGGTTGGGTTCGGAACCACCTGGAACGTGGTCACCGTGCCTTGCAGGAACGTAGTCAGGCTGGCGAAACTGGCCTGCCCCAGGCGGCGCGACGCGGTGTTCTCATTATCGCGCAGCCGCTGAAACCACACCCCCGCGCTGATTTGGTGGATGCCGTGGCTCACCAGCACGCTGTCGGAAATGGTAAACAGGTTCCGCCGATTCCACACGTTGGCGGCGTTGTTCGGCCCCGCCGCCGTCAGCGAAGCCACCCCCGTGGTGGTGGCGCCGCCGCCGATCACGATCCCTCCCGGTCCCCCACCCGTCACAAATGAGAGCCCCGGGTCAAACGAGGCCAGCGGGGACGAATCGTAGCCGAAGCCCGCCCGCGAATAGCCCGCGCTGAACCGGTTCAAAACGTTCGGCGACACAATGTGCGTTTCCTGCAAGCTGGCCACCTGGCTGCGCAGCATCACGGAGGAGCCGAACAGCGGGTCGGCCTGCGGGATCAGGCTGTTGCCATCGTCCACCGTGTAAGAGGCCGAGAGCGAATCCCCCGCGCGGATAGTGTAGTCCGTCCGCACCGTGCCGAAGTCCTCGCGGATCGCTTGCCGCGGGTTGTTGTACGAAAGCGCCGTGCCCGTCGGCAGGCCGTTCGCCAGCAGCTCGGCGCCGTTCGGGCCGGGCCAGAACGACATGTATGGCAGTATCCGCGCATTCAAGTTCGCCACCGGCGTGTAGACCCCGGCGGCATTCGGCACCAGGCCCTGCCGCGCCTGCTGGTCGGGCACCACGGACACGTTGCTCACCGCCAGCCGCTGGCGGAATCCTTCGTAATTGCCGAACAGAAACAGCCGGTCCTTCTTCACCGGGCCGCCCAGCGCGCCGCCGAACTGGTTCCGCCGGAAAGGCGGCGCCGGCCCCTGGTCAAAGAAGTTGCGCGCATCCAGCGCGTTGTTGCGCAGAAACTCGAACATCGACCCGTGCACCTGGTTGCCGCCGCTCTGCGTCACCACGCTGACCTGTGCCCCGGCGCGCTTGCCGTACTCCGCCGAGTAGGTATCGGTGAGCACGTTGAACTCACGCACCGCGTCAATCCCTAACAAGTCCCCGCTCACGCCGCCGGGCGTCACCGCCAGTTGGCTCGACCCGGTGTATTCGATGCCGTTGAGCAGCACCAGAGTGTCCATGGGCCGGCGCCCCGCCACCGAAAAAGTGTTCCCGTTGCTGGTGCTGGTCTGCGGGCTTTTGAGCGTGTAGTTGATGGCCCCGGAGTTCAGCGTGATCAGATTGTCCCAACTGCGGCCATTGAGCGGCAGTTCCTTGATCTGGCGCTCGCCCACCATGCCGGAGACCGAAGCCGTGGTGGTGTTGACCACCGGGGCCTCCTGCACCACGACAACCTGTTGGACGAAATCGCCCACTTCCAGCCGCAGATTGACCACGGCCTCCTGGCCGACTTCGAGGTTGATTCCGGTGCGCACAGCCGTTTTGAAGTTGCGCTGTTCCGCGCGGACTTCCTGCGGCCCCAACGGCAGCGAGAGCGCGCGGAACTTGCCCGCCTCGTCGGTGGTGACGACGCGCGTGGCCCCGGTTTCGACCGACCTCACCTTGACGTTGACGCCGGCCACCGGCGCCCCAGAGGCATCCTCGACGCGGCCGGAGATGCCGGCGGTCATCTGCGCCCAGCTTGGCACAGCGAAGAAAAGCAGCAGCAACGTAGCGCGTGTAGTCATCCAGCCCACCAGGTGCTTGACAATAGTATATACGCTTGGCTGGGAGACACTGCGCTATCCGGCCAAAGACCGATGCCGATCTCCTGGGGCCGGGGGCCGGGGGCGAGGTCATGATCGGCGGCACCTGGGTGGAGACTCGGCATCACCCACGATTTCGACGTCCGCCGCGGAAGCCATTTCGTCGCGGCGTATCTGGCGGGCCACCGGCAGAAGATCAACGATGGGCCTTCCAGTCCCATTCGAAGCGGCTCTTCAGAACCACTCCCGGCCCTTTGCTTCCGACATCAAAGCCCGTGCCCAGGTTGACGCCGAATCCCGGCCGCAGTTCCCAGTCGCCCCCGATAAACAACTGGTGCACCTGCGGCTGAGCCCGTGGAACGACGTTAATGCTCTCGATCCCTCCGTAGTACTCCAGCGAGGGCGAAAAGGCTTTGCGCTTCCATCGCAGCAGCAGAGCCGGCTCGAAGTTCCACCCGCGCCGGGTGCCTTCGCCGTGCAGCGCACGTTCGAAAACGGGATTGAAAACAACTTGCCATCGCGCGAAATCGCGGTCCAGGATCGGGCGCAGTTCGACCCTGCGGGAATTCTCTTCGTACCGCGTCTTTTGAAACGAGAATTCCGCCACAAAACCAAGGCGCACCGGCAAACCCCATGACTCAGGGACGTAGAAATGCGGCAACATCCGCCAACCTGCGAACTGCGGCGAATAGCCAGGCTGCCAGGCATTGAGAAACATGAACCCAATGGCGAAATCCGGCGAAACGCCAAACGTCGGCTCGAGCGTAAGATGAGTCTGGTGCCTGGTAGGAAGCAGCGTCGAATTCCGCGCCGGCGTTCCTTGAGCCTCGAAGGTCAGATGTGCCTCCAGGCTGTATTGGCGCCACGACAGCGGCTCATACTCGTAGACATGAATTTCAAACGGATCTTGCGCCGAGGCTCTCGACGCACACCAAACCAGCACCATAAGCAGGAAGGTAATCTGCGCGATTGAATGGGCCTGCCCTGAGGTTAGCCTCACGCCCCCAGTATCCAACGGGAAGGGCTACGCGAGCATGCGATCCGTTTCCACGAAGGCGTATACTGAAAACGCGGCCATGCACAGCGAGTACATCGAACAGCGCAACGAAGGCTACTATGTGGCCGGAACGCGCATTTCGCTGGACTCGGTCGTGTACGGGTTCAACGAGGGACAGTCGCCTGAGGCGATTCAGGAAGACTTCCCGCTGCTCAAGCGGTCGCAGATTTACGGTGCGATCGCTTTCTACCTGGACCATCAGGCTGAGATCGACAAATACCTCGAAGAAACCGAGCGCGAGTTCGAGGCTAGCGGAATCCCGATGGCACAGGCCAACCCTATGCTCTGGGAGAAGATCCAGCGTGCCAGAGCCAAGATGGGCGAGTCCCGCTCTTGAGCATTCCCTTCCAGGCGGATAACGATCTCAAGTTTGCGATTGTCAAGGCGGTTCGGCGGCGCGAGCCGCCATCGATTTTGCGTCGGCCCATGAGGCCGGGCTTGAAACCGTCGGTGATCCGGAACTCCTGGAACGCGGCCAGGGACAACCGGGTTCTGGTGTCGCATGATCGTCGGAACATGCTCAACCACTTCCGCAACCACTTGCTGGCCGAGAAACCCAGCCCCGGTCTATTGGTCGTCTCCCAGGGAACGCCAATCGGGCTTGTGGTCGAAGCGATCGTCCTCCTCTGGGCGGTAACGGATCCCACGGAGTTGCGTGACCAGGCGTATCACCTGCCCTCCCTCATTCATCACAGGTTCCCCCGTTGAATCAGAACTCAGCGGGAAATCGTGTGAACCCAATACATATGCCTGGTGCACAGGGGCCCGGAAGCCTTTGCCGCGCGCTACACCGTGGCCGCCGCCACCAACTCACCCTTCTCCAACTGGTGAATCTTGCTGGCGAACTGGGCGGCGTGGGGATCGTGGGTCACCATAATAACCGTCTTCCCGTAATCCTTATTGAGCTTCGAAAGAATGGTCAGGATTTCCGTGGCTGACGTGGCGTCCAGGTTGCCGGTGGGCTCGTCGGCCAAGATCAGCGCAGGGTCGGTGACGATGGCGCGGGCGATGGCGACACGCTGTTCCTGGCCGCCCGAAAGCTGGCGCGGGAAGTGGCCCAGACGGTCACCCAGGCCGACCAGTTTCAGGGCGGTCCTGGCGTGCTCGAGGCGCTCCGGTTTTTTCAGATTGGTGAGTTTCAGCGGCAGTTCCACGTTTTCCAGCGCGGAAAGCACCGGGAGCAGATTGAACTGCTGGAAAATGAAGCCGACGTGTTCATTGCGCCAGTGAGCGATTTCGCGGTCGTTCAGTTCCCGGAGATTGTGGCCCAGCACGCGGATCTCGCCCGCGGTGGGCCGGTCCATGGCGGCGATCAGATGCAGCAGCGTGGACTTGCCGGAGCCGGACGGCCCCATCAGGGCGACAAACTCGCCTTTGTGAATCTCCAGGCTGACGTCCTTCAGCGCGATCACGTGGAACTCGTCGCGTACGTATTCCTTGCTCAGATTGCGGGTTTCGATGACGGTTTCGGTGCCGGTTTCGCTCATAGAATTCAGGCCTTTTGGCGTACTTTGTCTCCGTCCTTCAAACCGGACGGCGGGTTGGTGATGAGATCTTCGCCGCCCACCAGGCCATCCTCGATGCGAATACCCTGGCTGCTGGTGGCCCCCGTCTTGACCGCGCGCCGCACCGCCTTGCCTTCGAGAAAGACGAAGACCGCGCCTTCGTGCACGGCCGAAGCGGGCACGATCACGACGGGCTTCGAGGGCCGGGCGCCGTCGGCGCCCGCCGGTTTCTTTTCCGAAATGAAAGCCACGCTGGCGTTCATTTCCGGTCGCAGGTAGTTATCCGGCCTGGAGACTTTCAGTTTGATCTGCACGGTGGCCTTCTGGCGGTTGGCCTCGGGAGACATCTCCTTAATAAAGCCATCGTACTTGCGGTCCGGAAAAGCGTCGGTATTCAGCGTGCCATGCTGGCCGAAGTGGAGCTTGGCGAAATCGTTCTGGCTGATGTCGAGCTCCACCTCCAGGTCGTTGAGATCGGCCAGCGAAACCACGTAGCCCTTGGCGCCCCGATCGCCCACGAAACTGGTGGTGACGAATTCGCCTTTCTCCACGGCCCGTTCCAGAATGGTGCCGGTGACGGGCGCGCGGATGATGGTGTTGGCGAGGTTGGTTTCGGCGTAGTTGAGGGCTCCGCGGGCCTGATCCACCTGGCCCCGGAGAGCGTCGATTTCTTCCTGGCGTGGGCCCAGTTTGACTAGTTCGTAGGCTTTCTGCAGCGAGTTGATGCGGTGGACGGCGCCATCGTAGCGAGCCTGCGCGTCGTCCAGAGCCTGTAGCGCCACCACCTTCTCAGCTACCAGGTTCCGGGTGCGGTCGAGCGTGACTTTGGCGTTGCCGAGATCGGCCTTGGCGGAATCCAGGTTGGCTTGCGCCTGCGCGATCTCCTCGGGGCGCGATCCGTGCGTGGCCTCATCCAACTTGGCCTGGAGGTTGGCGAGCTGTCCCTTGGCCTGAAGAAGCTGCGCCTGATACTCGTCGTCTTCCAGGCGGACCAGGACCTGGCCTTCGGTGACGCGGTCTCCCTTTTCGACGCCGATGAATTTCACTTTGCCGATGACCTTGGCGGCGACTTCGATTTTGTGGGCCGCCACGATGTAACCCGTCGCGTTGAGGACCACACCCTCCGGGGCGTTGGCGGCGCTGATGGATTTCACCCGGTGGATTTCAACGACCGGCAAGGCGTTGAGCTTGTCGGAAACCAACCGCCACGCTCCCAACAGCAGGAACAGGAGTATTCCCGCAATGATAAAGCGCGTCGACCAGCGCGAGGGCTCGGTGGATCGGCGCTTGGTGCGATCGATTTGCAGATTCTTGAGTTCGGCGTCCATGGGTTACCAAATATCGGTTATCAAATAGGGGTTATCAAATATCGTGTTCCGGAATTAGATTTCACGAAGGGCCGTGAGGATTTCTTTTTTCGCCGCGTTGCGCGCCGGGAACAGGCCGCCCACCGCGCCCAGCACGATGGCAAACCCGATGCCGCCGGCCATAATCTGCGGCGATACGTGGAAGTTGAAGGCGGTCTCGGAAAAGTTGGAGGTGCCCATCCCAGTGGTGATGCCGTTGAGCGGCAAGACCAGCAGGCAGCCAAGCAGGCCGCCGAGGCCGGCCAGCAGCACCGACTCCACGAAAAAGCTGAACAGGATGCTGACCTGCGAGAAGCCCAAAACGCGCAAGGTGCCGATTTCGCGCGCGCGGCGCGCCACCGCGGCGTACATGGTGTTCATGGCGGCGAAACTGCTGCCTATGGCCATCACGATAGAGACGAAGATGCCGATGTATTCGATGGGCGCGGCGAACGCCGTCTGCGCTTCGTAATAGGCCTTCTCGGAAAGCGCATTCATGTTCAGGCGCTGGTCGTTATTAATGTCGTTGATCAGGGCCGTGGCAGTGACGGCATCGGTGGTTCGGACCAGGGCGGAGCTGAGCACTTCGAGGCGCTGCAGATCGGAGCTGACCTGGTTCAGATCGCCCCAGATTTCGCTGGATTGAGCGCCCTGGCCGGCGTCCATCACACCGACCACGTCCCACATGCCCCGGCCGAACTGGATCTTCTTGCCGAGGTGCGCATCGGGGTAACGCGCCGCCACGGACTTGCCGACCACCACCTCACGGCGGCCCGGTTGAAACCAGCGTCCGCTGGCAATGTGGATGGCCGGGCGCATCTGAATGCCCACTGGCGACAACCCGCGCACCGTGAGGTTGACGCCTTCCGGGTTGTCTATGCTGGCCAGGTTGATGACGGTCACCACTTCCAGCGACGCCAATGGCTGGCCATCCGCGCCGGCGGCAATTCCCGGCTTGAACTTGAGATCCTGAAACTGTGCGCGCAGGAAGTTGCTGACGATTTCCGATTCCGAGCCCTTGCGGAGGACCACGATTTGCAGCGGATCCCCCGACGAGGAAAGGGTGGCGCGCAAGCCGTTGACCAGAGCCAGAATCGACAGCAGCACCGCTACCGTGAGGGCGATGCCGAGCGCCGTCATCAATGTGGTGGTTTTGCGGACCACCAGGTTGCGGAGGTTGTATGCGAGTGGGATAGCCATCTAAATAAATACTCCTCGGCTGATCAATACTCCCCAACGCCGATTAGTCCGTGCTCCGAAGCGCGTCCACGATGGGAATACGCGACGCGCCCATCGCGGGAACCAGAGAACTCGCCAGACCGATCACCGCGGCTGTCAGGATACACGCCGCGGCAACGGCCGGCTGGAAGGACGGAATAGACGGCAGTAAGCCCCCTGCCGCTTTGGAGACGCCGCTGGCTAATCCCGTGGAAAGCAGAAAACCGATGGTTCCGCCGATCAAAGAGATCGCCAGGGCTTCGCCCAGGATCATGCCCAGGATGGCGCCGGGGGTGAAGCCCAGAGTCTTGAGCACGCCCACTTCGCGCACGCGTTCGCGCACCGACATCGCCATGGTGTTGGCCGAGACCAGCAGGATGGTGAACATGACGGCGGCCGAGATCGCCACCAGGAACATCTTCACGTTGCCGATCATGGAGACGAAGCTGAGCGCGAAAGCCTGCTCGCTCTCGGTCTTGGTCTGCGCCGTGGCGTTGCGATACTCGTTGTCAATGGCTTCGGCGATGCGCGTGGCGGAAGCCGGATTGTCGATCAGGGTGGTGAACATTCCCGCCGTGCCGCGCCGCCGCTCCTCCATGCTCTGCTCCAGATAATCGCGGCTGAAGTAGAGCACCTCGCTGGCGCGCGGGCTGTCGAAAATGCCGCGAATGGTAAATGGGAAATCGCCCGGAAAAATGTCGCCTACCAGGGTGATTCGGTCGCCGACGTGGAAATTGTACTTATTGGCCAGGTCGCGGCCCACCACGCAGCCGGTGCGATCGCGTTCGAAGGCTTTGCGCTGATCGTCGGGGATCGTCAATTCACCGTAGATGCCGAACAGCTTTTCCGGTTCCACGGCGAAGCGGGCAAAGAAGTGCTTGGCGTCTATATATGTGCCGCCGAACCATTGCGAGATCATGACCTCGCGCACGCCAGGGATCTGCCGGATGGCCGCCTGGTAGGACTGCGGCATGACCACGGTGAGCGAGACGCGGTTGCGGGTGACCAGACGCAGGGCCTGTTCGGGAGCGGCGTCGCTGAGATACATGGCGTGGAACATGGCGATCATCACGCCCAGCAGGCACATGGAGACGCCGATGCTGGCGATGGTGAGCAGCGTGCGGCGGCGGTTGCGCCAGCAGTTCTTCAGAATTAAAGGAAGGTAGCGGAACATCTGATAACAAGTTTACGAGGTTTAAAGGCTCGGCGGGAATTGGCGACCGACGAATGCGCGAAACCGTGGGACGAATGGCCGCTCTTTGCCGACGAATAACGCGGCCAAGGGGCGGGGGCCGGGGACCAGGGGACAGGGGCAAGGGGCGGGGGCCAGTGGGCACGTTGCCCCACCAGCCGCCGGCTTCCGAACGCCGAAACGTCTTAGCACACCCGCGAATACCGCGGGTTGCACGGACCGCTGAGCTACGCGCTGTACAATCGGACTACTGGGGCGCGCGGCCCAAGCCTCCCAAGGTGAGAACCCCAAAACGACGGCCCAATCGAACGGTTACGGCATCGCCGCCCTCACCGCGCAACTCTGGCATGCAGCGGTCAATCTGCGGGGCTCCATCGAGCCTGCCGACTACAAGCGCTACGTGCTGCCAATCATCTTCCTACGCTTCCTTTCGCTCCACTATGAGCGCCGCGGCGCCGAACTGGAGCGCCTGATCGCCGACCCCGCGAGCGAGCACCACACCACCGATGCGGGCGTCGCTGCAGAGCAGGCGGTCCCCGGTTTCTGCCGCGTGGCGACATTGGATGAGGTGCGGGCGCACGGTTACGCGCTGACGCCGGGTCGCTACGTCGGGTCGACGGAGAGCGACGAGGATGAGGAGCCTTTCGAGGAAAAGATGCCGCGGCTGGTGGCGGAACTGGAGCGGCAGTTTGCGGAGGGCCGGCAGTTGGAACGGCGATTCGTGGGAACGCTTCGGAGTGGCACAAGGCGGCGAACCCCCAATCAGAGCCGCGACCGCAAGGGAGCCTTTGCCGGCCATTGGCACAAGACAACGCCGTAGGGCAGGCGATAAGCTGATAGAGAGGAGTAATCGCGATGACCTTGGAGATCTCCGAGGAAACTATGGTTCGGGTGCTCGCCAATGCCCGGGCACAAGGTCTGGAGGTGGATGACTATCTCCGGCGGCTCATGCTGGAAGCCGAGGAGCAGAGTGACTTTGTCTCTTCGGTCGAGGCGGGTCTTGCGGACGTAGAAATCGGGCGCGTGCGCCCAGCGCGCGAAGCGCTTAGCCAACTCGGGGCAAAGCTTGGCTTTTCGCGTTGATATTACGGAGGCGGCGCTCGCCGATGCCGAGGATTTCGTAGAATATGTCCGCCGTGAGAAGGGCGACCCCATCGGGGCCGAACGGTGGTGGAACGGCTTATTGGATGCGCTCTGGTCGCTGGAACATTCGCCGGGCCGCGGCTCACTGGTGGTCGAGGCGGCGCTGCGAACCAGGGACCTGCGGCAGATTCTTTACCACTCGCACCGTATCGTATTTCACCTGGACGAACCGCGCGAGGTGGTTCGTGTCTTGCGGATTTACCACGGCTCGCGCCGGGCACTGCGGCAGGGCGATGTGCCCAGATGAACCTTAGTTGGTGGGCTTGGATCTGACGAAGGCCGGGCTTAAGTAGGTGGTAGCCTCGAGCCGCGAAACCTGGGCGAAGGTTTATGATCAGGTCTGCTGCCTTGCCCGCGGCGGCGCACCGCTTACTGCAGGTACCCGAGCGATCGCAAATGCTTCATCTCCTCCTGGTCCAACGGATGCTGCGCCGCGCTAAGCGAGGGGGTACGTCGAATCCACTCCCGTAAAGCGCCCTCGAGAGCCAGGGGCCGGTCGGTTGCGTACAAGTTGGCGGTTTCGTCAGGATCGTTTGCCAAATCGTACAGTTCCCGCCCGCCAGAGGAGGAGGAGATCAGCTTCGAAGAGCCCTGGTAAACGGCATACTGGACCTCGGGAAACCTAGGGTTGAAGGCATCGGATGGCCCGTAGTGGCGTTCCGCAAAGATCACGCGTTCCGGCGTGGAATTCAGGCGCAGGAGGCTCACCCCGGGAAGCTGCGGCTGGGGAGCGAGGCCGGCTACTTCCAGGATGGTCGGCAGGAGGTCTATGTGTCCAGCCAGATCCCCCACCCGGCTCGGCCCCCCTCTACCCGGATATTTGATGATAAGCGGCACATGGATCTGGTCCTGGTGTACCGAAACATTGTGGGAGACGGAGCCCCGATCGCCGAGAGCCTCTCCGTGGTCGGAAGTGATGATGATCATGGTTCTCTCAAACAAGCCGCTTTTCTTAAGATGCTGGACCAGTTCGCCGATTTGGAAGTCGAGAAAGGCTATGGCGCCATCGTACTGAGACACGACGTGATCGTGGTATCCGCGCGGAAGGAGTTGCCCCTCGCAATCGATGCGGATCCGCATATTGGACTCTTTCTCGTTTCCGGTGAACTGGTCGTCACGGCCTGGGTACGCGTCGAAGAGCCCCGGCGCGTAATAAGGCCAATGCGCGTCCATATAGTTCAGGAACAGGAAGAAGGGGGCCTCGTGGCCGCTGAAGCGATCGAGCAGCAGAAAGGCCCGGCGGTTTACGCCGTCGGCATGCATGGTTTCGGACGAGTAAAGGGGATTATTCGCGGCGGGCTGGTCTTGCAGCATGTCGCCGAGGAGGCTTCTGAGCAGATAGGCATGGGGGGCATCGACCAGTCCCAAAGGGGCGGGAGTCCACGAGGCCTCAAAATCTCGCAGCAGCCCCCAATCGGGTCCGAGATAGGATGTGTTCGCAGCCACAGCCATGCTCCGGTAGCCAGCCGAGTTGAGAAGGGAAGCCATAGTCGGTATCCCTTTGGGGAGGGGCCGCCCGTGCGGATAGTCGTGGAACTGCTTGTATGCCCCGTGAGTTTGAGGGTACTGACCGGTGAAGATGGAGGCATGACTGGTCAAGGTGATGGTAGAAGCCGAGACAAAATCGGTATATAGGGTGGACTCTTTAAGCAGTTCCTTCAGGTTGGGCGTATTCTGCCGGGCGTAACCATAGATTCCCATGTGGTCGGCCCTCACGGTATCCAAGGTGATGAGGATGATGTTGGGCCGGGGTTTTCCGGCGGTTGCGGGAGGCGCCGACGTCTTCATTTGAGCGTTGATGGAAGAAACGGCGCCCGGCCCAAATACGATGGTAAGGGTGGCCGCTGCGATCACCCCGTGTTCCAGGACCGGGCTCCAGAACCGGCTGGCGCACACCTTGGATGCCAGGCGGGATGCCAAACGAATCGCCAAAACGGCGGCGAGCAGCGATGCCGAGGCAGCCAGCAGGGTGAGGGGCACCGTCATCAAGGCGGGGAGGTTCTTCCAATTGAAGACTGCCAGTCGAGCGGAAAGAACCAAGGTTCCCGCCACTGCCGCCGGAAAGCCGGGGTTCGAAGCGGCCTTCCCTAAATCGAAGATAACCGCGATCGCCACCAGAGGTACGGTCAACAGCGCCGCCGCCTTTCCGGACTGGGCGGGCAACAGAGCAAGATTGCCGCCGAAGGCGGCCAACATCAGCAGGATGATGAGTTTACGGCTGCGGCGCTCAAACTCCACCAGGGGTAGGTCCCGGGCAGCGTCCATGGAAAGACCGGCGAGGAGGCCCATGATGATTCCCCACACACCGTAAATGACGAAAAGAATCGCAGTGCCGCGCCACCCCGCCTCGTCGAGAAACTTCTCGCGATGAAGCAGCATGGGCGCGGCAGCACAGACGACATATTCCACCAGCGCGTACGACATCCAGACTTCCAGCCCGTTCACGGCCGCGTGAAACAGGCCATCGCGCCTTGTAATGTTCATTTCAAACCCCTCCGAGACAATCGTCCCTTGTTCCTGGCTTAGAGGTTACGCGACGAATGCGAAGGTATCATCACGGAAAGGCTTCAGGCTGGTTACAACGCCAGGGGCCGCCCGGGACTGTGATCCAGTGCACCGCGGCCGCGGCGCTGGGGCAAGATGATAGGGGATACCCCCGGTTCCGAACGGCTGTCCAGGGCGCGCGTTATCCGCGCCCTGCCTGACCATGCTTCCGGACGTCGCTGCGGATCGGGTTTAGGCGCGGTGCGTCCCGGCGCGGTACGTCATTGACGCCGGCCGCGTGCGGAGGGCATGGTTTCGAGCATGGCGGTGATGTCCCGATAGCTGACAGCTTCCTTCGCGAACTCAAAGGTACCGCACTCGCGCATCTCCCGGGCCGCCCGAAGAAAGGCGCCGAGAGCCGCACGTGCAAGCGCGCTGCCAACGCTGATCCGCTTCACGCCGATTGCCGACAAGTCCGCCAGCGACAATTGAACGCCTCCGAGACCCATGATCACGTTCAGGGGCCGATCGACAGAGCGCACCACGGCGGCAATCTCATCCTTCGTCGTCAAACCGGGCGCATAGAGGACGTCGGCGCCCGCCGCCTGGTAGGCCTGGAGTCGCGCGATGGTGTCGTTCAAATCAGGCCTGCCGGCCAGATAGTTCTCCGCACGCGCCGTCAAGGTGAAACGAAACGGCAGGCCGCGCACCACTTCGGCGGCCGCGCGAATCCGGTCGACGGCATGGCCGAGCTCATATGGCGCACAACCCGCGCGTCCCGCCGGCGACCTGTCCGGGACGGCTAAGTCTTCAATCGAACCGCCCACCAGCCCGGCCGCCGCGGCAAGCTTGATGGTCTCCGCGACGGTCTCCGGGGCGTCTCCAAAACCATTCTCGAGATCGGCGCTGACCGGCAGGTCCGTGGCCGCGACAACCGTGGCCGCGTGAGCCATGGTTTCGTCACGGCCAATCGTGCTGTCCGGCTGCCCGACTGAGAAGGCATAACCGGCGCTGGTGGTGGCCAGCGCCTCAAAGCCGAGGTGGGCCAGCAGCCGCGCCGTCCCGGCATCCCACGGATTGGGAATGATGAATGCGGTGTCACGCTCATGGAGCGCACGAAACGCCCGTCCCTTGTCAGCTTGTGTCAACATGTCGAGATCAGGCTCCCTTCGCAGGGGTCGCAGGCGGTGGTGCCAGTGTCGACGGAAGGCCGAACGTTCCATCGACTACTTCCACGAAGTTTCTCTCTTCTCGAAGGATCAGGCGCCTGGTCTGTGCCATGGCGAAATTCTCGCGCGCTTCCGGATCCGACTTCAAGCGTGCCCGGTAGGCCTCATAGGAGGCGAGACTATCGAAAGCAATCAAACCCCAGGCCACGTTGTTGGTACCTTCATAAGGGAGAAAATACCCGACCAGGCGGCCGCCGCATCGAGGAATGATGCGGCCCCAGTTTTCGGCGTACTTCCTGAACCCGTCAAGCTGGAACGGATCGATCTCGTAGCGGATGAAGCAGGTCATCGTCATAAAAGTCCTCCTGGCGGGCGGGCTGGGTGGTGAAGCGCCGCAGCCATCGGCGATCGCCGCACCCGTCGCCACCATGACCCCAATGGCTTCCCGCCGGCCTATCTGCCCGGCCGAGGGCTGCTTCGGATGCATATCCGGCAGTATGCCAGTTTTCGAAAATGAACAATTCGTCTACCATCAAAGTATGGATGTAGAGCGTCACGTATGAATGTAGAGCGTCACGTATGGATGTAGAGCACCGGGATGACGCCGCGGTCTCCGGAATTGCGGCGGCCATCGGCGAACCGGCGCGCGCCCGCATGCTCTACTGCCTGCTGGACGGCCGTGCACGAACCAGCACCGAGCTGGCGGTGGTGGCCGAGGTAACCCCGTCAACCGCCAGCGTGCACCTGCACCGGCTGAAGACCCAACGATTGGTGAAGGTGTTCGCCCAGGGGAAGCATCGCTACTACAGTCTGGAAGGGGCCAATGTGGCGGCCGCGCTGGAGGCCTTGAGCGTGCTTGCCGGCGGACACCGCGACGCATTCGTGCCAAGCACGCCCAACCGGCTGCGCGCCGCACGGACTTGCTACGATCACATCGCGGGCACCCTGGGCGTCGCGCTGCATGACCGCTTCCAGGCACAAGGTTGGCTGTCGGGAGGTTCGGGCGCCGATAACGCTTACGACCTGACGCCGGATGGAGCCAAGGCGTTGGAAGCGCTGGGTATCGATATCGAAGCAACGCGGGCGCTACGACGCCGTTTCGCGTACGCCTGTGTGGACTGGAGTGAGCGGCGGCCGCATATCGGCGGCGCGGCTGGTGCGGCCTTACTGAACGCCGCCCTGAAACGGAGATGGGTGATCCAGGATCTCGACAGTCGCGCCTTGACCGTCACCAGGGCGGGCCAACGCGAAATGCTGGCCCGCTTCGGCCTGCACAATTGAAGCGTTGAACTGACGCCAGGCAACGCGGAACAGTCTTCTTTGCGCCTTGGATCGGAGTACTGTGAACCAGCTTGGCGTGAAATCTTGCCTTTGGGTTCATGTGGGACTTGCACCCCCTGAATGCGACATCATCCCCCAACCCGCCAGATACTTGACACCACAAGCCACGAGGCCCGTGCTACCTAGTTGTTGTCGCGAAACTGACGTGCAGCAAAGCAAACACTCCCTAACGGTCGTGGCTCTGATGACCTCGTTGACAATACAAGACTTCGCATCAGAGCCGTGACCGTTAGGGAGCGGTCTTACGCGCGGAAGCCGAGTTTCGCGACAGAAACTACCTAGTTGTTGGTGCCGGCGCTGCCTGCGTTCTTCACGTACTTATTGAACCAGGCCATCTTTTCCCAGATTACGTGCTCGGTAGTCTCCTTGGCGCGGTAGCCGTGGGCTTCGAACGGCAGGAAGACCAGACGCACGGTGCCGCCGTTGCCGCGGACGGCCTGGTACATGCGGTCGGATTGGATTGGGAACGTGCCATCGTTGTCGTCGGCTTCCCCGTGAATTAATAAGATGGGCGTCTTGATCTTGTCGGCGTACATGAATGGCGACATTTTCAGGTAGACGTCGGGGGCCTGCCAGATGGTGCGGCGCTCGCTCTGGAAGCCGAAGGGCGTAAGCGTGCGGTTGTGCGCTCCGCTTTCGGCCACGCCAGCCTTAAACAGGTCGCAATGGGCCAGCAGGTTGGCGGTCATGAAGCCGCCATAACTGTGGCCGCCCACGCCGACGCGCGCCGGGTCGGTGACGCCCATCTCGGTGGCCTTATCGATGGCGGCTTTGGCGTCGGCCACAATCTGGTCGATGTACGTGTTGTTGACGATATCGGGGTCGGAGCCGACCACCGGCATGGCGGCGTTGTCCAGCACCGCATAGCCATCGAGTACGTGGAACAACTGCGAGTAGCCGGTGACCTCGGTGAAGCGCCGGCTGGAGCCGCTCACCTGGCCCGCGGTATCGGCGTCGTTGAACTCGCGCGGGTAGGCCCAGATAATCGTGGGCAGGCGGGTGCCGGGCTTGTAGCCGGGCGGCAGATAGAGATCGAACGACAGCGGCACGCCGTCCGGGCGATTGTAAGTGACTAACTGCTTGGTTACTTTGCGGAAGATAGGTTGGGGGTCGGCGAAGTGAGTTACCGCGGTCATCTGGCCGCCGGCCGTCCGGACGAAGTAATTGGGCGGTTCGGTGGGGCTTTCGCGGCGAGTCAGGAACTTGTCTCCGTGGCTGTCGAGCAGGGCTTCGATCACCTCGTAATGGTCGTCGTCGCACTGGAAAAGGCGTTCGGTTTTCTGGGTGGTGAGGTTGAAGCGGTCCAGGAACGGATGATCACCCTTGGGCGACCCGCCGAGGCTGCCCAAGAAGAGGTTGTCGCCATCCTGCAGCAGCACGCGCTCACCGTTCTCCGCGATCCTGGTGAGCGGCGAGCCGGGGCTGTGGTAGCGGTCCTGATTGTTGAGGCTCCAGATCAGTTTGGGCTTCTGGTCGGGTTGCTTGTCGATATCCAGCAGGTAGGTGCGCACGCGGCGGGTGCGGCGCTCGGAGTCTTCCACCAGGGCAATGCCGCCCGATTGCGTCATCTGGATACCGGAGAAGCGCTGCTCGGTTTTCAGAATCTCGTGCGGCGGCGAATTGAAGGGCGCTTTCAGGGAGACGATCTTGTCGCGGAAGGGCGCCGGGTTCTTCAGGTCCCCATTGTCCAGCGCCTCCACCCAAATCAGGGTCGCGGGCTCGCTAGGCCGCCATTGAATGCTGCGGGGACCGGTCATCACCCCGTTGATGGGCACCTTATCCTCGAGCGGCTGGCTCGCCACCTTGTGCAGCACCTTGCCGGTGTGGTCCCAGATCTCGATTTCCTTGGGGAAGGCGCTGGCCTGATGCAGATACGAGAAGGGCCGGTGGATGACGGTGACCAACAGGTTCTTCGCATCGGGTGAAATGCGCACGGATTCGACGATGCCCGGCTTGCCGGCCGGCGTGACTTTGCCGGTTGCCGCGTCGACGTAGGCAAGCTGCGAGGTGGCGTAGTATTCGAACAGATCTTCGTCGTGGGGAGTCTGGATCATGTCCTCATGGGTCACCACGGGGGCGGCGCCGCCAAGGCTCTCCTGGACGTGCGGCCCCGTGGGTACGGAGGGCTCAACAGGTGCGGGGCCGCGGTTGGGTTTGACCATTTCCACCAGCAGCGTCTTGTTGTCGGGCATCCACTGGATGTCGGAGGCGCTGCCGCCGCTGCCAAACGTTCCGCCTCTACCGAATGGTCCGCCGCGGCCGCCGCCGGCGTCGCCCCCGCGGCCGCCCATCACGGCATTCAGACGGACGCCTTCCACCTTGTGGGTCTTGCCAGTGGCCGTTTCACCGATCCAGAGCTCGATGCCGCTGTTGGTGGTGTTGGTAAAGGCGAAATGCGCGCCGTCATAGCTCCAGTGGCCGGTACTTAACTTGGGGTTCGGGGGTAGCTCCACCTTGATCTCTTCGCCGGAAGGAATCTTCCGCAAGGTCAGCGAGCTGTCGAAGGTGGTGTTGTGAAGGCCGTTGGTTTTGGGGTTGATGCGCAGGCCGGCGAGACGGAGCATGGGTTGGGACAACTCCGCGATAGGTGGATAGCGGACTGGCTGGGCCTGCAAGGCAAAGGTCCGCGTGGGGCTCAATGAGAGAGTGGGGGTGGTGGGAGCGTTGAGCACGTCCAGAACCGCCTGGGGCGGCTTCCGGTAGGGTGTGGCGCCGATAAGGAACAGAGCCGCGAGAACAATCAGAAACAAAGCTTTTGTTGCCGGTTTCATAGAGGTTAAGCCGATCTTAGGGGACGGCACCGCGGAAGTCAAACGCGGACGGAGTGGTGCGGGCGGAGTGGTTGGAGTGGCGCGCGGCGGTGTGGAAGGGTGTGGGGCGGACGCGGGGCCGCGGCCTCGACTCGCTCGGCGGTAGAATGAAGCCGAACAAGGTGGTTCGCACTATAACGGGTTGGCCCCAATGAGAACACGGAAAAAGAACACAACAGCCGTAGTGTTGGATCAGGAAGGAATCGATCGGATTGTGATTTCCCAGGCGGATGACATGGCGTCTTGGGATGGGCCTGTGAAGGTTCGGAGGTCCGGACCGGCATCGCTGTCGATTCCGGGCGAATTAGCCGCTCGTGCCGCCTTCCTGGCCAAACTGCATCGGGAGGACGGCGTCGATCGATGGGTCGAAAGGATTGTTCGGGAAAGGGTTGAGCTCGAAGAACTGGCTTTCGCGGAGGCCAAGCGAAAGCTGGCTTCCTGACGACAGGCAGCGGGAACCTTTCTTCCAGGACGGTGTGTGGGCCGTATGTTCATGCCACTTCTCTGGCATCTGTAACGCGAACTGGCAGCCCCGCTAACAATTTCACCGATATGTTTCGCTAAATGACTGAATCGTTGAGAGGATTCCTTTCGCCAGCGGAGGAAGCCCGAATGGCAGGTACCACCGCGTGCAACAACGAATTTCAATTCCACCATCAATCATTGCCGGGGTGGGACGCACTGTCTCAAGAGACCGATGAAGATATCTATAGTCGATACGTCGCCCGTGCTTGCCGGCTCAACGGCCGTCGAGGCCTTTCGGACGACGGTAGAACTCGCCCGGTTGGCTGATCAAGCGGGCTACTCGCGCTATTGGCTGAGCGAACTGCACGGCGTCCTAACGAACGTCGGTGCCACGCCGGAGGTTGGTGTGGCCGCCGTGGCGTCAAGAACGAGTAACCTGCGCGTCGGCTCGGGCGGGGTTCTGCTGAACCACCGCAGACCTTACCGGGTCGCCGAGACGTTCCTTCAATTACACGCAATGTTTCCGGGTCGCATCGACCTCGGTATCGGTCGCGCCACGTCCGGCCGGTTGATCGATTGCGCGCTCCAGCAGACCCGATCGGCGGTCCTGCCGAAAGAGAACTACGAGGATCACGTCGTTGAGTTGCTGCACTGGTTCGACGGCTTCGATGACGGCCACCCGTTTGCCAAGGTGCCCTTCTTTGAGGGAGTCACTGGACGACCGGAGCCATGGATCCTCGGCTCGAGTCCGTCCAGTGCGGTGGTGGCCGCGCGCCTCGGCCTGGCCTACTGCTTCGCCGCGTTTCTGAACCCCGCCGCGGCGCAGATCAGCCTGGCGACCTATCGCCGGGAGTTCCGGCCGTCGCCGTTCCGGGTGGGGTTGGCAAAGCCTTACTCAATGCTAGGCGTGAACGTCGTCTGCGGCGAAACCGAGAAGGAGGCGCTGCGTGTGCAGGCCGCCGCCGACGCCATCGATCAGCTCGGCGGACCACCTGCGCCGACTCGTTACGTCCCGGGATCGTGGCCGCGCAGCGTCGCCGCTGCGCCCGCGCGATTGCGCGAGCTGCTCGAGGCCATGGTTGCCGAGGTGGAGGCCGACGAGCTCATCCTCCAGGACCTCATCGGTACGCCGAGCGACCGGCTCGCCTCGTACGGACTCATCGCTGAAGCCTTCAACCTGCCCGGCGGCGGACCTCAGGTCCGCTGCTCTCGGCCGACGAGATCGAAACCGGGCCGCCAGGAGAATGGTCCCTCGCTCAGGAGCGGTACGTCACGGAGCTCTTCTCCTCCCACATCGCGGGCTCCCCGTCCACTGTGAAAGCGGGGCTCCAGGCGCTCGCCCAGCGCACGGGTGCGGACGAGATCATGATCGCCACTATCATGCACGGGTACCTGGATCGGCTGCAGTCATACGAGCTAATCGCGGACGCATGCCTGCTCAGGAACTCGGAGCAAGTAGGGAACACGCCAGAGGAATCGCCATCAACCGGGTCGTCGGAGAGCTCAGAAACAGATGAGTTCAGAGGCTGACCCATTGTTCGCCACGGTTATGGCAGGGATGAGCCGCGTCGCGAGTGAGCTTGGGGTTGCTCCTCAGTCGGAGCTAATTCACGAGGTAACAGGAGGTAATAGATATGCGCGCAATGGTTTTTGATCGCTACGGTGAACCAGATGTCATGAGCTTGAGGGAGACGCCCGCCCCTGAACCGGAAGATGGTGAGGTATTGATCCGGGTCTGCTATGCGGGTGTGAATCCAGCCGACTCGAAAGCACGCTCGGGCCAGAGCGCACGCGCGGGCCATCGATTACGAGGCGTCGATTTTCCATTCGTCACCGGCATGGATGCTGCCGGCGTTGTGGAGCGAACGGGGGCGGGTGTCAATGAATTCAGGCAAGGAGATCGCGTGATCACTTGGAGCTCAGCGGACGGAAAGACATGGGGCAGCTATGCGGAATTCATGCGTGTTTCCGCAAGGAATGTCTCCCCACTACCGCGGAGCATGAATTTCGCCGAGGCGGCCGCAGTTCCCGTTGCGTCGCTGACCGCGTTTCAGGCTCTTTTTCTTTGCAGAAAAGGGCGGCATGATCCCGGGCCAAAAGGTGCTTATACATGGGGCGGCGGGTGGCGTCGGCAGCTTCGCCGTGCAATTTGCGAAGAGCGGAGGTTTGCGGGTGGCAGCGACTTGCGGCACCACCAATGTGCCGTATGTCAGAAGCCTCGGCGCAGAAGGTGTAATTGACTACAGGGCTGAAGACGTAGGCCGAGCGCTTCGTGACCGGTCGGCTGATGGTGTTGATGTCGTCCTCGACGCCGCAGGGCCTGCCACCTTGCCTCATGCGTTGGATATGCTCCGGCCCGGCGGCCGGCTGGTCAACATCCTCACAGCCACCGCAGACGGCGATATCGAGCGCGATCGCAAGGAAGCCGAGAGACGAGGCTTCCGCAGGATCGTTTTTCTTATCGACTTTGACAGCGCTCAGGAGTCGATGCGGGTGATCACCAATTTGATTGACGGTGGGTTGGTCCACGTACCTCCGATCGAGGTACTTCCACTTGAGGACGCCGCCCGCGCACATCAGATGATCGAGACTGGCCACGTGCGCGGAAAGTTGGTTCTAAAGGTTACGGAGATTCCCGCTTGAATGACGCTCATAGCGCAGAGGGTTGTGGCCACAGCCGGACAAATGCAACTCCTACGGCTTTGCAATTTTGGCGTTTATGCTTGTGGCTGGGTAAACGATAAGCATCCAAGTGCCACCCGAGATCGAGGACGGGCTTCGTGCGGAAGCCGCGGCCCGCGGTGTGTCGGTGGACAGCGTCATGCGCGAAGCCCTGGACCTGTATCGCCAGCAACGCGGCAACAAACCCGCGGCCGCGCGCCGACCGGCATTCAACGACAGGCGCCGGGAGATTGCCTGGACTCTCAAGCCAGACTTAAAGTACCTGGGAGAATGGGTCGCTCTGGAAGGCGACGCAGTGGTTGCGCACGGAGGAGATGGCAAGGCGGTTTACGAATCGGCCAGGGCGCAAGGAATCTCCTCGCCGTTTCTGTTCCATGTTGCGGAACCGGATTCGACGCCTTTCGCGGGCGGCTGGCTCGGTGTCGAATAGCCAATGACGACGCTCGACTTCGACGTCGATTACGCTTACGATGCAACAGCAGACAGAATTCTGATCCCTCTTCAGATTCTGCATGCCGGGACAACGGAGCTTAACCGAATTGGTGGGACCGCCGCGTGAGCACGTCTCTGTGGGGCAGGTTTACAACCTGCCCCACATAATAATACAAGCCGAGTCATACCGCGTTCCCCCAGTTAATAAGCACCCCGTGGCTCGATCGGGTGCGCGATGACCGGCAACTCTACCCCGCCAACTCCTGCTTGGAGACGCTCGCCGGCTGCTTGCCCCGAAATGGGATAATCGCCTGCATGGGCGATCGACCAACAGTGACGGCGCTGGTGACCGGCGGAGGCCGCGGCATCGGGCAGGGAATCGCGGTCGGGCTGGTGAAGGCCGGAATGCGGGTGGCGGTGACTGCCCGGTCGGCCGATCAACTGGCCGAGACCGTGGACCTGGCGGGCGGCGGCACCATCGCCGTAGCGGCCGACGTGGCCGATCCGGCGGCCGTTCGGGCCATGGTGCGGGAGGTTGAGCGGCGGCTGGGGCCGGTCGATCTGCTGGTGAACAACGCCGGCACCGCCGGACCCTACGGCCCGTTGTGGGAGAGCGATCCCGAAGCCTGGTGGCGCTGCCTGGAGGTCAACTTGCGCGGGCCGTACCTGTGCTGCCGCGAAGTGCTGCCGGGGATGATTGCGCGGCGCAGCGGCCGCATCGTCAACGTGGCCAGTGGGGCGGGCGTCTTCGCCATTCCCGATATGTCGGCATACGTGGCCAGCAAAACCGCCCTCGTCCGCTTGAGCGAACAGTTGGCGCAGGAGGCTGGTCCGTACGGCGTGAAGGTCTTTCCCATCCGGCCGGGCGTAGTGCGGACCGCGATGGCGGAAGAGGGACGCCAGCGGATTCCCCTGGTCCAGAAGGTGCTGGACGATGGCCTGGATGTGACGCCGCAGGTGGTGGCCGAACTGGTGCTGTACCTGGCTTCCGGACGGGCCGACGCGCTCAGCGGGCGGCTGTTTTCGGTGAACGACGATGTGGAGGGGATGGTGCGGCGCGCCGACGCCGTGGAACGTGAGGAACTGTACCTGTTGCGATCGCAGCGCCTGGGCGCGACTGGGTAATTCTTACCAGGACGGCTGGAATTCCTACATATGTTCGCGTTCGTCTGTTCTCGTCGTCAACTGGGTGGTGTCAAGTGGCGACAGCCGAGGCGTAGTAACAATCCAGGATACTGGCTTCGTCGCACTCGATAGCGCGGGCGTATTGGCGGATGTAGCTAATGGAGTAGATCCCACCCGGCAGTTTGGCAAACTGGCCCTGTTCGATGGCCTTCAGGTAGCTCACGCCTATCTTGGTTTCCTCGGCAATTTCCGTTAAAGAGAGTCCCTTTTGGCGGCGTAGCTCGGCAAGGTCGATAGCCATGGGGCTTTGCTAAGCATCTTTGGTGCAAAACTCGGGTGGGGTGCAAAACTTTGGTGCAAAACCCGCTAGAATTGTCTGTTGGATTTCGCACATGCAGCCGTGGCCTTCGCAGCCGCCTTTTTGGCCGGGGCGATCAATTCGGTGGCCGGCGGAGGGACACTGGTTTCGTTTCCCGCGCTCATCTGGCTGGGGCTCAATTCGGTTACCGCCAACGCTACCAGCACGGTGGCCATCTGGCCGGGCACGGTGGGCAGTGCCTGGGGATACCGGCGCGAACTGCGCGATGCCGAGCCGCGCTTTCGCTGGATGATCGTTCCCAGCCTGGTGGGGGGAATCACCGGGGCGCTGCTGCTGCGCTGGACCCCGCCGTCTATCTTTGACCGGCTGGTACCGTTTCTGATTCTCTTCGCCACCTTGCTCTTCATGGCGCAGGAACCCGTCCAGCGTATGCTCAAAACGGCGGACGCCGAGGCGCACAAATCCACCAAATGGCTGGTGGGCGCCTTGCTGTTTCAACTGGGGGTGGGAGTTTACGGCGGCTATTTCGGCGCCGGGATCGGCATCCTGATGCTGGCGGCGCTGAGCATCCTGGGGCTGAACGATATCCACGAGATGAACAGCCTGAAGGTGGTCTTCGGCGGCAGCATCAACGGGATCGCTGCGGCCTACTTCATCTGGGCGCACATGGTCTATTGGCCCGACGTGCTGATTATGGCCGTAGCGGCGATTGCCGGCGGATACGGCGGCGCCGGCGTGGCGCGGAAGTTGGGGCGCACGGCCGTGCGGCGGATCGTGATCGCCGTGGGGTTTGGGATGGCGGTGTCTCTGTTTATCAAGAAGTAGCTTTTATCGTTTTATCAAAGAAGCAGGCTTACTTTTCGGGCCTGGTGGCGTATCAAATAGGGTATGGCACGTGTACGGTTTGCGTTTCGCAGTTTGGTGAAGGCGCCGCTCCTCAGCCTGGTGGTGATTCTTTCCGTGGGCTTGGGAATCGGGGCCAACACGGCGATTTTTTCTCTCCTGCATCAGATCCTGCTGGATTCCTTGCCGGTGCAGCGGCCGGATGAGTTGGTGGTGCTGACCGCGCCCGGGGAATTCAAGGGCGGCCGCAACAGTACGGACGATTCCGGCGGTATGGACTCCATTTTCAGCTATCCGCTGTTCCGAGAGTTGGAAAAGCGGCCCCAAGGGGTCACCGGTGTGGCCGCCTTCCGGCAATTGGCCGCCAATCTGTCGTTCCAAAAGCAGACCGTGCCGGGCAGCATCATGGTGGTCTCGGGCGGCTACTTCCCGGTGCTGGGCGTGAGACCCCTGATGGGACGGACCATCGAGCCTGCGGACGACACCGGCACCGGCAACCCGGTAGCGGTGCTCGGCTACGGCTACTGGACGGACCGCCTGGGCGGCGAAACCAGCGTACTGAACCAGCCGATCCAAGTGAACGGGCAGGTGTTCACCATTGTCGGGGTGGCGCCGAAGAAGTTCACCAGCACCACCCTGGGCGAGGAGCCTTCCGTCTTCGTTCCCCTCATTTTCAAGCCGCTGCTGACGCCGAACTGGAACGGCACGGACCGGTGGAACGATTACTATCTGTATCTGTTCGCGCGGCTGAAACCGGGGGTTACGCGCGCCCAGGCCGCGGGCGCATTGAATAGCGTCTACGGCGGGCTGTTGGAGGAGCAATCGAAAAAGCCCGGGTTTTCGTACGGGAAGAGGATTCAGCGATTTCTGAGTTCGCAGCTAACCCTTAAAGACGGCAGCCACGGCCTGAGCAGCTTTCGGGATGACACCAGGACTCCGTTGACCATTCTGATTTGCGCCACCGCCATGGTGCTGCTGATCGCCATGGCCAATGCCGCCAATCTGCTGCTGGCGCGCTCGGCGCAGCGGCGGCGGGAAATGGCCATCCGCGCCGCCATGGGGGCGGGGCGTGGCGAACTGATGGGCCAAATGCTGGTGGAGGCGCTTCTGCTGGCGCTGGCCGGCGGCATAGCAGGGCTGGCCTTCGCAGCAGTCACCCTGAAACTGCTGCTGGCTGAACTTTCGAGCGATAGCCCTGTCCACTTCCTGACGGCAAGCCTGGACTGGCCGGTGCTGCTGTTCGGCCTGGGGCTTTCGGCGGTGACCGGCCTGCTATTCGGACTCTATCCGGCGTGGGAGGCCGCGCGGTCGTCTTTGGCCACAACGCTGAAGGACGAATCGGGCCAGTCTTCGGGCACCGTGGCGACGGCGCGCGTCCGCAAGCTACTGGTGTGCGCGCAGGTGACGGTTTCGGCCGTACTGCTGATCCCCACCGGGCTGTTCCTGAAGAGCCTGGTGAATCTGCTGCATGTGGATTTGGGGATGCGTACGGAGAACCTGATCGGGTTCTCGGTTTCGCCGGCGCTGAACGGATACAAAGCCGAACAGACGCGCGCGCTGTTCGAGCGGATCGAAACCGAAATGGCCGGGATTCCCGGCGCGCGCAGCGTGGCGGCGGCCATGGTGCCGTTGATTTCGGGCAGCAACTGGGGCAACGACGTTCAAATCGAGGGTTCCAAGGCGACCGGTTCCGATTCCAACTCGCGCTTCAACGAACTGGGGCCGGGCTTCTTCGGCAAAATGGGGATTCCGCTGATTGCCGGCCGCGAGTTCACCGAGCGGGACAACCTGACGGCGCCGAAGGTGGCGGTGGTGAACCAGACATTCGTCAAACGCTTTCTGGAGCGCCGTAACCCGGTGGGCACGCGGTTCTTCCGCGGCAATGGGTCGCCGCCCACGGAGATCGTCGGCGTGGTGAAGGATAGCCACTATGCGGGCGTCAAGCAGGATCCGCCGCCGATGTACTACGTCCCGTGGCGTCAGGACAAGGAACTGAACGGGCTGGAGTTTTACGTACGCTCGGGGCTGCCGGAGAGCCGGATGGTTCCGCAGATGCGGCGGGTGCTGGCGTCGATCGACCGCGATTTGCCGCCGGAGAATCTGCGCACCATGGAGCAGCAGATCAACCAGAATATTCAGTCGGACCGCATCGTGCTGCAGCTTGCGGCCACCTTTGCGATTCTGGCGACGGCGCTGGCCATGCTGGGGCTGTACGGCGTGATGGCGCACTCGGTGACGCGGCGGACGCGCGAGATCGGGATCCGCATGGCGCTGGGCGCGGGGCCGCGCAGGATTCGCGGCATGGTACTGCGCGAGTTGGCGTGGATTTTGGGGATTGGCCTCGGGACCGGCGTGCCGGCGGCTCTGGTGCTGGCGCGGTACACCAAGAGCCAGCTTTTCGGCGTGGAGGCTTTCGACGCCGTGGTGGTGGCGGGCGCGGTAGTGGTGCTGACGGCGACGGCGGTTGCGGCGGGATATGTGCCGGCGCGGCGGGCGTCGAAGGTGAGCCCGCTGAATGCGCTGCGGTACGAGTAGAATACCGCGGTGTAGAATACGATCATGAGCACGAAAACGCTCCTCACGGCCGACGAACTGGAGCAGATGCCCGGCGACGATTCGGTGCGCCTCGAACTCGACGAAGGGGAACTGATCACCATGCCGCCTGCCGGTTTCGACCATGGAGATTACGGGGAGAACATTGCTCTCCGTTTGGGGAATTATGTGAAGAAACACCGGTTGGGAAAGGTGATCATCTGCGAAGTCGGTTTCCGGCTTCGTGACGACACAGTCCGCGCTCCGGATGTTTCTTTCATCCGACGGGAACGCGTTCAGGCTGTCCGCCATCGAGGTTTCGGCAGGGGTGCGCCCGACCTGGCGGTCGAGATCTTCTCGCCCTCCGACAGCGTTCGCCAGCTTATGCGCAAAGTGAAGCAATACTTCGCGGCCGGCTGCCATACTGTGTGGATCTTTTACCCAGAGCAGCGGGAGGTCAACGTCCTCGAAGCCACCGGCGCCGACCGCCTTCTGCAAGGCGACGACCTCCTCGAAGCCCCGGAATTACTGCCCGGTTTCTCGGTGCCGGTCTCGGAGTTTTTTGAGGAGTAGCCTCGCCCTATGGATAGCAAGACACTCCTTACCGCCGACGAGTTTGAGCTGATGCCCGACGACGATTCGTTCCGAACCGAACTCGACGAAGGGGAAGTGATCACCATCCCTTTTTCCGGTGTGAACACGGTTCTTGCCTGGCCAACGTCGGGGCGCTCATGGGCAATTATGTGAAGAAAGACCGGCGCGGGAAAGCCCTCCTGGGCAATGCCGGCTTTAGCCTGCGCGACGATACCGTTCGTGGTCCCGATCTCGCTTTCATCCGGCGGGAACGCATCGAGCTTGTGGGGCGGAGGGGTTGGGGCAAAGGCGCTCCCGATCTTGCCGTCGAGATCTTCTCGCCATCCGACAGCGTGCGCCAGCTCATGCGGAAAGTGAAGCAATATTTCGCGGCCGGGTGCCACACCGTATGGATCGTGTACCCGGAGCAGCGCGAAGTCAACGTTCTGGAAGCCTCCGGCGCCGACCGCCTTCTGCGAGGCGACGACTTGCTCGAAGCCCCGGAATTGCTGCCCGGTTTCTCGGTTCCGGTCGCGGAGCTTTTTGAGGATTAGGTGATTCTTACTTGCGGTAGTAGCCCTGCCGGGGGAGGACCGTCCACTCCTTAGGCCATAAGGCCCCGTCGGGAGCCAGTTCCACCCGGATCTTCCGGAACGTTCCGGCCGATTGGGGCCCGGGCCGATTCCCGATGGCATATCGCGCGCGACAAGTCTCGGCTCTGTGATCCCGATACAATATAGAACATGACGCGACAGGTGGAAGCCGTATTTGAACAGGGCGTGCTGCGGCCGCTCGAACCTTTGTCATTGCCCGAGCAGCAGCATGTTTTCGTCACGATTACCGACGTCCCGGTGAAGGGGACGGGTGGTTCACGGCAGGCCGAAATGGCATGGCTGGATGCTCACGGCCACGAATACCTTGGGCAGTGGGTGGCTTTGCAGGGTGACGTGCTCCTCAGCCATGGTTCGAACGCGCGTGCGGTACGGGACGAGGCGCGTCAAAAAGGCATTCAATTTCCTCTTCTGTTCCACGTTCCAGAAGACTTCGGACAGCCGAAGGCAGGCTGGTTCTGATGCCTCGCCTCGAATTCAGCCATGTCCATTCCTACGCATCGAGCACGGAAGGGATCTCGCTGCCGGTCGTGTTGAGAAGCGGTGGAGAAAGGATCGACCTATTTGCGTCCGTCGACACCGGCGCCAGTAATTGTCTCTTCGAACGTGCGCATGGCGAAGGGCTGAACCTGGACATTGAAGCAGGCGATGCGAAGACCTTCTCAACGGGTGCCGTTTCGGAGGACGACTGCCGCCGGAGCAACTTTCCGCCGGGAATTACGTAGAATAGAGTGATGAAGCCTGTAGCTCTCGCAATCGCACTGCTCCTCCCCTGCCTGGCCATCGGTCCCCCAGTCGATGCCGCCAAAGCCGTGGGCAACCCTATGGCGCCGATCCGGCTGGATCTTTACAGTGATTTTCAGTGTCCCCACTGCAAGATGCTCCACGAAACCATTCTGCCCACCATCATCAAGGAGTACGTGGCCAGCGGCAAGGCCTACTTCGTCAGCCACGAATTCCCGCTGAACGGCCACACCTATGCCCGCGAGGCCGCCAACTACGCCACGGCCGCGGCGCGCATCGGCAAGTATCAGCAGGTGACCGACGCCATCTTCCAGAACCAGAATACCTGGGGCATGACGGGCAAGGTTTGGGACGTCGTGGCCGCCGCGCTTTCGCCCGCCGACCAGAAAAAGGTGCAGGCGCTGGCCAAAGATCCCGCGGTGCTGGCCGAAGTGGAGCGCGACGTGCAAGCCGGCACCGCTCTGCGCGTGAGCCAAACTCCCACCATGTTCGTCACCAAGGGCGCCAAGCAGACGCCGTGGACGTATTGGACCGATTACAATCTGTTCAAGGGCTATCTCAACGATCTGCTGAAGTAGACCCGAGAACCCCTATGAGGCTCTGGAACGCACCTACCAATCGGCTTTCCGCTGCCGCGCTGGCCGTGTTTCTGCCCTTTCTCTCGCCCACCGGCGCTGCGGGCCAGGGCCCTTCCGCCCATGGCGCCGGCCAGGTTGGTACCGGCCAGGGCAAGTCTCTGGGCAACCCCGCGGCGCCCATCCTGGTCGAGATGTACAGCGACTTCCAGTGCCCGCACTGCAAACACCTGCACGAAACTTTCCTGCCGGGCTTCATCAAGGATTACGTCGATACCGGAAAGGCCTATTTCGTGTGCCGCGAGTTCCCCCTGCAGGGGTTCGGCCCGAAGTCGCGGGAAGCGGCTGCCTACGCCACCGCGGCGGGGCGGATCGGGAAGTTTCAGCCGGTGGCCCACGCCCTATTCCAGAACCAGGCCTCCTGGGTGCTCAGCGGCAAAATCTGGGAAACCGTGGCGGCCGTGCTGACCCCGGCCGAGCAGGCCAAGGTGCAGACGCTGTTCAAAGATCCGGCCATCGCCGCGGAGGTGCAGCACGACGTGGACACCGGCTTGAAGATACCCGTCACCAGCACTCCCACACTGGTGTTGACCCATCGCCTGCAGCAGCGGCCGTGGACTTTTTTCGACGATGGCGGCACCTTGTTTCGTGGATACATGGATGAGCTTCTCAAGAAGTAAGCCCTTCAAAATTGCCGTGATGGTTCTGCGCATCGTGCTGGGCGCCATCTTCATGTATGCGGCCTACGCCAAGCTCGCCGAGTCATGGCGCCTGTTCGCGGCGGGAATCGCGTCTTACGAAGTGCTGCCCATGTGGACGGTGGAAATACTGGCGCGCACGCTGCCGTGGTTGGAACTGCTCATCGGCGTGCTGTTGATTGTCGGCCGCTGGCGCCGCGTCTCCACCCTGGCCACGTCGGGCCTGCTGCTGGTGTTCTTCGGACTGATGGTGCGGGCGTACATCAAGGGCATGACTATCGACTGCGGCTGCTTCGGGCCGGGCGAAGCCATTTCGTGGAAGACGCTGCTGCGCGATGGGTCCATGCTGGCCGGCTCCCTGGTGGTCACGGTGGCGGCGTTTCTGAACCGCCCCCCGTCGACCTCACCACAGCGCCGGCGTGAAGAGAAAGTGCCCGCCGAAACCGTGTGAACCCCGTCCAGCAGCGCGAACTCGCCTACCACGAAAAGCTGTATTCCGGCTTCGCCCAATCGCATTTCGCGCGCCCGGCGGTACGGGCGCTGCGCCGTCACATGGCGGCACGAATCCTGAAGCTGACCGGCGCGGGCGCGGGTTCGCGCGTGCTCAGCCTGGGGTGCGGCATAGGGGATACCGAGTTGCTGCTGGCCCCGCACGTGGCCGAAGTGGTGGGCGTGGATCTTTCGCCCGCCGCCATCCGCCAGGCCCGCGCCGATGCTCGAAAGCTGGGTGTCCGCAATACGCGCTTCGAACCGGGCGGGAACTTCGCGGCATACGGCCGCTACGACGTGGTGATCGCCGTCTTCTTCCTGCACCATCTGCCCGATGAGGAGTTGGATGAACTGCCGGTTCGGCTTGCGGCCACGCTGAACCCCGGAGGCGTCTTTTACTCGCTCGACCCCAGCCGTCGCCGCCTCTCCGGCGTCATCGGCCGCCGCCTGATTCCCAACCTCATGAAGAGATACCAGACCGCGGACGAGCGCGAACTGGAGCCTGAGCCCACTGCCGAGCGCTTCCGGCGCGCCGGTTTTCAGACGCGGGTTTCAGTCTACGATTTCGGGTCGTCGCCGCTGGCGGGGCTGTTCCCTGGGTGGGCGGCGGGATACGGCCTGGCGCGGCGGGTGGACGATCTTTTGTTGAAGGCGGCGTGGCTGCGCCGGCGGGGAAGCAATTTCGAGATTGTGGCGGGGATTCAGAACTGAAAATACACGAATGGGATCGACTGGTCCGTCACCCCGAAGATTTCAATGCAAGCCAACACCAGCGCCAGCGCAGCCGCCTGTGCCCATGCCGGCGCCGACCCCAATCGTGTCACCCATCCGCGCGCCTCTTCCGCCAGCGCCAGCAGCAGCGTGACCGCCAGGAATGCAATGTGCCGCTTCTGCAGCAGGAAGGCACCGCTTTGCCACCCGAACATCCGTTGCAGCACCAGTGTGGTGTCGGCAAGCGTCCGCGCGCGGAAGAACACCCAGCTCACGCAGACGAGCGCAAAGACCGGCACCGCCCGCAGCACGCGCGGCCACAACCCCAACGCCTGGCCCGGGCCCGCGCCCTTCCGGCTGCCTTCCCCCGCACCTTCCCCAGCGCCCTCCGCCGCGCCCTCGCCCGCGCCAATCCCAAGGGCGCGCTCGGCTGCCAGAAGCACACCGTGGTAGCCGCCCCACAGCACGAAATTCCAGCTCGCCCCGTGCCATAACCCGCCAATCAGCATGGTCAGAATCAGGTTGCGATACGTGGCCAGCGTGCCGCCGCGATTCCCGCCCAGCGGAATGTAAACGTAATGGCGCAACCATCGCGACAGCGACATGTGCCAGCGCCGCCAGAACCCGGTGATGCTGGCCGCCAGGTACGGCCGGCGAAAATTCATCGGGAAGTGGAAACCGAACAGCGCCGCGGTGCCGATCGCGATATCGGTGTAACCGCTGAAGTCGAAGAAAATCTGCGCTGCGAAAGCGATGGTGGCGCTCCACGCGGCCGGCGTTCCCGGCGTCGCCGCCACGGCTCCAAAGTATCCGTCGGCCACGGCGGCGAATTGATCGGCCAGCACCAGTTTCTTCACTACACCGGTGACGATCATCGCCGCGGCCTCCTGCACGCGCGCCCGCGATGGAGCCTGCCAATGATGCAAATCCGGGAAGAACTCGCTGGCCCGCACAATCGGCCCCGCCACTAATTGCGGAAAGAACGCGATGAACAGCGCGTAGTCGATGGGACTGCGAATGGGCTCCTGCTGGCCGCGATAGACATCCACAACGTACGAGATGCTCTGAAACGTGTGGAAGCTGATCCCTAGGGGCAGGATCAGCGCCAGATGGTAACCGGCCGGCGGCACACCCATCAGCCAGGCTACGTTATCGATGAAGAAATTGGTGTACTTGAAGAATCCAAGGAATCCAAGATTCGCCGCCAGGCTGATCCCCAGCGCCAGCTTCCGCCCGCGCCCGCTGGACTGCGCGATCCACAGCGCCGCACCGTAGTCGATCGCCGTCAAGGCCACCAGCAGCACGATAAAGTACGGGTTCCAGAACATGTAGAACAGGTAGCTGGACCCTAGCAGAACGAACCGGCGCAGCCCCAACGGCGCGCTGTAGAACACCGCCAGCACAACCGCCAGAAACAGCGCGAATTCCGCGGTGTGAAAGAGCATGGCTATTGAGGCTCTGCGTCAGACCGAAGGTGTTCTTCACCGCAGAGACGCGGAGACGCAGAGAGAGCGCAGAGGAAGACCAAGACTGATATGGCTTTCGGCATCGGTCGTAGTTTGTGACCATCCGGGGTTGGCGCGCAGAGGAAGCGGAGACACTCGCATGCTGACGCTGCGAAGCCTTTGCGGATGGTTGAGGCCGGGATCTTTACGCACCGCTGCGTGGCGATAGCCCAACATGTCTCGGCTTCCTCTGCAGTCCGAGCTGGCATATACGGCGGCAACCCTACCTGTGCGCAAAGGCATGCCTCTGTGCCCCTTCTCTGCGACTGCCTCCGCGTCCCGGCGTCTCCGCGGTTCAATGAAACTTGATTCATTCGCATCGCATTCGCAAATTCAAGCACTCTAGCGCGCCATCTCCTGGGCCAGCCGCCCGGAGAATAGCTCCCGGCCGCGAGCGTTCATGTGGTATTCATCCCAGAAATTCTCGGGACGCTCCAGCGGCGTGAACGTGTCGCGCGGGAGGGCGAGGTAGCTGACGGTACTGCGGGCGTCTGGCGGATCGGAATCGGGGCTCACCACCGGCCCGCGCGGCACCCGGGTAAAGATCACGCGGGTGTGGGTCCCGCGGTATCGATCCACGATGCGCCCGAACCAGAGGCGGCGATACAGGGTCTGCAGTCCGGTGTCCGGCGATCGCTGCCGGAACGCCACCCGCCGCACCCGTGCCGCAATATTTGCCGGCACGTTTGGCGGCACGTACATGGAGCGCCGCTCCCAATCCACCGTCAATCCGGCGAGGCTCTCGGGATGGCCGGTGTAGTCGAAGACCCAGCCCGCATGACCGCCATGGAAGAGCTCCGTCTTCTCCGCCCGAGCCGCCGGATGCTCCAGCAGCGCCTGCACATCGTATTTGAAAACATAGCCCTTCAGAAGCGCGCCCCGCAGCGCATCGAACCGCAGCCGTTGCCGTCGAAACGAGAATGCGAAATCCAAGGCATCGGCAGGCCGGAGCAGCGCGTCCACCATGCGCAGATCGCTGATCTGGTCCGCCATCGGTTCGTCGCCATCCTCATCGGAGAACAGCTCGATTTGCAGCACGATGGCGCGGTACCGGTTGGCATACGGATCCGCGGCCCGCAGTTCGTAATACCAGCAGCGCGGCGTGGTACCGGCCACCGACAAATTTACAAAGCGCATTCGGCCGGCGGCTTCCCCGTTGGCGACCTTGGCCGAAAATCCCTCGGCCAGCATCGAGTTTCCGATCACGGCCACCACCGGCAGCGGCGAAGCGGCCCGTGCTGCCTCCTCGGAAAGGCACATCCGCACCGCGCCGGCCAGCGACTCCGGTTCCAGAAACTGGCCATACCAGCCGGAGCCGAAAATGGCGATCTCCGCGGCCAGGTAAATCAGCACGCCCGCAAGCACGCCGCCCACCGCGCGCGCCATTGACCGGATGCGATCCGAAGGCAAATGCACGTTCTAGTATGCCATCGTCCGAGGGCTGGCATTGGGCCATGGGCGGCGGTCTGTACACCGAAATCCTCACCCAGGGCTATTGGGACGACCCGTCAGGCATGGAGAAGGTCGGGCCGGCCAATCCGGGACCGGTGACCGTCTCGATCTCCAGTCATCCTCGCGGGCGTCGTTCTGGTCCTCCTCCTCGCCACCTTGGGCGCGCGGGTGCAATTCCGCCGGGCAATGAGCCCATCCGGTTCGCCGCCTCGCAGTTCCGCAGTTGGCACTGCCGCCGAGGTCCGCTGCGTTCAGGAGCGGGATCGCCTGCGCCGGATCATCCTCGAAGGGCTCGAAGGGCTGGAAGATGTAAATTCCGAATCCGGGCTATGCTGAAAGGAGCCGGAGGAATCGAATAGTCCATGGATCGCGGCGCAGCCTTTATCACCGGGCGGGACGGGTCGTATCCGACCGAATCCCGGTTGGCCAAAGATTACGAAGTGCGTGGATCGGCGCGCCCGGTGGCGATGGAAGACCCCACCCACCACCTGGGGCCGGTGGCGCAAATGCTCCGGGGCAACCTGGAAGCCCGGCGTGCGCCCGGCTATGTCGAAGCCACACCCCATGGCAGCGCTCTCGGATTGTCCCTTGGCGCTAAGACCACCATCGCCGGGTAAACGTGCTACTGGAATCATCGGCCGAGCCGGCGGCGCGCAAGTCGCTTATCCAATTCCTGCTGGCGGCCTTCCAACTCGCCCCCGAGGCTCCATTCGTCGCCCCGGACCTTATCCGCTGGAAGTACGATGACCCGCGCCCGGACTGGTCCGGCCCGCGCAGCTTCGTGTGGCAGGACGGCGAAGCCATTGTCGCCCACGCCTGCATGTGCCCGGTCACCTACAGCCTCCCTTCGGGTGACGTTTCGGGCAGCTATCTGATCGACTGGGCCGCTGCCCGCAAGTCCGCCGGCGCCGGCGTCGCGCTTCTGCGGTCGCTGGGCCGCAAATGCGACGCTCTGTTTGCCGTGGGCGGATCTCCGGACACCCGCAACATTCTGCCCAAGCTGGGTTACCGCCGTATCGGCGATCTCCGCGTGTACGCCCGCGTGCTGCGTCCCTGGCGGCAGTTTCGCACCGATCCGTTCCCGCGTGGCTGGAAGGCCCCCTTGCGCCTGGCGCGCAGTTTCGTGTGGAGCCTGAGCCCGGCCCCCGCTCCCGGGCCGCGCTGGTCCGCGAAACCGGTGCCGCGGTTCGATGCGTCCGCGGCGCCGCTATTCGAAGCGCGTGCCCGTTCCCCTTTCGCCTGCACCCGCCGCACTCCGGAGCTGATGAACTACTTCCTGCAATGTCCTGGCGCCGTCTGGTCCGTGGCGCTAATTCTGTATGACGACGGGCCTCGCGGCTGGTACGTACTGGCACGCGTGGGCGGCCAGACCCGCATTGCCGATATTTGGGTCGATTCCGCGGCCCCCGCCGATTGGACCGCGGCTTACGCGTTGGCCGTCCGCTCCGCCCGGCGGGATCCCCAGGCTTGCGAACTGGTAGCCGCCGCCGCAATTCCTCCGGCCGTCCAAGCCGCGCCTTCGGCCGGCCTGCGATTCCGCCGCTCCGATCCCATTTTCGTCCTCGATCCCAAGAAGCGCTTCGCTGACGGCCCGCCACTCGACGTGACGTTCCTTGAGAGCGATCTGGCATACATCAACGATCCTACGTATCCCTATCTGACGTGAGGCCCGCCGCACTGCCCTTCCGTTTTCAAGAGTTTCGTCTCTGCCGCGCCCCATGGAAGCGTCGCTGCCGGGAAATCGGCTGTACTGGTCTAGGACTTTCTGGTACCTCCAAGTGAATGTTTACTTGAAATCGTGCCTCATAACCGCTTACTCTGTTAACTAGCGGCTTTACTCGGAATAGTGGTTCCAGGGACAGCTTTTCAGGGAGGGAATTTCCTAATGAACGCACGCTTTGAGACTTCGGGGGTGGGAGACCTCTATCGGCGAGCGTACATGGGCATCAATTATCGCCTGCGCACCACCGCGGGGGGCCGATGGGCGGCGAACTGCCGTCCCACCGACATCGGCTTCATGATGACCAACCTGTGCAACGCCAAGTGCGTGCACTGCGATATCTGGAAGAACAAAGGCCGCGACGATACCCCCACGCCGGAACAATACAAACAGACGCTGTCCGAAATGCGTGCCTGGCTTGGCCCGGTTCACGTTTTCTTCAGTGGCGGCGAGGCTCTGCTGCGCCCGTACACGCCGGAACTGCTGGCCCACGCCTCTTCGATCGGTTTGTATGCCGAAATCCTCACCCACGGCTATTGGGACGACCAGTCGCGTATCGAGAAAGTCGCGCTGGCCAATCCGGGACGCGTGACCGTCTCCCTGGACGGCGTCGGCGAAGCTCATACGTTGATCCGCGGCAAAGAAAAGTTTTTCGAGAAGACCTCCCGTACGCTCGAAACCTTGCTCCGCATCCGTGCGGAGAAGGGCTCCCATTTCGCCATTCGGCTCAAGACGGTGGTGATGGAGCAGAATTTACATGACGTGGGGAATGTCGCGCGTTTTGCCGCCGGGCGCGGCATGGAAGTCTTCTACCAGGCGGTGGAACAGAATTACAACACGCCGGAAGATACGCGTTGGTTCGAGACCAGCGAAAACTGGCCCAAGGACCCAGCCCGCGCCGTCGCCGCCGTGCGCGGGCTGATCGCGCTCAAGAAACAAAGGCTTCCTATCCGCAACAGCTTCGAGCAGCTTCAGGCCATGATCCCGTACTTCCTCAATCCGGACGCCATGCGCATCGCCGTGCAGTCTCACACGGCGCACCTGCGCCACCCGGTCTGCTCCGCGCTCACCAACATCCAGATTCTGCCCAACGGCGACGTGCTGGCCTGCTACGGCATGCCGCCGGTTGGCAATATCAAGACTACGGGCATCCGTGAAATCTGGAACAACCGGCCCTCCTGGTGGGGCGGCGGTTGCTGCCTGGAGCGGCGCTGTACCACGGCCGAGAAAGAGAACCTCGGGCTTACCAGCATCGCCGCCGCCGCGGAATTTCAGGCCAAAGCCGCGGAACCGCTAGCCAAATAACAGGCCGCGCGGTCTATCGTCCTGGGGTGATCGTCCTGGGGTGATCGTGCATGTTAATCTGCGGTGTTGCCTTCGAAGAACAATACCGTCGTTTCCGTATTTGGTTTCGATCCATACCGTATTGGCGCCGGCGAAATCTTCGCCCGCGAACTCTCCGAACAACTCGCGGCCCGCGGCTGGCACAGTGTGCTGTGCTTTCTGAAACCGCCGCCCGAGCCGGTGCGGCGCTTCCTGGAACTGCCCAACGTTACCATCGAAGTGGTGGAAGATTCGTGGCAGTTAAGCGCCAAGGCCACGGTGCGGCTTTTGGCGGTTTTGAAACGCTACCGGCCGCGCATTCTGCACCTCTACTTCACCGGCTTCCTCAGTGCCTATCCTTGGATGGCCAAGCTGTTGCTGGTCCAGAAGGTTTACTTCACCGACCAGGGCTCCCAGCCAGAGGGCTTCGTGCAGACCCGCGCCCCGCTGTGGAAGCGCGCGGCCATGCGGGTGATAAACGCTCCCCTCACCGGGGTCATTTCGGTAAGCGGCTACGGCTACCGCAACTTCACCGCCCGCGACCTGCTGCCCAAGCAGCGGTTCCACATGATCTACAACAGCGTGGATGTGGCCCGCGCCGGCTTGGGCCTGGCGAGGGGCGGTGAGTTCCGGCGCCGCTACGGGATTCCTGCCGATCGCCTGGTAGTGACCCAGGTAAGCTGGCTGATTCCCGAAAAGGGCGTGGACGATCTGCTTGCTGCCGCCCGCGACGTGGTGGCGGCCGAGCCCCGGGCTCACTTCGTGCTGGCCGGCGATGGCGCCCACCGCCCTAATCTGGAGCAGGCCGCGCGCGATCTGGGAATCGCGGCCCACGTTACGTTCACCGGAGTGGTGTCCGACCCCTTGGCTGAAGGTCTGTTTGCCGCCAGCGATGTGGTCTGCCAAATGTCGCGTTGGGAAGAGGTTTTCGGCTACGTGAACGCCGAAGCCATGGCTTCCGGCAAGCCGCTGATAGGCACCCGCGCCGGCGGCATTCCCGAGATCATCGAGCATGGCAAGACCGGCTACCTGGTGGACCGCCGCGACACCGCCGCCATGGCGTCCCGGATACTGGAGTTGTTGCGCGACCCCGATCTCCGCCGGCGAATGGGCGAAGCCGGGCGGCAGCGGGCGGTGGAGAAATTCAATCACAAGACGAATGTGGGGCAACTGGTGAAGCTGTACGGGATTTGAGGGGGCGGCGCACGGCCATCAGCGCGTTGGCAGCGGTCCACGCATCGCTCATGGCGGCCTCTGTTCTACACCCGAAACCCCGCCGCGCAGCGCTCGAAATAGTCCTTGTCCAGACCCGGCACCACCCCGATACGTACTAACCGGAACCGGTCTGCGCCCGGGTAATTAAGGCCACTCTCCGTAGTCACCGCCGTTCGGAAGCCTGCCGACCGGACCACCTCCACCGCTTCCACTCCGAAATCCTCATTCGAACCGTTCGGGTAACAGAAGTGGTCCACCGGCCGGCCCAGTTGTTGCTCGATCTGGCGCTTCGAGCCCGCGATTTCGTCCCCAAGCTCCTCTGCGCCCGCTACCTGGGAAAGCACCGGATGCGTCCGCGTGTGGGCGCCGAACTCGATGCCGGCGGCGGCCATCTCGCGGACTTCGTCCCACCGCAGCGGCTCGTACCCGGGAGGCGCCTCCAGCGGCAGCGTGACCTGCAACTGGTCCGGCAGCCCGGCCAGCAGACGCAGGCGCCCGGCGTTCGGAATCCGCTTGGCCGCTTCGGTCATCTCATATGCCGCTCGCTGGCGCGCCTGGGGCGTGTCCAGGCCGGGCGTGTGCGCCTGCCCATGCAAAAAGGCGTACCGCACCTGGTCCACCCACAGCCAGAGATTGCGGTCCAGAAACTCGCTGACCAGATAGACCGTCGCCGGAATCCCGTACTCGCGAAATACCGGGTAGGCCACCTGGTAGAAATCGCGATAACCATCGTCCACCGTGACCGCCAGCGCATTCTCCGGGACTTCGGCGCCGTGCTCCAGCCAGCCCGCCACGTTCGCCATGGTAATGGGCGCGTAGTGGGCGCGGATGTGGGCGCACTGCCGGGCCAAGGCGTCGCGGTCGCTGAAGCGGTGGTACATGAGAATCCGCAATCCCTTGCGGTTGATCCAGCGGGCCATGCCGACGCCGCCGGCTTTGTAAAACGCCCCCTTGGCTACCCGTTTCAGAGTGCTTGCGCCCGCCATCGTTCCCAGTCTCTCATGCTGTCATAATGAATTGAACCGACTGTCATAGTGAATTGAACCGACTCCATGGATCAACCAATCTTCGACCGCGTCCGTGACATCACCGCCGACGTTCTTCAAGTGGATAGCGCCTCGATCACACCCGATTCCTCGCCCGAAACCATCGAATCCTGGGACTCGGTGCAGAACCTGAACCTCGTCCTGGCGCTGGAGGGGGCGTTCGGGTTTGAGTTCGCGCCGGAGGAGATGGACCAGATGAAAACCGTCGGCAAGATCGCCGAGGTGGTTGCCGGCAAACAACCCGCCTGATGCCGATCCGGATCGTCCCCTACACAGCCGATCACGTGGCCGCTTTCCGGGAGTTCAATCGCCGACTGATGCCGGACGCCGCGCCGGACGATCTCCATCTGCAGTTCCCCGAAACCCC
>DATMNI010000116.1:0-9858 GCA_035570275.1 Candidatus Acidiferrales bacterium | reverse complement strand
GGATACTGTTCATACCGGCATGATCCAGCACTTCGATCGGGTCAGCGTCGCTGGCGCTAGGGTCTCCTTCGCTGACTTGCAGCCCTTCGAATTTGGCTGGTTCGGATTCTTCACCAGTGGGTTGGACGTTCAGGCCACCAGGCCGCGGGAGATGGAGTACGCCTGGTCTAAGGCGCTCGCTTACCGCGCCGCGATGTCCCTCGAAACCGATAAGGCAGCCCTGGACCAGAACGGGCGGACAAGCGAGATCTTCTCCCGGATCAAAACCTGGGAAGAACTAAAGCGAAAGGCCTATTTCCCGCAACGGATTCGCGACCAGCTCAAAACGCCGGGCGCGGAATTTGAACTCGCAAAGGGCGGCAAAGGCCAATGGCAGATCCTGCCGGTCACGTACTCGGCTGAGAAGTATGTGGACGGCGATGATCGTTGGACCGTCGAAAATCCATACTCGGATCAGCCGCTGCGCGTGACCATCGACGCTTTGCCGTCATTGACTGGCTTCGGCGATAGCAGAAATGTTCCCTTGCTGGAACCTGGACACGAATTACACCGGAATACCTCCGGAAACGGTCCTCTGGGCAGCCCCGTTCGGCAGACGGAGGGCCTTTCCTTCGAGCTGAAATCCGAGGCCGGCGGATTCCAAGTCTCCGCGGCCAACAAAAGTTCGAATCCGTCGGGGTGGGGATGCGCGGAAATCGTCCTCGACGGCCTCCAAGATCTGCGAGAACATCGCGCGCTCGGCACATGGGTCGAAGGTGACGGATCTGGCGCCTATCTCCACTTCGTTGTGGAAGACGCGGGCCGCTGGTCCGTGCGGGATTATTATGTGCACCTTGATTTTAGGGGGCGCCGCTACGTGGAGATGCGCGAGGCGGCAAAAGGTGAGGTTTACGATTTCAAGTTCCCTTTCAGCAACTACTGGGCGATCCGCAACATCGACTTCATGACCATTACCCGAGTGTACGTGTTCTTGACTGGGATTCCGGCGGGAGTTGCGGTGCAGGCGCAGTTTAGCCGCGTCGAAGCGCTCCAAGAAGCGCCTCTCCAGGTTGAGAACGCCAGGTTGACCGTAAATGGCGAGTCGGTAACTTTTCCGTCCAGGCTTGAAAACGGTTGGTATCTAGAATATGCGGCCGATGGCACAGCCCGCGTGTTTGACTCAAACGGATTCGCCCAGAAGACGGTACCACCCGTTGGCACGGCTCCAACTCTTCGCAAAGGGCTCAACCAAATCGGTTTCCACTGCCCCGGCTGTGGCCCCGCCAAGGTCGCACTAATCACCCGGGGCAAGCCTCTGCAATGATGAACAACCCGAAAGGAATCGCGCGCGGACGAATCCTGGTCGCGCTCTTGCGCTCATTGGCAACTTTTAGGCTGGACAGGACACTAGAAACGGCAGCCGCCTGCAAACCCTCCTGGGTCTCTGTGTTCCACGATTGCCAAAATTCGGAGTTTTTATGCTTATTGAGTAGAGAAACCTGCCCTCGATTTCCCAAGGCTGATCGCGACGTTTGGCGTCGGCCTCTTTCTGTCGACGGGAGTGGTGGAAACCCGTTTCAAGCAGCCGATGAAGCTTCTGATCGCGCTTTATATCACCGCGTCAGTTTGGTGATATTTGGGCTGGCGGCAACCGAGCGCGCGAGTGGTATCAAGGTCGCCCGTCCATTAGTCGTTTTAGGTGAGGCTTCTTATGCCCTGTACCTCGTCCATCCATTATCCCGTCTGTGCTCTGATCGGGAAGCTGGTGCATCCGGCTATTCCGGCCTTCCTCCTCATGGCCTTCGTGTCGGTTGCAGTCGCGATCTTGATCCGCGTTGTATTTGAAGCCCCGATTCTTGAGGCGCTGAGGCGGGTGATGATCCCTCACCGCACTGAGCCATCGCCTTGTCATTCATGAACGGCCGGAGCACGCGCCTTCATGGCCGGCATCGTCGTGGCTATCGCAAGCCAGGATGCCACCAAGTTCAAAGACGCCGATTTACGTCATTGAAACCCCGTCTTCGGAGCTGCTGCCGCCGATCCCGGAGGTCGTACGGCAGCAATTGCCGGCTTGTCACATCGCCGTTCGCCGCGGCAGCGAAGTCGATCAGGCCCGAAATCCCGCCAAGAGCGTGACGGTGGAGTAGCTGTGGCCGGTGGACTGAGCAAATGACACTCTACGAAGAACTGGGAGTAGATCCATCGGCCTCGCCGGAAGGAATCCGGCACGCTTACCGGCTTCTTGCACGCCTGCTTCACCCCGACCATCTTTCGGATGAGGAACTTCGTCCCCTGGCCGAGATCCAGATGAAGCGCCTCCATCAGATCGTGGCAGTTCTGACGGATCCGGAAGCGCGGGGGGAATACGACGCAGGCCTTCATCCGTTGCCCGCGCCCCGGCCGAGGGACTTCGCCGGGCTGGCGCCGGGAGCCGGACGCTTTCACGTACGTCCAGCCTTATTGGTGTGGATCGGGACCGCACTGTCGGCTATGGCGGCGATCGCCTCCTTCTACTACCTGGCGCAACCATCGATCGAGAACCCTCTGGATGCGTTAAGGTCGAAACCCGCGGAAGCAATCCAGGCTTTGCCGGAATCCAGTCCCAACCCGCCGGCACAGCGGTCGAGCCCTGCCGGCCAGGCGGTTCACTCAACCGAAGCCGCTTTCGATATCGAGAAAGCGGACGTGGTTCGAAACCTGCGGCGGCAACTCAACGAGTCGCAGACGGAATACCAGGACGCGCTGCTCCAAATTGGCCGATTGCGATCGCAAAACACGCCGGCTTCGATCTCCCAAAATGTGGCGATTCGGCCGCCCGAAGCCAGCGAGCCTGTCGTGGAAGCCAAGGCTAAGGCTCCGCCGGACACCGCATCTTCCCTTGGCTTTACATTTACAGGTAACTGGCTCTATGTTCCCTCCGCCGTTCCGGACTCTGGTCCGAACCATTTGTATCCGCCGGAATACATCGAGCTGCGGGCAGCCGAACAGGGGGGAGTCATCCGGGGCCACTATCGCGGGCGCTACAAAGTCACGGACCTCGCCATATCGCCAAACGTCGAGTTTCAGTTCGAAGGACCCGTAGCGGGCAATGCGGCCCAACTTCACTGGACCGGCCAGGGAGGTGCAAAAGGGCAGGTGATCCTTACGCTCGCTCCCGATGGCGGCCTTCAAGTGCGCTGGACTGCGAACCGGCTCAGCCGCGAATTGAGCCTGACCTCGGGAGTTGCTACCCTCGTACGGCTGCGCCAGTAGTGCTGGTCGGCCGGATGTGGTCCCGGGCTGGTGCCAGACCGGTCAGGACTCCACACAATGCGAACCAGAACCCGGCCAACTGCGGCTTTTGCATTGGAAAATCCACAAGAGCGTGTACCAGAAACGCAATCAATCCCAGCCCCCAAATCGAGCGCCAGGCCGACCGGGCGATCAATACCGCAAAAACCAGTATTGTCGCCAGGAGAGGAAGGCCCCCTTCCACCGCCCATTGTAACCAGTCGTTGTGCGCCTGGTTAACGAAAAGCCCGTTATCATAGAGCGCATACGCCGGATACACGGTTGGCCAGGTCCCAAGGCCGAAACCCGTCCAGGGCCTGTCGCGAGCCATCTGAATGGACGAAGCTACCAGCTCCCGCCGGATTGCAAACGGGTCGGCGGCTCGAAACCGCTGCCACACTACATCCCAACCTACTACGACTACAAGAACGACCGCCAGGACGGCAAACTGCGCCATACCCCGCGCGATGGTACGCCGGTCGAAACCGCGCCACCAGGCCAGCGCCACGATAACGGCGATCTCCGTGATCACCAGCGCTAAGCCCGCCCGCGACGCCCCCGCCACGACCGACGCCACCATCACACTGGCCATCAACCAGTAAAGGAAGGCCCGTTGCGGGTTTTGGATGGCGCGCAGCAGGGCGAGAGGCAATACCATCTCGATGAACGCGGAATACAGATTCCTATTGACAAACGGCCCCAGAACAAAATCCTCGTATCCGCTCGGAAAGATCCAGAAAATCTTCCCCTCGGATGTGAACATCTGGACCGTCGAGATCACGCTGAGGGCAAAGCCGAGGTACATCACGGCATTCAGAAATCGCCGGCCCAGTCCGGCATCGCCGGCAAACTGCAATGCAAGACAAAACAGCACCCAGTTTACACTCCAGTTCAAGACCGAGTTCCACGTTTCCCCCGGGTATGCCGTATGCCCGGTTGCCAACTGGACCAGTCCGCAGACTGCCGGTCCCGTCAAAACGATGAGGGCATAGCTCCATCTCAACGGGAACGGCCGGACAGCCATTCCGGCGGCCCAGAACAACCCTACTCCGAAAACCCCCGCCTGATAGGCCGCCAGTGCCCAACGTTCCGGAACCCAAATCGTCAGGATTCCGAAGCAGAGGAGCGCCGTCTCGGCTGCCATAGTAATGCCCAACGGAGAACGGGCACTCATCGAGTCGCCGCCAGCCGGACGTTCCGAAGCGTAACGTCTCCTTCGATGTGCGTAGTTCCGGGCATCCGCACGTAGGTGAGAGCTAGAAGCAGTACCCTTTTGTCCGGAGGAACGGTAAAGGAAGCCGTGGCACTGGTCCAATTCTGGCTGGCCAGGTGCGGCGATACAACCGACACTTCAGCCCCCTTTTCGGCATCGAACGCTCTCCATTGCAGCCCGGTTTGCGGTTTGATTCCGGATGTCTGGTATTCGAAATAGAGGCGGTAACCGGAACCCGCCATAAGGGGCAATAATTGCTGCAATACTTCACAGCGTTCGGGTTGCCTGCCTGAAAATGTAACCCGAAGTGCCGGCGGCGAACCCAGCCGGAACGTTGAGACTCCGGTAGTGGCCGGAGTGCGCCAGTCGAATCCCATTCCCAGGAACTCCGCTTGGAAAGCTCCGTTGGTTAAGGAGATGCCGCGGCCAGGTCCCAGAATATCGTACGGGATGATCTTACGGCGGCACAGGCCATTCCAGGTGGTCAAGGCGCTATCCCATCGGTGCGCATCCAGCATGCCGCTGATGTATTGCAGTAGCGGATCGCGGTCTGCTGGGACAGGTGCAGCTTCGAGGATCCGGCCCACCGATTCCGCGGCGTCCAGCCGCTTTTGGGCGAGCAGGTACGCCAGGTAATCCCGCTGAACGACCCGATCCGTGGGAATGGCTTCATTCAGGATCAGATCCGGGGACTCGGAGAACTCCCAACAAAGGTCGAACAGTGGCTTGCGGTCACCGTAAGACCACTGCAACGCACTCTTGATCCATGGCCAGAAATGGTCGGCATCTGCTCTGCGGAAGTAATAGTTGGCAAGCGTCCACCGCGCCTCATATTGACGGCTCAGACGCGATGCAAGTAACAGGGAATACTCGGCCCGTTCGAAATCGCGGGCCATCTCCGCGTGAAGTCCTGTGCGAATCCATATCGACGCGCTGCTGGGATCCAGAGCTGCGGCACGTTGGAATGCATCGGGTGCGTGCGCCCCCGTCGCCTCAACCGAGTCAGCCCATAGCAGACAGTATTCGGCATTGAGGGGTGCTAGACGCATCGCGTCGGCAAGCTGATCGGGAGTGGATCCGCGCACGAGCACATCTGCATAAGCTAACCGCACCGACCAGTACATCGCATAAATCAGCCCCGCCGCCGCGATGACACCGAAAGCCCGCTGAAGGGCGTTCGAAAACTTGCCGTGCATCCTACAACCCTCCTTCGCCTACGTCGTCCGACTCGTGAGCCAACGCGATTTGAAAGCCTCAGATCGCACCGCTTGCTTCGGTGCGACAACAGGCCTAAGCGAATCGAATGCTCAAACCAATACCGGCGGCTGCAACGCTGGAGGTCGAGCGAACTACAACGGGAGCAGCTTGCCGGGTATGGAAGCTCACCCAAACGCCTCACAGCGACCATGGCCGCGCAGCGGTCCGTTGCCGAAGTGGAGGCATTCTTGATCCGGCCTCGCTGGCAGCTAGTGTGCGGGTACGCTTCGTCTTCCACAACGCGCTTGTGCTGTACTTGGGAGGGCATCGGAAACTTCCATTTTGGCATTTCTCTTTGACAGGCTCCAGGGATGAAGCCGTCTGGTGGGGCTAAACAAAAAGGGGCTGTGAGTAGGAATCTATAATGTTGGCCGGCCGCCACGCTTGACACGCTTGAGAGAATCGGTGTAGCGGGCCCCGCGTTCTCACTGCGGGCCTTACTCCCTTGTCGTGGCTGGCAGACTCCCTCAGATGATGCCTGCGTGCCCCATCCCCTTGCCGGCAAAGGTTCGGGAAGCCCCTCACAGGAATCGATATGCAAACAATGGACCAAAGTGCTGGGTTGGCCCGGATACCGCGTCTACGACTACCAAATCGACGGGGCGCGCCGGCTTCTGACCCTGCGGGTGCGGCGCAAACGCAGGAATCGCCCTCGGGCGCATCCACTCCGCGACGACGCCCGATAGCGCTGCGACCGACTACAGCTACGTCAACAACCAGGTTACGGCCACCGATTCGGCCGGCAAAAGCCAGACGATCACTACCGACGCCCTAGGCCGCCTGGTCCAGGTGGTGGATCCGTCGAGCCTGAACCGCAAACCACCTACACCTACAATGCCGCCGACAGCCTGACCGGCGTCCACCAGTCCGGAGGAATAGCCGATGCCCCGCTGCCGGACCGGATTTTCACCTATGACAACCAGCAACGCCTGACCAGCGCCAACAATCCGGAGACCGAAACGATCAATTACAATTCCTACGACAAGAACGGCAACCTGCTCTCGAAGACCGACTTCCGGGGCATGCAGACCCTGATGACGTACGACGTTGAAGCGTGGCGGCGCCGATGCTCCGAGCAACATGCAGTGGCAGTCAACGGCGCGGCGAAGACCAACGACCGGGTAGAGTAACCATCCGGTAGCGATTTGGAGTTGTTCCTCGGCGCCAGTTCGTGCTGATCATTGATGGTGGCTACAATCTGGGCATGCCGGCAGTTCGGCTGACCATCGTCGTCCACTTGGATCAAACAGCGTCTCTGGACCGGCTGGAGCATTTCCGTGAAGAGCGCCGGACGCCAATAGGGACTGATGTTTCCGTACTGCTCTCCGCCGCCGACGGCCATGCCGCCACGGAACTCTTCGGTAACCTCAGGTTAGTTAGTGGGACAGCGGGCGTTTAGTTTTGGGCGATTGCGATCAGGCCCCTTTGAGGGGCAAGCAAGCAGAAAGCCTCCGGCTTTGCCGGAGGATAGTTACTTGATTGAGTAGCCGACGCCTGGGCCGAAGACGCACGGTTGTGTTCCACGACATCCACCGGAAAGAACAGGTGCACACTCGTGCCGGAGCCTGCAATCGTCTCCAGTCGGACCGCACCATTGTGTGCCCTCATTATTCCCAGCACGGCGGATAGTCCCAGACCGCGGCCTAGAAACTTGGTCGTAAAGAACGGATCGAAGGCTTTCGTGGCCACGTCAGCGGCCATGCCCAAGCCCGTGTCCTTCACTTCGACGTGGACATACCGGCCGGGTGGGAGATCTTCATCCGTGGCTCCAGTGTTTTCCGGGAGTTCGGAAACAGAGGCGGAGATGTCAATGACTCCGGCGGAACCGATCGCCTCGGCGGCGTTCTGCACAAGGCTGTTGATCACCTGTTGAATCTGCGCGGGATCAGCCTTGATGACGGGAAGATGCGCATCAATGTGCACGCGCACTTCGGCCTTGGAACCAGCGAGGCCCAGAATCGCGAGACTCTGTTCCTCCAAAACTTCGGCAAAATTGAGCGGCAGCAGCTTGCTGTAAGCGTTGCCAGTGTACGCCAACACTTGACGGATCAGATCGGCCGCGCGATGTCCAGACTCGAGGGAGGCCGCCACTAGCCGGCGCCCATCCGAAGACTCCGGCAGAAAGTTGAGCGCCGATGCCGCGTTGCCGATGATACTTGTCAAGTGACCGTTGAAGTCATGGGCGATCCCGGCGGCCATGACTCCGAGGCTCTGCGTGCGCTGGGCGCGTTGCAAACGATTCTCCAGGGCGCGACGCGCGGATATGTCCACCGCCACGTCGATAACGCCGCGGACTTGCCCGTTTTCACCGAAGACCGGTGCCGCGAAGAAGAGTGCGTCAATCGTACTGCCATCCGCGCGCACGATCTGGAGCTCGCTTCCGATCACTTCCCTGGCTGTCGTGGCTGCGAGCCGCGTTGGCAATTCTTCCGGCCGAAGTTCCCGCCCGTCGCGGCACAGCCGGAACGGCAGACTGGCAGCCTCCGGGCCGCTCTTTGAAACGTTGCAGGACTCCGCCACGCCCAACATACGAGAAAGCGCCGGGTTAACCCGGATTGTCCGGCACTCGGGATCACTTGCAATCGCAATCCCAATGGGGGTGACCGCGAGCAGCGTTTGAAAATCCTCGACCTTGTTCTTCAGCTCACGATTCAGTTCGCGAACCTTGGCTTCGATGCTGGTTCGCCGGGTGACTTCGCCCGTCAGCCTCCAATTAGCACGCTGCAGCTCCCAGGACCGTTGGTGGGTCAAATACAGGAGCATGCCAGCCGCATAGATCAGGCCTGTCAGAGCCGTGCCGGCCGTGATGATGAGGCCTTTGAACTCGCGAAAGTAATGCACCGGCTCTTGCAGGGCAACGGTCCAGGTTCGGCCCGGCAGTTCGATACTTCCCAGTGCCTGGTCGCGTCGTAAAGACGAAAAGGATACAGTGGAATAGACTCCCAGTTCGCCCGTGCCGATTGAAATGGCAGTGTCGCGTGGAATCCCGCTCCGGACCAGCAGGGAAACCAGTTCCGTCGCGTCGTAGAGACCGATGGTGTAACCCGCCAGCCGCTGATTACTGTGCACCGGAACGCAGACGTACAGCGCATGGGTTATCCCGGGCGCCGTGAACAAGCCGGAGACTACCAGCGAATCGCGGCCGCGGACATCCTCAATCAGGCCCCTGATCGCAGCATCCGGATGGACCGGTTTGGTTTTGGGGGCGCTCCCCGGCACGGCTGACCATCGTTCGACCCCGTCCGTGCCCACCCAAAACGCCTGGCGCAAGCCGGCTGCATTGCCAAGAAACAATTGGGCGTCGCTGCGCCAATCCTCCGAGACCAAGGGTTTACCCTGCGATAGCCACCAGGTTCCAAGGCGGGCTAGCGGTTCGAGCGCGCCCATCACCCCAATCTGGAGCTGAGTAGCGATCTGCCGGACTTCAGCCTGTGCCCGCCGTTCCGATTCGGCGCGCTCGCGCTGAACCAGCGCACTACACATAGTCAAGATGGCGGCCAGCGCGGCCAGAATGATGACGACAGATGCGGACTTAAGGATAGCTCGGCGGGTCATTAGCAACCTTTTGTTGGTACGCGGTAACTAGCGCTATCACGCGCTCCCAGGCGGCTAGCGCTGCCCAAGAACAATAGCGTTACATAATCCACTTGCCATCGTCAGGAACCAAGAAGATCCGTGATTCTGGCAATTAAGGTACTTATCTCGAACGGCTTCTGGAGATAGTTGTCCCGGCTCGGCAGGCTAGTATTATTACGGAGAAATGACTCTGGGTATCCCGATATATACAACACCTTGGCATCGGGGCGCAGTCCCAATAGTACTTTTACAAACTCAGGGCCATTAAGTTTCGGCATCACGATATCGGTCAACACGATATCGACAGGGCCACGATGCAATTCGGCGATCAACAACGCGTCCTCACCGTCACACGCCTCCAATAGGTTGTACCCGCGCCGCTCAAGTTCCTCGTGGATCCATTTCCGCACCTTTTCATCGTCGTCAACCAGCAAAACAGTCGTCGCGCGATTCAAGGGATCTCGATCGGTTGGATTCGTTGCCATCACACAGATATACCTTCCATCGCATCGTGCAGCCAGTCTTCATTATAGCCCTTGAGCCTCCTATATAAGGTGGTTCGC
>DATMNI010000115.1:0-10717 GCA_035570275.1 Candidatus Acidiferrales bacterium | reverse complement strand
TGTGAAGGCCATGACCAGGCTCACGTATGTCGCGGAAGAGCCAAAGGACTACTGGGCCGAACGTGGTTATTCCCACTACGACGGAATCTAATCAAGGACAGCCGCCCCATGAATCAAGTGATAGCGGAATCACTCTCGCATCAGCAGGGGGACACATGCGCTCGGCGGTCGAACGAATCGCCGCCTTTGCCGCAGCCGCCCGGCCGGAGCACCTGACGAACGACATCCGGCGACTCTTCAAGCGCAATATTCTGGACAGCCTCGGCTGCGCCATCGCGGCGCTGCGGGGACAGCCCTTCCAGGCACTGCGCGAACAGTTTGAGGAATCGCCTGATTCTGCTGCCCCAGTTGATTCGCCTGGGCGGCGCTGTTGTTCGCCCGCTCGGCAGCGGCCGCAGCAGCGCCGCTGACCGGTGCATCGGGAGTGTCTCCGGCGACGTTCGTAATGTTCGACGGCGCCGGATCGAGGTTGTTCGCGATACCAAACTGGTGGACGGCCACGCCAGCGCCCGCATCACGCGCATGGCCATCGAAACGCAGCGGTCAGGACGCGGCTATCTGACGATCACCGAGTTCCGTCCATCCGCGGCGGGCGAGGGTGAGATTTCGGAGGCGCAGGCCGGCCAGTAGGGACAGCCGTGGGAAATGTTACTCGATTGGTATGACGAGATCGACCTCGCGTTGCCTGGACGAATCGAATTTGTTCAATGCTTTGGGTTTGGACCAGTGGTCTCCGTACTTCGCCTTCAAGGTATAGTCCATATCGCCATAGAGGTGAGTAAAACGGTAGCGCCCATCGCTGCCAGTCAGGCATGACCTGACAAATAGGGTTCCAGTATTCTCCAGTTGCACGACCGCACTCGTTAGCGCGTTGCCTCGCTTGTCGGTCACAATGCCGGTTACGGAGCGTAGCTCAAGTTGTGACACGCATGGAAACGCGACGAGGAGCAGCATCGCTGAAAAACGGGCCGTTCTCTTCCACATACCAAACCCCCCGTGCGCCGGACTCAGCACGGAGCCGCAGGCACTTTCAGGCCGGGAGCTGAATGGGAATGCGGTGACGCTCCAGGACTTCCAGGACGCCGCATGGGCAATGCCGCGGGCGAATCCGCCTCCCAGTGCCAACCCGATTCTAACTGGAGCCACCTCCGCCGGCCAGTTAGTCCTGGGCCTTGGGTCCCGAAACCGTCGCAGCGCCGCCGATAAGCCGCCTGTCTTTTGTGCGGCCAACATAACTCCTCTTTGAACATTCCCGGCCCCCCACGCATTGCAGATCCCAACATCGGTCCTATTCCGGCCAAAACGCGACTGGGTAAAATCACTCGGTGTCACCACAATGACGATTGCACCTGCAGGCATTCTTCCGGCAGTACACGCTGCACTTCGAGCTTTCTCCGCCTCCGCCACCGGTTGTACATTCCGGATCTCCCATCTTGGGCTGGCAATCGCAATTGTGGGCGCAGCCGCCGGAGTCTGAGTTCTGGCACCATGCCGGCTGCGCGGCATGCTCGGAATTGCCGTCGCCTTCAAAGGGCGGGATCGGCCGCGCCTGCTGGAGCGCGAGGGCTGTGACAATCATCAGGCCGAAAGCCAGGACGAAGCGTCGGAAGATGGTGAAGCTATTCATGACCTATTTCCGTTATATATATATGATCCTTTCGCAGCCGATAATGTTGGTGGCGGCGCCGATCACGCCGGAAACTGCCGCCGGAATCCCTCAACTGCCCCAAAGGCTGTCGCCGAACGCTCTACCCCGTGGCACAAACAAAACCTGCAGGCATGCCGCTCGTCTTACATGAGCCTGCCACTCATGGAACAATCGATTGCCGAACTGGTTCGAACCTCGCTGCTCATCGTCGGAGCGCTGTTTCCAATTGTCAACTCTCCGGAAAACCTGCCGATCTTTCTGTCGCTCACAACAGACCTCTCCACAGCAAGTCGGGCGGTCCTGGCACGCCAGATTGCCGTGTACGGCTTTGCGCTCCTGCTGGTCTCTGTTCTGATCGGAACACACATTCTGGCGTTCTTCGGCATTTCGCTGCCGGTGGTTCAGGTGGGTGGCGGCCTCGTCCTTGTAGCAGCCGGATGGAAACTGTTGAATCGGGCGGATGATGACGATCGGGCGCCTGAAAATCCTCCGAAGCCGCCGAAAGCCTCGTATCTGTCCCGCCGGGCATTCTATCCATTGACGATGCCTCTGACCGTGGGACCAGGGTCGATCTCCGTAGCCATTGCGGTGGGCGCCAACCGGCAGCCTGGGAGCGAGGCCGGCTGGACCCTGCCCGTGGCAGCGTTGTTGGGATGCGCGGCCCTGGCGGTCACCATCTATCTGGTGTATCGCTTTGCCGAAGCAATCGGCCGCATTTTAGGCGAGACCGCCATGAATATTGTCGTTCGCTTATCATCGTTCATTCTCTTGTGTATCGGGGTGCAGATCATGTGGAATGGGGTGAGTACGCTTCTGCGAACGATCTTCGTCGGACCGCGCTGAGGGAATGGGGCAAGTCTCTTACCGACTGGGCGCGCCAACTGGTGTTCCAAGTACAACGATGGGTGCCCACGCGCACCCTGGTAGTGGTAGCCGACGGAGCCTCGAGCGGACGCAGTCTTCCGGTTGATGCGGAAACGCGGCGGTGAAGCCTACTTTCGGCGAGCCTGTCTCGCAGTTGGAGCCTGCCCTGCAGGCTGCGTGGTTTGCAACACAAGCGAAAAGTGCACCCACGCTGGTGGCCGCGGCGCTGCTTCACGATATCGGACACCTTCTGCACGATCTGGGCGAAAACGCGGCAGACGAGGGTGTCGACACCCGCCACGAAGATGCCGGTTACGGCTGGCTGCTGGCGCGCTTCGGACCCGCTGTGACGGAACCTGTCCGTTTGCACGTGGCCGCCAATCAGGCTTACTTATCGCAGCTCACCGCTTTGTTGGCCACCTGGCAGGTGGTGGCCGCGGAACCGTCAACGGCGCGGTCCACAATCGTCCAGCCGGGGCTTGTCCCGGGGCCGGTCAAAGATACGGTTGAGAAGCCGTAGTGGGTTTGCGAAGTGGCCTGAACGATCTGGGCGCTCCCGGTGGTTTTCCCAAGCAGAGTGCTGGCCGGGACCACTGCGTTCAGAACGTCGCCGCCGTTGCCGATAACGATCTGCGGAGCGTGTTTGGGATCGAAAGTGTAGGTCTGGAAGATGTGCGTGTGGCCGCTGAGCACCATCTGGATTCCGTCGGGCAGGCTGTTGTTGCTGGCGGTCTGCATTACTACGTTGGTGGCGCTCCCTGCGCGGATGGTCCAGAGTGGGCGGTGGGTCAACAGCCATGCGTTGCCGGTGGCCATCTGGCGAACCTTGTCGAACTGAGACTGGTAGGCTGCGATCTGGTCAGCGATCGGGTTGTTGTCGTCCGCCACGGCTGAGTCGACATGGATCAGCTGCAGCGATCCGGCTATGGCGGCGAATGGGTCGGTATAGGCCTGGCAGGCAGCCGGGAAGGGCCGGGGGTCGAGATAGCGGAACCAGCCATCGCCGGCGCGATCGCAGGTCTCGTGGTTGCCCCGGATAAAGAACATCGGGGCTGCATTGAATGCGGGCTGCACCTGGCTGAAGAGATCGGCGTACCAGACATCCCAGTTGTAATTCCACGGGCTGCCGGCGCATCCGGCGTTGCCGGCGGCGCAGGGAGCTTCGCGGTAGTGGTAATCGCCGGTCATCACGATCAGCTCAGGGCCCGATGCCGCTGCGTTGACGGCGATTTTGTTGACCGGCCATGCGTTGGGATCGTTGCAAGCCTGGTAGACCGCGGGCGTTCCAGAGGTATCGAGGCGGCAGCCGGTGTCGCCGATCACAACGATGTTCGTGTAATCGCCCTTCTTTGGCAAGGGCAGGGCTTCTTCGTCGAGGGTGGCGAAAGTGGTGGCGGCGGGTAGCGCGATCTCGCAACTGGTGACGGGATAGAACGGCAGACTCGGCTGCGAGCGCACTTGCATGGTCTGCGCTTGGCCGTCAATGCTTACCGAGGGGCATGTGGGCTGGCTGGTGATGGCGCGGGCGATGGCTCCGTTCGGGCCGAGTTGGACCCATTTGGCGAGCAGAGGCGCGGCCGTGGAATCGATCGCGACGGTGGCCGTGTTCGAAGAAACTCCGCTGCTCGAAAGGATCACCGGGACGGCGGGTCCGGCGCGAACTGCCGGAGGAATCTGGACATCCACTTCGTAAACGCCGGCGTAGTCCGGGTTGATTCCCTGGGGCGCGAGACCGGCGAAAGAAACAACAGCCGTGACGCCGCCGATGGTGACCGAAGGGGAAGTGCCGGCTGTGGATAGCATGGGTGCCACCGTTAACGTAGCGTCAGGCGCGGCGCCGGTGGCGGGGGTATTGGCGACCGCGCCCAGGCCCGTGGCATAGAGACGAAGGTACTCGCCAGGGCGGGCGATCCGTGAAGTCTGACCGGGATTAAAGGTGGAAGTTCGCGTGGCGGCGATGTAAGCGACAGCTTGCTTTCCATCACCTGTGAAGATGGCGGGAGCGATGCCGGCGAGGCTCGCGGAGACCGGCGGGCTGGACCCGTTTTCATTAGTGACGACGACCTGAACCTGGCTCGAACCCGCCAGGCTCCATGGAACCTGGGCGTTGATCTGCGAGGGCGAAACGAAGAGGAGCGGAACGGCGGTTCCGTTCATTGTGACCGAGACGTTATTCAAGGTGGTGGGCAAAGGAGTACCCGGCGAGGTACCGGCCGAGGCAGCCAGACTAGTGCCGAATATTGCGGCGAGGCTGCCGGCGACGATCGGTCCCTGGACGAAACTGGCGGCGTTAACGATCCCCCCGGGCGCGATCACTGGCGCGGCTACGAGAGGGCTTAAGAGAGAGAAAAAGGAAAGCAAGGCTGTCGCGCAAAACGAAGTGCTGGACATAGGTCCATGATTCTACCGGCAAAACGAGGCTGCAGGGCGTCCGTACGCAATTATTCATCAAGCTGTTACGGCATATTAATTGTGACAAGTCACTGGTTGCCGCGCTCGTTTGCGGTCGCAAGTCTCGGAATCCCGCGAACGTCATTTAGCTGGCGCTGAACCGGCAGCCGGGGTGTATCTCGGATTGTCCCGGTTTGCATCTGGCAGCCCTTCTGCCGTTCTTGCAACTCACCCGATTTGGAATCTTCCTGGTGCCCGGCAGAGCATTTCCGCCGGTGTCGTCTATAGAGATTCAGTGCCATGATTCTGACCCGGTTGTACCACCCCTTACAGGAAGCATGGCACGAAATTGCACGACGACAGGCTAGGGTCTTTTTGCAAGTTATTGGAAATAAACTGGCGGAGAGAGTGGGATTCGCTCTCTGACGTGGTATGTGGAATGTGTAAGTTACTGATTCTACATTGCGGAGAATGCAGCCAATGCATATCTCTCCAGGAAGCATTGCACGAAATTGCACGACGACTACTAAACGATTAGGACTACCCAGCCGATTGCAGGTGGCTTCGCCTTCGATGCGGTCTTCAATTCCGCTGCCTCCAGAGCCCTATCGATTGGGTCGCTTCGGCGCATCAGTTGATCTTCCACCGTCAAATGCAGCAACCTGCCCCGGCGGCGACCGACCAAGTGGTCTACTCAATTCTCCCGGTTCACGCTGGGGGACGTGCCAGAGACGGCGATCTCCGGGACCGTGACGTCCCTCGGTGGCCTAAAAGACAGCGTCGGCCGCCGTCGTGACGTGACGTTTCCCCTCGGGTTTCATGGTAGTCCCTGCCATGAATCCCTGCCCGTGCAGATAACAACTCCAACTGATATGAAACTGGAGTGCCGTCGGCAGCTGGCTCGCCATCAATTCGCCGCCTACCAGTGCAGCCGTACTTTCTGCCGGACAAAACCAGCCAATCCTTCGCTGTCTGGAAACAACGAAAGATCGTGGATGTTGAGTTGAAAAAGTTGCTTCTCTATTTTTTCTCTCCTGTGTGATGCAGGCCGCTTCGTGGGTTTGGCCGTGGCTTTCTCGGCCTCGGCGCGAGCGTGGTTGAGGGCAAGCAGCCGGCGGAGGAGTTCTGCGAATTCAGAGTAGCGAACTCACCAGACTGGGGAGCCACGAAATCGTGCCTGTTGAATCTGTAACGTACGGACCCAGCCCAGCGTGGATTCGAACGATGCGAAACACGGGGTCGCGCCACGTTCGTCTTCACGCAGCGGTGGGTTGCGCAGCGCGCCCTCGTGGCTCCGAACGCCATGCCGCGAGCCCGAGGCATGCCGCTACCGCTAGCGAGAACATCGCGGGAACCACTGAGAAATAAATGCAGCTCAGCGCGAAGCTCACTAGTTGGAGCACGCACAGTCCCGGTTCACCGTCCGTTTCGAGCCCTTTGCAAAAGAGGAGAGAGTCGTCCTGTGGTAGCGGTCCAGCCAGCGATATTTTTTCCGGATGGATGCTTGTCCGGCGAACGTCTCCAGCTTTTCATCGATGAAGGCGCGATGTTTGCGGAGGAAGTCCGGGTAGACGGCGGGATCGTCAAATTCGCTGCGCAGGCCCTTGAGATAGTCAACGAACAACATGCCGTCCTTGTCGTCCCTGCGGGTGATCTCGCGCAGATAGCGCTTGTCGGTGCGCTCGCCATTGTGCCACGCGTGCGGGATGCCGTGGAGTGCCTTGAAGATCAGCTCGTCAATCACGATGCGCGGGTATTTCGCGTGGTCGCGTTCGAGTTCGTATGCCCGCACAACAGCGGGACCGTAAAGCTGCCGCCAGCTTTTGACGACTTTCCCGATTGTGATCGCACCGCGAATGGCGATACCTTCATCGGCCAGCAGCGAGGATTGCGCGAACATCAGCCGCATGAGCTGCGAGAAGAGCTGCAGACTTGGCGCGACGCGCGCTTTTTCGAGCGGGGTTGCGATCACGATCAGGTCGGAAAAGTTGACGAATTCATCATCCGGCAGGGCCTTGAGTCTGGTCTTGTGGCGGGAAGGGCGCAACGTCTCCTTAAAGATGCGAATGATGCGGGAGATGTCCCCGGCGGACCTGGTTGCGATCAGATCCTTGAAGCCGAGGATGTCGATATAGGTGACCAGCGAAATCGAATACGATACGTGCGCCATTCTTGCCCTCCAGCTACGCCGGGAGCGGCCATTGCGTAAACCTGTCGCCATGCCCGAACGCAGCGCAATACATTTTCGCAACGCTCAAGCCCCAGCAATCCAGAGACTGCCGCTTCCGTTGCAAAATCGGTCGTTTGCGCAAAGCGTCAGGCGTCAAGCCGGAGGCTCGCTAGTGGTGATCAGGTGCACAGCCGCATGCACTGCGCGTAGCTAACCCGCGCTCTGGATAACATGCGGCAGGTAGGCAGACGGAATGAAACCCAGCAGCACACCCCTGAACTCCACAGCCGGAATCACCCCTCACCAATGGTTCGAGCGGCCCAGTTCCTAACTTGCATCCAAAGTTGGGGTCCGCTTTTATGCTACAGCCTGGGTTCGGGTTCAATGGGGATTGGCCCCAGGTGCACCCGTGCCCGAATTCGACCCTTCAGGTTTCCATGCAACTCCTACGGGAAGAGGGTCAGGTGCGACCATGAATATCCACTTTTGATTTTCGACACCGGTACAGTCCCAAATCTGAATATCTGTTCCATTCTCATGCGAGTTCCCAGCTACATCGAGACATTTGTTATTGCCGTTGCTACTCCTAATGTAGTATTGTGGACCAGCTCTTGAGAGTATAGGCACGATGTCCCACATTTGATTGGGAACGCCACTCCACTGCCACTGTTGCACCTTCGAACCATTGTCCGTCGCCGCGTTTGTGACGTCGAGGACCTTCTGCGTATGTTTGGACAGAATTGGCAATGAAACGCTTCCGGGTCGATTTACATACCATTTCTGATTGTCGACGCCGGTGCATTCCCAGAGTTGAATTCCCGCCCCGTTCACATTTGAGGCATTTGCGACATCCAGACACTTGTGACTGGCGACTGACACGATGGTCATGTAATGCGTGAGATCTGGTTGAGCCATAGCTGATATTGGTAGAGTTAACGAAAGCACAACGGATCTGGGTGTGGCTCTTTTAGATTTTTCAATTCCCTGGGAATAAAGTGCGGTCTCACTGGTGTGAGCCCCTAAGACTCTTCTTTCTTCTTGACGATTTTCAGGGTGCTGCGACGGCTGGGCTGGGATAAGAAGACCGCGGACGGGAGGGTCTCCGGCACGCTGTGATTGGCATAGTGCGACGCGTGGTTACGTTCGTATTCCTGTTGCTCGTGAAATTGCCAATAAGCATCGAAATCGTTACTGGAGCGCAGGGCGCGCAGTCGGAGCACGGCTTCCGCTCCAGTCAATCCCCAGCGCGCACCCGTCAGATTCATCCGGTCCTGGACCAGATGACGACAGGCGCCTTCAATCACCCCGGTGGCGATGGGGACCCCCTCAGCCAGCGCCTTGTCGTACTGAAGATACGGCGAGTAGTGGAGGAGATAGTCGGCACATTCGTCCACGGGCTTCCGTTCTGCCGCAGCCATCTTTCGAAGCGTGGCACTGCGGCGCATGCCCGCCGCGACCAGACTCCCCTTCCCGCGCAGGATCTCCAGCAGGTGCGCTCGCGTCCAGCGATCTGGTTCGAGTTCCTGGCCGGGGAAAAAGGCGCCCGCCGCCTTCCACACATACTGCGCCACATGGATCAAGTCGACGACGATGATCAGGGGGATCTGGCGTTCCTCCGCCAACTGCTGGAGACGATCGATCTGCGGGAGATTGCCATCGACCAGAGCGACCCAGCGCTTCTCTCCCTTCGGATCCCGACGCCCCGCCTCCTCGAACATCTCCTGGATCACCGCCTCTTGCGACTGCGCCAGGCTGGCCCAGACCCGTTTGTGTTCGGGCCGCGGCCGCGCGGACCCGGTTTCCTGCAGCGTGGGAGATTCTGGCAGGATCTCTTCTGGCGTGCGCACAAAGGGCGCGACGGTATAAACGGCAGCCACGGCGGCCATCCGTTTGGCATGCAGCCGGCGCCCGCTCCCCAGCCGCGCCGTGAAGGTTTTGGCACGCGCCGCCGCAGCGCGCTGCGTGGCTTCGCGCAGGTCCTCGGGCCGCATCGCCACACCCTTGCCATCCACCGTCAGCACCAGGATGGATCCGGTGTGCGGACCGGTGCCAGCGCCTGCCTGGCGCTCCTGGTAAAACGCCTCGAAATCCTGCGCCGCCCGAATCACCAATTCCTCGAACTGACGCTTGGGCACGTGCGCGCCGGTATACACCTCCAGCGTCTTCACCCCCTCGTCAAACGAGCTCTTGGCCGCTTCCATCGCCACCCGGCGCCGCACTTCCAGTGAGTACTTCTCCGGCGGAAGATTCAGCGCACCGTCGAGCGGGTGCAGGCTGGGTGTGCCTGACGCTCCGTAGCCGGTGCGGGCCACCTCCACAGTGCCGAAGATGCTCTCCAGACTGCGCTCATGTACGGGGGTGGCGATGAGCGGCGTCCCCGCGGCATCGCGCACCGGTTCGACCGCCTGGCCCGGTTGGCGCATGTCCAGATGCGCCTGCAGCAACTTCCGCATCAACTCCCGCCCCATCCCCTCCAACTGCCGTTCCAGCTCACTATGCTTCACTTGGCACGCCTCCTTCGAATGCAGGAACTCGGTGATGGTTGCATAGGCTTGTTCCGCTGCGGCAAACGGATCCGCCGTGGGACAGGGCAGGGCGCTCATGGCCGTCCGCTCTTTCCACTAAGGCCCCCACAGGTGGCGGCCACCTCGCCAATCCACGCGATCTCGGAAGCCGCGCACATCCGGCCGCCGCCCTCGAAACCGTTGCTGTCTGCTGGGTTCGCCACCGCAGGTACTCCCATGCCACAGCTAGGGTAGCGAAAACCGGGAGAAATGTCCAGCCCTGAAGCGGAAAAATCGAGAGCCTGCCGGGACCAAAGGCTACATCGTGAGGAGCGACGTACCGCCGGTGTAAGCAGGAGGTGTTATCCCAAAGCGGGTTATCATCGCCGTACGCCCGCCAGATATCCTGCCGGAGTGCCGATATCCCCCCTTATTCGCGCACCGTGAACACTCCGCATACCAGCTATCCGATTGACAGACAGTGCTTTAGCTTCAAATGCAAAAGAGCTGCACCCAACGGATCTCCACATTCCAAACCTCCCCCAGGTCCTTTTATCCGGGTTCCCAGGGATTCCCAGTTCCTCGGTCTTGCATTATATCAAATGAAGGTCCGCGCCTCCTGGCCTTCTTCCGAAAGGCCAGTCAGTTCGTCCATTCTGGAAGGCTGCGCCAAATGGCGTGCAAAGTTTTGCGCCAGATAATTTGCAAAGTGACACACAAAGGACCCTTTGTGAGAAGGAAGTGCGAGCGTCGTAATCGGAACCAAGCTTCTTGTGGCGCGCCCATTGACCACGCGCCGGCTGCTTGAACGGTCTTGGTTGGGAACCGGCGCGCCGATAGCCCGTGTGTAGTCGCGAAGCGTTTAGTAACGGCTTTGCCGGAATCCACGTGGACGGAGAACGCCCGTCTCGCCGATCTGCCCCGCCGTCGCGCCCCCGAAGTCGCGTTGGGGGAAGCACGCAACCGGGCGATGCTGGCGGCATCGTGATCTCCTCGAAGCCCGTTTCCGGCCAATTACGAAGTCACCGGGCGGCGGGGATCGATCTCAGCTTCGTACGAGTGGGCGACCAACTGGACCGAACTCGTACGGTGCCATGCCGTCGGGCGGGCCGATACGTCAAATTGACCGGGCTTCGGGCA
>DATMNI010000114.1:0-21836 GCA_035570275.1 Candidatus Acidiferrales bacterium | reverse complement strand
CAAACTGGAGGATCGCGGCGCGCGCTGGATTGAAGGTTTCGTGCGGCTCAAGCCCGGTGTGACCGCGGCGCAGGCGCAGGCGGAGATTTCGGCCGTGGCGAAGCGATTGGAAACCGCCTATCCGGCGACCAACCGCGGCCGGGGCATTCGGTTGTACCCATTGTGGGAAACTCCGTTCAACAACGCGGGCACGCTGCTGCCAACCCTCGGAATCGCGCTCGCCGTGGTGGTTTTTGTGCTCCTCATCGCGTGCGCCAACGTCAGCAATCTGCTGCTGGTCAGGGCCTTCGGACGGCGTCACGAAATGACGGTCCGGCTCGCCATCGGCGCCGGGCGCGGCAGGCTGCTGCAGCAACTGATTACCGAAGGCCTGATCCTGTCGACCCTGGCCGCGGCCGGCGGGCTGGTGGTGGCGAACTGGTGCCGCAACTTGCTCGTGCTACTGCTCCCGGCGCGCGGCGGCGTCAGAATGAATCTGCCGGGCGAAATCGATTGGCGCGTGCTGGCGTTGAGCGCCGGCGTTTGCCTGGTCTCGACGCTGCTGTTCGGGCTGGTCCCCGCCATTCAAACCGGCAGGATCGATCTGGCTGGGGCGCTGCGGGCCGAATCGGGCGGCGTCGTGGGTGGACGAAGGCGCGGGCTGGTGCGGTCGAGCCTGGTCCTGGTGCAGGTGGCCCTGAGTTTCGTATTGCTGGTGGGAGCGGGCCTCCTGCTGCAGAGCCTGCGCGGAGTGCAGAATACCAGCCCCGGTTTTTCCACGCACGTGGTGACGTCCTGGGTCGATTTAGTTGCCGCCGGCTACGATGTGCAGCGCAGAAAGAATTTTCTGGACGACCTGGTCGATCGGCTCCAGGCGCTGGGCGGCGTGGAATCGGTGGCGCTTGCGCGCATGGTGCCGTTCAGCTATCGCAGCTATTCGTCGGCACCGATCGCCGTGGATGGTTATGTGACACCGCCCGACGAGCAGCCCACGGTCGATTACAACGAAGTTGGTCCCGCCTATCTCGCCACCATGGGCATTCCCCTGGTGTCCGGCCGCGAGTTTACGCGCACCGACAATGAAACCACCCAACTGGTCGCCGTGGTAAATGAGGCGATGGCGGCTCAATACTGGCGCGGGCAGGATCCGGTCGGCAGGCGTCTGCAGGTGAAAGGACGCTGGATGCAGGTGGTCGGCGTTGCGAAAATGTCTAAGTACCGGAATTTGCAGGAAACGCCGAAGCCGTTTTTCTACGTGCCTATGCGCCAGAGTGCGATGGGGCTGAACCTGAATATCAGGACGCCGCTTGGCCCCGAAATTATGGCGAAGGTGTTGGTCCGCGAAATCCACGCGCTGGATGCGAACCTGGCGCCCGGCGAGGTGATCACCATGCAGGAAACAGTGGACCGGACGACGGCTGTGCAGCGGGTTGCCGTCGCGTTCCTCGGCGTGTTTGGCGGCCTGGCGCTACTGCTGGCCGCTGTCGGACTGTACGGCGTCATGTCATACGCGGTGTCGCAGAGCACGCGCGAATTGGGACTGCGGATGGCCCTGGGCGCGAGTGCGCCGGATCTGTTGCGGCTGGTGATGTCGCAGGGCCTCAAATTGACAGCGGGCGGCCTGGTGCTGGGCGCAGCGGCGGCGCTGGCGTTGACACGGCTGACGGTGGGCCTGTTGTACAAGGTAAGCCCGCGCGACCCGCTGGCCTTCGGGGTGGCATTCCTGGTGATGACTGCCGCCGCGTTGGCCGCCTGCTTCCTGCCTGCCTGGCGCGCTACCCGGACCGACCCGGGCCGGGCATTACGGGATTGAGCCTTTGATCCGTGGTGGTGGCGCAGGCGGTGGCGCCCGACGTTTTCGCCTGACCGCCTGCCTGATCCTCAGCTCTCAAGCCCTCGAGGGAGCGGCCCTGCAAGGGCCTTCATGGGAGTCGTAGTGAGGGTTTTTCCCCTCGCATTTTAGAGCATTCCACTCCTCACAAAATCCCTGCAAAGCCTATAGGCTTAATTCAGGTCACGTGGAAACATCGGGATGCGTTTTCCCCTGTGTCTCGTGAACTAACGACTAAGTCGCGAAGAGGACAGGCAGCGATGAAAACATCGTCGTCTTTGCCCTCGCGAAGCGCCGCGGTTACCTCCGCGGCTAATCATGCAGATTGAAGGAGCAGGAAAATGGCAATCAATACATTAGACCGAAACACAAAAGTTTCAGGACGCGCCCTCCGGACAGCCATGGCAGTTTTGGCCTTGTCGATGGCCGGCACTGCGACAGTGGCTCAGGCGCAGGACACCATCGGTGGTCACATGGGTTTTGTGATCCCGCTGGTGACTCGCGCGGGAGGCCAGACCACGAACCAGATCGCCGATAACTTCTCCATGGGCATGCCGGTGGGGATCACGGTGAAGGGACAGGGGAGCATGGCTTTCGACTTCGAGCTGGTTCCAGCGATCCACTTAACGGGCTCGCACCAAACCAGTCTCACCGTCCACCCAGGCCTGATCCGGGACGTGGGTCACCACTTCGCGGTGGGAATGCGCGCGGCGTTCGACGTCAACACTGCGTCGTGGGGATTTACTCCGCTGGTGAACCACAGCTGGCCGATCAAGAACGAAACCTCCTTCTTCAAGGCTTACTTCATCGAAGCGGACATGCCCGTGCGTTTTAACCGCCCGGTCGGTGGGCCTTACACCAATCCGGCCACGTTCGCGATGCACTTCGGATTAGGATTCTAGGCCGTCATTCCCGGAGACAGAATCAAGGGATATGTGGGGCAGGTTGTTAACCTGCGGCGGATTGGCAATCCGCCTCTCGCACCTTGCGGAGTCGGAGGCCAGCCGTGGGCGGCTTGCTGCCGCATCGCGCAGACGGATTGACACTCCGCCGCAGATTACCAATCTGCCCCACAAAGTAAAAGCTCCTATCGTCAAAGACTCATACCACCGTCGATCAAAAGCTCGCTGCCAACCGTGAATGCGGATTCGTCAGATGCCAGGAAGACAATCGCATGGGCAATCTCGCTGGGTTGTCCGAAGCGCCCGGCGGGGACCTGGCTCTGGATGGAAGCGGCCACTGTCTTGAGTTCGGCGTCGGACAAGCCGAGCTTGCCAAAAAGCGGCGTCGAGATCGGCCCGGGGCTGACGGCGTTCACACGGATACCGCGCGAAATCAGCTCGCCGGACAGCGTGCGGGCAAGTGAGAGGAGCGCAGCCTTGGTGGCTCCGTAGACACTCGTGTTCGGCATGCCGATGTGCGCGTTGACGGACGTGTTGAGCACAATGGACGCCGGATTCGCGAAGATGGGCAATAACGCCTGAACGAGAAAAAACGGTCCCTTCACGTTGATCCCAAAGGAACGGTCGAACGCGGCCTCATCCCACTGCCCGACGGGCTTGAGATCGGCAACCCCGGCGTTGACGAACAGGATGTCGAGCCCCCCGAATTCCTGGCGAAGAGTCTCCGCGACTCTGGTCTGAGCCGCTATGTCACTGGCATCGGATGGCACAATCAGCACCTCGCTCCCCAGTTCTCTGCGCGCCGTTTCCAGAGTAGCCGGGTTTTTGCCGGTTATGGCGACCCGGGCGCCTTCAGCCAAAAAACGGTGGGCGGTTTCGAGGCCAATGCCGCCGGTTCCGCCGGTAATCAGGGCGCGTTTTCCCTTGAGCCTGTCCATGATCGTTTCCCTCCTCTACCTTTGTGTAATCCTGTAGCTGGCCAGCGCCCCTCACTACACTACAATAAAACTTCGATGACGCCGTTGGCCTATCCCGCGATTCCACTGGCCGGCTCGGCCTTCATGGCCTGGGCCGTGCGGGGGCGCGCGTCTTCCGTTTTTGGGCCGTCCGTCTGGCATGGCCCGCGGGACCGGCCGGCCGTGGCTCTGACGTTTGACGATGGCCCCAGCGAGTCTACGCCTCACATTCTGGAAGTGCTGGCCCGCTATAATGCGCCCGCCACGTTCTTCCAGTGCGGGGCCAACGTATCGCGGCTGCCGGCGGTGGCGCGTGCCGTCGCCTCGGCCGGGCACGCCATCGGCAACCATAGCCACACCCACCCTTACCTGTTCACGCGCAGCCCCTCGGCGATCGAATTGGATTTGCGCCGAGCCCAGGAAACCATCGAAGCCCACACCGGCGTCCGGCCCGAATGGTTCCGGGCGCCCTTTGGCGTGCGCTGGTTTGGATTGGCCGGGGCGTTGAAACGGCTCGAATTGGTTGGCGTCATGTGGACCGCAATCGGCTATGATTGGAGTCTGATGGCGGATGGGGTTGTGGAGCACCTGGCGGCCCGGGTTTCGAACGGGGCCATCCTCTGTCTTCACGATGGGCGTGAACTTCGCGTCGGGCCGGATATCGGCGTGACGGTGGAGGCCGTCCGGCGCCTGGTTCCCATGCTGTTGGACCAGGGGTATAGACTCGAAACGGTTAACCGATTACTATGTCCGATGACTTGATCCAACGGGTCTTGAAGGTGATCGCGGCCTCCAAGCGGATTCCCCTCGAAACCGTCACGATTGACAGCGAATTTCAGCAGTTGGGAATCGATTCCATGGATGCCGTCGAAATCCTGTTCGCTCTGGAAAACGAGTTCGACATCAGCATCCCCGATGAAGAAGTACGGAGCGTCCGCAATGTCCGCCAGATGTGCGAGGGCGTGGAAAGACTGATCGCCGCCAAGTCCGGCAGCGCCCAGGCCACCCAATAGCCCATGCGGCGGGTTGTCATTACGGGAGTCGGCGCCATCAGCGCCCTCGGCCGGAACGCTACGGAGTTTGCGGAATCGCTGCGCCAGGGGCGGCCGGGCATCACGCCCATCGAATCCTGCGACATGAGCGACTTTCGTTTCCGGAATGGCGCCGAGGTCAAGAACTACAGTCACCAGCCTTATTTCGACGACCGGCGCGCCGATTTCATGGACCGCTTCGCCCAGTTCGCGGTGATCGCCGCGCGCGAAGCCGTGGAGAACGCGGGCGTCGTCTGGACCCCGGAACTTCGCGAAACCTCGGCCATCATCACCGGTTCCTGCGTAGGCGGCCAGAGCACCGAAGATCTCGGTTTCGTGGAGGTCTACAAGTTCCGCCGCAACCGCGTCCACCCGCTCACCATCCCGAAAACCATGGCCAATGCCGGCGCCAGCCACATCTCCATGGAATTCGGCATCACCGGCCCCAGCTACACCATCTCCACCGCCTGTTCCTCGGCCGGACATGCCATCGGCCAGGCTTATTGGATGGTGCGTTCGGGCGCCACCGATCTGGCGATTACCGGCGGCAGTGAGGCGCCGTTCAGCTTCGGCATTCTGAAGGCATGGGAAGCCATGCGCGTGGTATCCCCGGAAACGTGCCGGCCGTTTTCCAAGGACCGCAGGGGTATGATTCTGGGCGAAGGCGCCGCCATGCTGGTGCTGGAACCGCTGGAAGTTGCCCTGGCGCGAGGGGCGCGGATTCACGCCGAAATCGTGGGCTTCGGCATGTCGGCCGACGCCTGCCACATCACCCAACCTTCGGCCGAAGGAGCCGCGCGGGCCATGCGGGCCGCCTTGCGCGATGCCCATCTGGCGGCGGAGCAGATCGGCTATATCAACGCCCACGGCACCGCCACCCCGGCCAACGATCCGACCGAGACCTCGGCCATCCGCGCGGTCTTCGGCGCCCACGCCAACCGGCTGGCCGTCAGTTCCACGAAATCGATGCACGGCCACGCGTTGGGCGCCGCCGCCGCGCTGGAGTGCCTGGCCACCGCCATCGCGCTGCGCGACGGCGTTCTCCCGCCCACCGTCAATTACCGCGAGCCCGACCCCGATTGCGACCTGGACGTGATCCCCAACCAGGCCCGCTGCAAGCAGGTGGAGCATGCGCTTTCCAACTCTTTCGCGTTCGGTGGACTCAACGCGGTGCTGGTGCTGGCGGCGTCCAGGTAGGCGAAGGGGCCGGAAGGCAAGTCGTCAGTTGTCAGCTTTCAGCGATCAGCGATCAGCTTGAAACAGAGCTCGCGCCGCGCTGGTTTTAGCTGAAAGCTGAAAGCTGATAGCTGATAGCTGATGACTGATTTCGCCTGCTAGACTGATCCGCATGGCCACTTTCACCGCGCAGGATCTTCGCCGCCACACCCTCGCCGCCGGGTTCCCGGAGCGCAAAGTGGACGCTTTGCTGATATCCTTCGGCCCCAACCTGCGCTATCTCTCGGGCTTCACCGGCAGCAACGGCAGTCTCCTGATGCTTCCCGGCAAGTCGATTCTTTTCACCGACCCGCGCTACCAGACCCAGGCCCCACGCGAAACCGCCTGCCAGGTGAAGATCGCCAAAGGGCCACTGGTGGTGGACATCGTAACCGCCATCAAGCGGCTGCGCCTCAAACGCATCGGCTATGAACCGGCGCTGATGACGTGCGGGTCTTTCGAATCCTTGAAATCCCGTTTGCCCATGGGAGCCTCGCTCGAACCCATCGAAGGCGCCGTCGAAGCGCTGCGCATGGTAAAGTCGCCCGACGAAATCGACCGCATCCGGCGCTCGGTGGAAACCAACTCGCGGGCGTTCGAACAGGCCGTGGCGCGCGTCCGTCCCGGTATGAAGGAGCAGGACCTGGCGGCCGAGCTGGAATACCGCATGCGCCGGCTCGGGGCCGAAAAGCCCAGCTTCGAAACCATCGTCGCCGGCGGCTTGCGGTCGGCGCTCCCCCATGCCCAGCCCACCGCGGCGCCTCTGCAATCGGGCGAACTGGTGGTGGTGGACATGGGCGCCATCCAAGACGGCTACTGCAGTGACATGACCCGCATGTTGTTCCTGGGCGCGCCTTCGGCCAAAGTAAAACGTACCTACCGCGCCGTGCTGGAGGCCCAACTCGCCGCCATTGACGCCGTTCGTGCCGGCGCCCACACCGCCCGCGTGGATGCCGCCGCGCGCAATGTCCTCAAAGGCTACGGCCTGGACCGCGCCTTCATCCACTCCACCGGCCACGGCCTTGGCCTGGAGATCCACGAGCCGCCGCGCATCGGCAAACGCGACAAAACCCGCTTGCAGGCTGGCATGGCGATCACCATCGAGCCGGGCGTCTACCTGGAAGACTTCGGCGGCATCCGGATCGAAGACACCGTAGTGGTGACGGAAACGGGCTGCCAGATCCTCACCCCCACCAACAAGGAACTGCGGGTGATTTGAGTCATCCAACGCCTGTGGCCTTGTGGGGCAGATTGTTAATCTGCGGCGGATTGGCAATCCGCCTGCTGCGATGCCGGGCGAGCCGCCTCGCGTTGGTGGCGTTGCCCGCAAGATGCGAGGAGGCGGAGGCCACTCCGCCAATCGAGTAAGCAACCTGCCCCACGTATCCCCTGAAATCGGTTTAGCTCTGTGCCACAATACCTCTACACAGTTTTTTCGAAGGAGGTATGAGTATGCTCCGACGATCGCCCGTCCTGGCGTTGTTAATGGCGGCAGGCTTCAATTCCTGGGCTCAAACCTCGGGTTCGCATACCGGCTTCAAGCCCGCGCCCGAAGTGCCGGCCATGCCCAAGGCCCTGATGAAACTCCCCAGGACCACGATCACTCGAGCCAGGTTTCCCGTGATCGACTTCCACCTCCACGGAGGGTCGCTCAGGACCGCGGATGATTACCGGAAGATGATTAGCCTGATGGACAAAACCGGTGTGGCCGTGATCTGCAACATGGACGGCGGATTCGGCAAGGCGTTCGATCAGAACATCCAAGTCGGAGAGCCCTTCCGGGACCGCATCATTCATTTCGCCAGACTGAACTGGCAGGGGATCAACGAAGCGGGCTGGTCCGAAAAAACCGCCGCGGAGCTGGAACGCTGTTTTCGCGCCGGAGCGCAGGGGCTGAAAATAGCCAAAGAGTTGGGGCTCGTCTACAAGAACTCCGACGGCACCTACATTCAGGCCGACGACCCGCGGCTCGACGCGGTCTGGGAAATGTGCGCCAAGTACAATAAGCCGGTCATGATTCACCTCAGCGACTCCTACGGCCGCTTCCTCCCCATCGGCCCGGAGAACGAACGCTACGAAGCCGGCCTGTGGCGCAGCAGCCCGGAGGGTAACTACTACCAGACCGGCCATCCGACGCCCGACGTCATCGAAAAGGCGCGCGAGAACATGCACGCCAGGCACCCCAATACGCGCTTCGTCAACGCGCACTTTGCGATGCTTTACTATGACATGGACAAAGTCGCCGCTCTGCTGGATAAATATCCCAACGCCGATATCGAGCTTTCGGCGACGGTTCAGGACCTGGGCCGCGCGCCCCTGATGACCCGCAAGTTTTTCCTGAAGTATCAGGACCGCATTCTGTTCGGCTCCGATGGCAATCCCAGCCGCGGGATCGAAGAGTTCTGGGAGCCGCATTGGAGGTTCCTTGAGACCTTTGACGAGCATTTCGATCACCCGGCGCAGTTGCGCTCGGCGACCGGGGCGCCGTTGCATGGACGGTGGAGAATCTCCGGCATCGGCCTGCCCGACGACGTGCTGCGCAAGGTCTACGACGCCAACGCCCTGCGATACCTGCCGTCGGTCCGCGCTTCATTTGAGAAGCAGCTCGCGGCACAACATTAGAGTGCCCGATGGCGGCCGGCGGGACATGTTGAGCGGAAGCACAGGGCGCGTGCCGCTGCGCTGGTGGATCGCGGTGCTGCTGTTCGCCTCAACCACCATCAACTACATCGATCGCCAGACGCTGAGCGTGCTGGCGCCCTATCTGAAGCGTGAATACGCATGGTCGAATTCCGACTTCGCGCTGATCGTGATCGGGTTCCGCGCTGCCTATACGATTTTTCAGTTCGTCTCCGGACCCCTCCTCGACAGGCTGGGGACCAGGCGCGGGCTGTCTATTGCTGTGCTTTGGTATTCCGCTGTCGCGATGGCGACCTCGGCGGCCAGCGGTCTGGCCAGTTTCGCGGCGTTCCGATTTCTGCTGGGCGCCGGCGAGGCAGCCAACTGGCCAGGTGCGACGAAGGCTGTCTCCGAATGGTTCCCGAAATCCGAGCGGGGCATGGCGGTCGCCCTGTTCGATAGCGGCTCCGCCGTCGGCGGCGCCGTCGCGCCGGTCATGGTGATCTGGCTGTACTCGACGTTCGGAAGCTGGCGGCCGGCCTTTGTCATCACCGGTCTTTTGGGATTCGCGTGGCTGATTCTGTGGCGCCTGGTCTATCAACCTCCCGAAACGCATCCGGGCATCACGGACCGCGAGAGGTCACAAATTCTCGCGGACCGTGCCGACGATTTCGACGAAGGAACTCCGCATTCCTGGACATCCCTGCTGCGGCGAAAAGAGACCTGGGGCATTGTGCTCGGCAAAGCCCTGACCGATCCGGTGTGGTTCTTCATCACCGACTGGTTCGCTATCTATCTTGTGTCAAAAGGCTTCAAACTGGAGGACACGCTTTTTGGTTTTTGGGTTCCGTTCCTGGCCGCGGATCTTGGCAATTTCGCCGGCGGAGGGCTCTCCAGCTACTGCATTCGCCGTGGCTGGCCGGTGTTAAGAGCCAGGAAGCTGGTGGTGTTGCTGGGCGGAATCGGCATGACGCTGCTGATCCCGACCGTTGCCGTCTCGAACTTCGTCGTCATCATCGCCCTCTTTGCGGTCTCGACGTTTTCTTATGCGGCCTGGTCCACCATGGCCCTGACGCTGCCGGCCGACCTGTACCCAACCAAGGCAGTGGCGACGGTGAGCGGCATGAGCGGCGCCGCCGCCGGAATCGGCACCATTATTTCCACGCTTCTCATCGGCAGGGTCACGGACAAATACTCATTCGAGCCGGTGCTGATCGGCGCCAGCCTGATACCGGTGGTCGCCACCGTTCTGGTTTTTGTGCTGGTCCGGCAGCCGTCCCGCCCGCGGGTTCCTGGAACCACGGCGCCGTGATACCCCTGTGGCGAGCGGGATCTGAGCCATAATTGGAGAAGGATGACAGTGGCGCAAGTCGAGATTCCGGAGGCCCAGATTGGCGAGCTTTGCCGGCGCAACGGCATTCGAAAACTCGCCCTGTTCGGTTCCGTGGTCACCGGACGGTTCCCTGCTTCCAGCGACATCGATGTCCTCGTCGAATTTCGGCCCCAGGAGCGAGTTGGCTTCTTCCGGCTTGCCGAAATCGAGGAGGCGTTGGGCCGCTTGTTCGGCGGACGCAGGGTTGACCTGCGTACTCCCATGGATCTCAGCCGGCATTTTCGCGATCAGGTCGTGCATGACGCGTTGATCGTTTATGCAGAGTCCTGACGCCATTCGGCTGCGCCACATGCGTGAGGCTGTGGCATCCGCCCTCGAAATGGCAGGTGGGCAGCAACGGCCGGACCTCTCGGCGAACATGATGCTGGCTATGGCGCTCGCGCGGTGTCTGGAAATTCTCGGGAAGCCGCCTCGAAGGTAACTCCCGAGGTTCGCGTTCGATTTCCCGCCATTCCTTTCGCCAAGATGGTCTCGATGCGGAACCGTCTAATCCACGCGTACTTCGATGTGGACCTCGACATTGTCTGGACCACCGTTGCGGACGATCTCCCCTCCCTGCTGCCTGTTCTGGACTCGGCACTGGTCGAAATCGACGCCTGATTATCGAACCGTTTTTGAAGCGGACGCGATTCCACGCAGGCGGGCAAGCCCACCTCTCTGACAACCAGTTCCTGAAGGTAGTCGTCCAACGAGACGCCGCGCACGCGCTAGCGCCGTCAAGCCTTCTACTTCAGGATTTAGGTTTAAGGTCACGTTCATAGCGGCTTCTTCTACTTCCACAGTACCGGATATTCCGGCTCCCGCCAACCTGCACTACCCGTGCATCGAGGATTTTGTCAGCGCGGTGCTTGAAGGTGGCGCGCCCCGCTCCACCGGAGCCGCCGCGCTGGCGGCGGAGTGGGTGATGAGTCAAGCCTCTGGGTCGAGTGTGAAATAAGCAAATGTAAATAAGAAATTGGATGTATAATCGCTGCGCTGGCAGTGCTTCAGCGGGAACGAAAAGTGAATTGATAGATAAAGGAAGGGAGGAGGCACCATCATGTCGTACAAGTGCGGTTCCGTCGCGGTTCTTCTTGGGTTCATCGTCAACGCTGTGGTTTACGGCGAGAAAAGGGCCGATTTTTCCAGGTTTGTGGTCACCGGGGATTCATTGGGCGCCGGCTATCAGAATTCGCAGCTCATCGAATCGGGCCAGGTGCACGGTTACGCCAATGTCATCGCGACCCAGGCGGGTGTCTCGCTGAACCTGCCTCTGTTGCCGCCTCCGGGATATCCCCAGATCTCGATTGTCCAGAACTTCGCCGTCGTGACAGGCCTGACGCCGGTCGCACGGCTGAACACGGTGCAAACTCTGGACGTCGCGGTGCCGGGGTTCTCCGTGGCTGCGCTGGTTGGGTTTCAGCCGTCTTGCACTCCGAACTTCGCCAATTCGATTGAGGTGATGGCGGCGGAGATTTTGAACCCGAACTGCTCCACAAATCCCGGTCCGACCGAGCTGGCAGAGGCCGCGGCGCTCAAGCCGACGACCGCCATTCTTTGGATCGGGAGCACTGATGTGCTGTTCACTCTTTTGTTTGGCACTGATCCGACGGATGTTCCCACGTTCAGTGCGTTATATCATGTCGCCGCCACAACCATGGCACACGCCAGCGAACACCTGGTAATTGCCAACGTCCCGGACGTAACACTGACAGCCTATCTCACGTCCGTGCCGAAAATGGCGGCTATCCTCAAGCTGCCCGTTCCCGTGGTGGAAGCGGTATTCGGCCTGCAGGGGCTCGACATGGTTACTCCGTATGCATTTCCGGCCATTCAGGCTATGGGAAGCGCGCCTACGGCTCTCCCAGATTCCGGTCCACAGGGCCCCATCGTGATTCGGGCCGCTAGGCTCTCGCAGATTCGCGCCGCCGTACTCGCTTATAATGCTGTGATCGCGAAGGAGGCGGCAGACAACGGTGCCACCTTGGTGGACATCCATTCGCTTGTGAACGATCTGGCCGCTCATGGCGCGGAGGTCGACGGTCGGAAGCTGACAACCAGCTTCATGGGAGGATTATTCTCGTTGGATGGCGTTCATCCGACCAACACCGGGAACGCCATCATCGCCAATGAATTCATCAAAACGATGAACCGGTCTCTCGGGACGGACATCCCGCCCGTCTCTGTCGAAGAAGTGAGCAAAACCGATCCGCTGATCTTCCGGCAGGGCGACCAGGAAGGCGACGTCGAAAAAGAGACGGGGCATGTCAGTGTTGGAATGGCTGAGGGTCTTCGAGCGCTGGGCAGACGGTAGCAGGCTGCGGCTTACCTTTTGCCCAACAGACCCTTCAGCAGCCCACCGGCGGCTTGCCGGCGCTGCGCTCCAGGCTCTTCACCTTCTCGTTCGGCGCCGCCCTGGATCGTGACCGGGATCGGCGAGTTGTTGATCGCCGAGTCCAGCGCGGCCTTGGGTTACAGATTCCGAGTTGCTCGGAGAGCGGAATCGACAAGCTTCATCACGGGACTCACCGAGCGGTGAGAGAATTGCGGACGGTGAGAGAGGTCTGCAGGACATCGCGGACGATTACGCCGTCGGCGAGCAGGCCCATTTGGACTCCGGCCCGGCTCGTGCGGGCGACGGCGGCCCGAGCCTCGCCGGTGCGATTGATATTGGAAGCGATGAAGGCCAGAACCGTCTGCGGATATGGCGCTTGCTGTCAACAGGTTCCAAGTTCACCCTCCTTGCCTCTCAATCCAGGGCCAGCGCGCCGATCCGGCGCCGCGAATCACGTGGGCGGCAGGGGCCAGCCGCTCGGCAACGCGCTTGGAGCGCCTACCTCACCTTCACCTGCGCGTCGCTCAGTCCGTGCCGGGTCATCATTTTCTCGATATCCGCGATCTCCACAGGCACAAACGCCGAGAGGTTCTCGTACCCGCTCTCCGTGATTAGCAGCATGTCCTCCAGCCGGATGCCAACGTGCTCGCCGGCAATCTGCATGGCCGGTTCAATGGTGAAAATCTGGCCCGGTTCCAGCGTCTCGGTCGGGCTGCGGACATCGTGCACCTCCATCCCCACGTTGTGGCCCAGGCTGTTGGCGCGGCTGTTGCGATAGCGCTCTACAAATTGCGTGGCGGCGGTTTTGATCTTGTCGTCGGTGAATCGGTAGCCCGCCATGATCGCGTCCATCTTGACCACCGCGTCCTTGACAATGTCGCTGGGCCGCGCGTGCACTCGAATGCTCGTCATCAATGCCTGGTAGAGGCGCAGGTAGATGGTGTAGAATTCGCGCTGCCGCGGAGTGAATTTGCCGTTAGCCGGGAAGACGCGGGTCACATCCCACGAGTAGTATTTGTAATCGGGCGCGTAATCGAACTGCACCAGGTCGCCGTCATCCAGCTTGGCAGTGTCTTTGTGGTAGTGCGAATACCAGGTGTTGCGGCCGGTGGCAATCAGCGCAAAATAAGCCGGTCCGTAGGCGCCGTACTTCTTGAAAACGAACTCGGCGTCGGCCTGCAATTCGTACTCGGCCATCCCGGGGCGCGCGTCGCGCATGGCTTCCATGATGCCCAGCCCGGCGATGCGCGTGGTCTCGCGGATGATGGCGATCTCGCGCGCGCTCTTGGCGCCGCGCAGCCCGTCCAGGATCGGGTCCAGGTCCGCAATCTTCGATTGCGGCGACGCGGTCTTCACATGTTCGATGAATGCCTCTTCGCGGGAGCCGCGGCCATCCCATGGATCGTTCTTTGTGGCGCGGGACAGTGCGGCCGGGTCGCTGGCCGACGCGCAGCCCAGCACCTCCGGCCGGAACGGCGTGTAGATGGTGCGGCCGTCCCTGGCAAAGCCCTCCAGCACCGTTTTGAAATCGTCGCGAGGCCGCACCGCCTCCATTCCGGTGGCGCGTACGGCTTCCTCGCCAGGGTAGAGACCCGGACCAAACATGGAGGTTTCGCGGCGCTCGTTGCGCGGATTCAGGAACAGCGTGGATTGTTTGGACCTGCCGTCGATCACCAGGATGGCGCGCGGCTCCACCACGCCCGCGATGTAGAAGAATTGGTTAGCCTGGCGCAGCGGCTGCTCGCCGGGCCTCTCGGTGGTGCCTTGGATGATGGCCACCCCATCGCCGATCTGCAGCATTACGCGGGCGCGCCGGGCGGCATGTTCAGCCTGCGGGAAAACGTCGGTAAATACAGGTTGAGCGGCCGCGGAAAAAACCACACAGGCCAGGAGGCTCGTACTACCCAGGAAGCCCGCACTACCCAAGAAGCCCGCACTATTCCGGAAGCCACTAACCAAATGGCTGGTCGATGGCGGGGCTTTGCTTGCTGAAGGTCTGCGCACCGTCCTCCGTTATATATAGGCAGTCTTCCAGGCGGATACCGAATTCGCCGTAGATGGACACCGTCGGCTCATCGCTGAAACACATGCCCGGTTGGATGCGCGTCTTGTTCCCTCGCACGAAATTGGTCCATTCGTGGCCGTCCAGTCCGATGCCGTGACCAGTGCGGTGCGGCAGGCCGGGAACCTTATAGTCCGGGCCGAAGCCGAAATCGCTGATTACCTTGCGCGCGGCCGCGTCCACGGATTCACAGGTGTTGCCGGGCCTGGCCGCGGCCAGCGCGGCGTCCTGCGCGCGCCGCTCCAGGTTCCAGATTTCCCGCTGCCGGTTGGTCGCCTTGCCGAAAACCGTCGTCCGGGTGATGTCCGCCTGGTAGCCTTCCACCCTGACGCCGTCATCGATCATCACCACGTCCCCCTCGCGCAATTTCTGCGGCACAATGCTGCCGTGCGGAAACGCCGTGTACTTTCCGAACGTCACGCCCACGGCGCCGGCATAACCCAGCGCACGGTACGCCGCCTGGATGTTGTCGGCGAACTCGTTTTGCGGTATGCCTTCATAGAGCGTGGCCAGGCCCGCGCGGTACGCTTCGATGGTGACATCATTGGCATGCTGCAGCAGGGCGATCTCGGCGGCCGATTTAATCATGCGGCAGCCCGCCGTCACCGGCGTGGCGCTGACGAATTCCAGAGCCTGCGCCTGCCTGCGGACGCCATCGAACACGCCAAAAAGCACCTGCTCTTCGACGCCGATCTTGCCCGTGGATACCCCGCGGTCCTTGAATGCCTGCGCGATCAGGGCGAACTCCGAGCCGGGCTCCTTCCGGACGCGCACCTCGCCGGCGACCGCGGCTTGCGCCGCTGCCGCGATCCAAATAGGCTCGCCGCGCGCCGGCAGTACCCAGGAAGCCCCGGCAGCGCGTTTGCCGGTGAAGTAATACATGCTGGTGCCGGCTTCCATGAGTAACGCGCCGATTTTGTTCTCGCGCATCAGCCGGCGAGCTTTTTCGATGCGGGCGGCCCGTTCCTGGTCGGTGATGGGCTGCACGCCGGCCGTCATCGGCCGCAGTTTCCGGATGGCCTCAGGCAGCGCCCCTTGTTTTCCTGTCGATGTCTGCCCACGAGCCACGCTGCAGGCCAAAGCCGTCGTGAGAAAGCCGCGCCGGTTCATTTCCCACCCCGCTTCACGAATGCATATACGATGGCGCCCAGAATCACGATCACCAGGCCGGGCCACGTGCTGTCCGGCCGGTAGGCGAACAGCATGAAAAGAACCGTGGCCGCGCCCAGAATATAGAGCGCCGGCACCACGGGGTATCCGAACGTCTTGTACGGCCTTGGCAAATCTGGGCGCGTCTGCCGCAGCCGGAACACGCCCGCGATCGTCAGAATATAAAAGATAAGCGCCGCCGAGATCACGTAGTTCAACAGGTCGCTGTACAGGTTGCCGTACTGCCTGGTCTTGGTGTCGTAGGTGCGCGGCAGCACCAGGGCGGCGGCCCAGATGCCCTGCGCCACTAATGACCAGCCCGGCACATGGGCCTTGTTCAGCTTGCCTGCCGGTTTGAAGAACAGGCCGTCCTGCGCCATCGCATAGTAGGCGCGCGCGCCCGCCAGCACCAGGCTGTTCACGCACCCGAAAGTCGAGATCATAATCAGGATCGACATGATGGTGGGGCCGTAACCAGGGAAGATCTCCTGCAGCATCGCCGTGGCCACGCGGTCGGACGGCGCGTGCTGGATGGCCGGCAGCGGCAGCACCACCAGGTACGCCACGTTGGCCAGCAGATAGAGCGTCATCACGCCGATCACGCCAAACGCCATCGCCAACGCCAGGTTGCGGCTGGGGTTGCGTACCTCGCCCGCTATAAAGGTGATATCGTGCCAGGAATCGGCCGAGAAAAGCGAACCGGATTGCGCCACGCAAATGGCTACGATCAAGCCGAACACACTGCCCGCGGCCACGCCCAGCGAAGGGTCGTATGCGCCCAGGTGGAACATATCCGTGAAGTTTACCCTAACGGCGTTGGCGCTCCATCCAAGCGTCAGGCCCGCCAGAATCAGCCCCGCCAGAGCCGCCGTCTTGGCGGTGGTGAATACGTTCTGCACGATCTTGCCGTACTGCAAGCCGCGGGTGTTGGTCCACGTCAGCAGGGCGATAACGCCGATGGCGACCAATTGCGCGGTGGAAAGCGAGATGGCGTAGCTGGAGGAGATGTGGATGGGCTCGATGAGATACCGGTTCTCCGCCACCGGCGGGTAGATGATGGATAGAAACCGGGAGAACGCCACCGCAACTGCCGCGATGGTGCCGGTCTGGATCACCGCGAACAGTGTCCATCCGTACAGGAATCCCCACAGCGGTGAGAAGGCCTCGCGCAGGTAGACATACATGCCGCCGGCGTGCGGCAACATGGACGCCAGCTCACCGTAGGAAAGCGCCGCGGCGATGGTGAGGACGCCGGCCAGAACCCACGCCATCAGCAGCCATCCGCCACTGCCGAGCATGCGGGACATGTCCGCGGAAACCAGGAAAATGCCGGAGCCGATCATGGTCCCGATCACCACCATGGTGGCGTCGAAAAGATTGAGGCCGCGGACGAAACCCTGCTCGGCGGGCGCGCTGGTTTTGGGTTGAGTCGTGTCGGGTTGAGGCATGGGTTTTCGAATGGGCGTACGTTATAATATAGATCATTCGTTCGAATCAAGCATTGTCCATGGCGACTACCCAACTCACCGCACCCGGGCCGTTTGTGAACGAGCCCCTGGCAGACTATCGAAAACCCGAAAACGCGGCCGCCATGCGCGCCGCCATTGAAAAGGTCCGCAAGGAATTGGGCCGGGAATATCCGCTGGTGATTGGCGGCCAACGCATCCAGACTACGGAGAAGATCGTTTCCATCAATCCCGCCAAGCCGTCCGAAGTGGTGGGCATTCACCAGAAAGCCGGCGCCGGGCATGTGGAACCGGCCATGCAGGCGGCTCTGGCGGCGTTCGAAACCTGGAAGCATGCGCCCGTGGAGCAGCGCGTGGGCCTGGTTTTCAAAGTGGCCGCCATTCTCCGCCAGCGCAAGTACGAGTTCAACGCGTGGATGGTGCTCGAAGTCGGCAAGAACTACGACGAGGCCGAGGCCGACACCTGCGAGGCGATAGATTTCGCCGAACTCTACGCGCGTGGGGCTCTGCAGTTGGCCAAATCGGAGCCGGTAGTGCAACTTCCCGGCGAGCGCGACTACTTCCGCTACATCGCACTGGGCGCGGGCGCCGTCATTTCGCCCTGGAATTTCCCGTGCGCCATTGCGCTCGGCATGGCGATGGCGGCCGTGGCCATGGGCAATACGGTCATCCTCAAACCGTCCAGCGATTCCCCTACGGTCGCCGCGCGGTTCTTCGAGGTTTTCGAGGAAGCCGGCATGCCCCCCGGCGTGGTCAACTTCTGCCCCGGCGCGGGCGCCACTTTCGGCAACGGCGTGGTGGCCCACCCCAAGACCCGCTTCATCGCTTTCACCGGTTCCCGCGAGGTCGGCCTCGACATCAACACGCGCGCCGCCCAGACTCAGCCCGGCCAGATCTGGATTAAACGCACGGTGCTCGAAATGGGCGGCAAGGACACCATCATCGTGGATGCCGATGCCAACGTGGATGCCGCCGTGGAGGGCGTGGCCGCCGCGGCTTTCAGCTACCAGGGCCAGAAATGTTCCGCCTGCTCGCGCGTGGTGGTGGATGCGCCCATCTACGACCAGTTCCTGGCAAAGCTCAAGGCGCGCGTGGAGAAGATCCAGATTGGCGACCCCGCCGACAACGCCCCAATGGGTCCGGTGATCAACGAAGGCGCCATGAAGTCGATCCTCAACTACATTGAGGTGGGTAAGCAGGAAGGCCGCCTCATTACCGGCGGCAGCCGCACGTCCGGCGAGGGCTACAACATCCAACCAACCGTCATCGCCGACATCCAGCCTAAGGCGCGCCTTTCCCAGGAAGAAATCTTCGGGCCGGTGCTGGCCGTGATCAAGGGCAACGGCTTTGACGACCTGCTGGCCATCGCCAACAACACGGAGTTCGGGCTCACCGGGGCGGTCTACACCACGTCGGAAGAAAAGATCGACCGGGCAATGCGGGACTTCCACGTGGGCAACCTCTACATCAACCGCAAGTGCACCGGCGCCGTGGTGGGCGCGCATCCCTTCGGCGGATTTAATATGTCGGGCACCGATTCGAAGGCCGGTGGTCCGGACTATCTAAACCTGTTCAGCCAGGCCAAATCGATCGGCCGCAAGCTCGGATAGGACTGAGGGGCGAAGCGCGCGCTTCATTAGGCTCGCATACGCAAACGGGCCAAAGTGGCCCGGCAATCGACTCTAAATCCTTTGTTTGAGAATATTTTCGGGCCAAGTTGGCCCGGCTCCCTGACGGTCGCGGCTCCGATGCGAAGTCTTGCAGCGCGTAAACGAGGCCATCCGAGCCACGACCGTCAGGCCATCCGAGCCACGACCGTTAGGCCATCCGAGCCACGACCGTTAGGGAGTGTCGCTTCTCCGCCGCACGGCAGTCTCGCGACAGAAACGGCTTGGCGGATCAAATCGGCCGGGCTTGGCTACGCGCCTAAGACCGCTCCCTGACGGGCGCGGCTCCGATGCGAAGTCACTTCGGCCGTTCCAGGTCGAACCGGTCCGTAGGCCGCGTATACGTTGGCCCGCCCATGCGGCCGATGGGCCGCAGTTTGTCGGGGTCGATGACGTAATCGCCGACCATTGCGTCGTCCACGTGGAAGCGCACCACTTCGCCGATCACCAGACTGCCGCCCAGCGGCTTGGGACTTATGTGCACCACCTGCAGCAGGCGGCACTCCATGTGTATGTGTGACTCGCGAACGCGAGGCGGCTTCACCAGGTCGCTCGGGATGGGCGTGAGCCCGGAGACCGCGAACTCGTCGATTTCGGGCGGGAAGTCGGCCGAACAGGCGTTCATCTGCCGGGCGAACTGCTCGGAGACTACATTGACCACGAATTCGCCCGTGGCTTCGATGTTGCGCAGCGTGTCTTTCCTGGTGCCGTCGCGGCGGATCGAAGGGCTAAAGCAGACGGCCGGCGGATTGGCGCTGGCAGCCGTGAAATAGCTGAAGGGCGCAAGGTTCAGGATGCCTTCGGCGCTGATGGTGGAGACGAAGGCGATGGGCCGAGGCACGATGGCACAGACCATGAGCTTGTAGATGTTTCGCGGATCGGTGGCGGCTGGGTCGATGATCACGGATTGGCTCCTTCGATCAGCATGGCATAGCGCGTGCATCCTTCGAGGGAACTGGAGGTAGTCATGCCGCCTTCGAACCTGACTTACCGAGTGACCGTTCTGGCGCTATCTCTTGCAGTTCACAACAGCGCGCAGAGTGGCGGCACTGTCGAGGGGGTGGTGGTGAACAGCGTGACCCGTGCGGGTCTGGCCGGCGTCACTGTGGAATTGACGGCTCAGGGCGAGGACGACGCGGCTTATCGCACCACCACCGATTCCGGAGGCACGTTCCGCGTAACCAACGTCGCCGGCGCCAGATATCTGGCGTCCTACGAACTGGCAGGCTTCACATCTCCGGATGACGATCCGGCCGACCGGCCATTCCACGTGATCGCCTCACCCGGCCCGGTTCGTTTGCGCCAGGAACTGGTGCCGCTAGCGGTACTGAGCGGCCGCGTGCTCGATAGCGATGCCATGCCAGTGGATAAGGTCGCCGTGGAATGCGTGGAAGTTCACAGCGGCTGGGCGCGGATGGTAGTGACCACTAACATGGATGGCCGTTTCAAGTTTTCGGGAGTTACTCCTGGCGCTTATCTCCTGCGCGCGGCGCCCGGCTCGAATTTCTATGCCGCTTATGTCGCTCGCGTCAAATCCCGCGAGGAGTGGGAAAAACAGACCGGCGTCAACCCCAACCGCAAGCTGTGGCCGCCTACTTACTATCCCCATACCATTGACCGGCTGCTGGCTTCCGCCATTACGGTTCGCGGCGGCGAAGACATGCAGGACTACGAAATTTTTCTGCAACAGACCGCCTCGTTTCGAGTGCGCGGTGTTGTGCTGGACGAGCGCGGCCGCGCCGCGGGCGGCGCACGCGTCATGCTGAAATCGGCTGACAGTGTCGACTGGGCAGTAAACGCGCCGCCCTACGCGCAGACTACCGCTCGGGATGACGGCAGGTTCGAGTTTCCCACAGTCGGGCCGGGCCGCTGGCGGTTGATCGCGGACTGGAGTTTGATCGGCCAGGTGAAAAACCCGGCAGGCGACCTGATGGGTTTCGCATCCGCGGTGGTCACGGGGCACGATCTGGAGGAGGTCCCCGTGCGGCTCACGGCGCCGTTCACTCTGACCGCGACCATGGAAGGTTTGCACTTCGCCCCCCAGCCGGGCCCTCAGTCAGCCCCTCAGTCAGCCCAGGCGGAAGAACAACGGCCGCGGCAGATTCGCCTGATCCCGGTGGATGGCCCCGTCGAACAGGAAGTCTATTCGGTCCCGCGGAAGGAAGACCGGGTCCAGGCGCAGATCTATCCGGGCCGCTACCGGTTTTCGGTGGGAAGTCCGACCGGCTACTACTTGGATGCGATCCTGATGGGCGAGCGCAATGTGATGGCCGAAGAGGTGGAAATGAGCGCCTCATCGCCGCCGGTGCGGCTCATCTACCGTTCCGATGGCGGCCACTTGCACGGCACCGTGGAGAACGGAGCCTGGGCCAACGTGGTCCTGTTCCCGCAGAACCCGGCGCTGCTCTTTGAGAACCTGCACCTGCATTCGAGCCAATGCGATAGCGAGGGGCGCTTCGAGATCGCAGGCATCCGGCCAGGCGACTACTACGCCGTCGCGGTGGACCGCGTGGACTGGAGTGCGTTCGCGAACCCGGCCTTTGCCGCCGGCATCGCCAGAACCGCCGTACGAGTTCGGGTAGACCCCGGCGTCGCGGCCACGCTGGACTTGCGCCCGCAACCCTGGCCCGAGTAAACCTGGCCCGAGTAACGATTGTGGGGCATCCGCCCGTTTGAGTTTGTACATTTCTGGGAGAAGGTACGACAGACCATCGTCGTTCGTGGTCTGTTGGGATGGGCGTTCCGCCCGCGAAACTTCATGAAAAACCACGCCAGGCTCCGGGAGATTCCCGATGGGCGAGGTGGTTTTTCGACCCTGTCATGCCTCCCAGACACTCGCCGGTGTAGTTGTGAACGCGGGCCTGGATGGGAGGCGGTTCGCCGCTTCAACCAACTGCACGCGTGCGTGGTCATGCCCATTCACGTTCACGCGATCTTCCAACGGCACACCGCAATGCCCACCATCATGCGATGACCCAACGAGAGAACCATGGCGAGGGTCAAGCGCGGGCTGGTGACAGACGACACAACCCGATCGTCTGTTTCAATTTGGCCCGACCGGAATGTAGAAACTCCACCGCACTCTCGAAAGTCGCTTGTGGAGGTTCGGCCGCGCGCCAACTCCCGGCGGGCGGATTGCCAATCCGCCGCAGCTTGCCGTCGCGGTAGGGATGCGAGTTGCCTCGCACCCCCCGCGCGGATCCGTACGGGCGCGGTTAGCGCATACGGCTCTTACCTTGGATGGGTAGCGGC
>DATMNI010000113.1:0-40740 GCA_035570275.1 Candidatus Acidiferrales bacterium | reverse complement strand
TCAGAAATGGCAGAACAGGTGCCGGGATCTGAAATAGTCGCGAATCGGCTAGCTGAGGTTCTGTTTATCCAAATGCTCCGGGCGCACATCGCGTCGGGACCGGAACGCAACAAAGGATGGCTTCGTGCGGTTTTCGATCCCAAAATGGGCGCTGCCCTGAGTGCCATTCACGACAGAGTGAATACACCCTGGACGGTCGAATCCCTGGCCGAAGCGGCGGGCATGTCTCGCTCCGCATTCGCAGCACGTTTTAAAGAGCTACTCGGACAAACACCACTGGAATATGTAACCGAGTGGCGGATGCAGAAGGCGATGCAGTTACTACAACAGCGTGACAAAAAGCTCATAGACATCGCTCGGTTGGTCGGTTACGAGTCCGACGCTGCGTTCAGTAAGGCGTTCAAGCGAGTTGTCGGGGCCAACCCTGGTGAATACCTCAAACGTAGTTTTGAAGGCCACGGTGATGCCGGAATATTAGAAGATTTTTGAAGCGGAGGATTCTGACTTTGAGGCGGGGCCTGGGTGCCATGGAAGTGTGTTCTTCCACTGAAATGGGTGCCCCAGGTGCCTCCATTTGGGAACGGGAGACCACGGACGCAAAACCGACCGAAGCAGACCACGATCAGTCCCGTTAAACGCGCCAGGTCGTGAAACCACATGAGCGTGTAGTCGCCATCTCGGACTTCTGCCGCTCGGGGGGCCGGAAACGGCCTTCGGGGAGATCACCCACTCCATCGGCGGAGGGTCGGTCCCAACGGAACAGAAGGCGATTTCCGGGCCCGTGATGGGAGGCTGGGCCGCAGCACCACATTAGTAAACCCTTCGCCGTCAGGGAGGATCTGGTCCACTGAGCCGAGCAGATGTCAGCAACGGGCGTTTCTCGTCAACTTGAGCGCCAGACGCCTCATCGACATTCGGCCAGGTTGGCCGTTTGCCTCACCTTGTTCGCCGCGCATTACCGAAAGAGCTCCGTGCAAGACTCGCCGGTCTTGTCCAGACGGAACTGAGGAATGGACGCGCGATTCCGTGAGATTGGGTAAAAACTGATCCATCTTCGTCCGCGTTCATCGCTTATTTCCAGTCTTGCCTGATAACCAGGATCACCCAGGACGAGATCTCTACTCAGGAGGCTTTGGCCCTCGCGCATTCCAGCGTCGTATGCCGCGCTGTCGGGTTTTACATTCATGACTCTGTTCGCCTTGCTGGATTTCTCGTAGTCGAAACCGATGTCGAAGCCGGCGGCTGCGAAAGTCTCCGTGGCGCAGTTTCCGAGCGCATTTGGCACCAGGCTGATGGTCTCTCCACGCAAGATCGACTTTTCGATTTCCGTACCAGTTTCCGGTACCCCTGCCGCAGCAAGTGCCCGCTCAATACGGTCGTTAGAGAGGACTCGACGGGAAGTGCTCTTCAATTGACGCAGCGCGGAATCCAGCGATTGGGCCCCGTGCGAACGCTCACGAATCCTTAGATTCCAATTCGCACTCAACAAAAATCCTTGCTGATACGGCAGCCGCTCCGCAGCGAGGTTCGTTCTTCGTTGGACTACCATTTCGTCGGCGGACAGATTGCGTTTGGGGGAATCGTAATACTCCCGGCTTACGGCATTGAGTTTAGAGACGAACTGCTCAAAGCCCCAGATGCCTGTGCGAAGAAGGGTCACGGCGGCATAGAAGTCGGTTACGCCTTCCGTAAACCAGTAAAGGCGCTCGTCAAAGTCCGGAGGAGTAAGCCGGTGAGGGTTCCATGCGTGGAACAACTCGTGGGAGAGAAGAAAAGCAAAGTCGCGAATGTCCTCAGTCTCCTCCCCTCCGTAGAAGATCAGGCCGTGAGTGCGATTCTCCCCCTCATGTGGCCCAGAGTCGGGCGTTGGGAGCATCCACACGAAGTGATCCTTGAGTCCTCCATCTCGCCAGATGGCAAAATCGGCCCGGTAGAGTCTGTCCAACAGTTTCGTAACGCTCTCATCCGGAAAATGCCAGCGGCCTCGCGTCACCAGGCGCAAACCCGGCGCCGCCTGCGAAACCGGCTGAATTCGGAAATCACCGCCCACGAACACGGCCTTCCTCAGATCGGCCATCGTGGTTGAGAAACGCTGAACGCGATGCGCCACTCCGTAGCTGTTAACGATGAGCCACGACGGCGGGAATCCGACCCACCGGATCTCGCAGCGTACGGCTCTCGTATCTGGCCAGTTGGGAAGGGGAAAGTTACGGTTCCCGAGAATATAGAAGTACTGCGAACTCATTCTCGGCTCTTGGAATGCACCGGATTTCAAGGGTGTTGTAGCGCCCGCGACCGTTGTGCCGCGACTCGCGCCTTCCCCTTCCGCTTCCATCTCAAATTGCATCTGCGCGGAATCAGGCGTTGGGTGGATGACGTACCGAAGCCGGGGAGCGGCTGCCAACTGAGATCCTAGGAGGACTATGACGGACCAAGTACAGTAACGAAAATCGGCCATCGACTAGAAGTCTATCTCAACGGCTTAGGGAGATGACTTTCGCAGAGGGAAGTCCAATTCTGGGTGAAATTCAAGTTGACGATTTGTCGCCGACTCGGACTTTGGCCCCGCCGCGGCCCCAGCCCGACAGTCTGAGCGATAGGTCCTGCCTTGTCGCGTAGCGTTTACCGACGCATGACGTGCTGGTCCACGCTCCATTTGCCCGAAGCGGCCTTGGGGGAGATTGGCCCAGGGGCCTGACACCTGCCCTCGGCGTTTCCCCCAACGCGACCACTTCGGCGGATAGGGCGTTTCGGAGAGTGGTTAACGCGCCGGCATTCCGATTCTGGTCCAGGCGCCTTCGAATAACAGGGCCAGACCATATATAATGCTTCACCAAATGCGACTCGTCCTATACCTTTTCCCCCTGATGGCGATGGCGACTGCCGGGTTTGCGCAGAGACAACTGGTTCTGATCGACGCGGATGGCGCCGGCCCCGGCGGTACGCACCAAATGTCGATGATGGCGTTGCTCCAATCGCCGCAAGTCGAGGTCCTGGGCATCACGATCGCGAGCGGCGATGACTGGCGTGACGAAGAAGTGCAGCACACGTTGCGCATGCTCGAACTGATGGGGCGCACCAACGTACCGGTAGTGCCAGGGGCAGTTTTCCCTCTGGTACGTACGCAAGAAGAGACCCGTCTTGCAGCGCAGTTGATCGGAAAACCGCTATGGCTGGGAGCATGGGGCCATCAAACGGCCGATTTGGCCGCGCCGTCGGGCGCCGTGGCGCCGCCGATCCCGACCCATGGCCCTTGGGTGATCCCGACGCTGGAGGAAGGAACGCCACGCACGAGGCCGATCGATGAAGACGCCGCACACTTTCTGATTCGTCAGGTCCGCGCCCACCCGCATGAGGTGACTATTTTCGGTGACGGGCCGCTCACGAACATCGCGCTGGCGATCTCAATCGATCCCCATTTTCCGGAGATGACGAAGGGAATTTTTCTCATGGGTGGAAGCTTGAATCCGCAGACCGATGACCAGGAATTCGCGACGAGTCCCCGCCACGAATTTAACTTCTGGTTTGACCCCGAAGCCGCGCACATCGTGCTGCGCGCTCAGTGGCCGCGGATTGATGCGACAACTGTGGACGTCTCGATCAAAACTATGTTCACCCAACAGATGCTCGATCCCATCTCACGATCTCGACAGCCGGCTGGCCAGTATATCGCCAAATATTCGGATCAGCGCTACTATCAGTGGGATGAACTCGCGGCTTGTGCATGGCTCGATCCCAGCATCATCACGAAGGAGCGTCTTGTCTACATGGACGTCGATCTCAGCCATGGCTCGCCGTTCTGGGTAAGCCCCCAATGCCCGCCGTCCGGGGCCTGGACCCAGAAGCGGTACTGCACCATTTTGGACGCGCCGGCATAAGGTACGGGCGTCAGGGTCAGATAGCGCTGATCTCCTGGAACCGTCGGATCGAAGAGAACCTGGAGCCCGTACAGCGGCTCTTCGGTCAATACCGTCCGATAAAGATTATCTGGAACTGGCTCCCGCCGGTCGGTATAGTACAGGCCGGCGCCGGTCACGACCAGCATTCCGGAAGTGTTGGGTTCGATGGCCAGGGATAGGATTGGATCGCTCGAATAGTACGTCTGGCAGGTGTTATAACCTGAGAAGCGGCCGGCGAAGTACATGTCTTTGACCAGCCGGCCGTCGGCGCTCCAATATCGTGGAAACTGCACGTCCCGGAAGGCCGGATCCGGCTAGGGGCGCCATGTTGCTGCCGGTTACCGTAACCACAGTGCCTGCGGGTGCGGATTTCTGGTTCGAGTCTCTGCTGTTTAAACAGCTAACTTAGAATCAATCTATCGAAAATATCGAAAATGGAATCTCCGAGGCCGTCCAGTCTTTCCAAATCGATTCGCTCTCCAGCACGGTCTGAATGGAGGTGGATTCGACATGCAGACTGACGCTCGCTGCCAGTTCGCTGTACCGCATGATGGCCCACAGCATCGGTGGAGAGCGCCACTGCCAAGGTGGAGAATGGCTCTTCATGCTCCCGTCATCAACCCCGGTTCAATGTCGGGCCCGGAGTGTCCGCGCCGTCCCTCGCGCGCCGGGGAGACGTCGTCGCGTTGCCGCCCCGGACAACGCACGACCCTTGCAGCGCGGCGGGCCGACCCCTCACAGTGAAATAAAGGCCGCCACTGCGGTGTTTCCCGCCTGCATCCTGCGTACTTCCCCCACCCGCCAACCCTGGGAAGCCTGGGGACTGGCTCACGCTGGGCGAACCCTAACAAATGGGAAAGGTCGCTCCCCAGCGCGCGACTATACGCCCTAACATTCACTAAACACCGGCCTTCCGGATATCTTGCCCGCAATTCCAGCCCTTCTCCGTTGGTCCCGCCCAATCCGGCAAGAGTGCCGGAGATTCCGGGTTCCGCCGCCATAACTTCTCCCTGCCGGTCTCCCATACTTACCTTCTTTTCCAGCGCGGCTCTCCATTCTACGCTCAGTCAGTAACTCTTAGGAAGGTGTGAATTGAACAAAGCAAGAAACAACCAACTACCTGCTCCCGGCCGCGCTGCCATGGTGGCCGCCATCGCAGTGTTCGCCATAACCGCGCCCGACGGACTTGCGCAGTCCGGGGTGTTTCCTCCGGACCGGCCGCCGCAGCCGGGGCCGCTGAACCAGGTACCAGTACCGCTGCCCGCCAACCTTTCCCAGTTCGTCGTCGACACCAAGACGGCGATCGTGTTAGGCAAAGCGTTCTTCTGGGATCAACAGGCTGGCAGTGACGGACTGGCCTGCGCCAGTTGCCATTTTCATGCCGGCGCCGACAACCGCATCGAGAACCAGATGGACCCCGATCTGCGCAACACCAACCCGGCGCTCCAGAACCAATGGCATCTGACCGCATCCCACCGGAACAGCAGAGTGGGGCCGCCTCCGGGCGGCGGTCCTAACTATACCTTGGCGAAGCTGGACTTTCCTTTCCATCAGTTGGCCGATCCCCTCAACCGGAACTCGACGGTCGTGTTTGACAGCAACGATGTGGTTGGGTCTCAAGGCGTATTCCGCGCGGACTTCAACCACATCAATGTCGCGCGCAATCCCAAGAAGTTGGAAGTGTGCACAGCCGCGCTCAATCCGACGTTCGCCGTCGGCGGTATCAATGTGCGGCAGGTGGAACCCCGCAATACACCCACGGTCATCAACGCAATTTTCAACTTCCGCAACTTCTGGGATGGCCGCGCCAATAATGTTTTCAACGGCCGCAGCCCGTTCGGCCTTCGGGATGTCACCGCGGGTGTCGATCCCCTCAACAGCGTCATGGTGGCCAACAGCCTGGGCAACCTTACGCCCATGCCGATTGCGATACCGGATGCCAGCCTGGCCTCACAGGCAGTGGGTCCGCCCGGCAGCGACCTGGAAATGTCCTGCCGCGGCAGAGTGTTTGAGGAAATCGGGCAGAAGCTTCTGCGCTCGCAGCCCTTGGCCCAGCAGATCGTAGACCCCACTGACAGCGTGCTGGGGCCCTACGCCAATCCGCCCGGTTTTTTTGGTGGGGCGGGAAAAATGGGTTTGACTATCGGCTACGAAGCCCTCATCAAGAAGGCGTTCCCTTCCCAGTTCTGGAGCTCGCCTTATCTCACGTCGGACGGCTACCGTCAGATCGAGAAGAATTTCTCTCTGTTCTGGGGCCTGGCGATCATGCTCTACGAATCGACGCTGGTCTCCGACAACGCCCCGTTCGACCAATACATGAACGGCAACATCAGCGCCATGACTACGCAGCAGGTTACCGGCTTCCAGGTCTTCAACGGCAACGGCGGTTGCATCTTCTGCCACAAGGGGGCGGAGTTCACCGGCGCGGCCAGTTCCTTAAAGGAACTGCAACTTGAAGGCGGCCTGATCGAGCACATGATCATGGGCGATGGGGCCGTATCGCTCTATGACAGCGGCTTTTACAACATCGGCGTGCGGCCGCCTGGCGATGATATTGGAGCCGGCGGGACGGACCCGTGGGGCAACCCGCTCAACTGGGCGCGCCAGGCGAAGAACGCCGTAGCGCCCGGGGCGTCAAGCCCGTACATGCTCGGGATCGGTCCCGATGTCATCAACGTTTTCACCTGTAATTTCCAGGTTGACCCCTGTGTTCCGATCACCAACAATGCCCGCGATTCGGTGGATGGCTCGTTCAAAGTCCCCTCGCTGCGCAATGTGGAGTTGACCGGACCGTACTTCCACAACGGCGGCCAGGCCACGTTGGAGCAGGTTGTGGACTTTTACAATCGCGGCGGCGATGGAGCCGGGACGGATTCTTCCAACACTACCGCTTTCGGCATCAATCCAACCAACCGCGCTCCGGCGATTTTTCCGCTGAATCTCAGCGTCACTGACAAGGCCAATCTGGTGGCGTTCCTGAAGGCGCTGACAGACGACCGCGTGCGTTGGGAGCAGGCGCCGTTCGATCATCCCTCGCTCACCGTGCCGGATGGCCACCCATTCAACGAAATGAGGGTCCTCAAAAATGGTACGTCGATCTACGCAGTGGATGAGCAGATACTGATCCCCGCCGTAGGCGCGGCGGGCCGGGCGGCCAAGAGACTTCCGGCGCTGCAACCGTTCGATGCCGGGCTGCAGTAAGCAGCACCGGTATCTGAGATGAAACTCGAAAACCAAATCTGGAGGCTACTGAAATGAAGACATATACATATACTCGAAATCCAAAACGGGGCGGCCGCACCCAGCGGAAGCCCGTCGCGACTTGCCTGTATGCGCTGGCGGTATTTACGGCCGCCGCGCTGTTACCACTGACGCCGGTGTCCCAAGCCGCAAGGCCCGGCGGCGTACCCGTGTTATTGCCGCCGTTCATCCCCGTCTCCGCGCCGCAGCCGTTCTTGCCGACGGTGTCGCCCTTCGACGTCATCGGCTTTATGCAGAGCGCAACCGTGGACACTCCGGCAGACATCTTTTCCCCCGGCTGGATGGAGGTGAACGGCCTCAAGATCCGGGTGCCTCGGAACACCATATTCCAAATGCCGGCGGCGGCCATGACCTGGCCGGAAGTATTCGCCAATGCGCCGGCCGCTTATAAGGCACTCAATCAGAGCGGCCTGGCGATCTCCGACACCCCGAAGCCCTACGCAACTTATGAAGTACACGTTCAAGGGAATCGGGTGGTCACCGCAGCCAGTGACCAATACATCGCCGGGCTGATCTACATTTCGCAGCAGTCGGTTAACAACGGCCAGGGGTTTATCAACGCGATTGATTACTCCAAGGCCGTGCCCGAGATCTGGGTCAGTCAGAAGCTGGGCGGCCCCGCCGGCGCCCGCCTTCGGCTGAACTCTCCGAATGGACGCTTCGGCTTGCCCGACCCGCTCGCCGACGTTCGCTTCACTTCGGACGAGGATAATCCCACCATTACCGCCCGCACGGGATATCCCATGTGCCTCCCGCGCACCAATCCGGCAACGGGCAACGATTCCTTGTGTCCGCAATGGAACCGGCCCAAGGACCCGTTCACGGGCGCGTATTCGACTAACTACACCATGCTCCCGGCCACAGCCGGCGTGCCCGACGCCAAAGGGATTACCCACCAGGCCGGCTATCCTACGCCTGCCGTGACACCAGACCCCTTTGAGCAGACGCCGATGGAAGTGGGCGACTATATCACTTACGCCGGAACGCTGATCAACGACGCGCCGTGCGTGGCGGGCCAGCCGATCAGTACGTGCCAATATATATCGGCGCACACCGTCAATGACGAGCTCGGAATCTACACCGCGCCCAGCACGTGGCCGGTCTACACCTCCATGGGTGAGTTCCGAATCGGCGTGGGCGGCACTCCCAACCCCATCTTCCCTCAAGAGGCGTTGGAGAAATTGTTCGGGGACTTTTTCACCACCGATAACACGCAGTTGGTGGACATCTACGCCGTCGATGTAAACCCCTGCACCGGCGCGCGCACACACCGCTTCTATGGCACATCCGATCCGTTCGGGCCGCCATTGGGAGGCTTGAAGGGTCGCGCCCGGTTCCGCACCACCATCGGGAACTTCCTGCCGCCCACGCGTGAAATGGCCGTCGCCAGCCGCGCTTTGACCGGGGGGGCGCCCATCGACACGGTTTTGCCCACCGCCAGGCTGATTGCCAACGGATTGATGGCGGGTACCTTCCAGGCGCCGCAATTTCAGTTTATCTTCCCGGAGAACCTGGTCTTGGGCAGCCCGCAGATTCCGCTGACGTTCCAGGAGTTTCCATTCATCGTGAATGGCTTCGGGCCTTACGTTCCCTTCAATGCGCCCGCGGGCACTCCGCCGGCCGGCGTCATTGGACAACTCAATCCATGGCCCAGCTTTACGGCGCCGCCGGCAGCCTGCACCACCGGGCTGACACTGCTGCAGCCGCCCGTCGCCAACGCCGGGCCGCCGCAAACCGTACCTTCGGGCGCGACCGTTAACCTGGACGCTAGCCTCAGTTCCGATCCAAACATTCCGCCGCTGCCGCTGATCTTCACCTGGCAGCAATCGGCGGGTCCGGCCGTCACCATGCTGAACGCCAACGCCGCCAATCCACAGTTCGTGGCGCCGCTGCTCGCCGCGGGGGCCGCTCCGGTGGTGCTCACCTTCCAGGTGGCTGTATGCAACGGCTACACCTGCGGAGGCCTTGGGTCCGTAAACGTCACCGTGTCCCCCACCGCGGGCGGTCCCAAGGTGACCCTGAGCGCCGCGCCGGGCCAGAACGTCTTACCCGGCACAGCCGTGACCCTGACGGGCACTGCTACCGGTACCGGAGTGTTGACCCACGTGTTCACCCAGATCGCCGGCCCGCCTCAAGTCTTGACCAGGACCGCGACCACCGTTAAGTTCACGCCGGTATTGCCGGCCGGCACCCCGCTTCCCGTAACGCTAACGTTCACCGACAAGGTCACCGACAGCGCGGGACGGTCCGCCACCGCCACCATCAGCATCTTCGTGGGAGCCGATACCATCACGGTCACCAACGTGGTCTACGCCATCAGCAAGTCGCGCCTGCAAGTCGCGGCAACCACTAATGCGCTGCCGAAGGGCGCGGCCACGCTCACGGTAACCCCACTGGATGCCAACGGATTGCCCGCCGGTCCGGATGTCGTATGCACCTATGACCCCACGCTGGACACTTACAACGTGCTGGCGGATATCGTGAATCCGATCCCGCTCGCCGTACAGATCAGGTCCAGCTACTTAGGCACGATTGTCTCTCCGGTAACTAGAATCCGATAGAGCGGCTCACTTTTCTAAGAGTACGGGCGGAAAGGTATCTCCGCCCGTTTTTTTTGAAACTCCGGTACCACGTGACGATGGTCACGACCAAAGGAATGCTCACATGTCAAAGATATCAACGGTAGTAAGCAATCGTAACTCAAGGGAGCAAAAGGCGCCCTTGTTCGTGACGCAGTTCGTGACGCTGGCCGCTCTTGTTTTGGCGGCCCCATGCGCCGCCGCACCCGGCGCTTCCGTCGTGGCGGCTCTAACCTCAACCTCGCCCGGCGGGTTTCTCTATGACGGAGCGCGCATGTGGGTGACGGATGCCGCGTCGGGCTTATGCCGCATAGACGGCAACCGGCTGACCAACTGCGTCAAGCCGGCGGCGGGCTCAATCCTCGGCCAGCCTGCTTACGATGCCGTCAACCATCTGGTGTACGTGCCCGATTCAAGCACCACCAGCAATGGCATCTGGCGATACGCGTTTGGCGCCGGGGTTTTCAACGCAGGCAGCGCATTCAACGTCGCGGCGGGGGCTGGCCTGGGTGTGCAGCAACCGGGCGCCATCGCGCTTGGCAGCGACGGAAACTTGTATGTCAGCATGACCGCCAACGGCAACCTGGTGCGGGTCAACACCCCGGCCACCGCTACCCAGACAGTGGACAGAATGGGAACCACACTGAGCGGGTTGCCGGCGCAAGGCCTTGCCATCGTAGTTACGCAACTGTGGATCGCGGACAGGGATGGCGTGGTGATCGTTCCCGACCCGGTCGGATGCGCGACGAAATGCAACGGTACGTTGAATAAGGCGCTCGGCGTCGCTTCCCCATCGTCCATCGCGTGGGATAGCGTGAACGGCCTGGTCTATGTGGGAACCGGGTCCGGCGTGTTCCGGCACAACCCGAGCTCCGGGCAGACCGATCTCTACTCCGGAACCTATGTCAAGAACGGCATCCCCGGTCTATTTAGCGATGTCACGGCGGTGGGGACCGACAGCGCGGGCAACCTCTATCTGGTCGATGACCCCACCGCCGGGCAGGCCGTGGGCGGCGCCGGCGTTTATTCGGTGCCGGCCGGATCGCTCCCGGACAGCCAGGGGCCAGTGCCGACTCCTCCACCGACGATAGCCCCGACGATTGTGCCGGGGGCCGTCGCCAACCCCGCCGCGGCCTATACGAGCGGCGGCTTGACCACCCCGCGCGGCGCGGTCCTCATGGGGGCTCACCTGTGGGTGGTGGACGCTACGCTGGGCTTCTGCAAGGTGGACCCTACCCTGCTTTCTCCCAGTCTGACCGCCTGTGCGGTGTTGGCGGTGGGCTTCGTGGCCGGCGCGCCCGCGTTCGATAGTGTGACCAACCTGGTTTACCTGCCCGACACCACGCCCGGCGGCGCGGGCATTGTCAGGCTCAAGTTCAATCCGGCTAATGAGACAGTCGGCGCGCCGGTAACGGTAGTGAAAAACAATCTCCTGACCGCCGCCTCTAAGGGAACGGCGCCGACCGCGCTGACGTTCGGACCGGATGGCCAGGTTTATGCCGCTATGGCGGGAAGCCCGATCATCGTGAGGGTGACCACTCCGGCCGCCGCCAATCACACCGTCAGGTCGATTGGCGCCATGTTCGACGTCGGCAGCCTGAACATCGCGTTCTTCAAAGGCGACCTGTATGCGGTCGAAAAAACCGACGTCAGCTTCATTCAAAATGCCACCCTGTGCAAGGGAACCTGCACGTCGTTGTTTCTGGCCGTGGTCCTGAATTTGCCGGCGGCCGTCGCCTCCGACGCTAACTACCTTTACATCGGAGACGGCCCGGGCGCCGTCTGGCGATACGATCCCGTGGCGAACCTTTTTACCATGCTCGCCAATACGGGCCTGTCGGGCGCTGTCCCGACGCCGTTTTCCTCCATCACGGGAATCGCCCCGAACGGTACCCGTGTTTACGTGGTGGATAGCACCAGGATATGGTTGACCGGAGACGGTCCATTGCTTACCGATGTCACACCTTTCAATGGGTCGCCGGGCACAAGTGTACCGGTAGTGATTACCGGGTCCGGCCTGACCGGCGCCACGCTCAACATGCCGGCGGGCATCACGGCCACCGGCGTTACCGTGGTGAGCGACGCCCAGATTAACGCGACCTTTAATGTGGCGGCCGCCGCGGTGCTCGGAACCGTGCCTGTCTTCACCGCTACTACTCCGCTTGGCGCCAGCAATGCACTCTCGTTCTCCATTGTTCCACCGCAGCCGAAATTGACCACCATCGCGCCCGCAGTGGGCATCCAAGGCACCAGCGTACCGGTGACCATCACGGGCGCCAACCTGTTGGCCGCCACGCTGAACATTCCCGCCGGCATTACGGCGACCACCGTGGCGACTACGGCCACCCAGATCACGGCGACGTTCGTGATCGCGCTCAACGCTCCCATAGGGCCGCAGGGAATCACCGCCACCACGCCGGCCGGCACCAGCGGACTGGTGTTCTTTACGGTGAAACCGCCGGCGCCCACGTTGACGTCGGTCGCCCCGGCAATCGGCGTGCAGAGCCTCAGCGCGCTGGTGATCCTGACTGGGACGAACCTGACCGGCGGTACGCTAACGTTGCCCACAGGCGTCACCGCGAGCAGCGTGGTGATCACGCCGACGCAGATTTCTGCCGTGCTCGCCGTGGCGGCGACTGCGCCGCTCGGCCCGTCTACCATCGGCGTAACCACCCCGGGCGGCAGTGCCACCATCCCATTTACCATCAATCCGCTGCCACCGGTCTTGACCTCCATCGTGCCCGCTACGGGTTTTCAGGGCGGCAGTGTTGCGGTGGTCCTCACCGGCACCAAGCTGACTGGGGCGCTGCTGGACGGCAACCTGCAAGTGGGCATCACCGCCACCGGCGTCACGGTCGTCAGCGATACGCAGATTACGGCCACGTTTAACGTTGCCCTCACGGCGATACTCGGACCGCAACCGATTATCGTTACCACCGCCGGAGGGGCGAGCAATTCGGTGAGCTTCACGGTGACTCCGCCGCCGCCGCCGACCGTCACCTCCATAGCCCCTGCGATGGGCGTGGTGGGCACTACGGTACCGGTCACCATCACCGGCGCCAACCTGTCGGGCACAACTCTGAACCTGCCGGCGGGAATCACCGCGACCGCTTTAGTAGCGACTTCGACGCAGGTCACGGCTGGTTTGGTAATTGCGCCGGCCGCCGCACTCGGCGCCAAGACCATTACGCTGACCACGCCTGGCGGCACCACGGCGCCGTTCACGTTCACGGTCAACCCGCCGCTTCCCACGCTTACCAGCATCACTCCGAACGTGGGCGGTCAGGGGAGCAGCGTGGCAGTCACTATCGCCGGCACGAACCTGACCGGGTCTACGCTGAATCTTCCGGCTGGCGTTACTGCCAGCGCCGCGCCCGTGGTAACCGCGACCCAGATCACAGCTACTTTCGTGATTGCGGCTACCACGGCCACCGGCGCGCAGAACATCACCGTCACCACCACCGGCGGTACCAGCTCCGCCTTGGTTTTCACGGTCAATCCGCCGGCTCCTACGCTGGCTTCGGTCGCACCTGCCCTGGGCGTGCAAGGTACCAGCGTGCCGGTGACTATCACAGGCACGAACCTGACCGGGGCTGTGCTGAACCTTCCGGCCGGCGTGACTACCAGCGCCGCGCCTGTGGTGACCGCTACCCAGGTCACAGCTACTTTCGTGATTGCCGCTACCGCGGCCACCGGTGCACAGAACATCACCGTCACCACCGCCGGCGGCGCCAGTTCCGCCATGGTCTTCACGGTCAATCCGCCGCCACCTGCGCTGGCTGGCATCGCTCCCGCGTCGGGCGTGGAAGGCACCAGCGTGCCGGTGACCATCGCCGGTACGAATCTGACGGGGGCTACGCTGAATCTTCCGGCTGGCGTTACTACCAGCGCCGCGCCCGTCGTCACCGCCACCCAGATCGCGGCTACCTTCGTGATTGCGGCTACGGCGGCCACCGGTCCGCAGAACATCACCGTCACCACCGCCGGCGGCACCAGTTCCGCCGTGGTTTTCACGGTCTTCCCGACGCCTACGCTGGGTGGGATCGCTCCCGCCGCGGGTGTGCAAGGCACCGGCGTGCCGGTGACCATCACAGGCACGAACCTGACCGGTGCTGCGCTGAATCTTCCCGTTGGCATTACCACCAGCGCCGCACCCGTGGTGACCGCCACCCAGATCACGGCCACTTTCGTGATTGCGGCTTCGGCGGCCACCGGTCCGCAGATTATCACCGTCACCACCGCCGGCGGCACCAGCTCCGCCGTGGTCTTCACGGTCAATCCGCCCACGCCTGCACTGGCTGCAATCGCTCCCACTTCGGGCGTGCAAGCCACCAACGTTGCGGTAACCCTAACCGGCACCAACCTGACCGGGGCTACGCTGATTCTTCCGCCTGGCATTACCACCAGCGCCGCGCCCGTGGCCACCGCCACCCAGATCACGGCTACTTTCGTGATTGCGGCTACCGCGGCCACCGGTGCGCAGAACATTACCGTCACGACGGCCGGCGGCGGCAGCTCCGCCGTGGTCTTCACGGTCAATCCGCCGCCGCCTGCGCTGGCTGGGGTCGCTCCCGCCGCGGGCGTGCAAGGTACCAGCGTGGCGGTTACCCTCACCGGGACTAACCTGATCGGGGCTGCGCTCAATCTTCCGGCTGGCTTTACCACCAGCGCCGCGCCCGTGGTGACCGCCACCCAGATCACGGCTACTTTCGTGATTGGGGCTACCGCGGCTACCGGCCCGCAGAACATCACCGTCACCACTACCGGCGGCACCAGCGCCGCCATGGTCTTCACGGTCAATCCGCCGACACCTGTGCTGGCTTCGATTGCTCCCGCTTCGGGCGTGCAAGGTACCAGCGTCCCGGTCACTATCACAGGCACCAGCCTGACCGGGGCTACGTTGACTCTTCCGGCTGGCGTTACTACCAGCGCCGCGCCCGTAGTGACCGCCACTCAGATCACGGCTACTTTCGTGATTGCGGCTACCGCGGCCACCGGTCCGAAAAACATCACCGTCACCACCACCGGCGGCACTAGTTCCGCCGTGGGGTTCACCGTTAATCCGCCGGCCCCTACGCTGGCTTCGATCGCTCCCACGTTGGGCGTGCAAGGCACCAGCGTGCCGGTAACTATCACCGGCACCAACCTGACCGGGGCTACGCTGAATCTACCGGCTGGCGTTACTACCAGCGCTGCGCCCGTCGTGACCGCTACCCAGATCACGGCTACTTTCGTGATTGCGGCTAGCGCGGCCACCGGCGCGCAGAACATCACCGTCACCACCGTCGGCGGCACCAGTTCCGCCATGGTCTTCACGGTCAATCCGCCGCCACCTACGCTGGCTGGAATCGCTCCCACCTCGGGCGTGCAAGGTACCAGCGTGCCGGTGACTATCACAGGCACGAACCTGACCGGGGCTGCACTGAATCTTCCGGCCGGCATTACCACCAGCGCCGCGCCGGTTGCCACCGCCACCCAGATCACGGCTACCTTCGTGATTGCGGCTACCGCTGCCGCCGGTCCGCAGAACATCACCGTCACCACCGCCGGCGGCACCAGCACCGCTGTAGTCTTCACGGTCAATCCGCCGCCTTCGCTGGCTGGGATCACTCCCGCCTCGGGCGTGCAAGGCACCAGCGTGCCGATAACGATCACCGGCACTAACCTGACCGGAGCTACGCTGAATCTTCCGGCCGGCATTACTACCAGCGCCGCGCCCGTCACGACAGCCACCCAGGTCACGGCTACCTTCGTGATTGCGGCTACCGCTGCCACCGGTCCGCAGATCGTCACCGTCACCACTCCGGGCGGCACCAGTTCCGCCGCTGTCTTCACGGTCAATCCGCCGCCGCCTACGGTGGCCTCGATCGCCCCCGCGGCGGGCGTGCAAGGCGCCAGCGTGCCGGTAACTATCACCGGTACGAACCTGACAGGGGCTTCGCTAATTCTTCCGGCCGGCGTTACCACCAGCGCCGCGCCCGTGGCCACCGCCACCCAGATCACGGCTACCTTCGTGATTGCGGCTGCGGCGCCCACTGGTCCGGCGAACGTCATCGTCACGACTGCCGGCGGCAACAGTTCCGCCCTGGTCTTCACCATCAACGTTCCGCCTCCGGCCCTGGCCTCGATCGCTCCCGCCTCGGGCGTGCAAGGCGCCAGCGTGCCGGTAACCCTCACTGGCACGAACCTGACCGGGGCTGCGCTGAATCTTCCGGCTGGTATTACCACCAGTGCCGCGCCGGTAGTGACCGCCACCCAGATCACGGCTACCCTCGTGATTGCAGCTACCACTGCCACCGGTCCGCAGAACATCACCGTCACCACCGTTGGCGGCACCAGCGCCGCCGTGGTCTTCACGGTCAATCCGCCGCCTGCGCTGGCTGGGATCGCTCCCGCTTCGGGCGTACAAGGCACTAGCGTGCCGGTGACTATAACCGGTACTAACCTGACCGGAGCCGCGCTGAATCTTCCGGCTGGCGTGACCACCAGCGCCGCGCCCGTGGTAACCGCCACCCAGATCACGGCGACTCTCGTGATTGCGGCTACCGCGGCCACCGGTCCGCAGAACATCACCGTCACCACCACCGGCGGCACCAGTTCCGCCATGGTGTTCACGGTCATCCAGCCCGCGCCTACGCTGGCTTCGATCGCTCCCGCCTCTGGTGTGCAAGGCGCCAGCGTGCCGATCATTATCACAGGCACGAATCTCACGGGGGCGGTACTGAACCTGCCCGCGGGAATCACCACCAGCGTGGCTCCTGTGGTTAGTGCCACTCAAATCACAGCTACTTTCGTGATTGCGGCGACGACGGCCACCGGCCCGCAAAACATCACCGTCACCACCGCGGGCGGCACCAGCGCCGCCGTGGTCTTCACGGTCAACGTACCGTCTCCGGCTCTGGCTTCGATCGCTCCCGCGTCGGGCGCGTCAGGCGCCAGTGTACCGGTGACCATCACCGGCACCAACCTGACCGGGGCCGCGCTGAATCTTCCGGCTGGCATTACCACCAGCGCCGCGCCCGTGGTGACCGCCACCCAGATCACGGCTACTTTCGTGATTGCGGCTACCGCGGCCACCGGTCCGCAAAGCATCACCGCCACCACCGTTGGCGGCACCAGCACCGGGGTTGTCTTCACGGTCAATCCGCCGGCTCCTACGCTGGCTGGGATCGCTCCCGCCTCGGGCGTGCAAGGCGCCAGCGTGACGGTAACCATCACCGGCGCCAACCTGTCCGGGGCTTCGCTGAATCTTCCGGCCGGCGTTACTGCCAGCGCTGCGCCCGTGGTAACCGTTACCCAGATCACGGCTACTCTCGTGATTGCGGCTACGGCGGCCACCGGTCCGCAGAACATCACCGTCACCACCGCCGGCGGCAACAGCTCCGCCGTGGTCTTCACGGTCATCCAACCCGTGCCTTCGCTGGCCTCGATCGCTCCCGCGTCGGGCTCGCAAGGCGCCAGCGTGCCGGTGGTCATCGCCGGTGCGAATCTGACCGGGGCGGTACTGAATCTGCCCGCAGGCATCACCACCAGCGCGCCTCCTGTGGTCAGTGCCACGCAAATCACGGCTACCTTCTTGATTGCGGCTGCCGCAGCCACGGGTCCGCAGAGCATCACCGTCACCACCGTTGGCGGCACCAGCGCCGCCGTGGTCTTCACGGTCAACGTACCGCCTCCGGCTCTGGCTTCCGTCACTCCCGCCTCGGGCGTGCAAGGCGCCGGCGTGCCGGTGATTATCACCGGTGCGAATCTGACGGGGGCTGCGCTGAATCTTCCCGCGGGCGTTACTACCAGCGCCGCGCCCGTGGTCAGCGCCACGCAAATCACGGCTACCTTCGTGATTGCGGCTGCCGCAGCCACGGGTCCGCAGAGCATCACCGTCACCACCGCCGGCGGCACCAGTTCTGCCGTGGTCTTCACGGTCAATCCGCCGCCGCCCACGCTCACCGGTGTGGCGCCAGCGTCCGGAGTAGTAAGCACGAGTGTGCCGGTTACTCTTACGGGCACCAGCCTGACCGGAGCCGCCGCCGTCAATGCCGGTGCGGGCATCACGGTCACCAACTTCGTAGTGGTCAGCTCGACACAGATCACCGCCACGCTTGGAATTGCCGCAACCGCTACTCAAGGGAGCCGCAATATCACGGTTACCACTCCGGCCGGCGTTACCAACGCGGTGACATTCAATGTCCTGCCGCCATCTCAGCCTCCGGCCATCACTTCGATCAATTCGCCCTTCACCAGAGGCGTCAACAACCAGAACGTGACGGTCTCCGGTACCAACCTGGCCGGCGCCACGGCCATCACCGCGGTCCAGGTGTTCGTGAATGGGACCGCGGTACCCTTGGTGGTGTCGTCCACGCCTGTGGCCGGCTCCATCATCGTGCAGCCCGGCAGCTTCCTGTCGAGCGCGACCCAGCTCAGTTGGAATTGGACCATGCCGGCAACGCTCCGGGCCAGCAGCCAGTTCCGCCACTACACCATGACAGTGACGACACTCAGCGGTACCTCGGCGCCGGTCGGCTTCACTGTCCGCTAAATGCATGCTCCCCTTGCCCGGCCTGGTATACCCGGCCGGGCAAGGGGAGACAAGGAGGAATACACATGACCTTTCGAGCGGCAGCTATCCTATCACTAATGTCCATTTGGGCTCCGGTATCCAGGGCCCAAACGACTGTCTGGGGAATCAACGCAAGCTTCGGCAACCCGCACATACAGGCATACGATCTGGCAACGGGCGTTGCGATGGCCGATTTCACTGCGCCCCATAAGGATGCAAACCGCGGTAGGGCCAACGGACGCGGAATTGCGGTGGTGGGAACTACCATCTACTACACCCTGGCGGATACGCCCAACGTCTACAAGACTGATATGGCCAGCCAGGCCGACCTGGGTATCGCGTTCACGACGCCTCTCTCACCCGGGATCAACAGCTTGGCCTGGGACGGGGCGAGTTTCTGGCTCTTGGCCTCCCAACCAACCGATCCCACCCGGCCGGCCGATGACAATGTCTATCAGTACTCGTTGGCCGGCAAACTGCTCCAGACTCTGGTTCTGGCGCGGCCGTCGAACACAAATCTCGCGCGCGACGGCCTGGAAGTCACACCCGCCGGCTTAGTCGCCAACCGAGGCAGCGTTCCGTACGACGTTTACAGTTTCAGCGGCCAGATGCAACAGGCCCTCTTTATTACAGCTACTTTCCGGACTACGGGGATCGCCTTCGATGGAACCAACTATATTGTTTCCGATGTCATAAACGGCCGTCTTGCCATTTTCAACGCCAGCGGTGCTTTTGTGCGGTCCGTCGATCTCACCGGAGCGGCCATCCCATTCGGCATCGTCGATCTCGCGGTTGTTTCCTCCCCAACGGCGCCATTGCCGGCGCCGGCCGGCCCGCGCGCCGCCAACGCGGCAAGCTATGCTTCCGGCCCGATTGCTCCAGGCGAAATCGTCGCCATATTCGGTTCCGCCGTGGGCCCCGATACGCCGGTCGGAGTCACGTCGATAAACGCGGCCGGCCTGGTCGACAGTGTTCTGGCGGGCTCCCGCGTGCTCTTCGATGGAGTTCCCGCGCCAGTCATATTCACCAGCAGCAAGCAAATCAATGTGATTACCCCCTACGCAGTGGCGGCGAAAAGTTCCGTACAGGTGGCCACCGAATATCTGGGCGTGCGTTCCCCTGCCGCATCAATCCCGGTGGCTGCGAGCGCCCCCGGCATATTCACAGCCAGCGGTTCGGGAACCGGACAGGGCGCCATCCTGAATGAGGACGGAAGCGTCAACTCTTCGGCCAACCCGGCCCGGAGGGGTTCGATAGTGGTAATCTACGCCACCGGCGAGGGCCAGACGAATCCGGCTGGGCTGGACGGAAAAATTGCAGCAGGCACGCTGCCGGCGCCGGTCCTTCCAGTATCCGTTACCGTAAACAGCACGGCGGCCGACGTGCTTTACGCGGGAGCGGCGCCGGGGTTGGTGGCCGGCGCCTTGCAAGTGAACGTTCGCGTCCCGCTCAATGCGCCGAGCGGGAACAACGCCATCCTGTGCGGAATCGGCAGCGCATTCAGCCAGCCGGGGGTGACCATCGCCATTCAATGAAGGGTTGCTGCCCGCGTCCCCTCTTCCTGCCTTGATGGTCGCGGGTCCGACCTGACCGCCGCCAGGTTTACCTGGCCCACGTTCCCGCCCCACACCACGTTGCCCCCCAAAAAACGGTTAAGCCCTCCCCCGGCGGGGGTCCCCCACGTTCCCTGCGAATTTGCGTGAAACGCCCCAACAACCAACCACCATGCGTGTCTTGGCGCAGGCGGAAGGCACCGGAGCGGCAGTGTCCCCCTCTTCCACGTGGGGCCCGCCAGGATTGCCGCCCATTGCCCATCCGCTTCAACTGTTAAGTCCAATAATTCCAAAGACCTGCCGATTCTTGGGCCTTCTGCCCCACCCCTACCATCCCAAGACTGACTCTGGAAACCCACATGCAGTGTATTTGGGCAGTTTAGGTCCTTTAACTCTTTATAGGAGGTCCTGATACGTGAGAAAACAACGTCCAGGTGCATTCAACACTGCATCCGCCGACGGGCACCGGGCCAAACCACCCTAAACGTTGCCTCCGCAGCCAGGGTCAACGGCCGTACAAGTCCCTCGGAAAGGCCAGTGTCGTCGTGTTTCGCTCTGTTTGTACTTTGTCTTGCTTTGTTTTCTTAGGTTTGCGCCAGTATAGTGTGGGTGTGGCAATTAACTCATAGCGCTAGCCGGACTAGGACTGACCGGTGTCTATACGGCCGGTTAAATGATTGGAGAGATTTTGATGAGCAGCAGCATTTCAGGCCTGTTAGCCTACGGAACTGGAGGTTACATACAGGAGCGGGATCAAGTTCTGGAGAGCAAGATCCGGCGAAGCACCGCCGTGCAACCGCGGGGGGCAATCGAGCGCTGTGTGCAGAGCGCCCGCTACCAAGAGCAGCGCGTACCATCCGCATGCAATTTTCAGTGCGCGGATAGATCCAGCGATGCGCTGATCCACATCAACGATCTGCTGGAGATGGAGGCCAGTCGCATTGCTCACGCATTGCACGACCAGGCCGGCCAGGCGCTGACCGTCGTCCACCTCAAATTGGCCGAGATGGAGCACCTGGTGGCCAGCCAGCGTGCGGCCGGATTCGCAGAGGTTCGACAACTGCTGGACCACGTAGAAGAAGAACTCAGGCAGTTCTCCCACGAACTCCGGCCTATCATTCTGGACGAATTCGGATTGGTACCGGCACTGGAGTCGCTGGCGGACAGTTTCGGCAAACGTACCGGGCTCGATGTCGCGGTGATCGCGGCCACGCGCGAGCGATTTTCCATAGCGCTCGAAACCGCACTGTACCGCATCGCGCAGGAGACGCTCATCAACGCCAACCGTCACGCGCGGGCACGGCAGATTACAATCGCAATTCGGGTCGAGGCCCGGACCGTCCTCTGCTCTGTCTCCGATGACGGCGCGGGGTTCACCTGTGGGGCCGCGCAGGGCGGATTGGGGCTTCGTGGAATCCGGGAAAGGGTCGTCAACCTGGGCGGCCGCCTGGCGATTACTTCGAGGATTGGCGAAGGGACCACGATTTCGGTGGCCATACCGATGGAGAGGAGCTAAGACCATGTCACTGCGAATTCTACTTGCCGACGATCATGCCATAGTGCGCGACGGAATGAAATCGTTTCTGCAGTCGGAAGGCTGCACAGTTGTGGGGGAAGCCTCGAACGGTCAGGATGCGGTCACTTTGGCCGGGAAACTGCGCCCGGATGTGGCAGTCCTCGACCTGACCATGCCGCTGCTGAACGGGGTGGACGCCGCTCAGGCGATCCGTCAGGTTGCCCCGGATACCAAAACCATCGTGGTGACCCAGCACAAGGAGGACCACTTCGTGGTAGAGGCGCTGCGTGCCGGCGCCGTGGGGTATGTCCTCAAGACGCATGCCGCCCGCGACCTGCTGCAGGCCGTGCGGGAAGTATTGCAAGGCAATATCTATCTGAGTCCCGGCATCTCGGGCGCGGTAGTGCATGCCATGCTCAACGGCGACGGTAAGCCGAAAGAAGTTCTCACTCCGCGCGAGCGCCAGGTCTTGCAGTTGATCGCCGAGGGGAAGAGTACCAAGGAAGTGGCCGTTCAGATCGGCGTGAGCACGAAAACCGGGGAGTCTCATCGCGCCCGTCTGATGGAAAAGTTGGACATTCACCAGACAGCCGGCCTTGTCCGATATGCGATCCGGCACGGTCTGATTCAGGCCTGACGCGGTGCGGGAGTGCTGGATCGGAAAGCGGGTCCGCAGGCTGCAAGGCCGCCCGCACATCACGGCCCTTGCGGGGGAATTGCGATCGAGTCCTGTCCCCACCCGGGCCGGAGAAGCCCGGAACCCTGCCAGCGAAGATCCGTCAACGCTGGGGCCTTCCGGATCGGTAGGCAAGTAACCTTCATGAAGTGTTTACTTGAATTCTTCTCCAGCTGTCAGCATATTCGAGTATATTTGAACCCATGGCCCCTCAAACTGGTCACACATATGATCACGATCTCGGGCTGGAGAGCGGGAACGGGCAAAGCACCGCAGCGCAGCCGCCGGAAACGACCGAACGCGGTGTACAAAGCGTCCGCCACGAAGAACAGGTTGTCCCATCCGCAGGCGATTCTCATGGCGCGGACAGGGCCGGCGCCGCGCTGATCCACGTCAACGATTTGATGGAGATGGAGGTCAGACGCATTGCTCACGCATTGCACGACGAAGCCGGCCAGACGCTGACGCTCGTCCACCTCAAATTGGCCGAGATCGAGCGGCTGACGTCCAGCCAGGGCACACCCGGATTCGGGGAGGTTCGACAACTGCTCGACCGCATAGAGGAACAACTCGGCCAGTTATCCCACGAACTCCGGCCCGTCATTCTGGATGAGTTGGGATTAGTACCCGCACTTGAGTCGCTGGCGGATAATTTCGGCAAGCGTACGGGGCTCGATATCGCGGTAATCGCGACCACGCGCGGGCGATTTCCCACGGCGCTCGAAACCGCACTGTACCGCATCGTGCAGGAGACGCTCATCAACGCCAACCGTCACGCGCGGGCACGACACATTACCGTCCAAATCCGGGTTGAGGCGGGGATGGTCCACTGCAGCGTCTCCGACGATGGAGCGGGGTTCGACTGCGAGAGCGCGAAGGGCGGATTGGGACTTTTGGGCATCCGGGAAAGGCTGGTCCACCTTGGCGGCCGCCTGACGATTAATTCCCGGATTGGCGAGGGGACCAGGATTGCGGTGGCCATTCCGATGGAGAGGAGCTAAGGCCGGCGCCGAACCAGGCTCGGATACCGAAGCGGGACAAAATGGCCCGGAAATCGACTCTAACTCCTTTGTTTGAGAAAAATTCCGGGACAAGTTGTCCTGGATGGCAAGCCAGATACGGATGAGGGCCCAGGTTATTCGCCACAGTCGGCCCGGGCCCCTGATCCTGGAGGACACCTAGATCAGTACAGACTGTGGCGCGGGGCGTTCGGATCCATCTGGCGGACCACTTCTACAATTGTCTCTGCCTTGCCCAGCAGAGGGTATGCCGCCCACCGGTCATACACGTCGTTGCCGATGCGCAGGATGCCAGTGTGCTGGTTCACGTCGGCGTCCACCGCGGGCTCGGAATCCTTGAACCCGAGGCGTTCCCGAAGCAGTTCCATATTCTTGTGCTGCGCCCGTAAGAACAGCCAGCCTGAGCCCGGCTTGATACCGTGCATTCCGGCATAGTGGGCAAGTTTCGCCGGGGTATCCTGTTCGGGCTTGAGGCTGATGGAGTAAATGAAGGTGTCGCGGCCGACGCAGTCGCCCAGCCCCTTCTGAATTTTCAGGAGGTTGCTGGTCATGCGGGGGCAGATGCCCGTGCACTCCGCATAGAAAAAGTTGATCAGTACCGTTTTGCCTTTGACCAGGTCGTCAAAGAACTTGTAAGTCTTGCCCTCCTGGCTCATGACCGGGACATTGGGAATGTTCTTCCGACCCATTCCGACCGGTCGCGCGTTATCCGCCAGGGCGATTCCACCGGTGCCGCCGGTTATCAGGGCTGCTCCCGCGGACGTCGCCGCCAGCCCTGCCATTCTCGTAAAGAAATTTCGTCGATCCATAGTGTTCTCCTTGCTGAAAATTCGGGGAAGGCGGCATGGCGACCACACCGCCCAGAATGCGAGCAACTCCGCTCTACGGTGTTCTACGGCACGATGTCCCACCGGACCATCATGGCGTGATCCTCATGCACCACGTTGTGGCAGTGCATGACGTAATGACCCAACAGGTCCCGGAACCGGAAGAACACTCGCACCGTCTCGCTCGGGCCCAGTTGCAGCACGTCTTTGCGGCAGACCTCGTAGGGCTTCGGAGGGACGCCGTTGCGGTCGAGAATCTGGAACTCCTCAAAATGGATGTGTATCGGATGTGACCAGCTTCCACCCCCGTTCTGTATGGTCCAGATCTCGGTCGAGCCCTGCTTGGGCGATGCCGAGGCGACACTGATGTCGGCGAGCTTGCCGTTCACCGTCCAGCCCCCGCTGGCCCGGTTGAAGACCCACGATCTCTTTACCGCATTGGCAAGTTCGGCCGCGCTCGGCCGCGGCAGCGGACGCATGAAGGCCGGAACAACGCTCGGGTCGCTGGCCTTGACCACTCCATGTACTTTGAACTTCAGAACCGGCACGCCCGGGTCCATGACGTTGTATGTGGGGCCGCGGCCGCTGACTTGTTCGGCACGGTTTACCAGATAGATCTCGTCGCCGTCGTTGTAGTTCGAAAAGTCGATCACGACGTCCATGCGGTTAGCCACTCCGAGCATCACGTTCTCGACAGGCAGCGGCCCCTCCAGCAGGTTCCCGTCGTTGGCGATCAGGGTCATGGTCTGCCACGAGTTCACGCCGGCTTTTGGCAGACCCTTGCTCACCCAGAACTGGTACCAGCGTGACGGGCCGCCGTCGAGCAGACGGAAGCGGTACTTGCGGCGCTGCACGTCGAGGTATGGCATGATCTTGCCGTTCACGGCGACCCGGTCCCCCAGGTGGCCGTCCAAGTCGAATGGGTTGAAGAAGATATTGCCGTAGTTGTCGAACTGCGGGTCCTGGAAGCCCAGCATGATGTCGAACTGCCCGCTGGGCAGCCGTAGAGCGGAGCTGCTCCGGTCGTTCTCGTTGCCGGTATCCAGTTCGTCAAAGGCGTTAAAGTACCCGAACAGCCCTTTGTAGACATTCTGGGATGTGAAATTGAAGCGATGGTCGTGATACCACAGCGTTCCCAGGCTCTCCCGGTAGTCTCCATTGGTGGCCGGCGAGTTATTGTAACCGGCGCGGATCATGGGGTAATGCTGGTCGCGATAGTTACCGGAAGTCACGAAGTCGCCGGGAAATCCGTCGCTCTCGGCGGGCGTGTGCATGTTGTGCAGGTGCGTGGCGGTTTCGGGCACGCCTACGCCGATGTGGTTCCTGGGCAACATATTGTTGAATCGCACCACCAGCGGTTCGCCATACCGCGCCTGGATCATGGGACCGGGCACCGTGCCGCTATATGAGAACATGGTGGCGGGCGTGCTCAGATCCCGGTGGAAATACCATGGCACTTCCTTGACGTCGATCTGGTACCATTTCTTGGCCGGGAACTCGCTGTAGCGTTGGTGAACGTAGGGCCCCCACCAATCGCGGGCCGGCTCTATCGGTGTGAACGCGGGGCTCAGCCCGCCGGCCAGGGGCTGCAACACCTGGGGAATGGGCAACGGGTCAACCCAGGGCGTCATGGGCGGGCTCATTAACCCGCTGCTGGACGTGAGCGTGTTCCCGAAGACCACGCCGCCAGGATTACTGCTGCTGGCGGGATTGAAGGATTGCCCCTTCAATGCCAGGGCGCCTCCCGCGGTCATGAGGCTCATTCTGAAAAGTTCTCGTCTGCTAAAACCTGTCACTTTCATCCTTCCCTCCTAAATGGGGCGAGCGGCACGCGGGGCAATTTCGGTCCCGTTTTCTGCTGCCTGATCGAAAGATAATCGAAAGCGGCAGAATAGAATATTCGTGACAGTATGCAGGTTCGGGAAGGGAAAGTTCCCATTTCTCCCTCGGGGTTTCTGGTGCTCCGCGAGTGCGTCCGGGCTAACTTCCTGCAATCGCCCTCGCATTTACTAAATGCGCAGGGTTTTCCCGGCCGTCTCGTCCGAGGTTCTCCGGCCCTCTGATAGGGGGAAATCCGTGGCGCCCGCTAGGTGGTAGGGTGAATGAAACGCTAGCCAGAGATACTTGAGATTCTCAGATCGCCCGCTTGAGCGATCTTCGACGTAGTGTGTCTTATCTTGAAGGGCGTGGACTTCCAGGATGGAACCATCGAGGGCGAGATCGCCCTCAAGATCACCGCCCCGCCGCCGCCGCCGGGACTGAGGAGTTCGCCCGGCTTTATCGGCGTCGCATTCCGGGCGCGGCCGGACGCTTCACACTACGACCTTTTCTACGTGCGGCCAGGAAACTCAACATCCGATGACCAATCGATGCGCAATCACTCCGTGCAGTACACCTGCGAGCCGGATTTCGGCTGGTACACGTTGCGCCGCCAGTGGCCGTGGGTTTACGAGGCCTGGGCCGATCTGAAGACCGAAACCTGGACGAAGTTCAAAATTGAGGTCAAAGGCCGCTCCGCCAAGCTGTTCGTGAACGGATCCGAGCAGCCCAGCCTGATCGTGGACGGGCTGAAAGGCGAGGATCTACGCGGCGGCATCGCGCTGTGGGGTTATCCATCCGAGGACGCCTATTTCTCGAATTTCCACATCGTGAGTTCGCCTCCGGCCCCCGTAAAGAACGGCTCGGATGCCGCCGGCGCGTGGCAGGTCACGTCCGCCGGCGACGCTGGCGGCTTCCAAGGCGCCCTGCAGCTCAAACGCGATGGCAACAAGCTGACCGGCGATTGGTCTGGCACTTCCGGCAAGGCCCACCCCGTCACCGGGACGTGGCGCAACGGCTACATCGAGCTCAGCTTCGACGCGGAATTGGGAAACCCCGCCAATCCAATAATCGCGCCGGCGATTTTGGCCGGATGGATTGACGGCGACGCTGCAAGTGGCCGCATGAGAGTCGTAGGCCGAACCGACGGCCGCTGGACGGCTACTCGAAAGCCGTAGCCGCTGGCCGCGGCTGGCCGGGTGGATGCGTGGAACGCGGCTAGTCAGAAGGCGGGGCCGCACGGGCGTGTACTCCACCGCGGACAAACTGGACCTCCGAGGGGTCGTTTCTGTGAACGGCGTTTACCAGCCGTTATCGGAGAGAGGGGCGATTGCAACCACCTACAACTTGAATCGTTGGCGAAGTGCGTTCACGTAATCCTGCCCAGACAATTCCTCATCATCATCGCTCATTCCAAGCAGCAGACAGGCGGCCTCCACGGCCCGACTGCTGACCGTAGGTTGGCCGAGCAGGTCGATCACCTTCGGCAGAACGCGCAGGTCGTGCCGCTTGGCGAGACCGACCACAGCCTCCTCACTTGCATCCGAGTTTGAATCCTCCAGCCTGAGATATAGGGAGTCGCTCAGTTCAGGGGAATCCGCATCGCCGAGTACTCCAACTCCAAACGTGGCCCAGTCGCGGACCTCTCCATCGACATCGCCCGTCATTCTAAGTAGTGTCCTGACGCTTAGCGGATCGTTGGGAAACGACCCTAGGGCGCACGCAACGCTGAACCTGATTTCGGCATTGGGGTCTGAATGGAATTGAGCAAGGAGCGGAACGGCTCGGACATCATCGAGATGTCCGAGCGCAGCGATAGCCGACCGCAGCGGCAAGAACTCTTGTTCATCCTGCAATGCCTTCGATACGAGATCATAGGATTCCTGCGGAAAACTATTCGATGCGTGCTCTGCCGTTTTTCCGAGCTGCGCCAACACATCGAGACCCCGGGCTCGCTTGAGTGGCTGGGCAGACTCGGCCCAATTGGCTGCGTGATCGAACACTTCCCGGCTTCCGATCTTACGTAGCGACTGCACTGCCTCCCAGGGCGCATCATCGTCATAGTCGCCCTCCAAAGTTCGAGCGAAAAGATCTTCGATTTCGCTTATCACCATCGATGCGATTCTACCGAACTGGAATTGTGGCCGTTAGGTGGGGTTTCCGTCCATTGGCTCACCCGGGTGGCAGCACCCACGCCGAGCTGGGCGATCAATGGAATTCGGCAATCACCTCGATCAGGCCCATGATGTTGCGATTGAACTCCACAAGCTCGTCTGCCCGAACCCAAATCTCTGTATGGACTGCCCCGCCCACTTTCTGCACGGGATAGCGAGCGACAAACTCTGTGCGTATCTGGAACCGAGTAACAAACCCCGCTCCACTCTCGCGGACGTTCCAGTCCCGAGCAATTTGGGTCGCATATTCCTCGTTCGTGACAGGATAAAATATTGGCTGCTCCGGGAGACGAGGGGGAAACTCCTTCCAGCCTGATGCCTCGATCAGAGCAAGCTCTTTTGGTCCCACAGGACGATAAAGCGTCAATCCTTTGATCGCGTCTCCCATCGGTCTAAATTTTTCCTCAAAACCTCAAGCCACTGCGCGCTCTTTGAGTATGAATCAACGTCAGGCCACCTTGAAACATCGGGAATGATATGTGGGGTTAGGGGAAACTGCCGCTGTCCACGAGTCCGCCCTCCCGAACCGTTACAGCCCAGGGGGTTCATCCCCCTCGAAATACGGATCGTATCCGCTGAACAGCAGGAACTCCAGGCGGTCAGCATCCGCGATAATCGTGCCGGGAATCCGCCTCCGCTCGACTTCGAGGAACTCCCTCAATCCGTTGATCGCGGCGACAACCTTCCGGTGAATCAGAGGGTCGTTTTTGGTTAGTTCTGCGTAGCATTTCCCGGCCTCCCAGAACGCCCGGAACTGCTCAACAGGGTACCTGCGCTTATTCGAGAGGCCATCCTGAAACTCCACCCATCGGTCCTCGACTTCCGCCGCCAAACGCTCCTTTGGTGAAATCGGCACGTCATTCCTCCGTAATCCACACCGTTGTGTAATCCGTAAACCCTCCCGTTGCGCCGGCCATTGCCATCCCCGTCAGTCAACATGGTTCGGCGGCGGGAGGGCCGCAGTAATGAAGAAATCGGACAGGAAGAAGAGGACGCCCAAGCGAGTTCTTCGGTTGCCGGATCTCGACTACGCAAAACGTTCGGTGCTGAATGCGCTTGGTTCGCCAACATCGAAGCGGGCGTATGAGTTCGGCATTGACGATTTCGTCACCTGGTACTGCTCTGAGCCGAGACTGGCCTTCAGCAAAACGGTCGTCTTGAGATATCGGATCGAACTGGAATCGCGCCGTCTCGCCCCGGCTACCATCAACCTTCGAGTGGCTGCGGTGCGACGACTGGCCTATGAAGCCGCCGATACCGGACTGCTCAGCCCGGAACTGGCGGCGGGCATCGGGCGAGTAAAGGGGGCCAAACGGATCGGCGTGCAGCTCGGGAACTGGTTGACGGCGGAACAAAGCCGATTGGGAGAAACCGCCAGGGAACTGTCGGTTGCGAGTCTAGCAGGTTGCTGAAAAAGTGCTCAGAACGGCCCAAATGCCACTTATGCCGAACGTAGAATCAACAACTTGCAGGAGCTTTCCAAGAGTCGAAAACCCTTTTTCAGCAACCTGCTAGAGTTTTGTCAACGTTATGGCCAAATTAATGCGGCGTTCTCTCAAACGTGACAGACTGGACGGCGAAGGAGTTTGACCCAATGAAGTGGCTACCGGTTCTGATGATGGTATTCGCCCTGACGCTGTGCGCGGCCGATGTGGCTGGCACGTGGAAAGCAACTTTGGAGACGCCCAAGGGCAGCCTGGAAAACACGTTCGTCTTCAAAACGGATGGCGCCAAACTATTTGGCACATTGTCCAATGAGCTCCTGGGCGAGGTGCCAATTTCAGACGGCAACGTGGACGGCGACAACCTCTCCTTCAATATCACTGCCCTCCGGGATGGCAACGAGTACAAGGTCATGTACAAGGGCAAAATGGACGGCAAGGAAATGAAGCTGACGATGACCTTTCCGGGCGGCACCATGGACCTGACCGCGAAGAAAGTGGGGTAGACCTCCTGGCCTGCCCGTGGACCACGTTGAGAAGCTGATGATCATCTCCACGGGACGCTTCGCGGGCCTCAGTTTGAGCGCGAGTTGGTCCTCGACCGCTTCATAAATCGTCGGACCGAATTCCGCGTTTGCTGCGTTGAGACGACCAAGTCCACGCCGTCATGATCCAAGCTAACATTCCGTTGAAATGGATCGTGATGTTTAGGCAAGGGAGAAAGTCCGTTGGAGATCTGGTCCCAAACGATCCGTTTGGCGGCGAACTTGGAGAGCAGATAAGAAACGCAGGCCGGAAGTCCGCGCCAATGGCCGAACGGCGTTATCGGAAACTGGACCGGCGGGGTCACTATGGTGGGTCAATGGACGGTAACACTTGCCGTCAACTGGGTGGGAACCGCTAAACACTACGCCGTCTTCCGCGATCCATGCCGCGGCAGGACCACCGCCGGTGTCGTATTAGGATGGTCACATGCACCATCGAAACCTTCTGCTCCTCACGCTGGCCATTCCGGTTGCCGCTCAGGGTATGCATTCTTCCTGCGCCAATTGCGCCGCCTGGAACAAACCGCACCAGCCCTTCAGGATTTACGGCAATACCTATTACGTCGGCACTGATGGCCTGAGCTCCATCCTGATCACCTCCGAGGGAGGCCATATCCTCATCGACGGGGCGCTGCCCGAGTCGGCGCCGCTCATCGTTGCCGACATCCGCTCGCTGGGATTTCGCATCGAGGACGTCAAGTTGATCGTAAACTCGCACGCCCATTTCGATCACGCCGGCGGCATTGCCGAACTGCAGAGGCTCAGCCAACCGGACATTTCTACTTGGCAGAGAATAGGACATTTCTACTTGGCGTTGACAGTAGTAGGTTCTTTGCCCAATTTATTGCAATCTGCAATCAGCGCACCCTTAGCGACCCCGATCATGGCGTAGGAGCGAGTAGCTGGTGTCAGGTCGGCGGCCCGGCCGATCAATCGCCCCTTCGCGACTACCCGCGAGCGAACGACGTTTCGAGTCTGCCACGGTTTCGAGAAAGCTGCCGTAGGGGATCAATCGGCCCGATGCCTTGCCGGCTGCGAGGCAGAGCTACCCGCGAGCGACACGTGGTCTCACCTACACCAATTCCGCCCGCGCGACGCGTAGCTCGTAGTAGGATGGTCGTGATGAAACCCGCTCCTTTCTCTGCCGTCGGCACCTCGTTCGGAATCCATGAGTGGCGCGGCAGCGGCCCGGCTACGCTCCACGTCCACCATTCCGACGACGAAGCGTGGCACGTCCTAGATGGCGAGCTGACTTTTCGATACGGCGACCGAACTGAAATCGTCGGCCCCGGAACGACGGTATTCGTGCCGGCAGGCGTCGCCCACACATATACCGCCGGAAACGATGCCCGTTATCTGATCGTCCTCACGCCGCGTTTGAGCGCTCTGATCACTGCGCTCCAGGCTGATCGGGACACGGCTCACCAACGCGAGATCTATCGACGGTTCGATTCCCAGCTGCTGGAGTAGAAACCACGCGTTGAGAACCGATGCGTGAGAGCAGTCCGCAACTGGCTCAGTCGTGAACTCACAATTTGGACTTCAGAGCGCTACACGGAAGCGCTTGCCGGACGAGCCTGTGCGGACACGAAGGGCGGGTGGCGACTGCCGCTTCGCTAGTTCAAGAGCGGGGCCAGCAGGAGCACGACTTCAGCATGACGACGCACAGTGACGCCGTCGTGCGTCATTGCCGCTCTCGGTGCTCACCGACTGGAGAATAAATCCCCGCCTGACGCCGAAGGGTTTACTAATGTGGTGCTGCTGTCAAGCCTCCCATCACGGGCCCCGGAAGTCGCGTTCTGGGAGACGTCTACGCGGGTGTCGAGATTTTCAATAGTCGGTCCGATCCGATGCTCATCTCACCGAAGGCCGTTTGAACTAAGCCGCTGGCGCGGCGGACGCTACGCGTAGTGGAGTGGGTGGCGGTCAACGCCGGGTAGGAGTATTTTTTGGGTCATAAGGAGGTCCCTATGATATTACAGTTTGGGGGTGGGTCTACCAGGGACGTACTTCATTCAAAATCTCAAAAAACATCTTAACCCTAAACCTTGAAAAAATCGCCGCCACAGATGCCTTCTGAGTGGTCGGTATTTCTCATACACCCCGTCCCGAACGGTGAACTCAGTAGAAAAACTCAACCGGAACCGCAGAAACTCCGACGCGACCAACACCGGTCACCTGTTAGGGTTAACGGATGATGTTCAACGCCGCTATCAAGGAACTGGGCGAATTGATCCGCCGTTGGCTGTGCCGCCTCTTCCACGGCGCCGCCCGCCAAATGTACGCGGGCGGCGCCGCTTACCGTTGCCGGGTGTGCTACTGTGTCTGGCCGGTCCCTTGGGCCGTGCCGAATCGTGGGGCGGGCATAACGAAACTCGAAGCAGGGCTTCTTCCCGATATACCGGAAAAAGCAGGCGCGCGCCCGGAGACCGCCCGCCAGCCAGCCCGCCGTTCTTGGAGTCTCAGTAGAAAATTCAAGCCGGAACCGCAGAAGCACCCGGCGCGGTGAACCCTGGGCGCCTGTTAAGGTTAGCGATGATCTTCTGTCCCGGCTGTGGAAAGCAGATTCCCGATGATTCGACGTTCTGTGGTGGATGCGGCAAGAGGCTGGTACCTGCGAACCACAGGAGCGCCCGCCCGATTCAGATTGTAGCGCCTTGCAGATACCTTGGGTTCGGCAGAATCCGACTGCGAGGTTCGAATAACCAGCCGCAGACACGATTTTACTATCCGAGAGCTCGATAGCGGCCGTGTGCAGTCCAGCGTGAAATAGGATGCCCGGTTCCGTGTCCGTTTCGCGCGTTGGCTTATTGTGTATGATCGATCCTGCGCCGCAGCCAATCGATCATCACTAGGTTGCCGCCCATCTCGCGAATGCTGGGTGACGCCGTTTGCGACGAACAGCTGTGCCTCCAAATCGGTGGCGCCGCTCAGGTGAACGTGCATATCCCAGAGGCCGGGAATCAGAAATTTTCGTGATTGTCTACTTGCCAACAACGCGAAACTTCGACCACGATAGGCAGTGGTCTGCGAGAAAAAGAAATGCATGGTAGCGGAGTACTCGCAAAGTCCGAAGCGGCGCACGCCGAGGCTAACAAAGCCCGTAGGGCAGTTCTTCGGCACACGGGTGAGCATGGCTGCTAAGCTGAAACGGACTTCAGGGGTAGTGGGCTACGTGGAAGTTGTCGCCGCTTGACCGCGCCTGCGTTGTCGATATTCCCTCAACGCCGTCGTTGCCTTTTCGAACTCGGCGCGCGCCATTTCGAGATTGGTCTTACGCTTCGTAAATTCCGGCAGGAGCAGGCTATGAGTGGAACGGAACAACGCATCGCGGGCAACACTCACTGTCTCGGCGCTAGCGGCAAGACTTTTCAGCAGGAGGGCTTCGTCCCCGTCTCCTGAGAAGTATTCTAGGTCATGTCTGGGCGCAGCAACCGCTCCTTGCAGCGATTCCTTGAAAATGCTGGCCGCCGGGCAGGTCAAGGTTCCCGCACTTCGCCCCAGTTAGCAAGACCGGAACTAGACGGCCATAATCAGTTTAGCAGCGCGGCACATCTTGGCGTGCTTCTAGCGCCGCTTCTTCGGCCCCGGCTTCTTTGCGTCGGCCCTGCGCGGTTGCTTGCCCTCTATCGCATTGGCGGGCATCAGAGGCGAGTTCAGCAGGGCCTTGATGACGGCCTCGAACTGATCCTTGGGAACTTTGGAGATGTCGGCCATAGAGCTATGCCGCTGGCAGCCGTCGGTGCCTGTTTCAGTTCTTGCGCCTGCCGTCGCTGCGCCGCTGGCAGTTTTGCGGCTTTTTGACTTCCTTTTCGGCTTTTTGGAGATCAAGCACGAGCGCGAAGACGCCCTGGCCTCGTCTGCGAAGTGCGCTCTCCAATTGTTCGCAGAAACTCCTTCAGTACCTTGGACTTGTCGCGATCTCGCTCAATGAAGAACGCGCCATGCCGGCGGCTGCGTGATATTGTCTGGGGTAACGAAATTCTTCAAACCGTATCCCCATACACGCTGGCAATTGGTGGCATTGTAATCACCGGCGAATATGCCGTGCTGCGCTCCTTGCGCCGGAAGAAACATGCCTTCGCCTTGTACCTTCGGGATGGAGGAGTGAAAATCAGACCTTTGGTCCCCGACATCGTGTCGTTTGCACGGCGGTTCGACCTGACAAACCGCTGGCTGGATCCAGCGAATCGGCACTGGGGAATTCAGGATGTCGGGGTGATGCATTTTTGGGTGACCCGGGATCTTTCGGCCGAGCACAAAGCCGATTACGCGTCCGCCATGAATGTGCTGCTCGGGGCGGCGGGAGTTGTCACCGGGTATCCATTCCCCGTGCCTGGGGACCATTGCCTGTCCTGCCCCACCAGCGCCTGCCGCCCAGACGATTTGGTCCGGCCACCCGACACCTGCTTTGCATCGAACCTGCGATGCCACGGCATTCAAAAGGACCCGGCCTGGCAATCCGCGAGCAGGACCGCGTTTGACCACATCCACTGAATACTTGCATGGGTTGCGCCGTGGGACGGTTTCTGGGGGACGAATTATGAGTTACGCCGTGAGGCAGTTCCGGATCTCAATTGTCGTTTTGTCCGGCTCCGATGACGGCAACCCCGCTGCTGCCATCATCATGGTCGACGTCCAGTGGTCCGGCGGCCGAGGTTCGTTGGTGGCTCAAAGGGCGCGGCTGTGGCTGGCGCAGAAAGGATGTGAGAATCCGCGGGAATTGCTCACCAGGGATGCGTTAACGGGCGCTCTGGAATGGGAGAAAAAACGGGCGCCGTGCCGCTCACGGCCGCGTGAGGTTCCGGTGTTGGTTGAGAAGGGAGAGGAGAGTCGATCATGAGCACAGGCAACATTGGACTGGACGCGCTGGCGGATGCTATTGCCGAGCGGGTGATGGCGCGGATGCAGGCGGGCCAACCGGATCGGCTGCTGACCGTCGAAGAGGCCGCAAAATACTTGGGTCGCAGCGTGCGTGCGGTTTGGCACTTGATCGCCGCCGGCACCCTCCCGGTGGTTCGGGAGGGACGGTCGGTCCACCTCGACCGCCACGAACTGGACCGCTGGATTGAATTGCGGCAGTCGCCAGGGGTAAGATAGCCACCATGCGTCGGCGGACCAAAGGTGCTGGCTGCCTCAAATTGCGCGGCCGCATCTGGTGGATTTTATACCCCGCCGGCGGCCGTCAGATTCCTGAATCGAGCGGCTCTACGGACAAAGCCGTGGCCGAGCAACTGCTGAAGCAGCGCATCGGTGAAGTCGCCTCTGGCGACGTTGACGTTGCTTTGGACCGTGCCACTATTGACGATCTTTGCGCGCTGGTGGTAGCTGATTACCAATTGCGGAACTGCGTGACCTGGGAAACGTGCAGTGGCGTCAAATCCCACATCAAGCCTGCGATTGGCACGCTGCTGGCATCCCGGTTCGGGCCACGGCAGGTGCGGCGATACGTTGCCGACCGGCGTGCACCGGTGGGTCGGATGCAACGATCAATCGCGAACTCTCTATTGTGCGCCGTGGATTCACGCTGGGCCACCAGGAAGACCCGCCGCTGGTGCGACGCCTTCCGACTATCGTCAAGCTGGATGAGGACAATGCGCGCCAAGGTTTCATAGAGCAGGGTCAGTATCAGGTGTTGCTCGCCGCCCTGCCCGATCACCTGAAGTGCTTGCTGCTGGTTGGCTACCCCTGCGGCAACCGATTGGGCGAACTGCGCAAACTCGAATGGTCCCAGGTGGACATGGCCGCTAGTGAGATCCGGATTGAGAAGCGGCAGGCGAAAGGCAAGCGTCCCCGAACGCTTCCGATCTATGGCGAGATGACGGAATGGTTGGAGTGGCAGGACAAGCGCCGCGCGCCAGGTTGTGATTTTGTATTCCACTGGAATGGCAGGGGCCTCGGGTCCCACCGCAAGGGATGGGACCGATCTTGCACCGAGGCCGGCCTCGAAGGCCTGCACTTCCACGACCTGCGCCGGAGCGCCATTCGCAACATGGAGCGCGCCGGCATTGCCCGCTCGGTGGCGATGTCAATCAGTGGCCACCGGACGGAAAGCGTGTACAAGCGCTACGACATCGTGGCGGATGCGGATCTGAAAACAGCGGCCAGGAAAATGGCGGACTACCGCGCGCAGCAGAAGCCGCAATTGAATGCCGAGGGCGGCCATAAAGTACAAATAAAGTACAATGCACTCCAGGCGAAAAGGACTAAACCTTTTATTTTGTATTGGGGTGGGTGAAGGGGTTCGAACCCTTGGCCACCGGAACCACAATCCGGCGCTCTACCAGCTGAGCTACACCCACCGTGAAGGGACGTCTTCATCGTATCAGGGAAGGCGCGCGGCCTGCAAACGGAATCCCGCGAATCCACTTGAATCCCGCGGAGTCCGGTTGTTGCGCGATCACTGGAAGGGGCAGCTCGGATTCCAGCATTGCGGCCAGTTATAATCGGATTGTGCGAATTGCTGCTGCATCATTCCTGCTCCTTTGTCTTGCTGCCTGCCACCGCAGCGGTCAAAACAATGACGCGGTGCGTCAGGGCGTGTTGGATCATCTGACCCAGGCCGGCCTGAACATGGCGGGAATGGACGTGACACTGAATTCGGTTCAATTCAACGGCAATCAGGCCGATGCGTCCGTCTCGATTGCGGCCAAGGGTGCCAATGCCGCGCAGGGCATGCAGATGAAGTATCACCTGGAACAGAAGGACGACAAATGGGTGGTGGTGGGCCGGCAGGATAGCAGCCATGGCGGCGGAGCCATGGCGCCGGGAGCCGTCAACCCAGGTGGGGCCGTGCCCGGCGGCGCCAACCCGCATGCCGGCGGAGCCATGGGAGCGCCGGCGGCCGGCGGGAAAATGCCATCACCGGAAGATCTGCCGCCCGCGACCAAGAAGCAATGAAACGTGTCGCAATCCTGGGCGGCGGCCCCGCGGGAGCATTCGCGGCGGAACAACTGGCGTCTGCCGGCTTGGCCGTCACCCTGATCGATGAGAAGCTCGCCTGGGAGAAACCCTGCGGCGGCGGGCTCACCTACAAAGCTTACAGCCGGTATCCCTTCCTCATCGAAAATGGAATGCCCAAACGTCTCGTCACCGAGACCGTTCTGGCGGCGCCCAAGTCCTCCGCCGTCACCCTGAAAATGGGCGACCCGATGGTGATCTACTCGCGCTTCGATCTCAACCGCATGCTGTTGGAACGCGCGGGGCGGGCCGGCGCCCAGATCGAAAAAGTGCGCGTAACCGGAATGTCGCGGTCCGGGCCGGGCTGGCGGCTTCGGACCGGTTCGGGCGTCCTGGAGGCCGACTTCTGCATCGTGGCCACGGGCGCGCGCAATCCGCTGCGCGAGGTCGGCACCCAACTCACGCCGTCGGACACGATGGCGGCGCTGGGCTACTATGTGCCGGGCGAGCAAGCCGGCATTGACATCCAATTCCTGCCTCAACTGGAAGGATATATCTGGATCTTCCCCCGCTGCGGCCACCTTTCGGTGGGGATCTGCGGCAAAGGCGAGACAGCCCAATCGCTGCGCCAACGCCTGGAACTTTTCATGAACGAGCGCGGCCTGCGTTGGAAGGGCTCAGCCTTCTACAGTCACCTGCTGCCCTCGCTCGAAACCCGGTCGTGGCGAAACAATCGCGTGGCGGGCGAAGGATGGATGGCGGTGGGCGATGCCGCCGGCCTGGTGGACCCGATTACCGGCGAGGGCATCTACTACGCCATCCGCTCGGCCGACCTGGCCACTCGCAGCCTGCTGGCCGCGCCCGGCGACCTGGCGGCGCAATCCGCCCATTACCGGACCGCGCTGCGCCGCGATTTTGCAGCCGATCTGGAATTTGGCTCGCGCCTCGCCAAGCGCGTCTTCCTGGGGCGCTTCCTGCTGGCGGCGGTGACCACCCGCACCGTGCAGTTCACCGCGCGCAGCCCCCGCTTCGCCGCCATCATGCAAGACCTGTTCGCCGGCAGGCAGCCCTACCTCGGGTTGAAACGCCGCCTGATGCGCAACTTGAAGGGCAGCCTGTACGAAATCGCCATGAGCCTGGGATTCGCCCGTCTGCTGCCCAAGAGTCTGCCCGCCAAACCGTCCATATGAAGACTTCACGATCCGAAGAACTGTTCCGTCGAGCGGTGGAGAAGATTCCCGGCGGCGTCAATTCGCCGGTGCGCGCCTTCCGCAGCGTGGGCGGCCAGCCGGTGTTCATCGCGCGCGGCCAGGGCAGCCACATCTTCGATGCCGATGGCAACGAGTACATCGACTACGTGGGCTCCTGGGGGCCGTTGCTGCTGGGTCACCGGCATCCGGAAATCCTGGCAGCGATCGAAGGAGCGCTGGAACGAGGCACCAGTTTCGGCGCGCCCACGGAGGCGGAGGTCGATCTGGCGGACGCCATTTGCGACGCCGTGCCGTCCATCGAAATGGTGCGGCTGGTGAATTCGGGAACCGAGGCCACCATGTCGGCCGTCCGCGTGGCGCGCGGCTTCACGGGGCGCGACCTGACCGTGAAATTCGAAGGCTGCTATCACGGCCACGTGGATTCGCTGCTGGTCAAGGCCGGTTCGGGTGTCGCCACCCTGGGGATCGCCGACACCCAGGGCGTTCCCAAAGCTTTTTGCGACACCACCATTGCCCTGCCCTTCAACTCGGTGGACGCGGTGGAGCAGGCCTTCCAGGTTCACGGCGACCACATCGCTTCCGTGATTGTGGAACCGGTGGTGGGGAATATGGGCTGCGTACCGCCCCAACCCGGCTACCTTCGGGCGTTGCGCGAGATCACCGAACGCTACGGCGCACTACTGATTTTCGACGAGGTGATGACCGGCTTCCGCGTTGCCTTTGGCGGCGCACAACAACTCTATGGGATTCGGCCCGACCTGACGGCCCTGGGCAAAGTAATCGGCGGCGGGCTGCCGGTAGGCGCCTATGGCGGTCGCAAGGACATCATGAGTATGGTGGCGCCGGCGGGGCCGGTCTACCAGGCCGGAACGCTTTCAGGCAACCCGCTGGCGGTGGCCGCCGGATTGGCAATGCTTCGCCACTTGAAGGCACATCCCGAAGTGTACGCCGGGTTGGATGCGCGCGCGGCCGCTCTCTGCGCGGCGCCGCCGGACGGGGTTATCGTAAATCGCGTCGGCTCTATGTTCACATTTTTCTTCACAGACCGGCCGGTGACGGATTGGGAATCGGCCAAACAGTGCGATACGGCGCGCTTCGGCCGTTTCTTCCGCGGGATGCTGGAGCGCGGCATTTACCTGGCCCCCAGCCAGTTCGAAGCTGCCTTCGTCTCGGCCGCTCATACCGGTGACGACATTCAAACAACCATCGCGGCGGCGCGGGCCATCTAACGTCGCGGCTCGACTCGTACGACCGAGCGCGCCGGCAACAGGCAAGGTTGCCCGGTCGCTGAGAAGCAGCCGCGCCGACCGCATCCAAGCTGCGACCTTTTTGTGCAGCCTCTTCGGGTTCGGCAACTTCACAATCGAGTGCCCGGCGGCGAGCCAGTAGGCGCTCCACGGGTCGGCGCGAACCTCCTTCCGGGTGGTCCGTATTCCGCCCGAGCCACCCCGCGGGGCGGCAAACTGGACGATTGTCGCCAGGCGTCGGGAAATGGTAGCGACCAAAGCCAACCCCCCCGTATCCAATCAATATGCAATTTCGACAGTTAGGTAACAGCGGTCTGCGGGTTCCGGTTCTCTGTTTTGGCGCCGGCACTTTCGGAGGAGGAACCGAGTTCTTTCGGGCGTGGGGCGAGACTGATGTGAAAGAAGCTACGGGTCTGATCGATGTCTGCCTGGAAGCCGGCGTAAACTTCTTCGATACCGCGGATGTGTATTCGCAGGGACTTTCCGAGGAGATCCTTGGCGAGGCAATCCGGCATGTGGCACGCGAGACAGTTCTCATTTCCACCAAAGCGACGTTTCCGTTCGGCGACGGTCCCAACAACAGCGGTTCGTCGAGGCACCACCTGAAGCGGCAGATCGAGGGAAGCTTGAAGCGCCTGAAAACGGATTACATTGACGTTTATCATATGCATGGCTTCGACGCCCTGACCCCTATCGAGGAGACGCTGTCCACCTTAGACGAGGCGGTGCGTCAAGGCAAGCTTCGGTATATCGCGGCGTCAAATTTCTCGGGTTGGCACCTCCAGAAATCGCTCGCGATCAGCGCGCGGTATGGATGGACGCGATATGCTGGTCACCAGGTCTACTATTCCCTTGTGGGCCGCGATTATGAGTGGGAGTTGATGCCGCAAGCGGCGACGGAAGGCATTGGCGCTTTGGTGTGGAGTCCCTTGGGCTGGGGACGCCTCACGGGGAAGATTCGCCGCGGCCAGGCTCTTCCGCAGGTGAGCCGCCTTCACAAGACCGCTGAACTAGGGCCGCCTGTAGCGGACGAGTTGCTTTACAGGGTTGTGGATGCGCTCGAGTCCGTTTCGGTCGGCACCGGAAAGAGCGTGCCGCAACTCGCGCTGAACTGGCTGCTGCGAAAGCCGACGATCTCCACCGTCATCATCGGCGCACGAAATGAACAGCAACTGCGCGACAATTTGGCCGCTGCGAGTTTTGTACTGACAGCCGAACAGGTCGCCCGCCTGGATGAAGCGAGTCAGTCGCAGGTGCCCTATCCCTACTGGCACCAACGACAGTTCCCGGATCGCAATCCGCTGCCACCCTCATTCCGTCCCTGAGCAACGGAACCGCCCGGAATGATCACGACATGGCCTTGCCCACCTTGCGTGTCCCGAATCGGCCACTCGAAAAGAGCATCCGGTGACTCCCGGCCTGAACCGTGCGAATGGGTACGACGGGCACGGCCAGGCCGGCGAAGCCGCTCGCGCGCCGAGGAGCAGGCGCCTTAGCCGGGCCCCGCGGCAGAACT
>DATMNI010000112.1:0-13423 GCA_035570275.1 Candidatus Acidiferrales bacterium | reverse complement strand
AAATGGATGTCTGGTCCCGCTGATGCGTGGGCCCAACGCGCCGAAGGCGCCAACGATCGAGTCAGGCACGTCGTCGCGCTGATCGTCGGATGGACCGTCGTGGCGCTTGTAACTTATGTGAAAAGTGCAGGGAGAAGTCTGTTTTCACTTGACAAGACCTTATCATGGATGTCCCACTTTGGCCCGACCAGAATGTAGAATCGGTGGGAGTGATTGAGACCGGAAGATTGTCCCTTCGCCGGCTAAACGCGGATGACGCGGAATTCATCCTCGAACTGCTCAATGAGCCTCCGTTCATTCAAAACATCGGGGATCGGGGCGTCCGGACCCCAGCCGACGCGGCCCTGTATATTCTGAACGGTCCGGTTGCCAGTTATGAGAAACACGGCTTCGGGTTGTACCTGGTGGAACTGAAGGCCTCGCGTGTGCCCATCGGGATCTGCGGGTTCTTGAAACGCGACTTTCTGGACGACGCCGATATCGGGTTCGCCTTTCTGCAGCGGTTCTGGTCCCAGGGGTACGCGCACGAAGCCGCCTCCGCGGTGATGCAGCATGGCCGGAACGTCCTGGGGCTGAAACGGATTCTGGCGGTGACCGCGCCCGACAATCCAAGCTCCGTTCGTCTTCTCGCGAAGATTGGCTTGCGGTTCGACAAGATGATCGGCACGCCCGGAGCGGAAGAACCCGGCAGGCTGTTTACGTCCGACGCGCCGTAGTGCCTCACCCTCGACAAGCCGCGAGCGGGCGGCCGCCTGGACGACGTGCTGAGGGCTGCTATGACGGAGAATGCCATTGCCACGGAAATGGTCGACGCCGCTTTCCGAATTCATACAACGCTTGGCCCGGGCTTGCTGGTATCCATTTACCAATACGGTCTTGGCGTAGGAACTGGGCCGCCAGGTCTGCATACAGTGCGCGAGCGGCCGATTCCGGTGATCTATGAGAACCGCATCGACACCGGATTCCGCGCCGATCTGTTCGTCGAAGACAGTATGGGCGCATCCCTTCGCCTGCGAGCAATAAGCGGGGGCGGGCCCCAAGCACCCGCCCCACCGGCCATTTCGACTGGGAGCGGCCGAAGTATCGATCGCCCCCTGCTGGGCCTCCGCTACTGGGCTGCCGCCACTGGGCCGCGAGCCACCGCCACGCCATCCACCGCCAGAGAAACCATGCTGCCGACCAATGGATCACCCACCAAATCCCCGCCGCATACGGCCTTGCTGGTTGCCGGATCCACCGCGCAATCCACCGACTCGTAACCCACGCTGGTACTAAACACCAGCAGCGCCGTCTTGCCGTTGACACCGGTTGGAAATGCATCGATCCGAACCACGCGGCCATCAATCGCCGTATTCACCGTTGCCAGCGCCGTGCTGCCCGTAAGCGATTTCAAGACAGCCTGCGTCTTCGCCGTGAGGGGCTGCGCGGGCGGAGTGCGGTCGATATAAACCGATACCCCCGTCTGCCCGGTCGTAGCACTGTTCGGATCCGCCGGGTACTGCCGCGTGGGCACATAGACCGTGTTCTCGATCGGATCCACGCCCACCTTGGCATTGCGGCCGGCGCACGCCACTCCAGCCAGACGCGGCACGGGAACGCCGCCCGACATGAGAGCGTCAAAGATTCCTATAACGGGAATCGCCTTCGTACTGTCGGCAGAGCAGCCGCTGGTGGTAGCCACGTTCCCCGCGGAACCCGTATAGAAGCGGCGATTGTTGGGGTTGAACACCAGCAGGTCGGTTCCCGTCACATCCGAAAAGGTCTTCATGATGGTGCCGTCCCGGAGGTTTATCATGATCTGTCCCTGGTTGGTGCCGCAGCCCAGCAGGGCGACATTGCTGACCGGGTCGATATCGATCCCGTGTGGGACGCAGTTGGGCGTCAGAACGGTAGACACGATTTTGTTGGCAACCGGATCGTAAGCGATCAGCCCCGCTGCCGCGTTCTTATTGTCGCCATCGGTAATCACCTGGTAGATCAGACCATCGACGGTGTTAAACCGGGTCAACTCGGGGCTCCACGGCAACTGCAGTTGGGTGATGGCCCCGGTCACCAGGTTGACTCCGCTCATATAGTAGGGCGCGGTGCCGTTGATCAGGTAGACCGTCTTGTTGTACAGATCGTAATCGAACGCATCGGTGCCGCCGCCGACGTTCGGGAGAACGTATTGTACGGGGGCGTTACCCGGAAGCCGCAGATCCCACACCCACAGAGACTTGCCGGCGTCCGTGACCGCCAGTTTTTGAAGGTCGGGGGCAACCAGAACTCCGTTCGGGCTGGAATTGTTCGGCATCACCATGTAGCCGATCGTCACGTTGGAGCGGGTATCGATGGCGCTGATGGCATGGTTCAGCCGGTCTGCCACATACATGACTCGGGTCCTGGGGTTGAAAGCAAACAGATCGTAGTTCGCCTGGGTAGCGCCGCTGTTGCCCCAGTTCGGCATTCCGACCGTTTGTGAGTATTGCAGCCCTCCATTGGTGATGGCTTGCCCCCACATGGAAGCGCAGGTGAGCGTAGAGACGCTTGCCCATTTGAGCAGCGCGTTGGTTATTGAGTGACGCACTAGGTAATCCCTCCTTAAGGATTGTTAACTCAGCGGATTATATTGCAGACAGTGTCAAGGGTCAAGGGGGGTTTCGCCGGATTCCGCAACCGGGCGCGCGCTGGTCGAAACCCGTCCCACTCGTCCCATCAACGGACACTTCAGGAACCGTGTCGTGGCAGTAAACACTTGCTCAAGAGCAAGATAGGGTCTGGCACCGCAAGTGCCATGCTATCCTGATGCGGTACCATTCACGCTGATGAAATCCGACTCCCGCACGCCCTGCATCCTGATCGCCGACGACCAGCCTGACGTCCTCGAAGCCCTCCGCTTCCTCATCAAGGGCGAAGGCTACCAATCCGAAGCCGTCAACTCGCCGCCAGCCGCCATCGACGCCGTGGAATCGCGCGACTTCGATGCCGTGCTGATGGACCTCAATTACACGCGGGACACCACCTCCGGCCAGGAGGGGCTGGAACTGCTCAATCGCATTCAGACGCTGGATACCACGCTGCCGGTGATTGTGATGACGGCATGGGGCTCGGTGGAACTGGCGGTCGAAGCCATGCGCCGCGGAGCGCGCGACTTCATTCAGAAACCGTGGGACAACGCCCGCCTCTCGGCCATATTGAAGACTCAGATCGAGCTCGGCCGCGCCCTTCGGAGAGGGCAGCGGTTGGAAGCCGAAAACCGGGCCCTGCGCGCCGAACGCTTCCCCCAGTTGATCGCGCAATCCATGGCGATGCGGCCGGTGCTCGACGTCATCTCGCGCGTGGGCCCCTCGGACGCCAACGTGCTCATCACCGGCGAAAACGGCACCGGCAAGGGGCTGGTGGCGCAAACACTGCACTCGGTATCGCTGCGATCCACGCGCCCGCTGGTCACGGTGAACACCGGCGGCCTCGCCGAAGGCGTCTTTGAAAGCGAACTGTTCGGCCACGTCAAGGGTGCGTTCACCGACGCCAAGACCGACCGCGTCGGCCGCTTCGAAATGGCCGATGGCGGCACCTTGTTCCTGGACGAAATCGCCAACATCTCCCAGGGCCTGCAGTCCAAACTGCTGCGCACGCTGGAGACCGGCGAGTTCGAACGGGTCGGCTCGTCCAAGACCCGCCGCGTGGATGTCCGGGTTTTCTCCGCCACCAATGCCGATCTGGCCGCCGGCGTCGCCGAAGGCAGATTCCGCCAGGACCTGCTGTTCCGGCTCAACACCATCGAACTGCGCCTGCCGGCGTTGCGCGACCGGCGCGAAGATATCCCAATCCTGTCGGCGCACTTTCTGCGCCAGCACGCCGAGCACTACCGCAAACCCATCAACGGGTTTGACGAAGGGGCCATCAAAGCTCTGCTTTCGCACGCCTGGCCGGGCAACGTGCGCGAGTTGGATCATGCCGTGGAGCGCGCCGTCCTGATGGCTCAGGCAGACACCATCCGCGCCGCCGATCTGGGGCTGCGCGCTGGCCGCGAAGGCCCGCCGCGCCTGGAGGAAATGAGTCTGGAGGACGTGGAAGCTTTGCTGATCAAAAAGGCCCTGGCGCGTTTCAACGGCAACGTAAGCCATGCGGCCAGCGCCCTGGGGCTGAGCCGCAGCGCGCTTTACCGCCGTCTGCAGAGATACGGTTTGTGATCCACGTGACACAAAAGCCGGCACGGCTCAGTCACGAAGGCCGGGTTGTGCTGCTGGCCTTCCTGGCCGGCCTGCCGGGTTCGGCCTGCGCGCTCTTTATGCTGTGGTCGGGAGATGGTCAGGCTAAGGTGCAGTGGACCCTCACGGTGGTGATCGCCGCCGCCTGGCTGGGGTTCGCATTGGCCGTGCGCGAACGTGTGGTCTTTCCTTTGCAGACGCTCTCCAACCTGCTGGGCGCGCTGCGGGAGGGCGATTTTTCGGTTCGGGGCCGGTCGCCGCGGCCGGATGACGCCTTGGGCGAAGTCATGAGGGAGGTCAACACGCTGGGCAGCACGCTGCGCGAGCAACGGCTGGGCGCGATGGAGGCCACCACGTTGCTGCGCACGGTGATGCGCGAGATCGCCGTGGCCATTTTCGCCTTCGACGAGCATCAGCGGCTGCGCCTGGTAAACCGCGCCGGCGAACGGCTTCTGGCGGCGCCGGCCGAGCGGCTGCTGGGCCAAACCGCCGCCGATCTGCAAATGGAACTCTGCCTCGGCGGGCCTTCGCAGACCACACTCCAGACCGTCTTTCCCGGCGGCGCGGGCCGATGGGGCGTTCGCCGCACGCGCATCCGCGAGCACGGCCTGCCGCTCGAACTGGTGGTGATTTCCGACCTCACGCAGGCTCTCAGCGAGCAGGAACTGCATGCCTGGCAGCGCCTCGTGCGCGTGCTGGGGCATGAGCTGAACAATTCGCTGGCGCCGATTAAATCCATCGCCGGCAGTCTGGAATCCATTTTGGCGCGCCCGGTGCTGCCCGATGACTGGCGTGACGACATGCGCCGCGGCCTCAACGTGATTTCGTCGCGCTCCGAAAGCCTCAGCCGCTTCATCGGCGCCTACGCGCGCCTCGCCAGGCTGCCGCGGCCGCAGCTTCAGCCGCTCGACGTGGCGGATTGCGTGGGCCGCGCCGTCAGCTTCGAGACGCGCCTCCCGGTTCATGTCGAACCCGGCCCGCACCTCACGGTGCAGGGCGACCCCGACCAGTTGGAGCAGGTTCTGATCAACCTGCTGCGCAACGCCGCCGATGCGTCGCTGGTTACCAAAGGCGGCGTATCTGTTGGCTGGCATCGCGATGGCAACCTGATCGAGATCTGGATCAAAGACGATGGCCCCGGCCTTTCCAGCACGGCCAACCTCTTCGTCCCGTTCTTTACCACCAAGCCGGGCGGCTCCGGCATCGGCCTGGTGCTGAGCCGGCAAATTGCGGAGGGTCACGGCGGCGCGCTATCGCTGGAAAACCGGACCGGCGGCCAAGGCTGCATCGCGTGCCTGCGGCTGCCGGCGTGAAGGGCATTGTGGGGCAGGATGGTATCCTGCGTGGCACGCCTATTGCCCCGCGCTCGAAAGTGCCGGCGCCGCGACTTCGGGACGTACCAGGGACGAGGCGTTGAAGAACATCAACGAAGTGGTCCACATGATCGTTCAGGAATCCCTTGAGGAAGGCCGGCCCCTTCCCGAAGGCCCCGCTGGACGAGGTTGAGGTTGCCGAGGTATCGAAGGAAACACCCCGTATCGCCGTCACTGTCTAGCCGTCACTGTCTAAGCCATGGCCATCGACTATCGGGGCCTCCGTTCAGTCACCGCGCGGGAACTCATCGCCGCCCTCAACCGCGACGGCTTTTATTTTGTCCACCAGACCGGGTCACATCAGCGTTATGCTCATGCCAAGGGCGCCGTGTGACGGTTGCCCCACATGGCCGCGGCGACACGTTCACCATCAAAACCCCGAAATCGATGATAGAGCGGCAGGCTAACTGGACCGCGGACGACCTGGTGCGCCTCGGGTTCCTACGCTGACCATCTTCAGAAGTCCCAGTAGGTACACCGGTCTTCGCCAAGAACCTTCGGTAGCGGTCTGCCTGTACTGGTTCTGGCTGTAGTGGTTCGGCGTGCTCACGGGTCTTTATAAAGGGGAGTCCTTCGCACTCGGTTGAGGGACGTCCTTTGCACTCTGGCATACTGAAGTTTCTAAATTACATGAACCCGCCGGAATCAGTCCTGTTGCGCTGCGCGCGCTGGTTGACGTTCGCCTCCGCCGTTTCGATAATCTTCGGCATTGCACCCTCGCAGATTCTTCTGGCTCTGGCTTTCGCGGCGCTATTGGCCTCGGGCGCCCAGTTGCGGCTGCCACGCATCCGGCTGCCTCTGGCTTTGTTCCTTCTGGGTACCTTGATCGCACTCGCGTTCTCCGGGGATGTGGCGGGCGGCTTGCCTCAAGTTCGCAAGTTTTTTGTCTTCCTGGAACTACTGGTCGTCTTTTCTCTGTTGCGTAAACTGCAAATGGTCCGCTGGCTGTTCCTCTGTTGGGCCGGAGCGGGCGCCATCGCGGCCATCGCAGGCTATGTTCAATTTGCCCGCAAGGTTCAGGAAGCGCATCTGGTCGGCCGGAGTTTTTACGACTATTACGTGGGCGAACGCATCACCGGCTTCACCAGCCATTGGAACACTTATTCCGCCGAAGAGATGTTCGCGCTCATCATGCTCGCCTCGTTCCTGCTTTTCGCTCCTGGAACACGCCGCCGCCTGTGGCTATGGTTGAGTTGTGCGGCCCTGATGGCCGTCGCCATTCTGCTGGCGGAAACGCGCGCCATTTGGATTGCGGTGGCGGTGGCCGGCCTTTACCTGGTCTGGTTTTGGCGAAGAGGATTGGTGCTGCTGGCGCCGGTCGCCGTATTGGCCATTTTCCTGGCATCGCCCGCGGCGGTCCGTGAGCGCTTCACGTCGATTTACCGTCCGAAAGGGGTGGACTCCAATCAATTCCGCATCGTCACCTGGCGTACCGGTATCCACATGATTGAAGCGCACCCTTGGCTGGGCTTGGGGCCTGAGGGTCCGAATCTGCATTTCGACGAATGGATTCCGGCCGATATTCCGCGCCCGCTGCCCTCCGGCTGGTACCACCATTTGCACAACATCTATCTTCAGTATGCCGCCGAGCGCGGGATACCCACGATGTTAGTGATGATGTGGATCCTGATTCAGATGCTGGTCGATTTCGCGCGGGGTCTCCTGGCGCTGCCGCCGGGGCGCAGCGACCGGCGGTTCCTGCTCCATGGAGCCATCGCCGTAATCCTGGCGACCATGGTGGAAGGCGTCTTCGAATACAACCTTGGCATCAGCCCCGTATTAACCATGTTTCTGGTGACGGTGGGCTGCGGCTACGTGGCGCTGGATGTGTCGAGCGAAACCACGGATCTGGCGCCCGCCCCCGTTAGTTCGGTGAAGCCAGGTGAAACCCGGTGAAACCGGATGCCAGGCGGTCTCCTGGCCCAACCAGGCGTGGAATTGCAGCCAGCGGACGGCCCAAGTTAGCGCCTGTTTCAGAGGAGATGCGGCATATATCCGCGCTGCTGGAGCAGGAACTGCTTGGCTGGCCCGGCGTCAGCGCGCGGCCGATGTTTGGTATGCGGGCGCTCTACCGCGGGACTGCAATCTTTGCCATGCTTCCGGATCGGCGCGCGCTCGAAAACCCCAGCGCCATCGCCTACAAGCCGGGCGGCGCGAAAGAGAGCCAGAGCCCCAAGTGGCATCTCCTCGATTTGAAGAACACGCCGGACCTGACCGCGGCGCTGGCCTGTCTGGACAAGGCGTACCGGAGTGCCGCCGGGCGGTGAGACCGGGAACCAGTGCGCCGCGGCAACCTAGAATACCCGGCGCTTGAGCCGCTCCAGATTGAACTTGGCCGTATCCGCCACCACCATCACAGCCATCACGCCGGCCTGCACCGGGTCGCTCACCACCAGATCGGCCGCGTCGGGCACGCTGCCGGCCATGTTCAGGCTGATGACGATGAGTCCCTGCTGCCTCACTTCCTGGACGGCCGTCGTGATGTCGCCGCCCATCAGCGCTCCCGCCAGCACCAGCGCCTTGGCGCGCGGCAATCGGGCTACGGCGCGCACCGCGTCGGCCAGTTTCTGCTCGCCCACCAGCGGAATGGTATCGACGGAAATGTGTTCGCCGCGAATGTTGTGGCGGTCGGCTTCGGAAACGGCGCCGATCGCCACCTGCCCAACCTGCGCGCCGCCGCCCATGATGATGATGCGCTTGCCGTATATCTTCTGCAGCGTTTTGACGATTTCCACGTGGCTTACGATGACCAGTTTTCGCAAGTCTTCGAGCAACGCATCGGGGCCGCCGGGCAGGACCACTTCGAAATAGGTGCGCGCCTCCGCCGGCCAGTTGTCCAGAATCTCAACCGAGGTGATGTCGCCCTCGTGCCGCGCAATCACGCCGCTCAACTGATGAAGGACGCCGGTCCGGCCGGTGGCTTGCACCAGGATACCGATGGTTTCGTTTTCCATGAGTTCTCAGTGTCGCTCACGCGTGAGTTATCCGAAGAAGAGCCGCTGCGCGTTGCCGCCGCGGATCTTGGCGCGATCGGCATCGGAAGCGAACGCCAGCAACTCGTCGAACCGCTGCGACTGTTTGCGGTAATCCGCCAGCGTGTTGCCCAGCATCCCCCAGATCATCCGGTCCGGTCCAAAGGCGTCGTAGATCCGCCTGGTCAGCCGGTTCAGGTCGCCCTTGTACATGTCCCAGCCCGAATACTTCATCACCACGCGCGGCAGTTCGGCCAATTTCAGCACCTGCGAGTATTGTTCCGGTGTGCCATTGGCCGGCCGGCCCATATGGTCCAGAATCACCGTGGTATCCGGAAACTGCGCCGCCAGCGCGTGAATATTAGGCGCCTGGCCGGGGATGAAGTGCATCTGGACCCCAACTCCAAGGCGAGCCAGAGTCTTCCAACAGGTGAGCATGCGCGGGTCTTTCATGTCGCGATTGCGAATGGGGCCGTCGGCTTCGGGAGTCATACTGACTTCGTGGATGCGCATGGCGACGATGCGGTTGGGCCAACGGTCCACCAGGACGCGAAGGCGCGCCGGCGTGTCCTCGCGGAGCGGATCGAACAGGCAGGTTCCCCTGAAATAACCAGGGCTCGGCCGATGCACAAAGCAATATTCCAGGTAGCGGTGATCGTCCTGATACGGTTCGGGATGCACGATCACCGAATGCGTCAGACCGGCCTCCTGAACCAGTTTCAGGTGGGATTCCAAAGGGTAGGCGGCAGGCTTGTATGGCGCGCCGGGTGCATATGGGACACGGTCGGGATCGAACAGGTGGACGTGCGTTTCGATTACCGGCGGTGCGTCGGCACGCAGACCGCCCGCCGAGCACATTGCGCCAATCAGTGCCTGACGCCTGGTGATGGATTTCATACCTGACCTACTGGTAATGCGGCTCATCGGAGCGGAACGGGTTGGCGGGCAGGCCGGCCTGGTTGATCAGATTGCAGACCGGGTCATCCGCCCAAGCGTAGCGGACGGCCACGGGGTTAGCCACCTGCGCGCTCGAAACCACCACGGTGCTGCCTTCCAGACGCGCATCGGCAGCCACGAAATTGCCATCCGCGCCGGCCATGGTGAAGCCGGTGATGGCGCCGCCGCCTTTGGCCTGCAGCCCGTCGGCGTGGTTGAACCAGACGCGGATCCGGCCTGTTTCCGTAGTCGCCTGCCGGTACATGGGCCCGGAGTATTCGATGGGCTCGTGATAGACCACGTGGCGCGCCGCCAGGGCCAGGCGGTGACCCACGTCCTGCTTGTTCTTGGGGTGAATGTCGCTGGATTCGCCGATGTCAATGGCCAGCGCCATGCCGGTATTGCGCAGGCTGAGGGCCTCGGTTTGGGATTCGCGCAGCACCGGCCAATACTGGTTGGATTTGAAGTTCGCCAGTTGCACGAAGAGAAACGGCATATCGGCTTCGCCCCAGCGGGCGCGCCAGTCTTCGATCATGGCGCGGAAGAGATGGCGGTAGCGGTAGGCATGTTCTTCGTTGGCATTGGCTTCGCCCTGGTACCAGATGACGCCGCGCACCGCATAGGGCGTGAGTGGCGCGATCATGGCGTTATACAGGCCGGCGGGAGTATTCGGGTGGCCCGGACCCTGGGGCGGGCCAGGCCGGTTGGGCGGCGTCTTGCCTTCGGTCTTGGCTGCGGCCACGGCCTGGTTCCAGGTCTCCACCTGTTTGTCGTACCGATCCTTGGCAGCCGGGTAGTTGGACAGAATCTTGGCCCAGCCATCCAGCACGAACTTCAGGGCGGGGTCGGACTCGAGCACCGGCTGGCTGGTCCAGGATTGCGCCGGTGTGCCGCCCCAATCGGACTCGATGAGGCCCATGGGGACATGCAAGTCATGGTACAGATCGCGGCCGAAAAAGTATTCCACGGCGGAGAAATTGTGGACCGTCTGCGGGCTGCAAACTTGCCACGTGCCCACCAGGTCGTCGGCGGGTTGATCCGCCACCAGCCTTTTGACGTGGAAGAGATGGATAAGCGGGAAATCCGCGCCGGCCATCTCCTCATCGTGGTTGACGGCGTTCCACAGCGCGAACTCCATGTTGGACTGGCCGGAGCCGACCCAGACTTCACCGACCAGCACATCCTTGATGGCGATGGCGTTCGAAGCCGCGATGGTCATTTCCAGCGGGCCGGCGGCAGCCAGCGGCTTAAGCCACGCAGCCCACTTGCCGTTCTCTGCGGCTTTGGTAGAGACGGTCTGGCCTTGAAAATCGACACGGACCGCTTCGCCGGGGTCGGCCGTTCCCCAGATGCGCACCGGCGCACCCTGTTGCAGCACCATGTGGTCTGAAATGATGGCGGGGAGTTTGACGGCGGCGTCAAGCGCCAAGGCCGGGGCAAACCAGACGAGCCACTTAGCGAGTTTGGACATGGGAACCTCCATGAGCATCAACCTAGATTCTACTGTAGCGTGCGTTGTGCCTGGACGTTTCGGGAACTGAGGTGGGAGGCAGGTATGTGGGGCCGGTTGGCAACCAGGTTGGCAACCTGTTCGCGATGTGCGCCGGGCGCACAGGGGGAAGGATCAAAGTCGCCCGTGGCGCGATGTGGGGTAGCTTGGCAAGCTGCGGCGGATTGGCAATCCGCCCGCCGGGAGTTGGCGCGCAGCCGAACTTCCACAAGCGACTTTCGAGAGTGCGGCGAAGGGGCAATCCGCCTCGGCGCCGACCCGCTCGCTGCCGCATCGCGGAGGCGGATTAGCAATCCGCCGCAGGTTACCAACCTGCCCCACAAGGCTCCGTTCAACGATGGCTGCGGTACCACTCCAGCGTGAGCCGCATGCCTTCTGCAAACGAGAACTTCGGTGCGTGGCCCAAATCGCGGACCGCGGCCGTGGTGTCGGCCTGCGAATCGCGCACGTCGCCCGCGCGCGGCGGCGCGTATATCGCCCCGATCGTTACGCCTTCCAGGCTCTGCACCAGCGCCCAGGCCTGGTTCAACGTGATCCTGCCCCCGTTGCCGGCGTTGTATAGCTTGCCCGAAGCGTCCCTGGCGCGCGCGGCTTTCAGGTTCAACTCGGCAACATCCTCCACGTAGGTGAAATCGCGCGACTGTTCTCCGTCGCCGAAAATCATCGGCTGCCGGCGTTCCAGGACCGCCTTCATGAAGACCGAAAGCACGCCGGAGTAAGCGCTGGAAGGATCTTGCCGGGGCCCATACACGTTGAAGTAACGCAGACAGATGGTTTCCAGGCCGTAGACCCCGGAGAAAATGGCGGCATAGTATTCGCCCGTCAACTTCTGCAGCGCGTACGGCGATTTGGGCCGCGGCGTCATGGATTCCTCCTTGGGCAGCACTTCGGTATCGCCGTACGCCGAACTGGACGCCGCATAAACCAAGCGCCCGGCCGCCCCCTGGCTGGCGGCGCGCAGCACGTTGAACGTGCCCGTGATGTTGATTTCGTGGGAAGGCACCGGATCGTCGATCGACCGCGGCACCGAAGGGATGGCGGCCTCATGAAACACCACCGCCGCGCCCCGGATGATGGGCGCAATCTCCTCGTAATTGCGGATGTCGGCGAGTTGGAAGTCGATGGCTCCCCGCACATCGTCCAGGTTGCCTTCCCGCCCGGTCAGCAGGTTGTCTATCACGACGACCGGGCGGGCGCCCTCTCGCAGCAGGCTGCGCACGATGGCGGAGCCGATGAATCCGGCGCCGCCGGTAACAACGTAATGGCTCATCATGTGATTTGACCGATCTCACTTTCCAGATGGCGGAGCGATTCGGTTACCAACCGCTCCGCGCCCGGGGTGAAGTCGAAAGCCTCCAGAGATATCCAGCCGGCGTAGTTTCGGCGCCGCAGCACCTCGAAGACCGGTTTGAAATCGTAGATCTCTTTTGGTCGCGAACCCCCGGCGGCGCCGCAATGCCGGCCATCCAGTTCGTTGACGTGAACATGGCGGATGTAGTCGAAGTAACGGTCCACCAGGCTGGCATGCGGTTCCTTCTCATCGATGGCGTTGTGCACGTCGAACATGGTCCGCACGGCCGGGCTGGCGATTTCGTTGACGATGGAGACCGCTTCCTCCAGCGTCTGCACCACATCAGATTGCGCCACCGGCAGAGCTTCCACCAGCACCGTCACGCCGCGATCGGCGGCGTGCGCCGCCACACCACGCAAACCCTCGACGTAATTCCGGGTGGCTTCGGCACGGGTCAGCCCGCCGGTGGTGGAGCGCTGGTGCGGCGATCCAAACACCATCACGCCATCCGGACCGAGGCCGGCGCACAGGTCGATCAGGTTGTCGATGTGGCCCCAACTCTTACGGCGGAGTTCGGCGTCAGGCGTGGTCACGTGCAGTCCCTTGGGGCTGACCATAAGCCAGTGCAGGCCCACGAAGGTCAGGCCTTCGGACTGCATGATCCCGCGATACTCGTTGCGCTGGGCCGCCGTGACGTCGGCGGGATTCTCAGCCAGGGTAAACGGAGCGATTTCGATCCCGGTATAACCGGCGCGGCGGATCGCCCGGCAGGCGTCCGCGAAGGGCCATTTGTCGAAAGCTTCGTTGCAGGTGGACTGGCGGAAAAGAAAGGCCATGAACTACCAGTTTACAGACTCCGCGAAACGAAGCCAATTCCGTGGCGGGCGGGGCCAGGCGGGGCGAGGCCGTGGGCGGGCGGATTCTTTGACGCGAAGACGCGGAGGCGCTGAGGGGGGTCAGGGGCCGGGGGGTCAGGGGCTGCGGCCGGAGGCGGATGCCAGATGCCAGATGCCGGTGGCCGGTGCAAAGACACGTGTGGGTTGAGAGTTGGCAGAAGAGTCGTTGCGGCGGCCGGGGCTTCGCGGACTTTCGCCGTGCGTATCCGGCCGCCAATGGTTTGAGTTGAAGCTTCGAAGACGTAGGCGGCTGGA
>DATMNI010000111.1:0-3232 GCA_035570275.1 Candidatus Acidiferrales bacterium | reverse complement strand
GCAGTCCGACCCCAACATCATCTACGCGGGCACCGGCTCCTCCAAAATCCGCAGCAATGTCTCCATCGGCCGCGGCATCTACAAATCCGCCGACGCCGGCAAGACGTGGACCTTCATCGGGCTCCGCGACGCCGGCCAGATCGCCACCATTCGCATCCACCCGTCGAATCCCGACCTGGTTTACGTGGCCGCGCTCGGCAACCCCTTCGTGCCGAACCCCGACCGCGGCGTCTTCCGCACCACCGATGGCGGCAAGACGTGGAAGAAGGTGCTGTTCCTCTCCGACGAAACGGGCGCGGCCGATCTCGAACTCCAGCCCGGCAATCCCAAGACCATCTTCGCCAGCATGTGGCACGGCCAGCGCAAGCCGTGGACCATCGTCAGCGGCGCCCGCGAAGGCGGCATCTACAAGAGCACCGACAGCGGCGACACCTGGACCAAACTCGCCGGCGGCCTGCCCAACCAACTGTTCGGCCGCAGCAACGTGGCCATCCCCGCCGTCAGCCCCAACCGCATCTACGCCCTGATCGAAGCCAAGCCCGGTTCCGGCCTCTACCGCTCCGAAGATGCCGGCGACACCTGGACCCTGATCAACGCCTCTGGCTCGCTGATCACGCGCCCTTTCTACTACACCACCCTTGGCGTCGATCCCAACAATGCCGACACCGTCTACGTCGGCGACGAAGGCTGGTTCAAGAGCGCCGATGGCGGCAAGACCTTCCACCCCGCGCAGGCCCCGCACGGCGACCACCACGATATCTGGATCAACCCGCGCAACTCGCAGTACATGATCCAGTCCAACGACGGCGGCGCCAATGTCTCGCTGGATGGCGGCGTCTCCTGGAGCACCCAGAACAACCAGCCCACCGCCGAAATCTACCAGGTGGCCGTCGACAACCAGTACCCATACCGCGTCTATGGCGCGCAGCAGGATAATACCACCGTCATCGTGCCCGCGCTCGCGCTCGGCAATGGCCAGGACTTCCGCGTCGGCCCGGGCTGCGAAACCGGCCCCATCATCCCCAGCGCCATCGACGCCAACCTCGTCTACGGAAGTTGCAAGGGCCAGTTCAGCCAGCTCAATCTGACCACCAACAACGAGAAACAATACTGGATCGGCGGCGAGTCTCTCTACGGCAACGGCGGGGAAGAGGTCACTTACCGCTTCCAGCGTGTCTCCCCCATGGAGGTCTCGCCGCACAACCCCAGGGTGGTTTATTACGGTTCCCAATACCTGCACCGCACGCGCGATGGCGGCGTCACCTGGACCCGCATCAGCCCCGACATGACCGCGCACCCGCCCGGCACCCAAGCCGCCAGCGGCGAACCCATCACCCGCGACGCTACCGGCGAAGAAGTCTACAGCACCCTTTACACCATTCGCGAATCGCCGGTGCAGAAGGGCCTCATCTGGACGGGTTCCAACGACGGCCTGGTCTTCGTATCGCGCAATGACGGCGAAACCTGGAGCAACGTCACTCCCAACACGCTGCCCCCCGGCGGCCGGGTGCAGAACATCGAGCCCAGCCCGCACCGCGCCGGCACTGCCTACGTGGCCGTCTACCGTTTCATGCTCGGCGATTTCGCGCCCTACATCTACCGCACCGACGATTTCGGCAAGACCTGGTCGCGCCTCACCGATGGCTCGAACGGCATTGCCAAAGACGAGCCCACCCGCGTGGTGCGCGAAGACCCCGAGCGCGCCAACCTGCTCTACGCCGGAACCGAATTCGGCATCTATGTGTCATTCGACAACGGCGTCGACTGGCAGTCCTTCCAACTGAACCTGCCGGCCACGCCGGTTACGGATATCAAGGTTGCGCACCACGACCTGGTGCTCTCCACGCAAGGCCGCGGGTTCTGGATTCTGGACAACCTGACGACGCTCCACCAGTTGACCCCGCAGACCGCCGGGGCATCCGCCCACCTGTCGGCGCCGCGTGAAGCCATTCGCACGCCCGCCCGCGGAGGCTTCGGTCGCGGCTCCACGCTCCAGTATCCGCTGCCTGGCGCGGCCATCGATTACTACCTTGCCGCCGCGCCGTCCGACGACATCAAGATGGAAATCCTGGATGGGGCAGGGAAGGTGATCCGCACGTTCTCTAGCGCCGCCCCTGCCGCCGATGAGCGCGCCCCTGCCGCCGCTGTGCCCAGCGACGCCCCACCCAGCGAAGAAGGCGAGGGCGGCTTCCGCGTGCGCAGCGGCCCCACCCGCCTCGACAAAACCGCCGGCATGCATCGCTTCACCTGGGACTTGCGCTACCCCGGACCATGGATGAATAATACGCGCCCCGAAGGCCCCAACGGTCCCGTCGCCGTCCCAGGGAAATACGCCGTCCGTCTCACCGTCGGCACGTGGACTTCAACTCAAGCCCTCACGCTGGCCGAGGACCCGCGCGTCACGAAGGAAGGCGTTACCACCGGCGACCTGCAGGAGCAGTTCGACCACAACATGCGCGTCCGCGACCTGGTGAGCGACATGAACCGCACCGTCGCCCGACTCCGCGCCGCGCTGGCCGCGGCCGATGGCGACAGGCGGGTCAAGCTCACCGGCCTGGCTTCGCATATGATCACGCCCTCCATCCGCTACAGCAAGCCGGAGTTGCAGACCCATATCACCTATCTCTACACCATGACTAACAACACCGATCAAAAGGTAGGCCGTGACGCCTTGGACCGTTACACGGCTCTTCGCAAAGAGTTAGACGCCCTCGTGTCCGAGTTAGACAAGCTAAGGTAGCCGCGGTTACTGCAAGCCGCGACCCAGAGGGTCGCGGCCCTGGAGTTTGTACATTTCCGGGAGAAGGTGGGACAGACCATCGTCTTTCGTGGTCTGTTGGGATGGGCGTTCCGCCCGCGAAACTTCATGAAAAACCACGCCAGGCTCCGGGAGATTCCCGATGGGCGAGGTGGTTTTTCGACCCTGTCATGCCTTGCTCTTCTGGATGGGGAGGCGGTTCGCCGCTTCAACCAACTCCACGCGTGCGTGGCCATGCCCAATCACGTCCACGCGATCTCCAACGGCACACCGCAATACCCACCAACAGGCGATGGCTCAAAGAGAGAACCATGGCGAGGGTCAAGTGCGGGCTGACAGACGACACAACCCGATCGTCTGTTTCAATGTATAAGGGCTCAGATGAAAAAAGGTTCTCCTGAGGGCTACAATATCGCCGAGACTGGCTTTTGCGAGCCGGCTCAGAAACCACAATCAGGAGAACCCAATGAACGT
>DATMNI010000110.1:0-30427 GCA_035570275.1 Candidatus Acidiferrales bacterium | reverse complement strand
TGGCGCAGTTGTTCGTTCTCCTGGCGCAGCCGATCATTCTCCCGCTGAGCTTGTTCCAAGCGATCATGCAGGTCAACGACCTCGGCCTCACGCTCTTCTAGCTGCTTTCGCAGGTCGTCACGAGGGGAGCCTTCCATTGCTTTCTATCGTGGCATGAGATCCCCAGCTTGTCCAGCCTTTTCTTTCAGGGTGACCGGACGGGCCAGATTTGTTCGCGCTTAACCGCTAATCAATTACAGTTTGCCGATACGTCGGCGTATTTCTGAAATGACCGACTAAGGTTCCGGCGACCAGGGGGGACCCAAGAACTATACCGGGCGGCACCTCATCCTTATAGTTCTCTTACCTAATCTTCATGCCTTTTTCACGGCTTCACAGGCAGACTGGAATTGTCCGATGCCGGGTGGCATCCACTTATGCATGTGCGCCGTTGGTTACACAGTTGGTTCCTGGGCCTGTTGCCGTTGTTGCTTATCGCCAATCCACTGCTTGCGCAGCGCAAGCCGCCGATTCCAGGCCCTTTCGCGGGCGCTACCAAGACAATCCGCGCCGACGTGGATTTAGTCCTGGTTTCCGCAGTGGTTACGGACCGCAAGGGCACCTCGGTCACCGGATTAGCGGCCGATCAGTTCACCATTCTGGAAGACAAGGTGCCGCAGCCGATTGTCTCTTTCAGTAGAGAGGAAGTCCCCTGTTCTGTTGGTGTGATCCTGGACCTTAGCGGCAGCATGCGTCAGAAACTGCCTGCAGCGACCGCGGCAGTTCGCGCATTCCTTAACGGGTTCAATCCGGAAGACGAAACATTCCTCATGGCTGTCTCCTCGCGCCCGGAAAGCCTGCTCGGTTTCACGGACGATGCCGGAAGTCTCCAGAATCGGTTGATGGCCACCAGCGCCGCAGGCAGCACGGCGTTGATTGACACGGTGTATCTGGCGCTCAACCGGATGCGTTCGGCCCGCAATGCCCGTAAGGCCCTCTTCATCGTTTCCGACGGCATGGATAACAACAGCCGGTACTCGAAAGCCGAGTTGCTGCGCGCGGTTCAAGAGCGGGACGTGGAGATCCATACCATCGGTATGGCTGCCCGTTCGCCTGGCAAGAAGCCGGTTGAATTAGTGGAGGAGTCCCGTGGACTGGCTCTCATGACTGACCTTGCCGACCAAAGCGGCGGGCTGAATTTCACCGTGGTCAACGCGGAAGATATCCAGCCGGCAACAACCAAGATCGGTCAGGCAATCCGGGACCAGTATGTGGTTGGGTATCGTCCCGCCAGCCAGCAAAACCCGGGTAAGTGGCGCTCTATTCAGGTTAAGGTGACCGTTCCGCAACTGCGGGCTTATGCCCGCAAGGGTTACTACGCAAACTGACGCACGCCAACTGAGGCACTACGCGAACTGACGCACTACCCAAACTGCCGCTTTAGTTTAGCTGACAACGGGGCGGCAGTGTTGCGTCTGATTTGAGAGCGCGCTTCACGAATGCCGGGCCACGTAAATGAGCAAGCTGAAAATGACTGCCGGTACAGCGAGCAGCGCCCCGTAGAAAGCGACCTTCCGAGGCAGCGGCTCGGAGCGCCAGCCGGAAGCCCGCAACTCCTCGCGCGGCGCCACCGCCACCTTTTCCGGATGCTCCAGATCCCGTGCCAACTCGCTGGCCTTGGCATAGCGATGGGCCGGGTCGCGCTCCAGTGAGCGATAGATGGTCTCCTGCAATTCCGGAGAGATGGTGGGGTCCAGTTCGCGCGGCGGAATGGGATTGTTCTTGAGGCGGCTGTTCATGACGGCCAGGGGAGTCTCACCCTGGAAGGGGGTCTTTCCCGTCAGCATTTCGTAGAGCATGATTCCCAGCGCAAAGATATCGCTGCGGCCGTCCCCGCGTTTGCCGTTGACCTGTTCCGGGGAGATGTATTCGGGCGTTCCCATGAGCTGCGAGAACTTGCCATAGGTAAGCCGCCGCGCTCCGGTTCTAGCGGCGATGCCGAAATCGATCAACTTGACCCGATCCTGGGCGTCCACCATGACGTTTTCGGGCTTCAAGTCCCGATGCGCCACACCGTGGCTGTGAATGTAGTCGAGGGCGCCCGAAATAGCGGTTGCGACGCGGATGGCACGCTCCCGCGGCAGTGTCTGCTCCACCGTGAGGATCTCGCGGAGCAAGCGCCCTTCCACCCACTCCATGGCCATGTAGACCCGGCCCTGCGACTCGTCCGGCAGCACCTTCATCACGCCGGGATGAGACATTTCCCGGCCGATCTGCGCCTCCCGCTGGAAGCGTTCGAAGAAGACCGGATCGCACTCCATCTCCGGGTGCGGCACTTTGATGGCGACGGTCTGGTTCGTCCTCAAATCGGTGGCTCGAAAAATGGTGGCCATGCCGCTGACTGCAACCACGGAGTCAATGCGAAAGTGGTCAAGATGGTCGCCTGGATGAAGAGAAGTCATAGTTGGGATCTTTCGATGCCTATTCTGAAACTACAAGACAACCCATAAAAAATGCGTAAGTATTTGCTTAGGATTTCGCAATGACACGGCAGTCTATGGAATTTCAACTGAATCTTTATGCCTTTTTCATGCCGCTCTCCGTACTGTTGAACAATTGCGATGCGGCACGCCGCCAAAGTCCGGCATGCCGGTGCACAGGTTGCACCGGGTGTACTTGCGATTGCAGCGGTGACGCTTGTCTGCTATGGGCTTCACCTTGATCTGACCATACCGGCTCTCTTGTTCCTGTTAGTGGTGATGCTGCAATCGCTGGCGGGGACCTTTGTCTCCACTGCCGTTACTTCCCTGATCGCAGTTGGCTGCCTGGATTACTTCTTCGTTCCGCCGGTGCTCCACTGGGACATCGACGACCCTCATGACGCCGTGGCGCTGGTTGTCTATCTGGCTACGAGTTTGATCATTACGCGCCTGGCCTCCAAAGCGCGTCTGGAGGCTCTGACGGCGGAGGCGAAACGGCAAGACCTGGCCCGCCTTTATGACACCGCCTGGCGGTTGATGTCGGTGGAGCCGGAAGATGCCTCGGCCCTGGAATCGGTGCGCATATTCCGCGAAGTCTTCGACATACCGGCCGTCAGCCTCTTCAATTCATCTACAGGGCAGACCGACGTCTGCGGTGAGTCAATCCATGGCTTGGCGGAAAAGACCAAAGACGCGGCGTTACTGGGGCATGATGTGGAAGAAGCCGAACTGGGAATCTCGATCCGCCTGATGAAAGTTGCCGGCAAGACGTTGGGCGCGGTGGGGTTCAAGGGCTTAGCCGGGTCCGATTCGGTTGCGGGCCACCTGGCGATGCTGGCCGCGGCCACGCTGGAGAGATCGCGGTCATTTCAAGCCGCCAGCGCCGCTTCCGCTGCGACCCAGGCGGAAGTGCTTCGAACGGCCATAGTGGACGCATTCGCTCACCAGTTCAATACGCCGCTGGCGGCAATCCTGACCGCGGCCGGCGGCCTCAGGGAAGCCGGACCGTTGGCATCCGAACAACTGGAACTGGCGGAGATGATCGAAAGCGAGGCGCTTCGTCTGGGCCGGCTAACTGCTCGATTACTGCAAACCGCGCGCCTGGATCGAGACGAGGTTCAGCCAAGGTTGGAGCCAACCGATCTGAGCGCCCTGGTTGCCCACATGGTGGATCAATGCAGCGCCGAAGGACAGTCCATCTCTCTGGTAGTACCGGAAAGGCCGGCGGAAGTGGCTTCCGACCGGGAGTTGCTGGCCCTGGCGCTGGTCCAATTGTTGGACAACGCATTCAAGTACGCCGCCGAGAGCGGCCCCGTTGAAGTCCACCTGGAATCAGCCGAGGAAACCGCTTCGATCCGGGTGACCAACCACGGAGCGTGCATCGCGCCCGACGAGCACGAGCGGATCTTCGACCGATGCTACCGTGGCGTAGCCTGCCGCAGGGCGCCTGGAACCGGGTTGGGCTTATACGTGGCCCGAAAAATCCTAATCGCTCATGGCGGCAACTTGTACCTGGAGGACGATGGCTGCACCAGCAATGCCGCGACCTTCCGTGTGACGCTGCCGATTCTGAAAACGGAGACGCGACATGCCCGCAAGGCCAGTTAAGATTCTGGTAGTAGACGATGAGCCGGCCATGCGGCGCGCCCTGCGAGCGTCGCTAACTGCCAGCGGCTATCTGGTGGAAGAGGCCCGTGACGGCGAACAGGCCATTGCCATGGTCCAGCGCCAACCCATTGACGTGGTGCTCCTGGACATCCACATGCCCGGAATAGGCGGCCTGGAAACCTGCCGGCGCATCCGGCCGCTGGCGCCCCAAGCCGGGATTATTATGATCACGGTCACGGACCACGTGGACCAGAAGGTACAAACTCTGGAAGCCGGGGCCGATGACTACGTCACCAAGCCATTTCTGTTCCGCGAACTGCTGGCGCGGTTGCACGCGCTGCTTCGCCGGACAGGTTCGGGTCTGTCGCCCACCGCGCCGGTCCTTCGCGCCGGCGAACTCGAATTGGACATCAAACGCCGCATCCTCAAGAAGGCGGGAGCCGAAGTTCACTTATCGCCAACGGAGTTCGATCTTCTGTCGATCCTGATGCAGAACCAGGGTACTCCGATAGAGCACTCCCGACTGTTGCGCGCGATCTGGGGACCGGAGTACGGCGCTGAGTTGGAATACCTGCGGACCTATATCAGGCTGCTCCGTAAGAAGATCGAAACCAATCCAGCTAATCCGGAATACATTCTCACGGAGCCCTGGGTCGGATACCGGTTCCGCGACCCGTCCAGCACTGAGGTGACTGACACTAACGGGACTGACACTGCCGCCGCTGACACTTATGCGAAACCGGCCTAAGAGGGATGACTAAGTACACTGTTTCTCAAATACGGTCTCGTATCTCGGGAAGAACGCTCCCTAACGGTCGCGGCTCTGATCGGAGCCGCGCGCGTCAGCAAGCGGTTTCTCGATACTTTAGCGAACTTCTGAAACGGTGCACTGAACGACAGGAGGCGGCACGATGAACATCGCAGAAATGAGAATTAGCGCGCTGCGCAGCGCGATTCAGACGAATCGGGTCAGCTTCCCGGGGCAGACGCCATGCTTCAACCGATCGCGTGCCGACATCCAGTGGCGCCTGGTACAACTCTACTTTGTTCGGGGCTGGAGTTGCATCCAACTGGCTCGGAGATACAACCTCACCCGCCAACGAATCGAGCAACTCCTGGCCGAGTGGGTGGATTGCGCCTCCACGCTCGGTTATCTGCAGGAGATTCCCGCGTTTGTGGACATCGGCGTCGAGATCAGCGCAAACTGGCGGGCCATTTCAGCCATCGCCAACGAAGGCGGGCCGCTGATAGCAGGCGAGGGAACGGGATTCGCGCCCGTAGGTTACCCGGTCGACACAGTTCGCCCTGCGCAGACCGGCGGGTAAACCCGACGCGATCGGTCTCCAGCGACTCCCTCAGTTTTTCCCGAAAGGCCCGGACGGCGGGCTCTTCTTGATCGTGATGCTTCCGCGGCCCATGCGCAGTTGGATCCGCCGCAGCGGCGCCTGGCTGGCGTACGCGAAGTGAGTGCCCAGCAGGAAACGGTTACGACCCTTGCCTGAAAAATCGGAAGAAACGCTGCCCACTCTGGTGCTGGCGTCGATCGAGTATGGGCCTGCGTCCGGCAGCATCACGATCATGTCGCCCGTGTGGCTGTGCACCTCGATGTCTCCGGTCACGTCGCTCACCCATACGTAGCCGTTATCGTGGTGAACCGTCAACCGCGAGTCGCGCGGCACATGGACCCTATACTCAACCGTGACGCCGCGCTTGTTGTCCGGCAACAGGGGTTTGGTAATGACGATGACGCCCGAAGGAAGGACGGAGCTGAAAAGGCTGTTGCGGACCGGCAGCGTCGTCGAAATCGCGAACTCTTTGTCGGATCGCCGCTCGGTGGCCACGCGGACCTGGTCGAAGGGACGCTCGGCCTTCTCCTTCTGCTCGGGCTCGTAGAAACGATCGGTCGATTTGGTGACGGTGACCTCAACCGCCGGTTCATCCCAACCTTCCACAGTCAGGTAGCCGTACGAATTTTCCAGCCGAATGGTGCCGCCCGGCAGGAAGTTCACCCGCTCCGTCCTGGTTACTTCAAATGACTGCTTGGGTGCTTTCTCCTTGGGTTCATCCGCCCCGGGCAAAGGCAGTGCGGCTCCCAGCACGCTCAACCCAAATAAGACCGCTGCCAGTCTGTTTGTCATACCCCGAACTCCTTTTGAATACTGCGCGCCTCGCTCACCATTTTCCGGTACCGCCGCGCCAGTTCGGTGATCCAGCCCCGTTCGCGGCGTTTGATGGCATCCTGGTGAATTAAGTCCCGGCCGATGCCCAGCGCCACTGCACCCGCCCGAATGAAATCCACTGCGTTGGTTTGATTCACTCCGCCCGAAGCAATCATCGGGACGTCCGAAAAGGGCCCCTTGAGAGCGCGGATGTAGCTGGGGCCGCCGTTGGCCGCGCACGGAAAGACCTTCACGAAATCGGAACCGGCTTTCCAGGCGGCCGTTACCTCGGTGGGCGTCAAGGCGCCCGGCAACACCACCACCCCGCGGCCCAATGCAAAGTTGACGATCTCAAGATCCAGTCCCGGCGTGGTCAGGAAAGCCGCTCCCGCATCCAGGCAGCGGCGCGCCGTTTCCACATGAAACAACGTGCCGGCGCCCACCAGAATGCCGGGATTCTGATGTGTCAGGTGGCGAATGACCTCGACCGCGCCTGGAACGGACATAGTCACTTCGACAATCGGGATGGCGCCTTCGCAGACCGCTTCCGCGGCAAATAACGCATCCTCGGCGGAGTACAGCCGTACCGCCGGGATAATTCCGATCTCCTCAATACGGGCGCGAACCTCTTCTCTCGTCATAAGATCGTTCTGGTGCAACGCACTGGATAAACGGATGTAGATGCCGGGATCGAAAACCCGCTTGCTGACGCGCGCGGCTCCGATTCAAGGCAGGTCCCGGGTTCCCACCGCCTGGCGAAGCTGCTCGACGGAAGTCAGATAAGATGCCACCGCCTGCCGGTAGGCCAGTTGGGTGACACGATAGCTGCGCTCAGCGTCCAGGAAATCGAGCAGGGCCAGGGCGCCGCGCCGGTAGGCATATTCGCTGATATCGTGGCTCTTTTGCGCCACCTCCAGATAGCCGGATCGGAAGAGCTGGGCAATCTGGGCGCTCTCCTGCAGCCCCTCGTACGCGTCTTTCACGTCCGTCAGCACCTGCCCGCCGGCCGCTTTCTGCTGCTCCTCCGCCTGCCGGATGGCAACGCGGGTCTGCGCAATATTGCCCTGGTTACGGTCAAACACCGCCAGTGGAATACTGAACGACCAGGTGGCGGCATTCAAACCGTTGACGTGCGAGTAATTGGCCGAGATGGTGGGGTCCTGCTTTCCATTCGCCTTAGCCAGCGCATATTGGTTGTTGGCGGCGGTAATGCCCAACACCGCGGCGCGCAGATCCGGCCGGCTCTGCAGGGCTTTGGCCTGCAATCCTTCCAGAGTCACCGCCAGCGGCCGGTATTCGAACTCGCCCGCGACGTCGTACCCGGCAGGTACCGACTCGTAACCCAATTGTTGCCGGAGGTCCGACAGCGCCTGGGCCCTGGCGTATAACGCCTGTTGAACGTCGGTTTGAAATTGCAGCAACTGCAGCTTGATCTTCAGGTAGTCGTTCTCACTCATGCCGCCATCCTTGAATCGGATGGCGCTGATGTCCACCGTGTCCTGAAAGCTTTTCAGATCCTGATGCGCCAGCTCCAGCGTCGATTCCGCCAGTTGGACATTGACGAAGAGAGAGCCAACCTGAAACGCGATTGTGCGCTCGTTGTCGGCCACCTGCGAGCGCGTTACAGCGGTGGTGCTCCTGGCTGCTTCCAGGCGGCGCGCCCGCTTCTTGCCGCGTTCAATCAGGTAACTCAAACCAATGTCGCCCTCGGTCGAAGCCTGCAGATACTCCGCCACAGTCTGGCCTTGCGGGCGGCTGAAGACCGGCAGGTATTCCCAATCGGTGAATAACGTCGGATTGGGGCGCAGATTGGCGGTGATTTCCGCCGCCTGGTTTTGTTGAATGGTGGTCCGGGCCGCCTGCAAGGTGTGGTTATGCCGGAGCGCCATTTGGATGGCTTGCTCCAGCGTAATCTTGACGGGTCCCTGCTGCGCGAAGGCTGAATCCGCCAGCACCAGGCTGCTGAACACCACAGCGGCCGCCAAAATAATCCGGATGTTATTCATTAGCCCTCGAAAGAACCTTCCGGTTGGGGAAGTTGATCGCCGTCCCGCGCGATCCAGACATAGAACGTGGGTAACAGAACAATGCTCAGCAGCAGATCGGAAATCAAACCCCCTACAATGACAATTGCAAAGGGCCGCTGCGAATCGGAACCTATCTCATGCGAAAGCGCCGCCGGCAGGAGTCCAAGAGTTGCCACCAGCATGGTCATCAGGATGGGACGAAGCCTCAGTACTGCGCCTTCCACCGCGGCATCGTCGATCGAGTGGCCTCTGGCCCTGAGCTGGTTAATGTATTCGAGCATGATGACTCCGGTTTGAACCGAGACGCCGAAAAGCGCCAACATGCCGACGCCCGAGGACACGCTAAGATAAGTTCCGGTAACCACGAGAGCCAGCAGGCCGCCGACGCGAGCCATGCCGACGTTCAACAGAATGAGCAGCGACCATTTGAAAGAGCGGAACATGGTGTAGAGGATGATAAAGATGACCAGGATGGTTAACGGGACGACGACGGCCAGGCGCGCTTCGGCCCGCTTCTCACTCTCGTATTCGCCCGACCACTCGACGCGATAGCCCGGCGGCATCTTCACCTTGTCTTTGATCCGTTGTATGGCGTCTTCCACCGTGGTCCCCAGATCCCGGCCTCTCACGTTAAAAGTTACCGCCACATAGCGGGTGTTGCCTTCCCGGTAGATATCGTAGGCGCCATCCTTAACTTCGACTTTCGTCAATTGGGCCAGAGACACCCGCTCTCCGGTAGGGGAAACCAGGCGAACATTCTCGATGGCCTTGGCGGTATTGCGATAAGGCGCCTGGTAGCGCACCACCACGTCGTACCGCTGCTCGCCGATCAGCACCTGGCTCACCGCATTGCCGCCCACCGCCGTCTGGATGGCGTCTTGTATGTCTGTCACGTTGATTCCAAAACGGGCGGCCTGGCGGCGGTCAATGGTTAAATCGAGATTCGGCTGGCCAAAATCGCGCAACAGCTTAACGTCGTGCAGCCCGGGCACGCGCTCCATGACGGCACTCACTTCTTCGCCCTTCTGCTCCAGTGTTTTCAAGTCGCTGCCGAACACCTTGAGCGCGAGTTGGCCTTTGGTGCCGGTGAGCGTCTCTCCGACGTTGTCTTCAATCGGTTGTGAGAAGTTCCAGATCGCCCCCGGATATTTTTGCACCGCGCGATTCATGGCCGCAATCAATTCATCCTTGTTTCGATGAAAAACCGGCCGCCACTCCTCCTTCGGCTTCAAGTCGACGAAATATTCCGTGTTGCCGAATCCCCCGGTGTCGGTTCCATCGTCGGGCCGGCCGACTTCCGAAACTACTTTGCTCACTTCCGGAAAGGCTGCGAAAACATAGCGCTCGTTGGTGGTGAATTTTTCCCCCTCCGAAAGGCTGGTGCTATTTGCCAGGGTGCCCCGCGCCCAGATAGCGCCTTCATCCAGGTGCGGCAGGAATTCCGCGCCAATCACGCCGCCAAAGCCTAAATACAGCGTCCCCGCAACGGAAATCAGCGCCACGCACGCGACCACCCAACGATGGTGAACGGCCCAGCGCAATCGCCGGCGATAGCGCTCCGTCAGATAATCCATCACGAGGTTGCGCCGCTCCCGAAGGCCCTTGCGAAAAAATGTGGCCGCCAGCACGGGAGCGATGAGGATGGAAAAAGTCATGGCGCCGAGAAGGGCAAAAGCCACCGTCCAGGCCATGGGCCGGAACAACCGGCCTTCCACGCGCTGCAGCGTGAAGATGGGCATGTAGGCGGTGATGATGATGGCGATAGCGTAAAAGACCGGCCGTTGCACTTCATGGCAAGCCTCGCGGATGATCTCCGCGGTGGTTTTCGGAGGCCCGGCGCTGGAGTTGCGACGGTGGCTCAAGTGGCGCATGATGTTTTCCAGCATGACCACCGCTCCATCCACTACCATGCCGAAATCCAATGCGCCTAGTGAAAGCAGATTCGCCGGGATGTGGCTCAAATCCAGCCAAATGGATGCAAAGAGCAGAGAGAACGGAATGGTGAGCGCGACAATCAGAGCGGCGCGAGCATTGAGAAGGAACAGGAAAAGGATGACGCTGACCAGAATCATGCCTTCTTCCAGGTTATGCATCACTGTGTGCAAGGTGTAATGCAGCAGATCGCTGCGATCCAGCATGGGAATCACCTTCACGCCGGGCGGCAGGATGCCGTTGTTGAGCTGTTCCACCTTCCTGTGAATGGCGGCGAGCGTGGGCTCCTCTTCCGCGCCCTTGCGCATCAGCACGATGCCCTGGATAACGTCCGGCTCGTCTACAATGCGCCCATCCTGCATGTGGTTTGCCCGCGCCATATGGCCGAGGCGGATCTTCGGACCCTGACTCACTTCCGCTATGTCCTTTACCCGGAGAGCGGTTCCGGTCTGAGTCTTCAGGACGGTGTCTTCGATGTCGTGCACGTTGGTGAAGAGCCCGAGCGTGCGAACGTTCATCTGTTGCAGGCCTACTTCCACAAAGCTGCCGCCGGCATTGATATTGTTATTGGTGAGCTGCTGCTCCACCTGGCTGATGCTCAACCCATAGGAAACTAGCTTGCTGGGGTCGACGCGCACCTGGTACTCGCGCACCGTGCCGCCGAAGTCGGAGACGTCTACTACATTGTCAACCGACTTGAATTCCTTGAGGAGCGTCCAGTCTTCGATCGACCTTAGTTCCATCAGGTCGTACCGGGGATTGGTGCTTCTTACCGTGTACCAATAGATCTGGCCTACCGTGCTCCAGTCCGTTCCGATCGAAGGCTGAAGTCCTTGCGGCAGGCTGGCCTGAGTGAGCCGTTCGAGGACCTTTTGCCGGTTCCAGTCGTTCACAGAGCTGTCGTCAAAGATCATGATCACGAAAGACAGGCCGAAAATGGACTCGGACCGCAGATAGGTCAGGTGAGGAATTCCGTTCATTTGAATTTCGACCGGAATCGTCACCTGCTGTTCCACTTCTTCGGCGGAACGGCCCGGCCATTGGGTAATCACCGTAACGTAGTTGTCGGCGATATCGGGATAGGCCTCCACCGGTAGGTTGTGAAACGAGATAGCCCCCCAGCCGAGCAACAAGACGGCGATGGCCAACACCACAAACCTGTTGTTGAGCGCAAAGTCTACGAGAGCGCGAATCATTTCCTGTTTCCTGTCGTGTTGCTGGTTCGTGTTGCTGGTGCGCTGGCTGTTTCCGCGGAGCCCGAGGTCAGACTTTCGTCACTGATTGAGCACGTGGTCCAGGACCAGCGCGTTCGTCACCACTTGTTGACCCGGCCCCATTCCGGACTTGATCTCCTGCATGTTCACGTTGTCCGCCAGCAGGTCGCCACTGACCACCTCCAGGCGGCGAAACTTCTGGTCGGGCGCCGGAACGAAGACAAAGTCGCGATCGTGCATGTGCATGACGGCGGAGGCCGGGACAATGGTGTGCATCTCCCTGGTTTGACCGCGGAAGGTGGCTCTTACAAACATGCCGACCCGCATGATTCCAGGATTCTGAACTTCAATCCGAACCTTGGCCGTGCGAATCGTGGGATCGAGGACGGCTCCAATGTTGCCCACCCTTCCCTTGAACACTCGGTCGGGATAGGCATTCAGACGGATTTCCGCGATATCGCCTATCCGGACACTGGCGAGGTCATTCTCGTACACGTCGCAGACCACCCAGACGTTCGACAAGTCGGAAATGGTAAACGGATTCGGAGTCCCGAAGGCCTGAATCCCGGAAGCATTGGTGATCTGTTGGTCGGTAATCACCCCCGAGGAGGGCGCGAAGACATCCACCATGGCGTTGGGCCGGTCGGGGTCGTTGCCCAGCAGCCGTAAATGTTCGGCCATGGTTTCGATATCAATTTTGGCCTTGGCCTCGGTGTCTTGCGCGACCTGAAGATCGTTTAAAGCGATGGCGCCGTGGCTATATAGATCTTGCGCGCGTTCCAACTGGATGCGCGTGAGGGTCTCGTCAGCCAGAGCCTTCCGGTAGTTGGAAAAGCCGCCCGCCACATCGTCGCTGCGCACAGTGAACAACAATTGATCCTTGTGCACGGTGTCGCCGAGACGAGCGTGAATCGCCATGACGCGGCCGGAAGCCAGGGAGACGACCGGCACGTTCCGCGTAACGTCGGGCGTCACAGAGCCGGTAACTACCAACTCCGAAACCGTGGGGCGCGCCGTTGCCGTGGCCAACGGAAACTGTTCCGGATGGTCCACCTTGAACAGCGTGGCGTCCCCGGCGAAAACGACGCCGGCGGAAGGGGGTTCTTCCGCCCTTGTATCTCCGTGCGCATTGGTGCACCCGGCAAGAGTCAGCAGTGATGCGATAGAGACAAGCAGCGAACCAATTACCAAAGTCCTATTGTTCATAATTCAATCCATTCCGCTGGAGGCGCGTCAAATTGTCGAGTCATTCAAGAATATGCCCTTGGGCATGAGGACGGCATAAAGCACGAATCAATAATGCGATTAGTTGCCCATAAAAATGTTTATTTGCATTGCATCCCTAAGCCGGTTCCCGAAACCGGTACCCAAAGTGAAGCTCCGTAAGCAAGTACTCCGGAGCCGATGGGTCGGCCTCCAGTTTCTTCCGCAACTGATGCATGAACGTCCGCAAATACTCCAGCTCTCCGCCATATTCCGGTCCCCAAACCGCGTGCAAAAGCTTGGCGTGCGCCAGTGGCAAACCTGGCCGGCCCATCAGATAGTGCAATAAGTCGAATTCTTTGGGCGTCAACCGCAACAAGGCGCCGGCTTTGCGCACGGTGCGGCGCGCCGGGTCCAACTCAATCTCGCCGATCGCAATCGGCGCTTCGGTGTCCGGCGCCCTCGCGGTGGAACGCCTGACGGCTGATCTCAACCGCGCGGCTAGCTCCGGGATTGAAAAAGGCTTGGTGATGTAGTCGTCAGCCCCCGCGTCCAGCGCCTCAATCATGTCCGCTTCCTTGTCGCGAACCGTCAGCATAAGGATTTGCAGCCGCGGCGCTCTATTCCGAATCTTCCGGCACGTTTCAATTCCTCCCATGCCCGGCATGTTCACATCCAGAAGAACCACTTCGAAACGGCGGATCTCCAACTCCTTCAAAGCCTGTTCGCCATTGCTTGCCTCGGCCACGGAAAAACCCAACGCGTCCAGGGTAATCCGCAGCACCCGCCGCAGTTCCGCGTCGTCGTCCGTAATCAGGATGCTGGGATTAGCGGCAGGCATCGCTTCTCTCATTGGCGGCCGCCGGCCACCGGCAGGGAGATGGAAAACGAAGTCCCGTAGCCCGGTTCGCCCTCCGCCCACACACTGCCTTGGTGCGCTTCCACAATCTTCTTGACAACCGACAGCCCCAACCCGGTGCCCGCCGGCATGTGCTGCGTATCCTGCGCCCGGTAGAAGCGTTCAAAAATACGCTCGCGGTCGTTCGCCGCCACTACCAGACCCTTGTTCCGCACCGTGAGCACCACCTCCAGGTCCGTGATTGCGAATTGAACGTGGATCGGCGATCCGGGTTCCGAATACTTGAGCGCGTTATCCATAAGCTGCGCCACCGAGGTTACAATCAATTCCCGGTCGGCGAACACGGGCGCCTCTTCTCCGGGCACGCTCACATGGAAGCGCTCGCGATCCGCAGCCTGTTCCAGTGTTTGGATGGCTGCACCAGTCATACCTGAAAAACGCTGCGGCTCCCGGTGGAGGTTGAAACCGGAGCCATCCAGCGCCGCCGATCTGAGCAGGCGCGATGCCAGGTGGTCCAGTTTGCGCACTTGTTGGTCGATCACATTTACCAGGTCGGCTTGCAGCTCGGACAAACCACCCACGGCCAGCAGACCGGAACTGGCCGTTCGCGCCACCGTCAAAGGTGTCTTAAAGTCGTGCGCCAGTGCATCCAGCACGGCCGTTCGAAGTTGTTCGGTCTGGCGCGCTGCCTGCGCCCGGAACTCCCTCTGCCGCACGCGCACCCGTTCCAAGGCGATTCCGCAAAGCGACGCCAGTGCCGTAGCGGCTAGCTTAGGCATTTCCGTGCCGGTTAAGGCCAGCCCGCCGACTGTCCGCGTGCCCAGGCGAAGCGCGCAATACCAGCTCCGCGTTCCCGCGTTGTAAGTGTCGGCACTCATGAGATAAGCGTCCCGTGTACGTTGTTCCGCCCCCGGCAGGTCTTCGCCGCTCTGAAAAGTGGCACTGGAGCCGGCATCAAACAAGTGGACAGCCTGCAGATCGAAGATTTCCCGGATCAGCGTTGCGATCGGCTGGCCTGGTTCGCGGCTGCTATCCAGCAGCAGAATCCGCCGCGACGTTTCGTATAGCCGTTCCATATCGTGCTGACCCGCGATGGCTTCCAGCGCCTGTAGGCGGGCTCTTAGTGAGAGCCTGCTGATCACCAGTGCCGTAAACTCAAAAGCGCCGAGCGCCACCCAGTTTGCCGGACTGTTTACAAAACTGAATAGCGGCGGAACAAAGAAATAGTTAAGTGAAGTAACAGCGGCTACTGAGACCACGGTCGCCTGCAGGAATCCGCCGTACAGGGCCGCTAAGACCACCAGGACCAGAAAGAGAAACCCGGTAAACGCAAAACCCTGGCCGAAGCGGAACGATACCCAGGTGCAAGCGCCGACTCCGGCCAGAGCAAGGCAGCCGGGTAGTGCATGGGCGGCCGCGGACCGAATCGGAAAGCTGCGGGGCAGCAATGAAGCTGCCCCATTCCACTTACCCATAGGGTTTGCCAGATCTAGAATTTGACCATAACGCCGACGCTAAAGGTCATCTGGCCGTGTCGCAGATCGGGGAACCAGACACTGCCCGGTCCACCGCAATTGGTGTAAGCTGTGGCCAAGTCGCTGGTCCCAGCCGATCCGCCGTTGGCGCAGACGTATTGCCCGGGCGCCCCGGTGTTTCCGCCAGGAGGTGTAATCCCGCCGCGGCCCGTCCAATACGGCACATCGGAGTGCCGGTACCCGGCTTCCGTCCACCAGGTAATGTACTGTTTCGGCATGTATTGGAGTGTGATGGTACTATCCCACATGTGGGCCTTGTCGCCCGGATTGGCCGTGAAGTATGGCGAACCGGAGACGGCATCCGCTCCATTGATGGGGGGGAGCAGCGTCAGATAGCGGCCTGGGTTGTTCATCATGCCGCCGCCAAGCGTAAGGCCGAGCAGGTCCTTATGGAACCAAAAGCGGTCGTAGAGCATCCAGCCCAGGAACGCCTGCTTCGGTCCGCCCTTGCCGCCGTGGCATGTCACCCCGCCGCCATATTCGCAACCCGCGTCGCCCGTAAGAGAGAACGCCATCTTGGAGATTCCGGTGGACTGCGGATTGTTATAGTATCTGACCTCGACGCTGTCGTCGGTGTGGAGGCGCGAGCGGCCGGGGTTGCCCAGAGTGTCCGTGCCGTTGCCGTAGTTGTTGAGGACCACCTTGAGCCACTCTTTGGGCTCCCACAAAATCTGGCCGCCCAGACCACGATGGCCGTTGAACTTGTTGTAGGATTGCCATCCGTTAACAATCCAAGGCTCAATCTTCAGCTTGTTAGTGGGGAACCACTGGATGCGCAGTCCGTTGAAGAACCACGGTGTGTTTGAGGACACGAACGACGGCTGGTAAGTCCAGTTATCGAAGTTGTAGTAGCTGAACAGGCCGATGTACGACACAAAGATCCCTGCGTCGACGTTTAATCCGTGGTTCACGTTGAAGTGGTACCCGCCGTACGCTTCGGAGACGTATTTATAAGCTCCGCGCACGTCCCATTGGCCAACCCCGGCGCTGCCGTCGTTCCGTGGCGTGGTGGTGGCAAACAGGCCATTCATAGTCAGGATTCTGCCGCGAACACCCTGCCAGTGAAAGTCGCCGCCCACGCTGATCTGCTCCACCTGGAATTCGCCGGACCGGAAACTCTCGGTCGCCCCACCCATGGTGTGGTCCCTGGGTTGGTTAAGGTCTTCCATGAAGTGCGTATCGAATCGAACTTCCGGGGTGAAGTATTTGGTATCCAGCACCGTATCGTGATTGCGCGGGCTGCCGTTGAGCCAGGTAAAGTCGCCGTACGCGAACGGAGTAAAGTTGTCAACCCCGGGAGTGGCTTCGGGGGCTTGCAAGGCTTCCGGAATGACTGGCACCGCGGGCGCCGGGGCAGGCGCCGGGGGACTACCGGCCGGCGATCCGGCGGCTGGCGATGCGGCGGGCGCTTGCGCCGGCGAGGACGGTTCCGCGGCTCTCGCGGTAAGTGGCGTCGCCGCTGCGGGGACCGGTTCGGGCGCTGTACGAGCCTTCAGTGCCGCCTCGAGAACCGCGATGCGCTCCTTCATAGCCGCCAGCTCTTCTTCAATAGGGATCGGCGCGGCGGGAGCCCTGTTTGCAGCCGACGCCGCCGGGGGAACGGCATTAGCAGCCGCCAGAATCACATTGTGACTGGCCGTCTGGTTTTGCGTGACGTCTACGCGGGCGGCCGACGCGCTGGCCAGCCCGCCCGCGGCAGCGGTGATCAGGTAAGGCCCAGGTGTGAGATGATCGGCGACGAAAACTCCGTCCCCAGCGCTAACTACCTGCCGATTCACGCCCCCATCCATGCTGTGAATCGCCACCCTCACCAGCGCCAGCGGTTGCCCGCTGGGGTCAAGGGTAACTCCACGAAGCGAGCCGAACGCCGGCGCCTCTACCGCGGGTCCATCGGCGGCGCGGCCCAGGTATGGTACCATTCCCGCCGCTATGCCGACGATCAAAAGGCCCCGTACGTATCTGTGAACGTTCATATCCTCATCTCCTCATCTTCAATACTAAAATATGGAAAAGGCTGATTCCAATGGTGGTAACCAGTGCGGACAGGGCAGTTCGATTGTGGAGCGCCAGCCGTGAAAAATGCATGAAAGGCTTTCATCAATACTTTCTATGGAACCCATAATTCCGGTGTGACACGATGCGGCGGCTGCTAGAGCGCTGATGCCCACGCTCACAGTGTAGGGACGGGATTATAAGGAATGTGTAAACGGAGCGTAAGTAAGTTATGAGTCGCCGCGCGGCACTTGCAGGCGATAACCGATTCTCGGCTCGGTCACAATGTACCGGGGCCTGGCGGGAGAGGCCTCGATCTTGTGACGCAGGCTCTTGATGAAGACGCGGAGGGAATGCACTCCCTTGCCGGCGTCGGGCCCCCAGAGTGCGCGTACCAATTCGGCGCTCGGCACAGTCCGGTTGAAATGTGAAGCCAGGTGTTCCAACAAGCTGCATTCCGTGGGGGTCAGGTGTACTTCCCGATTGCCCGCTTTTATCCGGTGTGTGTCCAGGTCAACGATGCTGTGACCCAGGGAGAGGCGTCTGCGCCGGGTCTCCGGTAGTTTCTTCACATTCCTTCACCGCGACAAGTTGTGGTGGATAAGCCGTGAAAAAGGCATGAAGCCGAAAGCCCGATTGGCGGGACCGGCGGGACCTGCGGGCGATTGGTCACCTCAGATGTCGTAGTACAGTGCGAACTCGTAAGGATGCGGCCGCAGCCGCACCGCCTCCGCCTCGTTCTTGCGCTTGTACTCGATGAATGTATCGATAGTCTCGTCGGTGAAGACGTCGCCCCGCATCAGGAAGGCGTGGTCCTCTTCCAGGCATACCAGCGCTTCGTCCAGCGAACCCGGCATCGCGGGCACGCTCTTCATCTCCTCGGGCGACAAATCGTAGATGTCCTTGTCCAGCGGCTCGCCCGGGTCGGTTTTGTTGAGCACACCATCCAGACCGGCCATCAGCATCGCGGAGAAGGCCAGGTAGGGGTTGGCCGAGGGATCGGGCGGGCGGAACTCCACGCGCTTCGATTTGGGACTGGCCGAATACATGGGAATGCGGCACGCCGCCGAACGGTTGCGCCGCGAGTAGGCCAGGTTCACTGGCGCTTCGTATCCCGGCACCAGCCGCTTGTAGCTGTTGGTGGTGGGCGCGATAATCGCCGAAAGCGCGCGCGCGTGCTTCAGCAGGCCGCCGATGTAATGCAGCGCCAGCCGGCTCAGCCCCGCGTAGCCATCGCCCGCGAACAGCGGCTTGCCTTGTTTCCACAGGCTCTGGTGGCAATGCATGCCGCTGCCGTTGTCGCCGAAAATCGGCTTGGGCATGAACGTCACTGTCTTGCCGTACTGGTTGGCGACGTTACGCACAATGTACTTGTACAGCATCATGTTGTCGGCCGATTTCATCAGGGTGTTGAAGCGCTGATCGATTTCGCATTGGCCGCCGGTGGAAACTTCATGATGGTGGCACTCGATGTCCAAACCGGCCTTCATCATGGTCTGCACCATTTCACTGCGCAGATCCTGATAGTGATCGGTAGGGGGCACCGGGAAGTAACCTTCCTTGTAGCGCGGCCGGTAGCCCAGATTGTTTTCGCGCCGCCCCGAGTTCCAACGGCCTTCGTCGGTGTCGATATAGTGAAAACCGGATTGGTGATTCTGGTCGAAGCTGATGTTGTCGAAAATGAAGAATTCAGCCTCAGCGCCGAAGTATGCCGTATCGGCGACGCCGCTGTTCTCCAGGTAGAGTTCGGCCTTCTGGGCGATCCACCGGGGGTCGCGCTCGTAGCGCTGCCTGGTGATCGGGTCCTTGATATCGCCGTACATCACCAGCGTCGAAAGGTCAGCGAACGGATCGATGAACGCGGTGTTCGGATCGGGGATAAGCAGCATGTCGCTCTCATGGATCGCCGCCCATCCGCGGATGCTCGATCCATCCATGCCGAAGCCTTCTTCGAAACTGTCTTCCTCCAGTTGGTTGATCGGGTAAGTAACGTGATGCTGCAGGCCGGGGATGTCGGTAAATCTCAGGTCAACCTGCCGGGCATCGTTCTTGGCTGCGAATTCCAGGACTTCTTTGGGGCTCACGTAGCTCTCCAGGCACGATTCTAAGTACAAAGCGCGCCCGTCCGCCAATCAAAAAAAATGATTGGGTCAATTCCCCGCCGGTTCTCGTCATGCCCCCTTCATGGCAATGATCGCCCCACCCAGAACAATGCATGCGCCACCCGCCAACATGCCGGCGCCCGGCGTGATGCCAAAGACCAGCCAGTTGATCAATTGGGCGACCACGAAAAAGAACACCACGTAGAGCCCCAAGAGCCGTCCGAAGTCCCACTTAGGAGCGTTCACCATGCATGCGTAGGCGAACAGAACCGCGGCTCCTGCCAGGAACAGGGCAACGCGCGCGGCCGCCGGCGCGTGAAGACCCTTACGAACCAATGCGTCGCCGCCGGCTTCGAGCACGGCGGCGGCAAACAAAACCAGGAGTGCGACGGGTGTGGACATGATGGAAGGATTTACCTTTGGAATCAAACTACCGTTGGATGAAATCTTCGCGGTGGATGACGAACTCCGGATAAGCGCCGGCGCCCAACTCGTACAAGTCCATGCCCTGCCACTCTCCCTCCGGGGAGACGCGCTGCGGCAGGAAGCGGTTCAGCAGCCAGTTCGCGGTGTAGGCCACCGGCAACACGAAGCCAAACAGCGTTGCCACACCCACCAGTTGCGCCAGCCACTGGGCGGCGGGGACGTGTCCGAACAGGCCCAGCGCCAAGAGGCCCCATACGCCCGCGATAGCATGCACGGAAACAGAGCCCCCGGGGTCGTCCACCGCCAGGTAGACATCGATCCACTCTACCGACAGCGTAACCAGCGCGCCCGCCACCAAACCCGTCAACGCCGCCACCGCCGGCGCCATGAAAGCGCAACCCGCGCTCGACGCCACCAGGCCGCCCACCCAGCCGTTGGCGCAGAGCGAAGCGTCCGGCCGGCCGAAACGCGCCCGCGTGATGACGGCCGCCGCCAGCGCGGACAGGCCTGCCGACAACATCGTATTCACCGCGATCAGCACCAGAGTTCCCGGCGCCACGCCAGCGAACAGCATGGCGCCCGACCCGTTCAATCCGCACCATCCCAGCCATGCCAGAAAACAGGACAGCAGCACGAAGACGGTGTGGTGGCCCGGAATCGCGGTCGCCATCCCGCCAGGCGCGTACTTGCCGCGGCGCGGACCCAGAATCCAGGCGATCGACAATGCCGTCAATCCGCCGGTCACCTGAATACACCCCGCGCCTCCGGCATCCAGATAGCCCCGCCCCATGCCGTAGTTGGAGCCGAGCTGCGCCAGCCAGCCTCCGCCCCAGGCCCAGTGCGCGAACAGCGGGTAAATCAAGCCGGCCATGAGTGCGCTGGAAACGCAAGCCGGCCCCAGACGCCAGCGGTCCGTGCCGGCGCCCAGCGGGATCAGCGCCGCCAGGCCAACGCTGAACATTTGCAGCAGGACCACCAGCGATGGTGTGGAGCCGTCAAGCGGCAGCCCGCTAAAGAACGGCGCTTCGGCGCCAGCCCAACTCCAAGGCTTGCCCGCCACGCTAACCAGATGGGCAGCGCGCCCGGCCACTCCCTGCCAGGAAAACCCGCAAACGAAATATGCCAGCGCGGCCGTCGCCATGATGCAAAGCGCCGTGAGCATAGTGTGGGCGGCAGAGCGCGAGCGGCCGAGGCCGGTATTCATCAAGGCAAGCCCTAGTGCCGCCAGGGGAACCAGCAGGATCATCACAAAACAAAGAGCCGCGCCGACATCGGTCATGACCGGTCCCCTTTAGGCACGATGTGGGAACGAATCACCAGCACAAGTCCCATCACCTCCACACCCGCGCCGGCCAGCGCGAAAACGCTTCGCGCGGCGGATGGCTTAAGCAGGGCTGCGGCGCTCAAAACAATGCCCCACCCTGCCATAAGCAGCAGAAAACCGGCAACTTTCATATCTGGCGGCGCCTCATCTCTTGCACTAGTTGAACATACCCGGCTGCCCTTTCGCGACAGCCATTCACAAGTCTGTAAAATTCGCATATCGCCAATAGAAATTATCTATTAGCTTTAGGCGTGAGGGACGCGATAGATTAGAACCTAACCAAAACATTACAGAGGGCGCGCACCGTTCGCGCGGCTTCGAACCGAAGGCTCGGCCAGGTAGCCGGGAACCAATTCTTGCTTCGGAGATTACCAAGTGCGGAATAAACGAGAAGGGCTCATTTTTCTGCCAGTATTGCTAGCTGGCATTGCGGTCGCGCAAAACGCAGTCGCGCAAAACGCTGTCGCCCAGCCCCAGCCGACTGAACCAGAGCAACAGACACCGGCCGCCGCCACACAGACTCCCGCGCCGGCAACCACACAGACGCCGGCGGCCGCACAAACGCCCGCTCCGGCCGCTGCTCCCGCGCCTCCCCCGTCCAAATGGACCCAATGGGGCACCGATTTCAGCCTGCTGTTCGACGGCTACGTCGACAAGAATTTCAACAGCCCGCCTTCGGGCTTCAACGGTCTTCGCAATTTCGATTTGCGCGCCGACACCCTGCACGTCAACATGGGTAAGATCACCATTGACCACGGGCCGGCCCCTATCGGATTCCACCTTGACGTCGGCTTCGGAGAGACCTTTGACCTGATTCACGCCAGCGACCGCGCCCCCGACGCATTCAAGTATTTCGAGCAGGCCTACGTCAGCTTCAAGCCGAAATCCTGGCATGGTCTGGAAATCGACGCCGGCGAATTCGTCACCTCGGCGGGCGCTGAGGTGATCGAGACCAACGCCAATTGGAATTACTCGCGCTCTCTGCTGTTCGCGTGGGCGATTCCGTATTACCACTTCGGCGTGAGAGCGTCGTTCCCCATTGGTCCGCACTTTACCGGCGGCGTGCAGGTGGTGCAAGGCTGGAACAACATTTACGACAACAACAGCGGCAAGACCGTCGGCCTCAACGGCGCCTACGCCTGGAAGAAGGCAACCTGGACCAACGTATATTATGTGGGTCCCGAAAAGACACGCACCAACACCGGCATCCGCCACCTATTCGATACCACCGTGCAGGTGAATCCTACCGACCACTTCAGCTACTACATCAACTTCGACTACGGCCAGGACAAGAACATCGGCGCGGGCACGTCGAAATGGACCGGAATCGCCGGCGCGGCGCGGTACGCCTTCGCCAAGAAGTTCGCGGTTGCGGGGCGCACGGAATTCTTCGACGATATCGACGGCTTCTCCACCGGCACCAAACAGAAGCTGAAGGAAGTCACGCTGACTGGGGAATACAAGATGACCGATTGGCTGCTCACCCGCCTGGAGTTCCGCAACGACTGGTCGGACCAGCCTTTCTTTGAGAATAAGACCAACGGTTCGAAGACACAACCGACTTTCCTGCTCGGGATGGTTGCGTTCTTTGGGCCCAAGAAATAGCATGCGGCTGGCTATGGTCCAAATCAAGCTGGCTAGGGTCCAAATCAGCTTGGATGCAGTCCAAATCATCATGTTTATGATTATTTCCGTGGGAGGAGATTTCGATGGCAGATAACGCCGAAGTAAAGATGCAACAGACTCTGGGCCTGACGGGTTTAACAATGAATGCCATGGCGCTCATCGCGCCGGGCGCCTTCCTCTGGCTCACCTTTCTTATTCAGGCCACCACCGGCTCCACCGCGCCATCCATGTGGATAGGCATCGTGGTCGCGCTGCTGCTGTGCCTGGCAACCGCCGTGTGTTATGCGGAGATGGCGAAGCTCTATCCGGGAACCGGCAGTTCCTACTACTTCGCCGAACAGTCGTTTCTAAATCACGACGCCGCCTGGAAATATGCCCGTCTCTCCAAGTTCATCGTCGGATGGGCGTCGCACCTCTACTATTGGATCTACCCGGGCGTGATGGTCGGCGTGATGGGCGTACTCTGCGGGTACCTGGTGGGCACCCTTTGGCCCAGTTTCATGAGCGCGTCCCTCCCGGGCCCGGCCTTCATGATGCTGATCGCCGTAATCTTCTCGTTCGCGGTGGCGTACATCGCCAGCCGCGGGGTCAACGGCTCAACGTCGGTCAACATCGCTATTAACGTGATCCAGATCTCCGCGCTGGTGGTGTTTTCCGTGATGGCGTTGGGTTACCGCTCCAGCCACCCGGCGGGCAGCGTCGGATACCAGTTCGATTCCGCCTCGGGCGACGCTTATAACTTCGAATTCGCCACGGAAAGTAAGATCGTGGACGGCAAGCCGGCCGATGTGATCGTACGCAACGCGGACGGCACGCCCAAGCCCAAGCTGGACGCCGCCGGCAAGGCGGTCGCCTTCCTGGTCGCCTATCCCGAAAAGGACGAAAAGGGCGCCTTCCTGAGCCACCCCAGCGCCGGTTCGGTGGTGGGCGTTCACAACGTGAGTTGGGCCTTCATTCAGGCGACGGTCGCCATTCTGATTCTGGTGGGCTTTGAATCCGTCACCTCCATGGGCGGCGAGGCCAAGAATGCCAAGCGGGACGTGCCCATCGCGGTCATCGTTTCCCTTCTGGTGCAGGGCCTGTTCTGCTACCTGTTCGAGTATTTTGCCGCAAATTACTTTCTGAACAACGGATATACGATGCAAAGCGCCACGGGCTCGGCCGCGCCCATCGGCGACATGATGATCGTAGTGGGCAACTCCATCTTCGGTCCCGGCGGCGGCAGGATCTTCATGTTGTTTGAGGCCTTCACCGTATTCCTGGCCATCATCGGCACCACGCTCTCCTGCATGAATACCGGAGCGCGCGTGACATACGCCATGGGCAAGGATAACGAGGTTCCGGAGCATTTCGGCATGCTGCACTCCAAGAGCCTCACCCCGCACCGCGCCATCTGGACGCTGGCGGTGATCTCCGCCGTAGTCGGTTGCCTCGCCGTATGCCTCACTTTCGGCGATGCAGGCGCGCCCAAGGACGTGGATATCAAGGCTCTGCCCCAGGGCTTCTGGTCCAGCTTCGGCTACACCACGCACGATGGCATGGCGGCGCTGCCCAACTCGCTGCTGACCATGACGCTGGCTTCGAATTTCGGCACCTTTCTGCTCTACGCGCTCAGTTGCATTATCTGCATGGTGGCTTATCACAAGCATGCGAAGTTCAGCATGGTCCGCCACCTGCTGATACCGCTGTTCGGGCTGGGGGCTAATCTGGCTTGCATGATCTTCTACCTGGTGGGGCCGTTCATGGGGTACGGCACGTCGAAGGAACCGCTGCTGGCACTCGGCATTGCGGCGGTCTGGGGAATCTACGGAGGCATCTACTTCGTCCGGTCCAGCAAGAGCGCCGGCCGCACTACGTTGGTGGCGAGCCGCTCCAGTTCCAGCCTCGCGTAAGTAAGCTTTCAGCAGTCAGCTATCAGCGATCAGCTTGAACCTTGGCGCACGCGCCGGGGGTGCTGGTTTGGCTGATAGCTGAAAGCTGATAGCCGATAGCTTCTTTATGCTCGATCTCGAGTTCGCTCAGGCCTCCGACCCCGGCCGGACCCGCGGCCACAATGAGGATTACCTCGGATACGTCGCTCCCTCCTCGCCGGCCCCGCTGCCAACGCGGGGCTGGCTTTTTGCTTTGGCGGACGGAGTCGGCGGCCAGGACCGGGGCGAGGTGGCTTCCCGCACCGCCGTCGAATCGCTGATCGCCGGATTTAGCCGTGCACCCGATGGCGAATCGTACTTCAATCTGCTTCCCCGCCTGGTGAAAGCCGCCAACACCAAGGTCTTCGAAACTGGAATGGCTACCGGTCCGGGTGGGTCGTCCATGGCCACCACCCTGGTTACGTGCGCCTTCCGGTATGACCGCGTAGTGGTGTGCCATGTCGGCGATTCGCGCTGCTATCTCATCCGCCATCGCCACGCCGAAGCGTTGACGCGGGATCACACCGTTACCAACGAACAGGTGCGCATGGGCCTCATGACATCGCGCGAGGCCTCCGAATCCGAAACGCGCCACCTGCTGAGCCGCTCGCTGGGCAATGCAATGTTTGTCAATGTCGATACCCGCGACCATCAGGTGCTGACGGGCGATGTGCTCCTGTTGTGCTCCGATGGCCTGCACGGCGCCGTCACCGCCGGTGAGATGGCGGATGTCGTGTTCGCTCACAACAACCTGCAGGAAGCCGTTCACCAACTGGTGGACGTTGCAAACCGGAAGGACGGCAGCGATAATATCAGCGTACAGTTGATCCGCGTTCGAAGCGTGGAACGCGTGGGCATGTATCGGGGAAGGCCCTACAAGCTGGCGTAGCCCGGCCTGCCATACCTAATGACCGCAGTACATCCCGGCGACCAACTCGACCACTACCGCATCGACAGTCTGGTGGCACGCAGCGGCATGGCTTCCATCTATCGCGGAGTCGATCTGCGCAGCGGGCGCGAGGTGGCGGTCAAGGTGCCCCATCCCGAGATGGAAGCCGACCCGGTGCTGTTCGACCGCTTCAAGCGCGAGGAATCCATCGGCCAGAAACTGGATCATGCGGGCGTCATGAAGGTCTTGGCGGATGAGGACCGCAGCCAGATATACATGGTGATGGAGTGGGTGAACGGCCGCCTGCTCCGCCAGATCCTGGCCGCAAAGGGAAAGCTCCCCGCCGAGCGCGCCGTTCGCATCACCGCCCGGATTTGCGACGCCCTGCACTACATCCACACTCACGGCGTGGTTCACCGGGACTTGAAGCCCGAGAACATCATGGTCGATGAGAACGACAACATCAAGCTCATCGATTTCGGCATTGCCTCCCAGGCGGGCAGCCGGCGTTTGACCTTCGCCAAACTGTCGCAGGTCATGGGAACGCCCGAATACATCTCGCCCGAGCAGGTAAAGGGTAAGCGCGGCGATGGCCGCAGCGACATCTACGCGCTGGGCGTGATGCTGTACGAAATGCTGACCGCCAAGACTCCGTTTTCCGGCCCCAACCCATTCGCCATCATGAATGACCGGCTGCTGAACAACCCGGTGCCGCCGCGGGAAGTAGCCCCGGAGGTCTCACCCGCATTGCAGGAAGTCATCTACCGGGCCCTGGAGCGCGACCCCAAGTGCCGCTACGCCACGGCCAAGGAGTTTGCCTGGGACCTGGAGCATCTGGATCAGGTGGGCGTTGCCGAGCGGCCGGAGTTGAAGGACTGGCGCCGGCGCCGCACTTCGTTGTGGAGAACGATTTTCTTCTACACGATGATGGCGATGATCCCGGTGGTCATCTTTTCGCTGTTGCTTTATCTGGCGCGCCACACCTGATGCGGCGAGGCTCCTGGCCGCACACCGGCAGCAGTGTGGCGGCCAGGAGAATTAGTTGACGCCTTCGTTTACACCCAGGCTGACAGCCGGCGTCCGGCTAAAACTGCAGCCGGAGGCCGAACTGCCACTTCCTCATCTGTGCCAGGCCCTGGAGCGCGAAGATCTGCCCGGCCGTTGGAGAATCTACCGTGGCGTTGGGTTGGCCCAGGTTGGCGTGGTTAAACGTGTTGTACATCTCAGCCCGGAACTGTCCGCTGACGCGCTCCGAAAACTGGAATCGTTTGCTGAGCGAAGTGTCGGTGTTGAAGAAATGCGGCCCGAAAAACGAATTGCGCGCCACGTTCCCAAAGCTCCCGGCGGCCGGGCGGCTCCAGGGACCGCGCGAGCATCCGTTGGCGTTAAGCAGCGGCGTAGCCGTCGCGGTATTGAGACACCCTGCACTGCTGGTGCCGGCCGGCGCTGTCAGGTACCAGCCCGCGGCGCTGGGATTTGCAACGCTGGCACTGCCCGTCAGATTGGCGCGGCACGGCCCGGTGTCTTCGTCGCTGCCGCAGTTCACGTAACCCGGCGTGAACGGGTAGCCTGATTCCCAGGTCCCCAGGCCGCTGAGCTGCCAGCCGCCCACCAATAAATCCGCCGCGCGCGATGCCGACTTCAGGAACTTCTTGTTCTTGCCAAACGGCAGTTCGTAGACGCCGCTGAAGTTGGAGACAAACCGGCGGACGCCGCTCTCACGCCCGTAGTCGATGTTGTGGCTCCACAGGAAGTAATCGTTGGCGAAATCGAACGCGCTGGCCCAGGTAAAGTTGCCCGTGAACTGCAGGCCTCCGGCGAATCGCTTCTCGCCGCGGACCTGCAGCGAATTGAATTTTACGCTGCCATCGTCGCTGAAGTATTTGATGCTTTGCGTCCAACCGAACTTCTGGAAGAACAGCCGGCGCTGGTTCGTGCTCAACGTTCCAAACCCGACGATGCTGGGCTCGTTGATGTTGTAGTTGGTGCCGCCCGGCGTCACATGGTAGCCGTGGTTGCCGACATAGCCTATCGACAGCACGGTGCTGGGTGTGAACTGGTGCTCGATGGTGAAATTCCAGGCGTCCACCACCGGCAGCCGCATGGTGTTGTTGGAACTCAGAGGCAACACGTTGGGCGCCACGCCGTTGGGCAGAATCGGATTACCGTTCGGACCCTTGGGCTGCGATGCCAGCACCGTGGATGCATCCAGCGGCGTCGGCCCCTGAGCCAGCGTGAACACGGAAAGCCACGGCTGCGCCGGGTTCAGCGACTGGTTGGCCAGCACCGGCAGGTTTTGCGTCACGTTGTGGCCGAACGAAACGCCGAACACGCCCACGTCGTAAGTGCGGCCGTAGCCGGTGCGGATGACGGTCTTCGGGTCCAACTGATAGGCGATGCCGACGCGCGGCGCGAAGTGAGTCAACGAGGTCTTCACGTTGCCATTCAAGCCAACGCCATTCTCGCCGGTGATCATAACCTCTCCGGTGGAGAGATTCTGGAATCCGCCATTATCCTTGCCATTCACATACTGCGGGAAGTAGATTTCCCAGCGCAGGCCCAAGTTGACGGTCAGTTTGGGGGTGACTTTCCAGGTGTCCTGAACATAGGAAAACAACCGCTTCTGGCGTTCGGCGGCTTCCGTGGAATTGCTCACGTAGCGGGTGAAGGTCTGCACCTGGCCCAACAGGTAAGATGCCAGGCCCAGCCCGCCGCCGGTCGGACCTTGCGTAGTTGTGGGGTCGAAGGTGAGCTGGCCGGAGCGGTGTGAATCGCTGGGGACGCGCAGGTTCTGCTGGAAGCGAAAGTCCACGCCGAACTTCAGCGAGTGATTGCCGAACGTGTGGGTAGTGTTGCTGACCCACTGAAATTCGTTCTCCTGTTCGTTCAACGGGCAGTTGCACCCGTTCGTGCCGAGCGAGTAGCCGAAACCGAAGCCGCCGGTGCCATTCAGCACGAAATTCGGCATGCCGGACGTGTAGGTGGCGTCGTTATTCAGCCCCGGAATACCGGCGTCCTTGGCCGGCGACGTGCCGAGGCCGTTGGGATTGACGAACACGCGGTAGCGGAAAAACCCGAAGCGGAAATCGGTGAGCCAGTTGGGCCGGATGGTGTAATCGAAGCCGGAAGCCAGGCTTTGGTCACGAAGCGACGAGGTGCCGGCGAACCCGGGCGGTCCGAAATTCGGACCACCCGCGGCGGCGCCGAATGCGCCCGGCGCCTGCTGGGCATACTGCATGAAACTGTAGCGGCCAAACAGGTGCAACTTGTCGGTCTGGTAGCGGTCCATTCGCACGTCGAAGGCATCGCTGTTCACGATCCCTTGCCCGGAAGCATTGTAATTCGGCACCGCCCCAACGGCGCTCGCAATATTCGGCAGCGGAATGGATTTCAACAGATTCAGAGCCTGCGGCGAGAGCATGGAAGTGGGAATCACATTCCCGGTAAACTGTTGGCGGCTCGCCGGAATGGCGAGCGTGCTGCAATCGTTGCTGGCGCATGGGTTGTAGATGGCGGTGTTGAGATCGCTCAGATCGCCGGTCCGCTCGGCCGCCGTCGGCACGCGCGTCAGCAGCGATGCCCCGTTGTGCTGACGGCTGCCCTGATAATCTCCGAAATAGAAGGTCTTATCTTTTTGGATCCGTCCGCCCATCGACCCGCCGAACTGGTTCCAGAGCGTGGGCGGGATGAACCGTCCGTTGCTGCCGGGAATCGGCTGCGCCTGTGCGAACGGGTCGCGCGCGGCGCCGTTCTGATCGCGGCGGTACTCAAACAGACTCCCATGCGTATCGTTACTGCCGGACTTGGTGTGCGAGGAGATCACCGCCTGGCTGGCCTGCCCGAACTCGGCGTCGTACGCCGTGGTGGTGATCTTGAGTTCGGAAACGGAATCCAGGTTCGGGGTGATGACCGGCTCGCCCAGCACGCTCTCGCGGTTATCGGTGCCATCCAACTGGAACGAAATGCCGCCCCAATACTGCCCGCCAATGCTCGGGCGGTACACATCTTGCGGCTGCTCGCTGGGGGCGCTGGTGCCCGTGGCCTGCACGCCCGGAATCAGGAAGTAGAGGCGGCTGAGGTCGCGCCCGAAAACCGGCAGTTCCTGGACCGCCTTCTGAGTCATGGTATCGGAGACGTCGGCCTTCTCGGACTTCAGCAGCGGCGCTTCGGCGGTGACATTCACGGTTTCGCCGACAGTGCCTAAAGCAAGGTGCGCGTTGATCGAAGTGACGGAGTCGACTTCGACGTGCACATTCTTCTGCACGTAGGCCGAGAAGCCCGGCGCCTCGACGCGTACCTCATAGATACCGATGATCAGGTGCCCCTGGCTATAGTTTCCCGATTCGTTGGAATTGGTGTTGTATACGATGCCTTTGCCGGAGTCGGTAATGGTGACTTTGGCTTGCGGAACAACGGCGCCGGTAGCGTCCAGGACGTTGCCGGAAATGCTGCCATACACGGCTTGCCCAAACATGGTTGCGGGTGCGGACAACGCCAGCGCGAGCAGAAGCGATGAAAACAATTTCATGGTGTTCCCCTTTTTTGGCCTGCTCCCTGGCAGACCGAGACTGGGGTCGATTCTATCAAATAAATTCGCGGTGCGCTTACCGTGCGACAAGCCCCGGGTGCTCAAACGTTCATTGTGGGGCAGATTGTTAATCTGCGGCGGATTGTTAATCCGCCTGCGCGATGCGGCAGCGAGCCGCGTTGGCCTTACCAGCTGGTGCGACAGGCGGATGGCTAATCCGCCGCTGGAGTTTCTACATTTTGGTCAACCCAAAGCGGGAACGAACCCGGTGGTGGTGAGCCGGGTGAAGGCTGGAGCGGAACGAAGCGCCAATTGTGGGACGCGAGGCGGACGAACTTGGTATGCGAAGCTCCTCGGGGGTACCCCGACGCGGAGCCAAACGCGGAGAAGGCGTCTTCGGTGTTAGGGGGCGTCATTCGTGTCGGAGCGAAGAGACACGTGTGGGTTGAGAGTTGGGAAGAAATCGTTGCGGGCGGCCGGGCTTAGGAGTTTCCCCCTCGGACTTATCGCCGTGCGTGTCGGCCGCCCAATGGATTGGAGAGCACCTTCGATGATCTAGGGCCGCTGAATGGCGACCATATCTTTGCCGATTCAGTGCTCATCCTCTGTTACCAGATGGGGCGACAATGAACGC
>DATMNI010000109.1:0-26118 GCA_035570275.1 Candidatus Acidiferrales bacterium | reverse complement strand
TCCAGCCGCCTACGTCTTCGAAGCTTCAACTCAAACCATTGGCGGCCGGATACGCACGGCGAAAGTCCGCGAAGCCCCGGCCGCCGCAACGACTCTTCTGCCAACTCTCAACCCACACGTGTCTTTGCACCGGCCACCGGCCACCGGCATCAAGCCCCCGCCCCCCGATCGCCGGCCTTTTCGCGCTAGGGTCCTTTGGTCGGCGAGTCCAATCCGAATAACTCCACTCCACGCACGACGATGCCGCGCTCCCGGCCATCCAGCGAGTCGGGTTCCAGGGCGCGATTCAGTTCAAACTCCAAAACGCCCCGGTCCGCGGTTACTGCGAAATCGTAGTCGCCGGCCATCGGCAACGTCTTCGTCACGCCGGCCGCGGAGAGCATCACGGGCCATGTGATGGCGGCCGGAACTGTACACCGCAAGGCAACCCGTGCCGGCGCCGCCAGCGAAATCGAGAAGCGGCGCTCCGTCCACCGCCACGCGTCGTTTTCCATCTTGTGCCAGCCAGCCAGTAACTGCGAGCGTTCCGCGGTCGGACGAACGCGGCTGCGCAGCAGGCAGATGGCCCGCTGGTCGCGCTGCGTACCCCAGAGAGTGGATGCCGCATCGTCCACAACCTTCCAATCGCAGACGTCCCAGCCGGCGCGGTCAACCAGGTTTCGCAAACCCGGCTCGGTAAAGATCCAGTAGTTGGTCTCGTCGCCGCGCAGACCGCCCCGGCCGGCTAGAAAGGCTACCGGCAGGTCGCCAAGCCGAGTGCGCTGGTCGGTTGCGTATTGCGTGATCGCGGTGGTCAGAAGGCAGTAGCGGGCGCGTCCGGCAATGCACTCCAGCACACCAAAGGGATTCTTCAGGTGGTACAGAACACCCAGAAAAAGGGCCAGCCCGGCCTTTCGCACCGGCAAATCGAAGCGCGCGTCCAGATCGGCGGCTGCGATCCGAACCGAAGATCCCAGTGCCGATTTCAACGCCTTAGCGCCCTGCATCCGGTTGTAATTCGTGGGTGGATGGTCCACCGCGTAGACACGCGCTCCCAGCCATTCCAGAAAGAACGATACGGCGCCATCGCCGCATCCTACATCCACGACAGGTTCGTCGCCGATGAGCGTCCCGAGCCAGCGTTGGCGTCCCGTGAACACGTCGCCGAGCATCGAAATAATGCCGAAGCTATCATATGGATACCAGTCGAAGCCGCCCGGTGCGATGGCAGCCTTCCGCGCGGTCAGGGTTTCGTGAAACCGGTGGGCCAGTTCGGCCAGTTCGCCGATTTCGATATCTTGAATTAGCTTCCGGGACCGCAGGCGCGGCTGCATCGAGTTTAAAGTAACACTTGTGGGGCAGGTTGTTAACCTGCGGCGGATTGTTAATCCGCCCGCGCGATGCGGCAGCGAGCGTGCCTGTGTTGGCGCTGTTGCCAGCTAAGTGCGACAGGCGGCGTTGCGGCTTTCTTGAGGTTCCCTGGCCGGTTACTGGTTTGGGATGTTGGCGCCGGCTATGATCGCCGCTTCGGCGACGCCCGGCTAAAATCACCACCCGCGGCGGTCGTCATATAGTATTCGGAATGATCGAAATCCCGCCATCATTCGATCGGATTCTGTCCGGCGCGCCGGACGTGAGCGCCGCGGTCAAGAAGACCGTCGTCGATTTCGATGCGTGGATCTCCAGAAACTCCCTCGTCTTCTTTCCGGAGTATACCGATCACGGACCCATACACATCAGCAGTGTGCTGGCAACCGCGGAGCAATTAATTACGGAGGAATCGCTCCCAATTCTCACGCCCCAGGATGCGGGCGCCCTCGTCGTGGCCTCGGTGCTCCACGATTGCGCCATGCATCTTACCAACGACGGTTTTCGCCGGCGCGTGTCCGGCGCTACGGAGTTGGCTTCGGTGAATGCCCTCGGCGACAAACCATGGCCCGAGTTGTGGGAGGCATACCTCGCCGAGGCGGCGCGCTTTTCGCCCGCGGACAACAACCGCCTCTTCGGCGAACCGTCACCCGTCAAGCCGCCATCCCTTGACGACTGGAATTGGGACAAAAAGCAGGACCTGTTGGCCGGTGAGTTCATCCGTCGCCATCATCATCGGTTCCCATCAGATTGCGCTTCACGGTTTCCCGGGGTCCGAAAAGGAAATCCTACGGCTCGATTCCGGACTGGGCGGCAACACCTCTGACGTCATTGGACTGATCGCCCGCAGCCACGGAATGGAGTTGCGTCCCTGCCTTGAATACCTCGAAAACACCCATTTCACTCCTATCGAGCCCGAGCGGATTCGCGCCCTGTTTCTGATGGTCGTGTTGCGCATCGCCGATTATCTGCAGATCGAGGCCGGGCGTGCACCCGTCACGCGCATTCGCATGCAGGCTATCCGCAGCACTGACGATCTCGACCAGATCCTCGATCGCCGGGGACATCGCCTCTGCCGCTACGCTGACGACTGCAACATCTACGTGCGCTCGTTGGCGGCGGGGCAGCGGGTGATGGAATCGGTGACCCGGTTTCTGGAGGGAAAGCTCAAGCTGCGAGTGAATCGGGAAAAGAGCGCCGTCGCTGCGGTCGGGGAACGCAAATTCCTCGGCCATCGGCTGCTGCGGAACGGCAAACTCGGGATCTCTCCCAAGAGCATAAAACGCGCGAAGGAGAAGGTCCGCCAGATTACCCGTCGCAACCGAGGGGTGAGTCTGGCGCAAGTGATCGTCGAACTCAACCTGTTTCTGGTCGGATGGATTCGCTTCTACCGCTATGCGGCGTGTCGATTCGAACTCCAGGGCCTGGACGCGTGGATTCGGCGTAAACTGCGCTGCTATCGCCTGAAACAGTGCAAGAGAGGCAAGGCCGTGGCTCGTCTTCTACAGAGGCTCGGCGCTAAACCTTCTCCCGCACCCCGGGTGGCCTCGTCGGCCGGCAGTTGGTGGCGACTCTCGCGCACCCGCTCCGTCCAGCAAGCCATGAGCGTCGAATGGTTCGAAACCCAGGGACTCGTCTCTCTGGCTGTCAAATACGATTCGTTACGACATTAGAAGAAACCGCCGTATACACCCAAGTACGTACGGTGGTGTGGGAGGACGGGGCCGCGAGGCCCCTCCTACCCGATTCGTGGTCTGTCATGCTGGCGCGGACTCGGTGACAGATCCCACTTTGACCTGTCCCGAATGCAGCAACTCCCAGCGTCGTCCAGACCGTTGGCGCGCCGTCATTCGCCGGCAACCAACGGCCATTCGGCCTACGGTTTGGGCATTCGTCGGTCGGAGGTGGGAATTGGCGGCGGGCCCCCTTCTGGCAGCGTGTCACAGGTCTGTGCCCCGCCGCCACCGCTCCTCGAACAGGCCCTTCATAGCCTCACCCATACCCTCGTGGTGAAAGACCACGGCAGTCCAGGTGGGCCGCGTGATCACCGGGTCCAACAGCGCCAGCATCCCATGCTGCCCGTCGAAAACGGCCAGCTTCATGGGAAGAGAATCGGCGATGCGCACGCGCACTCCGGAGGCAACGTATTCGGCCAGCCGTTGGCGGTGTTCATCGTCGAGTGACGAAGCCTCGAGCAGGAGGCGGCAGGTTACCCCGCCCGAGCCGGCCTGCTTGACCAGTTTTTCGTCCAGCGGGTCCACCGCGTAAGGGGGACGCGAGAACTCCAGGTATTCCTGCTTGACCTCCGCCAGCATGCGCCGGTACTCGGCCGCCGTCTGCGCCGGTTCGGTCACAATGCGAAGAAAATCCAGGGTGCCGCGACCGCCCTGGCCTTCCGAATACAGCAATTTCAGGTCGTCTATCAGGGCGCCGCCGGCGCGCCCGTTATCGGTGAGTTCCTGCTCCAGCACCTGGCGTTTGCGCGACAGGTAGCCCGGTATAGCGAGACTCGGCTCCACGGCGGAGAACAGCTTGGTCTTTTCCTGAACCACTTGGGCGAAGCCTTTTTCCACCAGGCTGTCCAGCACTTCGTAGATTTTCTGCCGCGGCACGTGGGCGCGCGCAGCCAGTTCCAGGGCTTTGAACTTCGGGTGGCCCAACAGAACCAGATACGAACGCGATTCATAAGCATTGAGCCCGAGTTGCTGGAGCCGTCGCCAGAAACGCTGAAAATCAACCTCGGCCAATTCTTCGCCCATAGTCTATTAACCTTATCAAAGCACGGGTCCTTCCGGTGAAATCAATGCGGTCGCCGCCCCCGCCGGGCCGGGTTTGCCGGCCGGACGGCCGGAATCCGCAAATCTCCCAAGCACGGTGGCATTTGACTTGGTACTATTAGAACTCTACAATTGATTCAAGCGGGTCGTGTATGTCAGATAACAGTACCGCAATCAATGGGCCGTCCTCGGGCATGCCCGTGAAGTCAAAGATCCGTATCGTTGTGGCCGACGATCATCCGATCTTCCGGGATGGCCTGTGCAAGCTGCTGGCGCTCGAAGAAGATTTCGAAGTGGTTGCGCAAGCCCAGGATGGCCGCCAGGTGCTGGATGTTCTCCAGCAGCACGAACCCGATATCCTTCTTCTCGATCTGAAGATGCCGGGGCTCGACGGCTTGGCCACATTGCAGCGGCTGCAGATTGCCAAGAACAAGACTCGCGTGATTGTTCTGACGGCGTCCGACGACAAGAATGAATTTGTCCAGGCCATGAAGCTGGGCACCTCCGGTATTGTGCTGAAGCAAACTGCCACGGAATTGCTGATCAAGAGCATCCGCAAGGTTCACGCCGGCGAGATCTGGCTGGACTCCCACACCACGGCTGCGGTGATTCGCCAGTTTGTGGCCAACGATGAGTCCCCCGCCCCATCGCCGATTTCGGCGGCGGCGCCTCGCGAGCGGGAGCGCTCCCCGCTCAGCCAGCGCGAGCGGGAAATTGTCGCCTTGGTGGCGCAGGGCTTCAAGAACAAAGAGATGGCCGAGAAGATGTTCATCAGCGAGCAGACGGTAAAGAACCACCTGCACAATATCTTCGACAAGCTCGGCGTTTCCGACCGCCTGGAACTGGCACTCTACGCCATCCACAACAACCTTCACACCGGCCGTTAATTGTTAATGGTGGTCAACCTGCCCCACGGGTTCACGCCAACACGCATGCCACGTGGCCGCGTCCCTTCCCGTTGCCGCAGTTTCCGGCAGACGTCCGGCCGGAATGCGCACCACAAACTCCGTGCCCTTCCTCGGCTCGTTATCACGCGGATGGTGCCGCCCGTGGGCCTCTGCAATTCTCTGGTTCCTTAGTCGGGTTCAGCCCCAGCCCGGTGCCGTGCACCGAATTGGGGGAACCGCCCCGTGAGTGCGCCGGGCGCACAGGGGAAAGGATGAAAGTCGCCCGTGGCGCTATGTGGGGCAGCTTGGCAAACTGCGGCGGATTGGCAATCCGCCCGCCGACGTTCGGAGCGAGCCTGACGAACCACTGGGTGGAGATAACAGGTTTCCACCGAGGTGCTGCAAGCGGGAACACTTGCCGAGCGAGAGCGGGTAGTCTTCCACCTTCACCAGGGCGCCGATTGGTCCAGTACGGCGCGCCGGCCGCGGAGGAACCGCTCGAAAATGTGCGCCCTGCTCATCGGCTGGAATCCCAGCCCTCCGTCGGCCACGCGAGTCTCTACCGCGCGGTCTCCGTTCCCGCCGGGCGTCGCTGCCACCCGCGGGCGAAACCCTAATCCCGGCCGGAGCGAGTGCTACTATACGGGCAAGGATTGTGGTATGCCTAAGACCTTCAAGAGAGCCCAGGCGCCTAATCGTAATCAAACACACAAGTGCCCCACCGGGATCAAGGGCTTTGACCAAATTACCGAAGGCGGGCTGCCGAAAAATAGAACCACCTTGATCTCTGGAAGTGCCGGCTCCGGAAAAACCCTTTGGGGGATTGATTTTCTAATCAATGGGGCGATCGATTACAACGAGCCGGGCATCTTCATGTCCTTTGAAGAGACAGAAGATGAACTTTATAATGACGTGGCTTCGCTCAACATGGATTTAAGGGGGCTCGTTTCACAAAAAAAGATTGTCCTGGAGTACGTTCTCCTGGAGCGCAGAGATATTCAAGAGAGCGACTTTAATCTTGAGGGACTACTCATTCGCCTGGAACATGCCATTGATTCCATCGGCGCCAGGCGCGTTGTCTTGGATTCCATTGAATCTCTCTTTGCGGGCCTCACCGATGCCGGCATTCTTCGCTTAGAGATTAAAAGACTTTTCCGATGGCTCAAGGAAAAACAAGTTACCGCAATCATTACCGGAGAGCCGGGACAAGGCTCTTATACTCGTCATGGCCTGGAGGAGTACATTTCCGATTGCATAGTTTTTCTGGATAACCGGGTTAAGGAACAGATTTCCATCCGCAGAATTCGTATAATTAAGTATCGCGGTTCCAATCATGGTACAAACGAATATCCCTTTGTAATCGATAAGGATGGACTTTCGGTAATTCCCATCACTTCGGCAGGGCTCAATCAACCCGGCACGGACGCCAGAGTTTCGACGGGAATTCCATCGTTAGATGAAATGTTCAGGGGCGGAGGTTATACCAAGGGCAGCACGGTGCTCATCTCAGGCACCGCGGGCACCGGGAAAACCAGCCTCGCGGCCGCGTTCGCGATAGAAAGATCTAAACGCGGGGAACGATGTCTTTTCTTGTCTTATGAAGAATCTTCAGGGCAGCTCATTCATAATATGAGTTCTATCGGTTTTCATTTGGAACCGCTGATTAAAAAAGGGCTTTTAAGGATTGTGTCCACGAGACCCTCCTTTTTTGGTTTGGAGATGCATTTACTCGACTTATACAAGGTGATTGCGGAATTCAAACCGGAATCTGTTGTCATAGACCCCTTGACAAGTCTCATCGGAGAGGGGAACCAGCGTGAAATCCAATCGATGGTTACCCGCATGATCGATCTTCTGAAATCCAATGGCATAACCGGGTTTTTTACGAGTCTCGTTTCTTCAACCGCGCAGAATTACACAAGCGGTGAAGTCGGCGTCTCGTCTCTAATTGACACTTGGATCGTCGTTAGAGAATTAGAGGAAGACGCGGGCAAAAGACGCATTCGTGGGCTTTACATTGTGAAGTCTCGTGGCATGGGCCACTCCAGCGACGTCCACAAATTGATTTTGAGCGACAATGGAATTGACTTAGTGCCAATGGATGCCGCCGCCGACCCCAATCAGGCAAAGAATGCCGGTAAGAATGTTTCCGCGAAACCAAATCCGAGGCAAAGGAAGGCTGAAGGTCCGGAGTAGGTCATGGGAACGGTGCATCCTAACTTCATTGTCGGCATCGGCGGCTCGGCTGGAGGTCTTAGCGCGTATAAGGCGCTCTTGGACGCCTTGCCGTCTAATACAGGTATGGCGTTTGTCATTGTTTCTCATATGTTGCCCACTGCCAATAGTCAGTTAGCTCAAATTCTCTCGGATCACACGAAAATGACGGTAATCGTGGCTTCCACGGCGATGCCGGTCCGGGCGAATCACGTCTACGTGTGTCCTCCGAACGCAGATCTTCTAATTGAGAGCTATGCCTTCAAAGTCGTGTCCCCGCGCGTCAGGCGGAACGTGCAGGTGGATTTGTTCCTGACTTCTTTAGCGGAAGCTATGGGGATGCGCGCGATCGGCATTATCCTCTCTGGCTATGATGGCGACGGTACTGAGGGATGCAAGCGCATCAAGGCAAAAGGAGGAACAACCTTTGCTCAGGATACGTCCGCGGAAGTAGACGGCATGCCTCTCAGCGCTCGGGCCTCGGGCTGTGTTGATTTCGTTCTGCCACCAGGCAGAATTCCGGATGAACTGCTAAAGATTAGTAAGCACTTCAATAAACCCTGAAACGGGCGGGGTTGAAATGAGTACGTTGCCGCTATCGAACGATCGTTGCTGTGCCTTCCCACGCGGCCATTTCCGCGCCGCCTCCCGGCAGCGCTCGCTGCAATAAACGCTGGGCGTGCCTGCCGGAATGAAACGCTCTGAGTCAGCGACCTATCTCCCGCTGCGGGCGATGACCAAGCTCCGAAACGCTCGGCTTCTTGGCACGCCACGTCACGGACTTATCCCTGTACGGTTGCGCTGGCCAGGCATCGATTATTTTCGGAGGCGGCCGGACGGTGGAATGGATTCCCGGCCCAAGCCCCTGGCCCCGGACCCCCGTCGCCCGGCCCTCGGCCCCCAAGCCCCGGCCCCCGGCCCCCGACCCCCGGCCCCCGACCCCGAGGCACCCGTCCCATCCCTGTTATCATTCTGATTCACACGCTTCCGGGAATGACCAAAGCCGACAAAACCATCGCCACTTACCGCCGCCTGCGGAACCAACCTCTCTGGCGCCTGCTGGCCTCCGATAACGGGCCCGTCGTCATCGGCCTGCTGCAAGCGCACCTGTTCGATGGCGAGCACAGCCTGCCCGCTGGGACCTTCTATGAGCGCCTGCATCGCGATCTCGAAGACCTCCAGGCGCAAGGCGAAGTCCTGCCGCGCTCGGCCCAGGCCTACGTAGCCGACTGGCTGGCCGCCGGCTACCTGGAACGCCGCTTTCCGCCGGGCGCTACTGAGGAGGAGTACGAGCTTTCCGCCGCGGCCGCCAGCGCCATCCGCTTCGCCGCCGGTCTGGTGGAACCGCGCACCATGGCCACCGAAAGCCGCCTGGCCGTCGTGATCCAACAACTCGTCCGCCTGGCTGAAGAGACCGACGCCAACCCCGAAACCCGCATCGCCACGCTGCTGGCCGAACGCCGCCGCATCGACGAGCAAATCGAGGCCATTCGCCAGGGCCGGTTGCAATCGCTGCCCGAGGCCCGCGCGCTCGAACGCGTGCACGAAATCATCGCCCTGTCCGACGACCTGGCCGGCGATTTTCGCCGCGTGCGCGACCGCTTTGAGCAGCTCAATCGCGATCTCCGCGAGCGTCTCATGGACAACGACGCCAGCCGCGGCGAAGTGCTGGAGGCTTTGTTCGCCGGCGTCGACGTGATCGCCGAGAGCGATGCCGGGCGCACCTTCAATGCCTTCTGGCGGCTGCTCACCGATCCCGAGCAAAGCACCGCGCTGGAGCAGGCCACCGACGAAGTGCTAGCGCGCGATTTTGCCGGACAACTCGAGCCCCGCGACCGGCGCTTCCTGCTGCGCCTCACCCGAATGCTGCTCGCCGAAGGCGGCATGGTGCACGAGGTGCTGCAGCACTTCGCGCGCAGCCTCAAACACTTCGTACAAAGCCGCGAGTATCTGGAACAGCGCCGCGTCAACCAGCTATTAAAGGATGCACAGCGGGCCGCGCTGGCCCTCAAGGACGAAGTGCGCGCCACGGACACGCTGGAATATACACTGCAACTGACCACCAGCCGCCTGCGGTCGCTGTCACAGTGGGTGCTCTACGATCCGGCCACGCAGGCCCCGGGCGGCGGCATGGTGGATGGCGAGGCCGCCCCCATCGGCCTGGACGATGTGGGCGAACTGGTGGCCCAATCCGAAATCGACTTCCGCGTGCTCAAGGCCAACATCCGGGCCGTGCTGGGCCAGCGCTCGCAGACATCCATCGGCGAAGTCATGGGCCAGTTCCCGGCCACCCAGGGCCTCGGCAGCGTGGTCGGTTATGTAGCATTGGGTGCGCGCCATGGAGTGCGCGGCGACCGCGACGAGACCGTCGAATGGGAGGGCCACGACGAGCAGCGCCGTCGCGCGCGCATTCCGGCCATCTACTTTGTGCGGGAGCGAATCCATGAGCTTGCTTAAGAATTCAGTCCGCCTCCGTGCCTCCGATCAGAGCCGCGACCGTTAGGGAGCGGTATGCCGCGGCCGGAGTTCGCCGACCAATCGGCCGAGTGCAGCGGCTTCTTCCGGCATCCGCTGTTATCATTGCTCCATGACCAAAACCGGCCAAACCATCGCGGGTCCCGCCGCTTGCGGGATCCACTGCTGCCGCATTGGCCGTCCGGCAACCAAGGAGCGAATTCATGAGCTTGCCTGAGAGCCCGCCAGCCGCCATTTCGGATGACGCCGAAGCCTCGCCCGGCAATCTCTTCGCGGGCGACACCGGTGAACTGCCGTTGGAAACCCGCCGCGCCTTGGTGCAACTGCTGGCCGGCCCGTCGCTCGATGGCAGGCGCCACTCCAAACTCTGGCCCGTGCTGGTGCGCGATGAGACACCGATTCGCCGCCGCCTTTCGGAACTCTTTCTCGACCTGGTGATGGACACGGACCTGCAAGTCGCATTCACCCGCCAGTTCGACGCCGGCGATCTGGAAACCCCGGTGCTGCTGCGCCGCTCCCAACTCACCTTCCTCGATTCCATTCTGCTGCTGCACCTCCGGCAGCAGTTGACGCTGGCCGATGCGAAAGGAGAACGCGCCGTCATCGCGGTGGATGAGATCCTCGAGCACATGAGCGTCTACGAGCGCAGCGTCAACACCGACCGGGCCGGGTTCACCAAGCGCATTCAAGCGTCCATCGAAAAAATCAAAAAGAACAACATCCTGCAAAAGATTCGCTCCAGCGAAGACCGTTTCGAGATTTCGCCCACGCTGAAACTGCTGTTTTCCGCCGAAGAGATCCAGTCGCTCACCAAAACCTATCAGCGCATGGCGGCGGGCGAAGCGGTGGCGCCGGCGCCCGCACTCGATCCGGACGATGAGGCCGGCGCATGAAGCCGATGCCGCCGGCGCAACTCTCCGGTTCCCTGTTTGGAGTTGAGCCGGGGCCCGACACCGACCAGTTCCGCATGCGCCGGCTCCAGGTCTTCAACTGGGGAACCTTTTCGGGCCTGCACGATATTCCGATCGCCGAGCGCGGCTTTCTTTTCGTGGGCCCATCGGGCGCCGGGAAGACCACGCTGCTGGATGCCTTCTCCGCGCTGCTGGTGCCGCCGCGCTGGGTGGATTTCAACGCCGCTGCGCGCGAGGCCTCCCGCACCGGCCGCGACCGCAACCTGGTCAGCTACGTGCGCGGCGCCTGGGCCGAACAGAAGGACGACGAATCGGGCGAGATTGCCACCCGCTACCTGCGCACCGGCACCACCTGGTCCGCGCTGGCCCTGACGTATGTCAACTCGCAGCAAGCGGCGGAACGATCGCGGTCCGTGGTGCTGGTTCAGTTGTTCTGGCTGCGCGGCAACGCCAACGGCAGCACCGACATCAAACGCCACTACCTGATCTTCGAACGGCCTTTCGACCTGCGCGAAATCAAGGATTTCGATCTGGACGTTCGCAAGCTCAAACAGGCCCACCCGGAGGCCTTCGCGCGCGAAGACTTCCGCCCCTATGGCGAGCGCTTCTGCCGGTTGCTGAGCATCGAGAGCGAGCAGGCCCTGCGGCTGCTGCACAAAACGCAATCCGCCAAGAATCTGGGCGACCTCAATACCTTCCTGCGCGACTTCATGCTGGACCGGCCGGAGACCTTCGATGCGGCCGAGCGGCTGGTCAGCGAGTTCGCCGAATTGAATGCCGCGCACCAGGCCGTGGTCACCGCGCGCGAGCAGGTGCGGACCCTGGCGCCGGCTCGCGAGGGCTACGGCCAACTTCAGGACCTGATCGTTCGGCAGAACCAGTTCAAGGATGTGAAAGCCGGGGTGGATGGCTACAAGGAAATCTGCCGCCTGGCGTTATTGCAGGAACGCATCGCGGCGTTGCACGTGGATGTGGCGGGCGCGCAGGCGGAGGCGCAGCGCCGCAAGGCGAAGCTCGAAAACGAGCGGTCGGCTTTGGAAGACCTGAAGCAGCAACATCGCGAACTGGGCGGCGACCGCATCGAACATCTGGAGACCGAGAAGGCCGGTTTCGAGCGCCATCGCGACGAGCGTTTGCGGAAGCGGGCGCAGGTGGAATCGGCCTGCAAAAAACTGGGCTGGGCGCTGCCGGACACGCCGCAGCGCTTCGCGGAGTTGACCGCGCAGGCCGCGCAGGAAGTGGAGCACTGGCAGGAGCAGCGCATCCACCGGCAGCAGCAACAATTCGCGCTGGTCAATCGGAAGGCGGAAACGGAAAAAGAATTTCTGGCTGCCTCCGAAGAAGTCAAAGCTCTGCGCCGCCAGCCATCCAGCATCCCGGCCCACATGCTGGCCTTGCGGACCATGATCACCCGCAAGCTGGGCCTCGCCGACGCCGTTCTTCCGTTCGTAGGCGAACTGATCGAGGTGGACCCGCAGGAGGCCGTCTGGCGCGGCGCCATTGAGCGCGTGCTGCACGGTTTTGCGCTCTCGCTGCTGGTGGAGGAGCGATATTACTCTGCGGTTTCCGGCCACGTCAACGAAGCCAACCTGGGCGGGCGGCTGGTCTACTTCCGCGTGGGGCGCGTCGAGGAATCCGCCGTTCGGCCCATCGCCGCCAACTCCATTTACCACAAGCTGCAAATCAAGGCGGGCGCGTTTGCCCCGTGGCTGGAGGCCGACCTCAAGCAGCGCTTTGACTATGCCTGCGTGGATGGGATGCAGGCGTTCCGCAACACGGAGCGCGCGCTCACCCGCGAAGGCCAGGTCCGCCACGGCAAGACCCGCCACGAAAAGAACGACCGTTTCCGCATCGACGATCGCAGCCAGTGGGTGCTCGGTTTCGACAACCGCGAGAAGCTGGCGCTGTTCGAACAGCAGGCCCAGCGGCTGGCCGATGAGATCGCCGGGTTGGACCGTGAGATCCGGGGCCTCACCGCCGCCGAGGCCAAACAGGCTGAGCGTGCGCTGACCTGCCGCGATCTGGCCAATGTCCAATGGCAGGAAATCGACGTGGTGGGGCTGCTGGAGCGGATCGGCGCCATCGAGCGGGCGCTCCACGAAGCGCGCGAAGGCAGCCCGGCATTGCAGGACCTGGCGGCGCGCATGGCTAGCCAGGCCGGCCGGGTCGAGAAAGCCGAGGACGATATGGTCGCGGTGCGGGCGCAGATCCAGGCACTGGAAAAGGACACGCGCGAAAAGGAGGAGAAACTACGCATCCTGCGCCAGGATCTGGTGGGGATCGCGCTCACGCCAATACAGACCGAGGCGTTGCGGGACCGCTTCAACGCCCTCAGCCAGAAGCTGACTCTGGACAACATCGACCGCCTGGCCCAGCGGGTGGAGCGTGGGCTGAGCGAAGAACTGGAGGCGATGGCCGTGCGGCACAACCAGTTGGTTCGCGGCATCGAAGAGCGCTTCGCCGAGTTCCAGCGCCGGTGGCCCATGGAAGCGGGCGACATGGACGCTACGCTCAACTCCGCCACGGACTTCCTGGCCAAATTGAAGCGCCTGGAGTCCGACGGCCTGCCGGCTCATGAGCAGCGTTTCTTCGACCTGCTGCGCAACCAGAGCCACCAGAACCTGGCGGCCCTTTCCACCTACATGAACCAGGCGCGCAAGACCATTCTGGACCGCATGGAGGTGGTAAACCAGAGCCTTCGCCAGGCGCAGTTCAACCCCGGCACTTATTTACACATCGCCGCCAGTGACCGGCAACTTCCGGAGGTGCAGGAATTCCGCCAGGAGATTCGTCAGGCCCTGAGCCATGCGTGGACCGACGACCGGGAGCAGGCCGAGAGCCGTTTCCTGATTCTGCGCGGCCTGGTGGAACGGCTGGCCAGCCAGGAGGCGGTGGCGCGGCACTGGCGCGAAACGGTGCTGGACGTTAGGCTGCACGTGGAGTTCATCGGACGCGAAGTGGATCTGGAAGGCCGCGAAGTGGAGGTCTACCGCAGTGGCGCCGGCAAATCCGGCGGCCAGCGGCAAAAGCTGGCCACCACATGTCTGGCCGCGGCCCTGCGCTATCAGCTTGGCAGCGCCGACAATTGCGTGCCGGTCTACGCGCCCGTGGTGCTGGACGAGGCTTTCGACAAGGCCGACAACGAATTCACCGCGCTGGCCATGAATATCTTCGCCAATTTCGGTTTCCAGATGATCGTGGCCACGCCGCTGAAATCGGTGATGACGCTGGAACCGTTCATCGGCGGCGCCTGCTTCGTTCACATCGGCGAGCGCCGCCACTCCAGCATCCTGATGATCGAATACGATGCGGACCGGCAGCGCCTGAAGTTGCCGGAGCACGCGCTGCCGGAGCACGCGCTGCCGGAGCACACGCATGGCGAAACCAATATTGTTGCTACCTGACTCGGTGCGCGAGATCATCGCCAGGCGATACCGGAACCGGCGTCGCCACTGGCTGGCGGGCGAGGACGAGTGGCCCATGCATTTTGGGTTGGGCGCGCCGGATGAGCGCGAGGCGCAACGCCAGCCAGAGGCTCTGGGCGCATGGATTGCAGCCTGGCAAACGTTGTCCGGTACGCCGGCGGGCGCTGGGGAGATTGTCTGGCGCGAGTGCCACTGGCGCACGCTGGGCACGCAGCGCCTGCCGGAGCGCCTGCTGCTGCACAACGCCGAGTCTGCCGCGGCGTGGCTGGGCGAAGGTCAGCGCTGGCAGCGGGCCAGTATACGCTACCGGCATTTGGCGGCCCGGTGGCCCCTGCTGAGCACGCGCCTGGCCCGCTATTTCGACATACTGGCCGATTGGGATGCCGCCGAAATCCAGCGCTTGGAAGACCTGCTGGCGTGGCTTGAAACCAATCCCCGTTCCAATCTCTATCCGCGCCAATTGCCCATCGGCGGCATCGACAGCAAATGGCTGGAAGGGCGCACGCCGCTGATCACGGACCTGGTGGCGGCGCTGCAGGAAGACGCCGGCGGCGACCTGGGCTTCTACGAACGGTGCGGCTTGCGGCCGCTCCCCCACATCGTGCGGCTGTGCGTTCTGGACGAGACGCTGCGGCAGCGAGCCGGCGGACTGGGCGACATCACGGCCCGCCTGGATGACCTGGCCGCGCTCGATCTGCCGGCATCGCGGGTCTTCATCGTCGAGAACCTGCAGACCGGTCTGGCCTTCGGCGACCACCCCGGCTCAGTCGTGTTCATGGCCCTGGGATACGGTGTGGGCGCGCTGGGCCGCTTGCCGTGGGTCATGCGGGCGCCGAACTGCACCTACTGGGGCGATCTGGACACCCACGGCCTCGCGATTCTGAGCCGCGCCCGTTTGCAATTGCCGCACCTGGAATCGGCGCTGATGGATGAAGCCACGCTGCTGCGCCATCGCGATCTCTGGGTTTCGGAGAGTCAGCAGTATGCCACCGCGGAACTGCCGTTACTGACGGCGGCCGAACAGGCGGTCTATGACGGATTGAAGCAGCACCGATGGGGCATGAACGTTCGGCTGGAACAGGAACGCATCCCGTGGGCCTACGCCTGGGACGTGTTATGTGGGGCAGGTTGTTAACCTGCGGCGGATTGTTAATCCGCCCGCCGGGAGTTGGCGCGCAGCCGAACTTCAAGCGGCGGATTGGCAATCCGCCTGCCGCTGAGGGGCTGGCTTACCAGGAACCGGAGCCGCGCCAGATCTCGGGCACGGTGCGCAGCAGGATTTGCAGATAGAGTTTCGCGGAATGGCCCCTTACCAGTTGCAAGTCCAGATCGCGGCGCTCGGCGTAGGTCAGGCGGTTCCGACCGGAGACCTGCCAGAGACCGGCCAGGCCAGGCTTTACTTGCAGGATCTCCCAGGCGACGGCGCCGTAGTAACGGTCCAGCTCGCTTTGGGTCACGGGGCGCGGGCCCACCAGGGACATCTGCCCGCGAAGCACGTGCCAAAGCTGCGGCAATTCGTCGATGGAATGGCGGCGGCAGAAGCGGGCGAAGTGGCTGGTCACGCGGCGGTCGGCGGGATGTTTCCGTTCGGGGCCGCTGGGGTCGTCCACGTACTCAATCCAGCTTGATGCAAACCAGCCGGAGCGCGGCCCGCCAGTGGCGCGGCCTTCCCACATCGTGCGGAGCTTAAGCATCCAAAGCGTCGCCCCCTGCCAGCCGACTCGCCGGTGCGCAATCAGCGGCGAGCGCCCCGAGAGCAGGGACAGCACCAGCCCGGCGCCGGCAACGAAGGGACCGACCGCCAGTAGAAGAGCAACCGAAGCCAGGCGCTCGCAGACGCTCAGCGCCGCCGGCTTGAAGCTGGAGCCCGGTCCCGGCAAACCAGAATCTTCATTCCGCAAATCACCAGCCGATCTTACCCGAGGTAGAGTGATTGAGCCCAAATTACCGCCTTCAATCCGATGGTACCGGCGGCCTGTCACCGGCTGATTGCGGGGATGTAAAAGAGTTGTAAATCGTAGTCAAGTGTCGCAGCGGTGTTTCCCGGAGCGGGCGTTTGCGAGTGCCGTACACCAGCGAACGGGAGCAGACGGAAGCAGGGTCGCTGGGCTACTATGCGCGGCCAGCGAACGTGACAACCCAGCCGCGAAATCGTCTGAGTAGAGAAGATTGTGCAGGCCATCCTTATGTCCACGTGGCGAATGGGCCAATCGCCGAAGGCATGGCTGCAAGGCATCACAAGGATATCGTATTCAGGCGGGGTATCATAGAATGCAGGTTTTCCCATGAAACTCTGGTTTCGACGCGGCGCCGTGGTTGTCCTGTTTACGGCTCTTTCCTCGGTCGCGCTCTCGCAACGGGGCGGAGGCGGCCGCGGCAGTCAACAGGACGAACCAGAGGTGCGCATGCCCGACGGCAAATCGCAGAAGGAAGAAATCCTGAAAGCGGAGCACCAACAGAATCTGAAGGACGCAGCCGAACTGGCGGACCTGGCCGAACAGTTGAAGGCCGATCTGGAAAAGGACGACCGCTACATTCTTTCCATGGCCACGCTCAAGAAAACGGATGAAATCGAAAAACTGGTTAGGCGAATCCGTACCCGCCTGCGGCATTAGACGTCAGCGCGGCCGCTCCCTGACGGTCACGGCTCCGTTCAAAGTCGTCTGGGCGGTGACCGTGCTTACGTTGCTTCTTTGCGCCGCGGCCGCCGCACAACCGTCGCCCCAAAAAGCCCCTGCCGTGGCGCTGCTGGATGCGGAGGACGCCCCGGAATGGCGGAAGTGGACAGGCGAACTGGGCTGGCAGGTAGTGACCTGGCCTGCGCCGGCCGATTCCAATATCGATGTGCGCGTGCTGAACCTGGCGAAGGCCGTGGAGGCCGCGGTCAAGAGTGGCGATGTCGATGGGGCGCGCGTCTATCTGGTAGGCCGGGGCGAAGCCGCCGCCTCGGTCTGGTACGCAATCTCCCGCATCCCGGATCTGTGGGCCGCCGGCGCCGCGCTGGGTGGGTCGCCCAAACCGGCGGTCGATACCGGCCGCATCTTCGCGGCGAATTTTACCAATGTGCCGGTCTTGTGGGTGAGCGATGCGCCCGGCGAAGAGGTGGCGCAGAAGCTCAAGTCGGCGGGGCTCAATCTGGAGTGGCGGTCCGCGGCGGCCAGCGGCAGCCACAGTGCCGTTTTCCAGTGGCTGGGCCAGCACCGGCGTGAGCCGTTTCCGCTCGCCATCGATTGCGAAACCAATTCCCCCACGTTCGCGCGCTGCTACTGGATCCAGTTGACGAAGTTCGACCCGGCGGAGCGCAACGATGTGCTGCCTTCGACGCGGATGGCCGGCAGCAACGGCGCCGGGCTGGATCTGGGCGGCTTCGCCTTCAAGTTGAACGAAGCCGGCCCCGGGGTGCTGGTTTCGTCGCTGCCGCCGAAGTATAGCGGCCAGCTCAAGACCGGCGACCGCATCGTGGCGCTGGACGGCCGCGAGATCACGAACGCCCGCCAATATCTGGACCTGATGGAGAAGGTCACCGAGGATAAGTTGGCCGTGGCCACGGTGCAGCGGGGCAAGGAGCGCATCCGCATCGAAACGCGCATCACCATTCCGCGCCGCGACCCGGCGGTTTCTGCACGGGTGGAGGCGCAGTACCTTCCCGACGACCGCGAGGTGCAGATTGTCAGCCGGACCATCACCGAAATGCGCGTCACCGTGGCCCCCGAATGGACGCCGGCCAAGTTGCTTTGGAACGGCCTGACGCTGGAGAATCTGAAGGAGCCCGGCTGCTGGGCGCTGACCATGCAGAACGAACTCTTGAACGCGGCCAAGTGCCCTTAGGCGAATCATGAACGACGTGCTGACGCAGCGCTGCTGGTGGGCCGGCGAGGGCGCGATGCTCGCCTATCACGACGAAGAGTGGGGAGTGCCCGTGCATGATGAGCGGGCGCTGTTCGAATTCCTGATTCTGGAGGGCGCGCAGGCCGGTCTGAGCTGGTCCACCATTCTGAACAAACGCGCCCACTATCGAAAGGCTTTCGACCGCTTCGATCCGCGCAAAGTGGCCCGCTATGACGAGGCCAGGCTGGCGGCGCTGCTGGAAAATCCCGGGATCGTACGCAACCGGTTGAAGGTGGCGGCGGCCGTGAAGAACGCCCGGGCGTTCCTGGCCGTGCAGAAGGAATTCGGCAGCTTCGACGCCTACATCTGGCGGTTCGTGGAAGGCAAGCCGCTGCAGAATCACCGGCGCCGGCAGGAGGACGTGCCGCCGCGCACCGCCGATTCCGACGCCATGAGCAAAGACTTGCAGCACCGTGGTTTCACGTTTGTGGGCTCGACCATCTGTTACGCCTTCATGCAGGCCACCGGCATGGTGAACGACCACGTGGTGAGTTGCCCGCGCTACGCGGCCCTGTTATGAAGGGAGCGATCAAGGGGGCTATGAAGGGGGCAATGAAGGGGGCAGCGAAGCGGCTCACTCCACAGGAAGCCGCGCGCAAGTTGGCGCGGGCTCCCAAGAGCGCCTCGCGCGACGCCGCGTTCCGCAAAGCCATCCGGCAAATTCCGCGCGGCAAGGTGGCGACCTACGGGCAGGTGGCGGCCGCCGCCGGCTACCCGCTGTATCACCGCCACGTGGCTCAGTTGCTGCATCGCGAAGGCAGCGGCCTGCCCTGGCAGCGCGTGGTCGGCGCGGGCGGTGCGATCAAACTGCGGTACGAAGCAGCCCTGGAGCAGCGTATGCGGCTGGAGATGGAAGGCGTACGCTTTCGCGGCAAGCGCGTAGACATGGCGGAACACCAGCACCGATTTCGGACGTGGGAATTCGATTGAGCGGCGCGGTTTAGCCGGCCGGCAACCGCTTCGGTCTTGCAGCCCGCGCCAGCGATCACTTCTACCTGCCGGCCGCGCCGCGGTCAAATGAACCCGCGCTCGGTAAACATTACGGCGTCAGGGATTAGTAACTGAGCAGACCACCACCAACTCGGCCACGTCAACTTGCGGATGGCGCGTGACCCGACCACAACCGGCGAGCATAAGCGACCTAGCACTTCGAGTGAAGATTCGCTCGTGAAGAGCTGTGCCTGGGTGATCCGATATAATCGTTCGAACCACGGAGTTCAGACGCGCCCAGGGTCCCGGCTACGATGCCCGCAGATGTACGATTCCGTGTGCGGACGACGAGCAGCCGGGTATAATCTGGGCTCAGTTTTAGAAAAAGAGGAGACATCAATTGGTGCAAGACAATCTAACGGTTGTACAGCGTTTCGTCGAAGAAGTGATCAATCACGGTCGGATGGACTCGGCTGCACAGTTCGTATGCGAGGATGTCGTCGAGCAGGTTCCGCTGCCCGGCCAAGGCCCCGGGTTGGAAGGTTTGAAAGACATCCTGCGCCAGATGCGAACCGCGTTTCCTGATCTCGACTTCTCAATTAAAGAGCAGATAGCAGAAGGCGAAAAGGTGGCGAGCCGCTTCGAGTGGACCGGCACCCATCAACAGCAGTTCCTGGGAGTGCCCGCGACGGGGCGGCCAGTCCGGGTCTGGGGCGTAGTGATCGACAGGCTAGAGGGATGCCGCATAAAGGACACACGCATTATCATGGACACACTCGGTTTGATGATCCAGCTCGGTGTGTTTCCTCCGCCAGGGGCGTGATTTCGTCGTCCTCGACCTGAATGGTCGGCCAGGCGGAAGTCGGGCCCAAACTCGATAGTCTGGGATAGCTCCTGCCTTGTCGCCCAGCGTTTAGGAACCGTCGGGCGATCCATGGCTAAGCCAGTTGCATGGCTAACTAACTCGCAACTCTTGCCGGCCGCCGCTATCGTCCGCCTGATTCCGCACTTCCATCAGGCACTCCAGTTCGCTGCGTTTCCTGCGCCGGAACCAGACGATGAATGCGCTGAAGGCCAGCGACGCCAGCCAGACGCAGCCCATGGAAATGGACGACGGCAGCAACCACATCAGCACGGGCTGGCGCACCGCATTGTGCCGGTAGATCCAGCCCAGGCAAAACACCATCTCGGTCCAGAACAGCACCGTCTGAAAAACCGTGGCGGCGATGGCGGCGCGTGCGCGGCGGATGGAGAGGTCCAGAAACTGGGCGGTATCCTGCGAGGCCGGAGACCAGTTGCCGGAACTCCCAGCCAGCACGAAGGCCCACGCCGCGGCCAGGAAGACCCATGTGGCCAATACCAGTGAAACGGTATCGGCCTCGGCGGAACGCGCCGCCCAGACGATGACGCCACCGCCGATCACCACCGTGACCAGGCAGTCCATGGCCAGCGCCAGGCGCATCCAGCGGGATTGGCGTTCCACTTTTCTTCGCAGGTCGAACCCTCGTAGAGCGGCCGCCGCGGGTGGTTCGGCCGCCGCCGATTGCCATTCCTGCCGCCACGCTTCCAGTTCCAGATCGACGCTCATCGTCCCTTCTCCAATGCTTCTCTCAGCATTTGCCGGGCCCGCGTCAAGCGCGCGCCCACGTTGCTCTCCGAGATTCCCAGCACCTCGCCAATCTCTCCGTAACCCAGGCCCTCCAGCGTCAAAGTAATCACTTGCCGGTAGACCACGGGAAGGCGGCGGATGGCGGCGCCAAGCTGCGCGGCCCTCTGGCTGGCTGCCAGGTCCGTTTCGGGATTGGGCGCCGGATCCTGGACTTCCATTTCGCCGGCGCGCTCCACCCGCCGGCCGCGGTTGCGCACCAGGTGGGCGATGCTCCGATTGTGGGCGATGCGGAAGAGGAACGTCCGCTCCGAACACTCTCCGCGAAAGCGCGGCAGGGCCTGCCAGATGGCCAGGGCAATTTCCTATGTCAGGTCGTCACGGTCGCCCGCCGTATCGGTGTAGCTGGCGGCCAGGCGGCTGAGCGCCGCCCCGTTGGCGGCCAGAAGGCGGTCGAACTGTTGCGCGATGACGGTCCTGTTCAAGGTCTCGCCTGACGCGGCTGGCACGGAGAGCGCCGGCCGGGTATCAGTTGCCATAAATGATTTCATCACGCTGCAGCCGGTTGGCCAGCATCCACAAAACCGGTAGGGTCAACCCCAGCGTGGCGCACGCCAGTTCGATGGCGGCAAGCAGCGGAGCCTGGCCGCTTCCCAGGAAGCTTTCGAGCAGCAACTGGCTGCCGGCAAGCGGGAGCAGCCGGAGCGAACTCTGCGCCGCGGGCGGCGAGAAGACCAGGAACATGCCGACGCCCATGGGAAGGAACACGATCAGCGAGAGGTAGGTCTGCGCTTCTTTGATGCTCATTTCTGGTCGAGATCGTCCAACCGGAGGTTGGATAGCAAAGGGGAGAGGACTCCTCGAACGCAAAAGGTAACTTCGAATTTGAGCGGCGCCTACGGTTTCTGCGGAAATCGGGTGCGCATTGACACGTGTCGCATCCTCCCGGCTTCGGTATCTGCACTCCACGTACGGGTTGGGGCTGGTAGGTCCCGCTACTCGACACACCAGGTTAAGAACCAGGTTAACAACCTGCCCCACATAGTAGGACAGAGCTACTTCGCCAGGACTGCCTCGATCAAGCGCGGGCCGCCTGGCTTTATGGCGGCGGCGAAATGAGCGATGAACTCGCCGGCAGTGGTTGCCCGCACCGCTTCTACGCCCATGCCCTCCGACAGTTTCACCCAGTCCAGGTCCGGGCGGCCGATATCCAGCATATCGTTGGCCCGAGGGCCCATGGCGCCGGCGCCGGTCTTTGGCGTGCTGGTTCCTTGCATGCTGGTCCGTTGCATCTCGATATCCAGGATGCGGTATCGGCGATTGGCCAGGATTACCACCACCACGTCCAGGTTCTCCCGCGCCATGGTCCAGAGCGATTGCGGCGTGTACATGCTGCTGCCATCGGCCTCAAGCGCGATCACCTTCCGGCCGGGGCAGGCCACGGCCGCACCTACGGCAACCGGCAGCCCCTGGCCGATGGAGCCGCCGGTGACCGGCAACAGGTCGAACGCGGCGGCGCCGCCAAGCTGACGCAAGACGGCTTCGCCCGACGACACCATTTCCTCGGATAGTATGGCTCCCTCGGGCAGCAGACGGGCGAGCGTGAGGCCGATGGCTTCCGGCGTCAAATCGCCGCCGGCTGGCAATTCCGGAACGCCCGCCGGCCTACGTGCGGGCAGTACTGGTGCGGCGGTCAGGCCCGCCGCGCCGCACTCCTCCACGAGCGCGCGCAACGCGGCGACACCGTCGGCCTCAACCGGCGCCAGCACATGGACCGCACAGCCCTCCGGCACCAGACTGCCGGGGCGGCCCGGGTATCCGAAGAAGGAAACCGGGGAGCTGGTTTCCACCAGAATCAGATGCCGCAGGCCGGCCAGCGCGGAGTCCACGGCTTCGGGAAAATAGGGAAGGCGGAGGGGTGCGAACCGGCCGCCGCCGCGGGCCAGGCGCGCGCCGTAACGGCTGGCAAACACCCGCGCCCCGGTTTTGGAGGCCAATTGCCCGGCCAACTCCAGCCCCGGCGCCAACAGCGTGCTGCCGCCCAGGAGTAAGCCGGCGGGCTCGCCCGACTTTAGAAGCGAAGCCACCGCGCGGACGCACCCGGCATTCGGGCCGGCCACCGCGGCGGGAAACACTCCGGGGCAGGACGCTCCGGGGCCAGACAGTGGGGCCGCGGGATCGCCGGCTTCGCTCCAGGAAAAGTCGGCCGGCACGATCAGCGTCGCCACCTGCCCAGGGGGTGCGCAGGCCGCGGCCACGGCGGCCGAGGTCTCCCGGCCCATATCCGCGGCACGCTCCAGGCTGCGGACATAGTCCGAAACCGTGCGCGCAAAAGCCTCGATATCGGCACTCAGCGGCGCGTCGAGGCGCAAGTGCTGAGTGGTGTGTTGGCCTACAATGCTGACTACGGGCGACCGTGCTTTGCGCGCATTGTGGAAATTCGCCAGCCCGTTACCCAGCCCCGGCCCCAGATGCAGCAGCGTGGAGGCGGGACGCCGCAGCATGCGCGCGTATCCATCGGCGGCGCCCGAGCAAACGCCTTCGAACAGGCACAGGATGCCGCGCATCTGTGGGACGCGGTCCAGCGCGGCGACAAACTGCATCTCGGATGTGCCGGGGTTCATGAAGCAGGTATCGACCCCGTTGGCGATGAGGGATCTGAGCAGGCATTCCGCGCCGATCATTGGACAATGCTAGACGGCTGGGGCTGCCGAGTCAAATCCGGGTCGCATATCAGGGTGCGCTCCGCGGTGACGCCAGCGGGCGCGGTGCCGCAACACGGGCCAGCGCCCACGATCCTCCCCACAGACCGAGGGCAATGAACAGGCTGGACCACTCGTCGGGATTGCCCGGCGCCCCTGGAATGCCGTAGAGTCCAAGAACTCTGGGCAGATGCAGGGTGACGACCAGATTCCGAACATATGCCGATGCCGACCGCACCGGGACGCTGCAGCCAATTGAGGGCGAAGCTCAAGCCGGCTGCAAGGAGTGCGACGCCAAGGAACGCGATTGTCCAGCAAGAACTGGATCGTCTTTTCGACATCCACGTTCATCAGTTTACGCCTCTCATAACAAGGGCAACCTCACATCGCGCGGCGGATCGGCGACCGAGACAGGCAATCCGCCTCTTTCGCACGTTGCGGGCAAGTCTGGCAACGTGGGCTGGCTCGCTGCCGCATCGCGCAGGCGGATTACCAATCCGCCGCAGGTTAGCAACCTGCCTCACAAAGGTTTGGCAGACCCTGGACGCCCCCCGGAGTTACCGGCTACGATAGGGGGGCCATGACGAAACTACTGACACCGGCACTTTGCGCCCTGCTGGCTGCGGGCGGCGCGGCAGGCATCGACCTGAACGGTCTGCGGTCCATAGGCCCCGTGGCGAGTCTCGTCAAGACGGACGCCGCCGTCACGTTGACGTGTGCCGATGGGTCCCAGGTTCGCATTACCGTGCTGGCGCCCGATCTGATCCGGGTGCGCGCGGCGTTTCTGGGCAAACTGGCCGACCGCGATCACTCCTGGGCCATCGAGAAGACCACCTGGGACGTCCCCCGCTGGAGTCTCGCCGATGAGCCTGGCGCGCTGCGCATTGCCACCGATGAGTTGGAGGTGGTCGCCCAACGCTCGCCGCTGCGGATCGAATTTCGCGACGTCAAAACCCACCAGGCAATCAATGCCGACCAGCAGCCGATGCGGTTCGACCCGGAATCGGGCCTGGTCGCCGCCGCCAAGAAACTGGGCTTTGAGGAGCACTTTTACGGCTTGGGCGAAAAGGCGGCACGGCTCGACAAGCGCCGCGGCGAGTTCACCATGTGGAACTCCGATACCTTCGGCTACCAGGAAGGAACCGATCCGGTTTACCAGAGCATTCCGTTCTACATCGGCTGGCAGCACGGCGCGGCTTACGGCATTTTCTTCGACAACAGCTACCGGACCCATTTCGATTTCGGCGCTTCTGCCCAGGAGTACGCGGCTTTCTCAGCCGAAGGCGGCGAAATGAACTACTACTTCTTCCAGGGACCGTCCATTAAGAAGATTCTGGCGCGCTACGCCGATCTCACCGGGCACATGCCCATGCCGCCCATGTGGGCGCTTGGCAATCAACAGAGCCGGTACAGTTACTATCCGGATTCGGTGGCCGAAGAGGTGGTGCGAAAATACCGCGCCGACGATTTGCCGCTCGATGTGCTCCACCTGGACATCCACTTCATGAACGCTTACCGGCCGTTTACCTGGGACCCGCAGCGCTTCCCGAACCCCAAGGCCTTCACGGACCGGCTGCGGGCGCAGGGCGTCAAGGTGGTGACCATCGTCGACCCCGGCATCAAGTATCAGGTTCCGGCGCAGGGCGCAGGCGCGGCGGGCGCAGGCGCGGCGGGCGCGGGCGACACGGCGGGCGCGGGCGGCACGGCCAGCCATCCCGAACTGGCGCCGCAGGACCAGAGTTACTACGTCTATAACCAGGGACAGTCGCAAAATTTCTATCTCAAGCGCAAGGATGGCCGCACTTACATCGGCCGCGTGTGGCCGGGTGACGCGGTCTTCGTGGATTATACGCTGGACGCAGCCGCGCGCTGGTGGGGCGGCCTGCACCGGGCTTACACGGACAACGGCGTGGCGGGCATCTGGAACGACATGAATGAGCCGTCGGATTTCAACGACCAGACCGGTAAGTCGCAGATTGACGTAGTTACTTACGATGGCGGTACTTACTCTTCCTACGCCAAGAACCGAAACGTATTCGCGCTCAACGAAAATCGCGCCACTTACCAGGGCCTGCAGCGCCTGCTGCCCAACCAGCGCCCTTACGTGATCACCCGCGCGGGATACGCGGGCATTCAGCGATACGCCACCATGTGGGCCGGCGACAACCGCAGCACCTGGGAAGCACTGTCGGTGAGCCTGCCGATGTTTATGACGCTGGGCCTTTCGGGCGAGCCGTTCGTGGGCTCGGACGTCGGCGGCTTCGTGGGCCGCACGGACGCCGAACTGCTGGTGCGGTGGTATCAGGTCGGATTCCTCACGCCGTTCTGCCGCAACCATGCCGGCATGGAGTCCCCGGACCATGAGCCCTGGCGCTATGGCAAGTATTACGAAGACATCATCCGCAAATACCTGAAGCTCCGCTACCGCCTGCTGCCGTTCCTCTACACGGCGCTGGAGGAAGCGCACCGCACCGGCGTGCCCATGTTCCGGCCGTTGCTGCTGGACTACCAGGAAGACGAGAACACGCTGGGCATCGACGACGAATTCACCATCGCGGGCGACCTGCTGGCGGCGCCGATTCTCAAACCCAACCTGAGCGCCCGGCTGGTCTACCTTCCGGCCGGCGTCTGGTTCGACTATTGGACCGGCGCCCGCTACGAAGGCGGCCGCATGATCCGGGTGGAAGCACCGCTTGAAACCGTGCCGCTTTTTGTTCGCGGCGGAGCTATTCTTCCGCTGGGTCCGGAGATGAACTATGTAGGTGAAAAGCCCTCGTCCCCGCTGTTTGAGATCTATCCCGACGCGCGCGGCGAAGCCTCCACCTCACTGTATGAAGACGACGGCCTGACGGAGGCTTATCAACAAGGGAGTTTCCGGCAAACCAGCTTGACCTACCGGCACACGCCCACCGGGGACCAGATCGACGTGAGCGCCCCCAAAGGAAGCTTTCGTCCC